>DCVK01000002.1 GCA_002335385.1 Candidatus Aminicenantes bacterium UBA2190
ACCTGACCTTCAAGCAGTACATGCCCTCAACCGACAAGAACTTCCTGACCAACGTCATCACCTTCTTCAAAAAAACGCTGAACCCAGATCCGCTGAAGCGCTTCCTGACCATCAAGGAGTTCAAGGACTTCATCGCCAATTATTTCCATATCGAGGAGCTCTCCTCCATCACCTTCAACCTGGCCTACTTCATGAACTCGCTCTACGGCGAATCAGTCGACGAGGAGGAGAAGGTCCTCAAGCAGGAGCTGGCCTACGACATTCCCGAGCCCAAGAAGGAGACGCCCGCCTCCCCGCAAGCCAAGGAAGACCTGGTCAGCGGCATCCTGGAGGGGCTGGACGAGCGCAAGAAGGTCCCGGGCTGGCTGTGGCCGGTTCTGGGCGGCGTCGCCCTCGCCGCGGTCATCGGCATCTACATGGCCGTGAGCTCAGGCCAGAAGGTGAGCGAGGTCACCGCCGAGGAGAGGGCGAGGGAAGAGCAGCGCCTCAAGGCCCTGGAGGAGCAGCAGTCCCAGATCAAGGCCATGACGGACAAGATCAAGGAACTGGAAGCCCTGAAAGCCACGATCGACAACGAGGCGGAGAGAAGGGAGACCGAGCAGAAGATCCGGCAGCTTGAGGAACAGCGACGGAAAAATGAAGCGGAGCAGGCGCGCATGACGGCCGAGCAAGACAGGCTCAAGCAGGAGACGGCCGCGCAGCAGCTGAAAGAGGAAGAGGACAGGAAAGCCCAGGAAGAGCTGGAACGTAAAAAGGCGGAGGAGGAGAAGGTTAAGCTGGCCGAGATCGAGAAAAAAAATACCGAAGCCGCCAGGACCAAGCCCGGCGACCAGGTGGCACTGAACGAGGTCACGGTCCAGCCGGCCAAGATATCGGGGAGCGCCCCCGCCGTTTCCCCGTCGATGCGGACGAAGTACCGGGGCAAGACCATGACCATCCCCACGACCATCCTGGTCGATGAGACCGGCAAGGTGGCCAAGGTCAAGATCCTGACCGGAAATGTCCCGAGCGACATCAAGATACTGATCGAGGAGACACTGAACAACTGGAAATATTCCCCGGCCCAGAAGGACAACGTCAACGTCAAGGTCTGGCTGTCCGTCCCCTTCAAGTTCACCTTCTAGCGGCGGGCGCCGCGCGCGGTCGGCTTCAGGGGCGGGCCAGGGCGCAGAACACGGGAAAGAGCACCAGCCGCTCCTGGCGGGCGAGGGCCCTCTTTTCCAGGCGCAGGATGCGGGCCAGCGTTGCGTCGCTGAAACCGGCCAGTTCCTGCCAAAAGCGCCATTCCCGTTCCCAGGCGGCGGCGGCGGAGCCGTGGGGGATATCCAGGCAACTGGCCAGTTCGACGTCGGCCTGGAAGCCGGCGCGCTGCAGCAGCGCCGGGAGCCGGCGGCCGATGAATGGGTCGCCGCCCTCGCGGCGGATATGGCTGATATAAATTTCCTTCAGAAAGTCGAGTCCGGCGGGGTGGTCGATCCTGCCGCCGTAGTCGGGCTCGGCCAGCACCAGCAGCGCGCCGTTCTCCGCGATCAGCTTCCTGACCCGCTTCAGAAATGGGAGTGGCCGCTGCTGCCACAGCAGCACGAAGGAGATGACGACCAGGTCGAAGCGCATCCCTTTGCTGACCAGCAGCCGCTCGTCCCCGGCCAGGTAGTCGTTCCCCGGATAACGGGCGCGGGCGAAGGCTGCCATCTCCCTGTCGCGGTCGACGGCCATGACCGGGCGGCCGCAGACCTGGCGCATCTCCTCGGCGATGACGCCGCTGCCGCAGCCCAGGTCGAGAACCCGGCGGCGACGGGCCAGTCCCGCCTTGCGGAAGAGGAAATGTCGGGCCGGCGCCAGCCATCCGGCCTGCAGCAGGTAATGCTCGTGATATCGTCCGGCATCCATCCCCGGAATATAGGCGCAAGGTCGCCCAAAGTCAAACAGCGCCCCGGGGCCGATTGTGCGCCGCGGCGATTGGTGGTATGATGCATTTTTGCCTGGCCGGGTCCGCGGCGAAGGCCTTTTCAGCCGGCAGGAGAAGGTGAAAGATGATCCGCTTGTTTCGCCATGACGGATTGGAGATCATGCTCAATATCGACATGATCCGGGATATCCAGCCCGGCCCGCCCACCGTCCTCACCCTGCTCAACGGCGAAACGCTTTTGGTGAAGAACACCCCCGTCGACGTGATCGTCAAGATCCGCGCGCGCCGCAAGGGGAAAGAGGACGAGGAACGCGGGGTCGCTCCCGTCCCGAGGCAGGAGCCGGGCACACCGGCTTCATGATGCGGGCCGCGCCTTTCTTTTTTTCCCTCATCAAAGTGCTGCGAAAGGAGTTGAACCCATGAACCCGGAATCCGACCGTTCCCCCCTGAAGCCGTATTTCCGCTGGCTGGTGCTGGCCATCATGAGCCTGATCTGCTTTGCCCAGTACTTCATCTACGATTCCATCACGCCGCTGGGGACGCTGATCAAGGCTCCGGCGGCCCAGGGCGGCCTGGGCTTTTCCGGCTCGCAGTACGGGCTGCTCTTTTCGGCTTATGCCGTGGCCAACGTCTTCCTGCTGATGCTGCTGTTGGCCGGGGTACTGGTCGACAAGCTCGGCTTGAAGAAGTCGGGGATCCTGTACGGCTTCCTGTGCTTCCTGGGCGCTGTGCTGACGGCTCTGGGAGCCATGGAGGGGCTGCCGCGCCTGCTGGGGCCGGCCTATGAGTGGCTGCGCACCGCCTTTCTCCCCGACTGGAGCCCGGAGCTCAAGGTCATGCTCTTGGGGCGCGCCGTCTACGGCGTCGGCGCCGAAGCCATCCTGGTGGTGAACAACAAGGTGCTGGCGCGCTGGTTCAAGGGCAAGGAGCTGGCCTTCGCCTACGGGCTGAACCTGACCATCATGCGCCTGGGCACATTCCTGGCCCTCAACATCCAGGCCCCCGTGGCCACGCGCTGGGGCCTGCGCAACGCCCTGTGGTTCGCCGCCGTGCTCATGCTGGTCGGCTTTGCGACCTTTTTCTTCTACCTCTGGCTCGAGCGCCGGGCCCGGGGTCGCGCGGGCGCTCCCATGCCGGAAGGCGCGAGCGCTGCCCCGGCCGCCGGCCAGCCCGAGGAGAGGTTCCGCCTGAGGGAGGTATTCACCTTCAGCCCCTCCTTCTGGTTCATCTCGCTGCTGTGCGTCACGTTTTACTCGGCGGTCTTCCCCTTCCAGGCCTACGCGCCCGATATCCTGGTGCAGAAATTCCATTACAGCGAGATCCTGGCCGGCGCCATCGCCTCGGCTCTCATCTTCGGCACCATGATCTTCACGCCGATTTTCGGCTGGCTGGTCGACCGCCACGGCAAACGGGCCACGCTGATGATGCTCGGCTCGCTGCTGCTCATCCCCAGCCACCTGCTCATCGGCTTCACCTTCGTGCCGCCCGTGATCCCGATCTTTATCGTCGGCATCGCCCTGTCGCTGGTGCCGGCGGCGCTTTGGGCCGCCATCCCGATGATGGTCCCGGAGCGACGGCTGGGCACGGCCTTCGGTGTCGTCGGCTACATCCAGAACGTCGGCCTGATGCTCTTCCCCTACATCGCCGGCCGCATCTCCGACGCCCATACGACGCAGAAGATCATCGACGGGCAGAGCGTGGCCGTCGTCGACTACCGCAGCACCATGCTGATGTTCGCCGTGCTGGGGGCGGTGGGATTCGTCTTCGCCGTTTTGCTCAAGCGGGCCGATGCCCGGCGAACCGAAGGGCAGAGCATCGAGTCGGTCATGAGGGGATAGCCGGACTCCGTAACGCGGGAACGGGCTCAATGATCATTCGTTAGGCGTTATTTCCAACAGCAAAATATCGATCTGTCGCGGTTACGCATAATGCCCAACGCCTGCGGCGTGACGGCTGACGCCTAGCGAGCGATTGTCCATCTATTCAACCCCGTGCAGATCAGCGATTCAAGAAATAAATGGATATGTTCAGCGCCGAGGCATAGGTGACCCAGAGGAGATAGGGGAGGAGCAGCAGAGCCGCGCAGCGGGATATTTTCCAGAAGAGGAAGATCGTCGCCGCGATGGCCAGCCAGAGCAGGACGATGATGATGGCCCCAGCCAGGGGCGAACGCAGGCCGAAGAAGACGGGCGACCAGGCGGCGTTCAGCAGCAGCTGGACAAGGAAGACGGCCAGGGCCGTCCGCACCCCCTGGCGCGCCGCCCCCCGGTTCCAGACCAGGTAGGCGGCAATGCCCATCAGCAGGTAGAGGGTGATCCATGCCGGGCCGAATAGCCAGCCCGGCGGGGTGAACGAAGGCTTATTCAACCCGGCGTACCAGCCCGGGATGGCCGGCCGCGTGAAAAAAGAGCCGATGACCCCCACCAGCTGGCAGGCGGCGACGCTGATGAGCAGCGGCGTCCGGATCACTTCGCCCTTTCGCCTTTCGCTTCCTCGGCCGGATTCTCGATGCCGAGGAGCTCGACCTCGAACACCAGGGTGGCGTTGGGGCCGATGACCTGCCCGGCGCCTTGTTCACCGTACGCCAGGCGGCTGGGCAGCACGACCTGGTACTTGGAGCCGACGCGCATCAGCTGCAGGGCCTCGCTCCAGCCCTTGATCACGTTCTTGAGCGGGAACACGGCCGGATCATTGCGCTTGTAGGAGCTGTCGAACTCGGTGCCGTCGAGCAGCGTGCCGCGATAATGCACCTTGACCGTGTCGCTCTCCTTGGGCCGGGGCCCCGTGCCCTCGGTGATCACCGAATATTGCAGGCCGCTGGCGGTGACCTGTACCCCCTGCTTTTGGGCGTGCTCCTTGAGGAACGCCTCTTCCTTGGTCGTGTTCTCCTTCCCCTGTGACTGGCGCCGTTCCTGGTCGGCCTTCATCATTTCCTGCTGGAACTCGCCCATGACCTTCTGGATCTCCTCGTCGCTGAGCAGGGGTGTTTCGGCTGTCTGGGCGGCCTTGAGCCCCTGGAGCAGGATGTCCAGGTCGATGTCCATGAAGCGGGCTTTGAAGTTCTTGCCGATGTCGAGGCCGATGGCGTAGCTGACCTTCTTTTTCTGGCTGTCCAGGTTTTCCTTTTTCAGGGTCTGGGGTGCGCCGCCGGCCTTCTGACAGGTGGCGAAACCGAGCAGCAGGAGAATAATGGCGAGAGCAAGGATTTTTTTCATTGGCGACTCCTTTTTTGAAAAATCAATATATCAGAAGCCCAAGAGAAACACAATATAACTCTCTTTTATTCTTGTCCGTGTTGGTCCGTGTTCGTCCGTGCTCGTCCGTGTTCTTCCTATCAACCCTTCAGCTTCCGGATCAGGAACTCCAGGTAGCGCGACTTCATCTGGCGGCTGGCCAGGGCCTGCTGAAGAGGCGGCAGCTTCAGGATGGCCCCCAGGATGGCGGCCATGGCCCGGTGGTTCCAATGGGCCTGAACGTCGAAGATCAGATTCTGCAGCTTGCCCCTCTCGATGGCCATGACCACGGCACGGTGGGTGGAATTCAGGGGTGTGATCACCCGCTGCGGCCGTTGCGTGAGCGTGATGCATTTCCCGTGGCCGGCGGCGGCGCAGACGCCGCAGCCCAGGCACAGCTCCGGGTCAAGGCGGGCGATCTTCCGTTTCGGCCGCTGGGGGTCGTTGGCCGAAACCAGCGCCAGGGCCTGCACCGGGCAGGCTTCGATGCACCTGCCGCAGCCGCTGCAGCCGGCTTCGTCGATGACCGGCAGATAGTTGCTGGTATGGACAGGATGCAGGAAGCCGAAGCGGCGGGCGGCGATCATGGCCTCGCAGCAGCAGCCGCAGCAGTTGCAGATGAAGTTGACCGATTCGCGCACGTTCTCGCCGAATTGCACCAGGAGCCGGTCGCGCGCCTGCTGCAGCAGGTCCAGACCCTCGCTGGCGTCGATGCGCCGGGCGATGCCGTGGCGCGCCAGCGAGTCGGCCGTGTTGTTGAACGTCAGGCAGATTTCCCGCGGGGCGGCGCAGGCGCGGCCGAGATGCTCCATCTTGTGGCGGCAATAGCAGATGCCCACGCCGACATGGCGCGCGGACCGGACGATCTCCGAGGCGCGCTCGTAATCGAGGACATGCAGCGAATTCTCCGCGCTCAACGCCGTCTCGTTCACGAACACCCGGCCCAGTTGCGTCTCGCCGCTGCAGAACAGCTGCTTGATGAATTCCTCCTCGACGTTGAGGTATTGGTGAAAAAGCTCGGACAGCAGCTTCTGGTCGATGTCGCTGCGCAGGCGCATCAAGGAGAACTCGAAAAAGCCGGCCATCGGGGGCGGCAGGCAATAGACCATCGCCCCGTCCCGGCGCGGCGAGTCGACGAGGATGCCGCGGCCGGCCAGCGTGTCCAGGGTCTTCCGCGCCTCCGCCTCGGTCTTTTTCCAGATGCCGGCCGCTTTTGCGGCGGTGAAAGGCTTGATGGGCAGCCCGGCGACCAGGGCGGCCTCGATCTCGGAGAACAGCAGCTGCAGGATGCCGTACAGGGCGGCGGAGGGCGGGGCCCCCTGGGGGCAGAGGTTGAGGCGGGCGGTCAGGTCCCTGTATGCCGATCGGGAAGTGAGATGCGCCATGGTTTTTCCTCCCGCTCAGTGTATCAGCCCGGCTGACGAATGGCAAATCCACCTCTTGCCTGCCGGGTCAGAGCAGCCCGAACCGTCCGGTCTTTCGGGTTTGACACTCGAAAAGAAGTGTGCTAGCATGATGCATCTCTAAATTGCGAGGAACAAGCACCATGCTAAAAGGCAAAGTCAAATGGTTCGATGCCAAGAAGGGTTATGGATTCATTCACGGTGAGGACGGCAAGGACATTTTCGTCCACCACACCGCCATCACCTCCCAGGAGGGATTCAAGACCCTGGAAGAGGGACAGGACGTCACTTTCGAGGTCATTCAGGAAGACAAGGGACCCAAGGCCGCCAACGTCAAAGTGGCGGAGTGATCCGCACGACCTGACCGTTCTTTGCGATAATCCGCAGGAGACCGGCCTTTCTCGTGGAGGTCGCTGATCATCCGTTTCATTCTTTTTTCCCGCCCGCTTCCATTCGCGCTGCCAGCGCGCGCAGTTTCTTCTGGACCCGCGCCGCGTTCCCCGGGCCCAGCCGCAGCATGAGTTTCTGCGCCGGGGGGAGCGCTTCCAGCCCCGGATCGGCGAACGCGTAGCTCATTATTTTCCTCTCGAGGACGATGCGATCCGTGCAGGGCGGCGTCTGCAGCAGCAGATCGCTGGCCTGCCGCAGGCGCTGGGCGAATGTGACGCCCGGGTAGCCCAGCTCGCGAAAGGCCTTCTCCAGGGTGGGGCGCAGCGTCCTGTACCAGGTGATCCATGCCTGGTCCGGAACCGTTGTGAAGGCACTGACCAGCGGATCGTAGCGCCGGAAGCTCTTCGGGTCCGGACGCAGCTTGCCTTCCTTCTCCAAGGCCTGGAATTTTTCGTCAGGTGCCAGAAAGGGCAGGAGCGGCGCCGGGCTCTCCCCGCGGGCGATGCCGTCCACGACGGCGACCACGGTACGAACCAGCTCCTTCTGCTGCAGCCATTTTTTCAGTGCCGCCGGCACTTCCTGTCCGGCGACCAGCTCGCGCACCGCCGCGTCACTCCGGTCCAGGTCGAGATCGAGCGGCACGATGGCCGGGTCGTCTTCGTCGTACCCGGCAGCGACCGCCGGGGGAGCGGCAGCGGAGCGCGCCGGGGCATCAGGGATGAGGGTCGTTGTTTTCTCTGCCGGCGGGGCCAGGAAAAGAAAATAAGCCAGGGCGATGATGGCCGCGGCGACGACGGCCAGGCCGGCCCACAGGATCTTTTGGCTTGTCGGCATGCTTCACCTCCCGGGGATGTCCCCGTTATTTTAAATCATCGGCGGCCGGCTGTCAAAAGCTCCGCGGCACCAGCGCTGCAAGGGCCAGCTCGGCATTGGCGCGGTCACGGGCGACACTGCGGACCGCCGACCTCACCAGTGGATGGCCGCGGCGCAGCAGCAGGTCCCCCGGTGTCGCCCGGCGCCAAAAGGAGGGGCCCAGGCCGCGCCCCGGGATCATGGCCACACCGAGGGGGAACGGCAGAAGGGGGTGCGCATGAGCGCGTCCCATGAGCTCCAGCTCCCGGCAGAGCCGCGATTCATCGGCGCTCAGCCTCGTGGCGTCGAGAACCCCGGTGTGCCAGCGGGGCAGGCGGGCGGCCAGGCGATGCGCATGGCGCAGCCATACGCCGGCCCGCTTCGCCCATTTTCCCGAACCGGCTGCGGAAGGAGGTAACGAGACCAAGGGCACTCCGGCGACATTGATCAGAAAATCCCTCTGCCGCGGCGTGAGCAGCAGCGCCTGCTGCTGGACGTCTGGAAATCGTTCCCGGGAGGCGTCCAGCGGCAGCGCGACCAGGCGGCCCCTGGCCGCCTGGCGGCGCACTTCCTCGAGGCTCAGCCGCTGATGGGAGTGCCGGAGGCGGAAAGGGGCAAAGGAGGAGAGCAGCCGCAGGTCGCCGGTCGTCCCGATCTTTTTGAAAAGAAGTTCCTCGATGCGCTCCTGGTAGCGCGGGGGAAAGGAAGGATAGTGATCGGCCAGCCAATGATAGAGGCGGGCGGCAGCGGCGGCCAGTTGCGCAAACTCCTGCTGCGTCGCCGCCTGACGCGATTCCAGCGCGGCGTCGAAGACCAGCCCGTGGTAGGGGGCGCAGGTGAACAGTTGCCAGGGGATCTGCTGGTCCAGCAGCCAAATGCGGCAGATGTCCCCCCGGGCGGGAATGGCGACCCGGAACGGCCCCCTGTCCGTGCCGAGGTCCACTTCCTGCTGCACCAGGGTCCGTCGCAGCACGGGCTTTTTCCCTATGCGCAGGCCGTTGAGCGTGATCTCGCCCGCCACGGCGGCGCAAAGCTCCGTCAGCAGTTTTTTTTCGCTGGCGACGGAGCCGTCCCGGCGGCGTATGGCGATGCGCGTACCCCGGCTATCCTTCGTCGAAGCGGCCGACTCGACGGTTCCGCCGCGAGCATGCAGGGCCGGGCGCTTGTCCCTGCCGGGGCTCTCGATCCGAATCTCTTGGGCGCCGGGGACGAGGACCGCCAGCAGGCCGATCCCGGGGCGCGCGGCATCCTGCAGCGCGCTGATGGCCTTTTCCCTGTCGGCCGGGGCTCGGCGCGCGTCCAGGGCGCAGGCCAGATCCCGCCATTGGGCGGCAGTGACTTCTTCGCCGTCATCATCGATGACCAGGCGCGAGCGCCTGACTTCCAGCGCCACGCCCGCTGCCCGGCGCTTCAAGGCCGCGCGCACCAGCTCCACCGGCAGTTGGGCGGGCGTGGGGAACATGCAGGATGTAAGCTTCTGCAAATGGGCATCGGCGTCGACGGAGAAAAGCTCGCCGTCTGCGGCGGGAGTGGCTTCCCTGTCCAGCAACCGCGGCTCGTCAATCATGGAAACTCGCCAGCAGCCGGCGCGCCGCCCTCTGCATCAGCACGGGATGGGGACCTCCTCCCAGCATGCCCTCGTCGTCCAGCCTGCGCAGGAAGCGCAGCACGGCCAAGGGAGAATTAACGCGGTACAGGGCCGATGCCCGGGAGTAGGTTTTGCCCCCGGGCGCGACGGCGATGAAGCGCCGCGGGAAAAAAAAGGGGGGATGCACCAGGGCCGCGGGCAGCGCGACGCGCACCAGGTCGGCAGCGTCGGAACCCGGGGCCAGCAAGCAAGGGCAAGGCTTCCTCCACCAGGGGTTGATCAGGGGGTTGACCGCGGACAGGAGGCCGGCTTCCTTCGCTCCCGGCTGCGGACGCAGTCGGCACAGGGTGTCGGTGTCGCCGGCTCCTTCAAGAAGCGCGCCCAGAGGGGAAAAAAGCGGCTGGCTCAGGTCGATGACGATGATGCGGCTGGCGGCCATGGCCAGGGCCAGGGGATTGCGGTTGGCGGTGACGAAAAGCCGCTGGCGGCGCAGCAGCCGTTTTGCCTGTCGCAATGAAATGCTGCCGCCGTTGACCGTGGGCAGCAGGCGGTGGCGCCGCAGGGGATTGTCGGCCCCCCAAAGCTCGGGCCGCAGCATCGCCTGGCGGGCGACCTGAAGCAGCGGGCCTTGGATGTCCTTGACGCTTGCCGGCGCCACCGCGGAAATCCGCTCCCGGCGCGTCAGCAGATAGAGGCCGACGCCGGCCAGCAGCGCCAGCAGGAGGGCCGACCGGTCCGGACCGGGCGGGTCGCGCCCAGCGGCTCTTTCGCCGTCCGGAGAAGCGACGGCGTCTTCGGCCGCGGCCGGGGACGCGCTGGACGGCGACGGCAAGCCGGCGGTCGTGAGCGGGGTGGCGTCGCTGACCTGCCAGCCCCTGTCGAAATATTCGCCCCAGGCGTGCAGCCGGGGGCGGGCCCGTCCGTTTTCGCCGATCATGCCGATGACCAGGCGTGCCGGAACGCCCATCTTTCTGAGCAGCAGCACCTGCAGTCCGTTGATGACATCGCAGTCGCCGCGGCCGATCCGCAGGACCCGCTGCAGCCAAGAATTCGCGCTTCTCTCCCGGCGGTAGCGCTCGGCGGTGGCCGGCGAGGCGTCGTACGCCAGGTGCCGGCGCGCCAGGGAGTGCGCCCGCGCCGCCCGCTCCGCGACCGGAGCCGGGCGCACGACGTTGACCGCCGCCGCCAGGTCGGAAGGCAGAACGATGTGGCCGGGAAGGGCGGTCAGATGCTTCGACTCAGCCGGTGCCATTTCCTCCATGGCCGGGGCCGGGCAGGAGCGATATTCGACCAGGCCGCCGGCGGGCAGCCGGGCGACCGTCTCCCCCTGGGCGCTGGCGAAGACCGAGTCCAGCATCCGGCCGTCGAGGCGCAGCGAGCCGTGAAGCAGAGCCTGGCCGGGGGACAACGGCAGGAATATGTCTCCTTTTCCGGCACGCAGCCGCAGGAGCATGCCCGCTTCGGCGGGACAGGGGGCGGGGCGCGGGGCCGCGCGGAATTCCTTCGCGGGACCGCGCACGAATCCCGCGGCCTCGTCGTAAAGGTCGGCCGCGAACAACCTGAAGATGTTAGGGCTCCGCGGGGAGTAGGAAAAGAACGGCGCCGCGGCCGGGTGCGGCGCGCCCACGGCTGCACCGCGGTAGGACATGGGCGCGTTCCGCAGGCTGAACCAGGAGGAAGCGGATCGGGATGGCGCGGAAATGCGATGGCGCAGCCACACGAATTCCGCGGGCAGCAGCAGCAGCAGCATGAGCGGCAGCCAATGCCAGCCCGGACGGCGCAGGCGCTCCCATGCTGCCTGGATGCCGTCGCCGAGCCGCTGCGGCCAGGTCCTGGGAAAGGTCGTTTCCAGGGATGTCTCCAGCAGCCGCCGCAGCGCCGCTTCCGCCTTCCTGCGCACCAGGTCGAGGGCCCTGTTTTCCACCGCCAGTTCGCGGGAGAAGGTCACGTCCAGGTGGTTGCCGTTGAGCAGGAAAACCGGCGCCAGGCCGATCCCGACATCGGCACGGGCGTCGGCGTCGGGGTTCAGGTACGACATTTGGCTCAGCAGCGCTCCGCGCCAGACCGGCAGACCGCGGGCATAGAGGCGGACCTCGGGTTTTTCTCCCAGTCCCACCGCTCCCTCCACGGGGCCGCTGCGGAACGAGAGGCTGAGTGGTCCGGGCAGGGTCATGGGCTCGGTCAGGTTCCTGCCGGAGAACCACAGGGGCAGCATGCCGCCCCGGCGGTCGTTGCGCCTCAGGTAGCGGCAGTAGGTGCGCAGCCCCGTCTCCGCCTGCCGGGCGAATTCCTCCGCGCTGGAGCAGGCCGCGGGGCGGGTGAGAGAGACTTCGGTTCCGGGACGGTCCAGGCTGCAGGGGAGAGGGCGGGCGTTGAGGGCGGCGTCCAGGTTCACGGCCCATGAATCCCTGCCGCGGCGGGATTGCAGCCGGATGAGGGAAGGCCCGAAGCGCAGGACGCTCCAGAAGCCGATGCCGAAGCGGCCGGCGGCCGCCGGATCGGTGCTCTTGTCCGAGGCATAGAGGCGGAAGAGAAAACGCCGGGCATGGGCCAGGGTCATGCCGCGCCCGTCGTCCGCGAACACGATCGTCTCCGTTCCATCCGGCGCGGTTTGGGCGGAAACGCGGATGCTCCGCGCTCCGGCGTCACGGCTGTTCTGCGCCAGCTCCCTCAGGAAGAACCAGGGGTCGTCGCCGTAGGCCCTGGTGCCGGTCTCGGCCAACCCCCGGAATTCGCTGCCCAGCATGGAGGGGGAAGGGCGTCAGTTCATCTTGCGGACACGCACCTCGATGGCGGGCTCGTCGCGCAGCAGGTCGATCAGCCGCTGCGGATCGGTGTCCGAAAAATGATAGGGATAGAGGATGCGCGGCCGCAAGGTCCTGGCGGCCTGCGCCGTCATCTCCGGAGTCATGGTGTAGGGGAGATTCATGGGCAGGAAAGCGACGGCGATATCCTTCATCTCCTTCATCTCGGGGATGTTCTCCGTGTCTCCGGCGATGTAGACGCGCAGGCCGGGGAAACCAAGCACATAGCCGTTGCCCTCGCCGCGGGGGTGGAACGGCCGGCCGTCGGGGCGCAGGTTCACCAGGTTATATGCCGGGACGGCCTCGATGACCACGCCGGAAGACTCGCAGCGATCGCCGTTCTTCAGGACCCTGGCCCCCGGGGGCAGCGGCCGGCAGGAGGCGCTGACATAGATCTCCGTCGCGGCATGGCGCAGCATGGCGATGGCCTTGGGGTCGAAATGGTCGCCATGCTGGTGACTGACCAGGATCAGGTCGGCCTGGAGCAGCTTGGAGAAGTCGGCCAACCGGCCGTCGGGGTCGACATAGATGACGGTTCCGCCGAACTGGAACTGCATGGACGCGTGGCCGATGAAGGTGATGCGCAGCTCCCCGCCCGCGGTGTGGAGAACATCGGATTCAAAGCCGCTGCCGGCGGCCATGGTCAATGCCGCGCCAAGGAACAGGGTGGAAAAAATGCTTTTTCGCAAGGTTCCCTCCTGCCCGCCGACTCAGCAGGTGTCATGTCTTGTGTTTCTGCCGGTACTGGCTGAGCTTGTCGCGGTGCTTCTGGTTCTCCACCGCGAATTTCTGGTAGAGGAGGCGCGCCTCCTGATTGTCGTCCTTGATCATCTCGTAGAACCTTTTCTTGGTCATCGAGTCCTCGATGCCCGCGGCATAGGCCAGCGCCGCCTGGTGGGTGACCGGCTTGTCCAATGACTCACGGATCTGCGTCTTGACGAAGTTCATCGCCGTGCGCACGGCCTCGATGTTGAAGCGATCGCGGTTGTAGTCGATCTTGCCGGCCTTGATCAACTCGATGGTCGAATGCACCCATTCCACGTTCTTCCTTTCGTCATCGGCCATGTCGATCCAGAAGTCCCTGTGCTCGGGGAATTTCTCGCTGTAGACCCAATAGAGTTCCATCACGGCCGCTTCGTACTCGGCGATGAGCTCGATCTTGCTCACCTGAAAGGCGGAAAGTTCCATGGCTCGCCTCCTTGGGCGACTCGCGGCTCTTTCGCGAATTCATTTGTTTTTAACACATCACGGGAAAAAATTCAATTCCCTTCCGCTTTTGACTTTGCGACCGCGATTTGCTATAGAGGAGGCCGATGGGAACAGGCAAAAGCAGCAGCATATGGAAGACGGCGGCCGGGGTCGCCATCAGCCTGATCTTCATCTTCCTGGCGTTCCGTCGCGTGAATGCCGCCGAAATGCTTCAGGCGCTGGCCCAGGCCGACTACCTGTTCCTGCTGCCGGCGCTGGCGGTCGTCCTCCTGGGGCTTTTCCTGCGCAGCCTGCGCTGGCATTATCTTCTGCTGCCCATCGCCCGGGCCGACACCGGGGTGCTCTTCGTTTCGCTGAGCATCGGCTACATGGCCAACACGTTCATGCCGGCGCACCTGGGCGAATTCGTCCGGGCCTGGCATGCCGCCAGGCGGACGGGCATCCAGCCCGGCGCCATGCTGGCCTCCATCGTCATCGAGAGGATCATCGACGTGGTCTCCCTGCTGCTGCTGCTGGGGCTGGCGCTGCTGATCTTCCCTTTCCCCGGCTGGGTGCGGCAGAGCGGCGCCATCATGCTCGTTTTGGTCGTCCTGTTGAGTTTGCTGCTGCTGCTGATGAAGAAATACCGGCGAACTTCGCTGGCCGCCTGCCAGCGCATGCTGTGCTTCCTCCCTGGCAAGGTCACCTCCCGGGTTTACCGGATTCTCGAGCAGTTCCTCTGCGGCGTCGTCCCTCTCGAACGCTGCGGCCATTATGCCGTCGTCGCCTTGCTTTCCCTGCTGATATGGGCCAGTTACGCCTGGACCTATCAGCTGCTGTTTCAAGCCTTCGGCTTCGTCGCGAGCTACCGCCTGCCCTGGAGCGCCGCGCTGGTGACGATGGTCGTGACCACCATCAGCGTGGTCGTGCCCTCCTCTCCCGGGTACATCGGCACGTTCCACTATCTCTGCCAGCTTGCCCTCGGGCTTTTCCTGGTCCCCAAAGGGCCGGCCCTGTCCTATGCCTTCGTCCTGCATGCCATCTCTGTTTTGCCGGTTTTCTTCCTGGGTCTTTTCCTGCTGGCCAGGGAGAAACTCAGCTTGCGGATGCTGAACGAGGAGGAGCTTCATGCTGCTGACCGTTGACGTGGGCAACACGACGACCGCCGTTGCCGTGTTCCGCAACCGGGCCATCGCCTGCCGCCAGCGCGTGCCCACCCCCGCCTCCTGGTCACGACGGGCTCTCGCCACCCTGCTGCCGGCCTCCTGGGCCGGGCGGGTGACGGCCGCCATCGTCTCTTCGGTGGTGCCGCGTCTGGACCGTGGTTTGGGGGACGGCATCCAGAACGCCTGCCGCGTGCGCCCGGTCTTCCTCGATGCGCGCACGCCCGGCGGCCTGGTCCTGAGGATCGACCGGCCCGGCGAGCTCGGCGCCGACCGCATTGCCGACTGTGTCGGGGCGCTGGACCTGTTTCCCCCGCCGCTGATCGTCATCGACTCGGGCACGGCCATCACCTTCGACCTGGTCAACCGCAGCGGGGAGTACTGCGGCGGCTGCATCATGCCCGGCATCGGCATCGCCATCCAGTGCCTGGCCGACCATGCGGCCAAGCTGAAGCGCGTCGAATTCAGCGTCCCATCCTCTCCGGTGGGAAGCAACACCGCCGACAGCATCCGGGCCGGCATTTTCTACGGCTATGTCGGCGCCCTGCAGCATCTGATCTCATGCTACCGCCGGGAACTGGGCCGCGCTGCGAAGGTCGTGGCCACGGGCGGGCTGGTGCGAGAATTCAAGGATCGGGTGGCCGGCATCGACGCCTATGCCCCCGACCTGGTCTTTCACGGCCTGCGCCGCATCCATGAGCGGCTGAAGGAGCGAAGCGCATGACCCGGGGATGCGGCAGCGACTACGACTACATCATCCGTCTCATCCAGTACCTGGACGTGCGGCACAACATCCGTTTTTTCATCACCAGCAAGGATTTCGACGTGCTCTATCGCTGGTGGGAAAAGGACATCCCGGAATCGCTGCTCCGCGAGTCGCTGGACCGGGTGGTGGAGCGCGGCCGCCGCCGCCAGAGCTTGCCGGAGCGTTTCTCCGCCTTCAGCTACGAGGTCCGCAAGAATCACCAGTCCTTCCTCCAGCTGGGCAGCGGCAGCCGGCGGCAGGAGGCCGCCGATCCCCATGCGGAGTTCGCGGAGTTCCTGGCCAAACTTCCGGTGGAGCTGGAATTCGCCCGCGACGACTTCGCCGCCCTGTTCGCAAAACGGCGGCAAGGGGAAATGCCGGACTCCGGGCCGCTGGAGGACAGGCTGCTGGCCCGCTTCCGCGACGACGACGAACTGAACGCCAAGGCGGCCTGGTTCCTCAAGAACCTCGCTACAGCGCTGCGCCGCCCGGAGATCGAGCGCCGTTACCGCTTGAATTACCTGTGGGGCAAGTTCGGCATTCCCAGCCTGGACTGATAGCCAATGCAGGCAATCGGTTGACGGTGGACGGTGTACGGTTGACGGGAAGAAAAGAAGCAATTGGAAGACTTAAATTCCAAATCCCAAATTCCAAATAACAAACAATATCCAAATTCCAAATTCCAATTTCCAAAACGAAAACCAAGGCAAGTGTCAGTGTCAGTGTCAGTGACAGTGTCAGCAAGAGCCTTGGGAAAAGCTCTTTTTTCTTTGGCTTCAACGTTTCAACGCTTCAACAATTTCTGCTCTTGAATTCTGGATCTTCGTTTTAGTCAAAGTCCCCGCCAGGGGATTGGGTAATTTGAATTTGGAATTTAAGTCCTATTAATAACTTTCTTCCACCTTGCGCCTTACGCCCTGCGCCTCACGCCGATTGCTGTTCTCCTGAATCCGGGGGCATGCGTGTTGCGTCAGTTTTGATCGTTCAATTCCTGGACCAGCCTTTCCCGTAGGCGGTTGTGGCCCTGCCCGCTGCCGGCGCCGTAGATGGCGGCGATGCGCTGCAGGACCTCGCGGCGGCCGTTGCCCCCCTCCGCCTTCTCCAGCACGGCCCGGGTCCAGAGGGCCGGGGTATAATCGGGGTTGAAGTCCAGGCACAGGCCGACGGTCGCGCGGGCGGAGGAAATGTCGTTCTGGCGCAGAAGGAACTCGGCGTATTCGTTCAGGAAGAAAGGGTAGCTGTAATAGGTGATCCAGAAGGAGAGCTGCGTCTTCATGGTCAGCAGCTCGCGGAACAGCCTGCCGGCCTGTTTCGGCCGCTTTTCCGCCTCGGTGATGCGGGCTTCCAGGTGCAGGCAGAACTTCAGGGCGGCGTCGAAATTGTCCGCGGACAGCCGGTAGGCGGCGCGCAGCCCCTGCAGCCAGGCCAGCTCCCGGCGCGCCGCGGGCAGATCGCCCAGGGCGATGCGGCAAAGCCCCGCCAGCCAGCGGCTTTCGGCGCTGTGGTCGTTGATGGATGTGGAATCGTGCCGGCGCCGGGCTTCGGCGAGCAGGTCCAGGGCGGCGGCATATTCCCCGTCCAGATAGCGCATGAACGCTTTCTTGGCCAGGGCATCCGCCTGGGCCTTGGGATACGCGGCGAGCTTCTGGTAGATGGCCAGGCTTTTTTCGGCCTCCTGGAAATCGGCCCGCAGGATGGCGATGTCGGCGATGGTCAGGTAGGGCCATTCCATGCTGCTGTCCAGGCTGACCGCATAGATCTTGCTGTTCTCCGCCTGGGTGTAGTCGCCGAGATAGAAGTAGCCGTCCCCCAGGGAGTCGAAGGAGTTGGCGGTGCGATCAATGTCGCGGTAGCGCTCGAAGCAATCGATCGCCTGGCGGTGGCGGCCGAGGTACGAGTAGCAGTAGCCCAGGTGGTTGAGGGCGGCGGCATAGTCCCGGTCCAGGGCCAGGGCGGCATCGTATTCCGGGATGGCGCGGGCGGCGTCGCCGTGGCGGAAATAGGCCTCGCCGAGCTCGAAGATCCTCTCCTTGCTGAAGGGGAACATGGCTTTCAGCTCGCGCAGGCAGCGGACCTGCTCCTGAATGTCGAAGGCGAACTTGGCCTTCAGCGCCCGGACCTTCAGGCTCATGGGCAGGCTGAAGCGCGGCAGCATGGGGGCCAGCGCCCTGACGTGCTCCAGGGCTTCGCCGGCGTCACCGGTGTAGTCGGCGAGCAGGGCCAGGTGGTAGCGGGCGGCGGGCAGGCCCGACGCCTGGCGGTCGGCGCGGAGCAGCAGGCGGCGCGCCTCGCCGAATTTCTTCTTGTCCCACATGGCCTTGCCCTGGTAGAACAGGTCGAAGGCCTGCCAGTCACTCCCGAACATGGCCGCGACCGGCGCCGTTCCGGAGGATGCGCCGCCGCTGCCGGCGATCGATTCCCGCACGCGCCGGGCCAGGTTGTCGACCTGGTCGGTCAGCAGCGAGTTCTTCTCCTTGCCGGGAATGAAGAAGGGGGCATGGGGCTCATGGTCGTCGATGCGCGTGAGGCTGGCCTCGATGTTGAACTTGTCAGCCACGCTGCTCAGCTGTCCCCGCAGCAGGTAGCGGATGCCGTATTTTTTCGCCAGCGCCGGCAGCTGCCGCGCGTCGACCTGCGCCACTCCTTCCAGCTCGCGCACCGTCGCTTCCGTAAGCGTTTTGAAGCCCGGGGACTGGTTCAGCGCTTCCTGGAGGAGGAAATCGATCTCCTCGCCGACGCGGGCGTCGGGCGTCTGGTTCTCGAAGGGATGGAGCAGCACGTGGTCCAGGGGCGGCGCGATCGCCGCCGGAGGCGCGGGCCTCAGGAAGACCTGCCAGGCGGCCAGGGCGATGGCGGCCAGCAGCAGGGCGGCGAGGGCCACCCAGGCGCGACGGCTGCGCCCGCTGCGTACCGCCTCGGTGGACGCCTTCAGCCTTTTCAGCCGGCGCACCATCTCGCTGAGGTGCTCGTTGTCGCTGGCGGGCAGGAGGCCGTCGGACTCGCGCAGAAGCTGCAGCTGCTCGCGGGCATCGATGACCTCGGTCTCGTCCTTCGCGCGCGGCTCCGCGGCCGCCTCGCGGTCGGCCTTCAGGGCGGCCAGGGCCTGCCGGATCTCACCGAAGTCGCGGAAGCGCCGGCCGCGGTCCTTTTGCAGGCAGCGGCTTATAATGGCGCGCAGGGCTTCCGGCGCCCGGCGAGTGAAATGCACCTCGCGGTGCAGGATGTTGTACAGCGTGACGATGTTCTCGTCGTCGGAGAACGGGTTCTGGTTCTCGAGCATTTCGTACAGCACCACGCCGAAAGAGAACACGTCGCTGCGGCCGTCCAGTTTCAGGCCCTTGGCCTGCTCCGGGGACATGAAGGAGACGGTGCCCAGGACGATGCCCTTTTCAGTGAGGTCGCTGTCGCGGCGCTCGGCTTCGCTGTGGGCCTCCATCTCGCCGCAGATCTTGGCCAGCCCGAAATCGAGGATCTTCACCTGCCCGCTGCGGTCGATCATGATATTGCCGGGCTTGATGTCGCGATGGACGATGTTCTGCGCCTGGGCGGCGGCCATGCCGTCGGCCACCTGGTCGGCGATCTGGATGATCTGACCGATGGAAAGGGGTCTCATCTTCAAGAGCTGGTCGAGGGTGACGCCGTCGATATGCTGCATGACGATGAATTCCCGGCCGTCCTCCTCGGCGATCTCGTAGATGGTGCAGATGTTGGGATGTTCCAGGCGGGATGCCGCCCGCGCCTCGCGCAGGAAGCGCGCTTTCGAGTCGCACTCGCTCAGCGCCCCGGGACTGATGCTCTTGATGGCCACCTTGCGGCCCAGCTTGACGTCCTCGGCCAGCAGGATCTCGCCCATACCGCCCTTGCCCAGCGAGCGCAGCACCCGGAAGCGGCCTCCGAGCAGCGTGCGGCCGCCGCCGGTCGCAGCTCCCGGCAGCGTGGCGCGGCAGCGGCCGCAGGAAAGGTCGCTGTCACTGTTATCGGTACCGCATGCGGGGCATTTCATGGCACGATTCTAGCAAAAATGCCGGTTCTTGACAATCGGGAGCCGCCGGCGGCGGCACGGTGGTCGAGGTTGCCCCATGAAGCCGCGATCCCGCAAGCTGGAGAAGCTCAGGCCGCGCCCAGGAGGCGGTCCAGGACCAGCAGCGCCAGCAGGATGAAGACGAACCAGGCGATCAAATAGACGACGGCGCGGCGGTCCCTGGCCGGCCGGGATACGCTTGCCCCGGGAGGCGCTGCCGCGGGGGCGCTGCGCCCGGGGAGTGCCAGGGCCACGGCCGCGGCGACACTGAAGCCGGCCACGTTCCACCAAAGCCAGGAGACGCCGTCACCGTGAAAGAGCCAGAGGCCGAGGTTGGCGGCGAAGCCCGACAGCAAGCCGCTGATCGCGGCGATCTCCCTCACGCGCGGCGCCAGGGCTCCGACCAGGAATACCGCGGCGATCGGCCCGTAGAATGCGGAACCGATCCTGTTGACGATCTCGATGACCGTCTCGCCGGAATCGGCCATGGCCAGCGCGGCCAGGAACGCCCCGCCGCCCCAGAACAGGGTCAACAACCGGGACACGAAGAGCTTTTTCCTTTTGCGCATGCCGGCCAGGCTCGGCCGGAGCGGTAGGAGAACGTCGTTCCAGGTGACGGCGCTCAGTGAGTTGAGGGCCGAGTCGAGGCTGGAGAGGGAGGCGGCGAAGATGCCGGCGATGACGAACCCCAGCAGCCCCGCCGGGATGAAGCTGCGGAAGAAGTGGGGCATGATGTAGTCGGGAGGCAGGTCGACGATGCGCGCGGCGAAAGCCGGATGCGCGGCCAGGAAGGGGATCAGCAGGTAGCCGATCAGGCAGTAGGTGGCGACGATGGGAAAGCGCAGCACGCCGTTGATGAGCAGGGCCTGGCGGGACTGGCCGCGGTCGGCGGTGGTCAGCAGCCGCTGCGCCTGGCTTTGGTCGCAGCCGTAATAGGAGAGATAGAGGAAGAATCCTCCCAGCAGCATCGGCCAGAAGGAAAAGGTGCTGCCGGCGCCGCCGCCGCTGACGATGACGGCGTAGCGGCCGGGATCCGCCGTTGCCAGCGGCGCCGGGAAGCCGCCCAGCATGCGCACGAGGATGATGATGCACACCAGCGCCGAAGTCCAGAGGATGGCCAGCTGGATGACATCGGTGTATACGTCGGCCGTGATGCCGCCCATGGTGGTATAGGCCAGGGCGACCAGGGCGATGGCCGCCAGGGCCGCCAGCAGGGAAATGCCGAGGCAGACGGCGGTCACGTATGCCGTGGCCAGCAGGACGACCCCGGAGCCGAGGCTGCGGCTGGCGAGGAAGACCAGGGTGACCAGCAGGCGCAGGTCGGGGCCGAAGCGCTCATCCAGATAGCGGTAGATGGAAATGGAGCGGGAGCCGTGGAAGATGGGCAGGAGGATGATGAGTATCGCGGCCATGGCCAGGGGAACGGCCAGCTCGTACTGCAGCCAGCGCAAACCGCCGCCCGCCTTGACGGCGATGAACGCCGGGGCGCCGACCAGGCTGATGGCGCTGACCTGGTTGGCCAGCAGCGAGAGCCCGACCGGCCAGGCGCGCAGGCGGCGGCCGCCGAGGAAATAATCGACCTCGTCGCCCTGGCGGCGGCTGAGGCGAAAGCCCATGGCGACGACCAGGGCGATCGTTGCGGCGATGACCAGCCAATCCAGCGCTGCCATTCGCCCATTAAAGCAAAAACCAGCGCGGTTTTCAAATGTTTTCAGTGACAGTGCCAGTGACGGCAGGAAATAAAAGCAATCGGTTGACGGTTAACTGGACGAGAGGATGCAATTAGGAAGACTTAAATTCCAAATCCCAAATTCCAAATAACAAACAATATCCAAATTCCAAATTCCAATTTCCAAAACGAAGGCTCCTTGAAATAGCATTTTCTTCGTTTGGGTCATTTGGTTATTGGAATTTGGAATTTATTTGGAATTTGGTGCTTGGTATTTGGAAATTAAGTCTTCGTATTGCATTGCTGACAGTCCACCGTAAACCGTCCACTGTAAACCGATTTTATCCATTCTCTTGTTATGCGTTAGGCGTTAGGTGTTATGCGAAAGAAAAAGAATTGCCCTGATCTTTGACAACCACTATCACTATCACTACCACTGTTATCTGGAATTGCATTTATGGCAGGAATTGCTATAATCGGCGCATGAAAGATCCGACTCAAAAAGCGGGACGAACCGGGACCATCGTCCTGTGCGCGCTCGTGGCCATGCTGTTCAACGGCTGCCGCGGGCAGAGCGAAGAGGACGCCGTCGCCGGGGTTATCACCGCCATGGCCGCCCGGGTGGAGAGCAGGGATGCGGACGGATTGATCGGCCACCTGGCGGAGGATTACGCCGATTACGAGGGGCGCGACCGCGCCGCCACCCGGGAGATGGCCGAGGAGTATTTCCGCCGCTACCGCGGCATCAAGGCCAAGCTGCTCTCCTCGCGCGTCACCCTGGGCGAGTCCGGGACCGCCACGGCCGAGATCGATGTCTCCCTCTACAGCGGCGTGGCCTCCGCCCTGCGCAAGGCGGTCGGCTTCGACGGCGAGAATTACCGCGTCTCCTGCCGGCTGAGCAAGAGCGACCGCTGGCGGCTCAGCGAAGCGCGCTGGGAGTACGTCCCGGTGTCGGGCCTGTTCCCGGAATCGCTTCAGGTTCTGCGCGAGCTGTTCCCCGATGCCTGAGCGCCGCGCGTGCCGCCGCTCGCCGGCGCCGGCGAAGGAGTGACATGCCCAAGATGCAGTTCGTCGTGTTCCTGGTCATCGTACTCAGCGTCTATGCCGCCATGCACCTGTTCGTGTACTGGCGCGTCGCTTCCGGGCTCTCCCTGGCTCCGGGCCAGCGCCTGGCCTTGAAGTGGATCCTGGCCGCCGGCGCCCTGCTGTTCATCGCCGGGGAGTTCCTCAGCCGCCTGGCGTCGTTCCGCGCCGTGCTCTGCGCCGGCTCGATCTGGCTGGGCATGCTGGCGATCGCCCTGTCCGTCCTGCTGCTCGAAATGTTACTCTCCCTGCTGCTGCCACAGCAGCGCCGGCTGCTGACCCTGGCCGCGCTGGCCCTGATCTTCCTGGTCAGCGCATTTTCACTGGTCAACGCGGCGCTCGGGCCGGTCGTCCGCGAAAAGCGCGTGCCGCTGCGCGGCCTGCCGCCGGAGCTGGACGGATTTGCCATTGTCCAGATATCCGACCTGCATGTCGGGAACCTCACCTCCATGAGGCGCCTGCGCCGCATCGTCGGGAAGGCCAACGCCCTGAAACCCGACCTGGTCTGCGTCACCGGCGACACCCTCGACGGCGAGGTCGGCCGCGACGGAAAGTACTGCGCGGTGCTGGGCGGGCTGCGGGCCCGCCACGGCGTGGTGGCCGTCACCGGCAACCACGAGTTCTACGCCGGCATCGGCAAGTTCACCGAGCTGGCCCGCTGCAGCGGCTGGAAAGTGCTGCGCAACGAGTCGTGGGTCATTGACGGGCGGCTCGCCGTCGTCGGCCTGGACGATGAAACGGCGACGCGCCTGAAGCTGCCCGGGCCCGATCTCGATGCGGCGCTGGCGGCGCTGGAGCCGGGAATGCCCAAGGTGCTTCTCCGCCACCAGCCCAGGCTCTTTTCCGAGGCCGCGAAGCGCGGGGTCGGCCTGCAGCTCTCCGGCCACACCCATGCCGGCCAGATCCCGCCCATGGATCTGCTGGTCTGCCTGGCCTACAAGTATCCGGCCGGGTTGTACCGGCTGGGAGATTCGTTCATCCATACGTCGTCCGGATCCAGCACCTGGGGCCCGCCGATGCGCTTCCTTTCGCGCTCGGAGATCGTCAAGCTGGTCCTGGTTTCGAATTAGAGGAGAGATGAACCTTCGTGACGCGAAACGCGTGACGCGTGACGCGAATGGAAAAGAATCGGCAATCGGCGTAAGGTGCAGGGCACAAGGCGCAAGGTGGAAGAAAGTTATTAATAGGACTAAAATTCCAAATTCCAAGCACCAAATTCCAAATAAATTCCAAATTCCAATTACCAAATGACCAAAACGAAGATCTAGAATTCAAGAGCAGAAATTGTAGAAGCGTTGAAGCGCTGAAACATTGAAGCGAAAGAAAAAGAGCTTTTCCCAAGGCTCTTGATGAAACTGTCACTGACACTGACACTTGTCTTGGTTTTCGTTTTGGAAATTGGAATTTGGAATTTGGATATTGTTTGTTATTTGGAATTTGGGATTTGGAATTTGAGTCTTCCAATTGCATCCTCTCTGACCGTAAACCGTAGACCTTTCACCGTAAACCAATTACTTTCATTCCCTGATGTCACTAACACTCAATTCTGTCGGGCCCTGGCCTCGGCGATCAGGCCGTCGATGCGCCGCCGTTCCCCGACCGGCAGCCTGGAGTAGTTCGCGGCCCGGTACTTCTGCAGGTGCTCCAGCGCCTCGCCGGCACGCCCCGCCTCGAGCAGGGTGATCCCAAGGTTGAGCAGGACCGGGGCGAAATCAGGCTTGACGGCGAGGGTCCGGCGCCAGGCCGCGAGCGCCTCATCCAGCCGGTTGCCGCGACGGTAGGCGATCCCCAGGCCGTTGCCCGCCGAAAGCAGCGCCGGGTCGATCTTCAATGCTTCGAGAAAATGCTCCTCGGCCAGCTTCAGGTCGGCAGCGCCGCCGTCGCGGTCGAAGCGGGCCAGACGGGCCCCGCCGACGTGGCTCAGCAGGAGGGCGTTCTTCGGGTCGATTTCCAGGGCCCGGGCGTAGCTGCCCAGCGCCTTGTCGATCTCTCCCCCCTGGAAATAGGCGATCCCCAGGTAATGGAACTTGTCGGGGTCGAAATCCTCCTGGCTGACGCATTGTTCGAGGATGGGGATGGCGCGCTGCCAGCCGCCGTTGAGGGCCAGGATGATGCCCAGCCTGGTCAGCAGCAGGATGTTGCCAGGATTCCTTTCCAGCCCCTGCTCCAGGACACCGATGGCCGCGGCGCTTTGGCCGCGCTTCTGCTGCATGTAGGCCAAATGGTCGTATGCCTGGACGAACCCGGGGCTGGCGGCGATCACCTGGCGCATTTTCCCCTCGGCGGCCGCAAGGTCTCCCCTCTGAAAGTCCTGCACGGCGATCAGCATCCGGGTCTGCAGCGGCAGCAGCGTTTTCAGGTCATCCTGCTCCGTGTAGCGTTTTTTGCGCGGCCCGGACCGGCTCTCGGAAATATAGCCCAGCGATTCCAGCCGCCGCTGCTCGTCGGGATCGAGACGGGACTGCCGGCCGGCAGCCTGTTGGTTCCGCAGCCGGTCCATCAGCCGCTGCAGGTCGGACTGCAGCCGCCCCACTGGGACGGAGCCGGCCAGGTTGCGCTCTTCGTTCATGTCGCCGGCCAGGTCGTACACCTCCTGGATGGGCAGGTCGATGAACTTGGTATCGCCGGAGATCATGCCGCGCAGGGGCGCCCAGTCGCGGTTCAGCCAGGGGGTGAGGGATTCGAAATAGATCTCCGGGGACCCGCGCTTCCCGGCCGCCATGACGGCCAGCAGTGATTCGCCCTGCAGCGAGGGCGGGGCGGGCATCTTCAGGACGTCGCAGAGGGTGGGGAAGATATCGGCATGACAGACGTTCCCGGCGAATGTTTCCGGCTTGCGCCCCGGGATATGGATGAACAGGGGGACATGAATGGTATTGTTGTAGGCGAAATACGAGTGGGTGTCCTCGCCCTTCTCGCCCAGCGCCTCGCCATGATCGGAAGTCAGGATGATCAGGGTCCTCTCCATCCGGCCTTGCGCCCGCAAAAAATCGAACAGGACCCCCAGCTGCGAGTCCAGGTAGGCGACCTCTCCGGAGTACGGGTCCGCAGCGTACTCTTCCCTGAACGGGGAGGGTGGCCGGTAGGGGTGATGCGGGTCGAACAGATGGACCCAGGCGAACCATTTCCCGGGTTGTTCGCGGATCCAGGCCATGGCCGGGGCGATCACCTTCGCGGCCGGCCGCTCCACGAAGAGGAAATCATTCTCGCTGCGCGAGCCGAGGTCGTCGTCATAGAGATCGAAGCCCCGGTCCAGCCCGAAGCGGGAGTCGAGGGGAAAGGCGCCGATGAAGGCGGCTGTGGAGTACCCCTGTGCACGCAGGGTTTGGGGGATGGTCATGAATTTCCCGTCCAGCCGGAAGCCGGTGTTGTCGCTGACGCCGTGATGGAGGGGGGTGGCGCCGGTCAGGATGTTGGCGTGCGAGGGCAGGGTGACCGGGTTGTGGGCGAACGCCCGGGTGAAGACCAGCGAACGCGCCGCCAGGCCGTCCAGGTGCGGCGTTCTGGCATGCCGGGGGTCCAGGAAGCCGATGCGGTCGTAGCGCAGGGTGTCGACGGTGATCAGCAGCACGTTGAGGGGCTGCCTGCGGCTCACGCCCGCGCCGCGCGAGCACGAAAGCAAGGCGGCCAGCATGACGCATATCAGCAAAAACTTCAGTTTCATCAGTTCTTTTCGCGGAACCCTGCGGGATGATTATACCACTGCTGCGGATGAAATCCCATCGCTTTTCGTTATTATGGGGGGAGCATAAAACGACGTTCCGGGCTGCGATCCAACCCGGTCCAGGGGGCGGATCAGGACGGTTTGAGTCCCAGGCTCTCCATCTTGTAGCGCAAGGTGGATTCCGAGATGCCGAGTTCCCTGGCCGCCTGGGTCACGATGCGCCGGTTCCTTTCCAAAGCCTGAGTGATCAGCTCGCGCTCGAACTGGCGGACCTTCTCAGGCAATGGCGCGGCGGATGAGGCGAGCGCGGCCGCGGGATCGCCGTCGGCGTCCGCTAGCGGCAGGTCCTCGGCGCCGATCTCCACGCCGCGCGCCAGGATCACCGCCCGCTCGATGATGTTCTCCAGCTCGCGCACGTTGCCGGGAAAGTCGTGGCGCATCAGTGCCTGGAGCGCTTTGCGGTTAATGGCGCGCAGCGGCTTTCTTTCCCGTTCCGAGAACTTCTTGAGGAAATGCTCGGCCAGGTAGGGGATGTCCTCCCTGCGCTTGCGCAGCGGCGGCATGGGGACGGTGATGATGTTGATGCGGAAATAGAGGTCCTCGCGGAAA
>DCVK01000054.1 GCA_002335385.1 Candidatus Aminicenantes bacterium UBA2190
TCTCCAGCACCTTGGGCAGGTTGAGCTCCTGGAAGGTGCGCGGCTTGAAGGGGATCAGGCGCAGCACGGCGGCGTAGCGCCCGTTCTGGCGGTAGACGTTCACGCGGAAGCGGGCCACGTCGGCCAGGGCGAACGATCCGTCGTAGTCGCGGACCTCCTTCTTGAATTTTCCCGCGTCGGCATACTTGGCCAGCGTCTGGCCGATGGCCACCATGTCCTCCTCTCCCAGGGGGGGGTGCTTCAGGGGAAAGAGCTCGCCGTGATGGCGGAGCAGGGGCGGGGAGCCCACCTGGAAATGGATATCGGACGCCCCCTTCTCGGCGGCAAAGGTCAGGATCTGGCTCAAATTGACGATGGGCATGGTTTCCTCCATGGAATGGCCAGCGCTCGGGTCATATGAAGGATTGTAGATGACTTGGATGAAAAATTCAAGTGTTTGAAGAAGACGACAGACGTCAGACGTCTACTTCTTCCGGTCCCTGAATTTCTGGACATCCCGGTCCATTTCGCGCCGGATATCGCGCTCCTTCAGCTTCTGCTTCTTCTCGTATTCCCGCTTGCCCCGCGCCAGGGCGATCTCGACCTTGATGCGCCCCTTGTCGTTGAAGTACAGCTGCAGCGGCACGATGCTGAAGCCGCGCTCGCGGACTTTCTGGTCCAGGCGGTGGATCTCGCGCTCGTGCAGCAGCAGCTTGCGCCGGCGCTCCGGCTCGTGATTGAAGACGCCCGCCTGCTCATAGGGGCTGACGTGGCAGCGCAGCAGCCAGGCCTCGCCGGCCTGCACCTCCACGTAGGAGTCCTTCAGGTTGACGCGGCCGGCGCGGATCGACTTGACCTCGCTGCCGACCAGGGAAATCCCGGCCTCGAAGCGGTCGAGGATCTCGTAGTCGTGGAAGGCTTTTTTATTCTGTGCGATGGGCTTCATGGCCGATAATGACGACCTCCTCGATCTTGCGCCGGCCCATCTTCTTGGCCACCAGCAGGGTGTTCTTCACCTGGACACGGGCGTTCTCCTGGGGCAGCCGGCCGTATTCGTAGATGAACAGGCCGGATAGGGTCGTGTAATCCTTTCTTTCGGGCAGGTCCAGCTCCAATTCGCTGTTGATCTCCTCCACCGGCATGCTGCCCTTCACCAGGAAAGCGCTGTTGCCCAGCTTGCGGATGCCCCGGCCGCGCACTTCCAGGTCGCCCAGGATGCCGCGCAGGATGTCGCCGAGCGTGATGATGCCGATGGTCGAGCCGTATTCGTCCAGCACCACGGCCAGGTTCAGCCGGTGCTTCTTGAACTCGTTGAGGATGGTGTTCAACGACGAATACTCCGAGACGAAGATCGGCTTGACGGCGATTTTTTTCAGGTCCAGGCGCTCGATGCCCTCGTTGAAGACGGCGGCCAGCAGCGATTGCGAGTCGATGACGCCGATGATGTTGTCCGGCTTGCCCCGGTAGACGGGGATCTTGGAAAAGCCCTTCTCCAGGATGAGACGCTGCAGCTCCTTGACGCCCGCCCCCTCCTTGAGGGCGCTGATGGCCACGCGCGGGGTCATGATGGCCTTGATGTCCTTCTGCGAGATGTCGATGATCTCGGTGAGCATCTTCAGCGTCTCGGGATTGTGCTGGAACAGCTGCGCCTCCATGGATAGGAACTGCTTGATCTCCTCCAGGCTCAGCTCTTTCCGGCCCCAGGCCTTCGTTCCCAGGCGGCGGTGGAACATCTTGGGCAGCAGGGCCAGCCCCTTGACCAGCGGGTAGAAGAAGAGGGAAAAGAAGCGCAGCGGCCGGGCGTAAAGGAACGACAGCTTGTCGGCATGGCGGTAGGCGTAGGACTTGGGGGTGATCTCGCCGAAGACCAGCAGGATCAGCGTGGTCAGCAGGCTGGAGATGAGCAGCAGCGTCCCCTCGCTGCCGCGGAAGAAGCGGGTCAGCAGGTAGGCCGAGACCGAGGCGGCGGCGACGTTGACCAGATTATTGCCGATGAGGATGGTGGAGAGAAATTCCTCGGGCTTCTCCAGCAGCCGCACCAGCAGCAGGGCCGGCTTGCTCTTTTTCTTGGCGCGATGAGCCAGCTTGACGCGGCTGATGGCCAGCATCGAGGTCTCGGCCGAGGAGAAAAAGGCGCTGGCCGCGATCAGCAGGATGAAGAGCAGCAGGGGGAAAAGCAGGCTGTTGCCGTCCATGAGCGCTTCAGCTTCCGTTTCCGATCGGCCGGGTCATGGCGCTCACTTTCTGCTGTACAGCTGGTAGACGATCTTGTACAGCGAGGTGCCGATGCAGTCGTTGATCAGCTGCACGTCGCGGGCCTCCTTCGGCACCTTCAGGATCTTGGGCGCGAAGTTGACCACGCCCTTGACGCCGTGGGAGATCAGCGTGTCCAGCGTTTCCTGGGCCGCCTCCTCGGGGACCGTCAGCAGGGCGATGCGGATGTCGGGGTTCTCGTTCAGGTAGGCCTCCAGCTGGTCGACGTGCAGGACCGGCTTCTTCTGCCCGGGCTTGCCCACCTCGGTGCCGACCAGTTCGGGCTTGATGTCGAACAGGGCCGTGACCGTGATGTTGCGGTCCTTGAACAGCTTGTAATTGGAGAAGGCCTGTCCGATGCGGCCGGCACCGATGATGATCACCCGCGCGCCGTGGTCGATCGACAGGATCTTCTTCAGTTCGCGGAACAGCCTTTTGACCAGGTAGCCCTTCTTCTGCTTGCCGATGGAGATGCCCAGGTAAAAGAAATCCTGGCGCACCTGGTTGCAGGAGACGCCCGTGACTTCCTCCAGCTTCTTGGAGGATATATACATGTTTTCCGGCAGGTTCAGCTTGAGCAGGGCCTCATAATAAAACGAGATCCTGCGGATCACCCGCAGGCTGATCTTCTTTTTCATGGATCCCTCATGATATAGTTTACGTTAAAATTAATAATATCCAACCCCGGCCAAAAAGTCAATGGCCGGACGGCGCGTTAAAAGTCGGGCTGGCGTCCCTAGCGGTCCTCGCCGAGGGGGCAGCGCACGGCGGCCTCGACCTCGGCCACCGTCTTGGCGATGGCGGGACCGAGCACGCGCCCTCCGCGCGCCAGGACCAGGACATCGTCCTCGATGCGGATGCCGCCGAAGCCGCGCAGCTTTTCGACGCGGTCGTAGCGGATGAACGGGGCGTGTTTCTTCTGGGCGCGCCACTGGTCGATCAGGGCCGGGATGAAGTAGATGCCGGGCTCGACCGTCAGCACGTGGCCGGGCTCGAGCTTCCTGGCCATGCGCAGATAGGCCAGGCCGAACTGCTGGCTGCGCTTGAATTTGTCGTCGTATCCCACCCAGGCTTCGCCCAGGTCCTCCATGTCGTGTACGTCCAGGCCCATCATGTGCCCCAGCCCATGGGGGAAGAACAGCGCGTGGGCGCCGGCCGCAACGGCGTCCGCCGTTGCGCCCTTCATCAGGCCCAGGTCCTTCATGTGCTCGACCAGGACGGCGGCCGCCTTGAGGTGGACGCTGCGATAGCTGATGCCGGGCCGGATCATGGCGATGGCGGTCAGCTGCATGTCCAGGACCGTTTCATAGATGGCCCGCTGCAGGGGATCGAAGCGGCCGCCCACCGGCAGGGTACGGGTGATGTCGCTGGCGTAGCCGCTCTCGGTCTCGGCGCCGGAATCGATGAGCAGCAGGTCGCCCTCGCGCAGGCGGTTGCCGTGGTCGTGGTTGTGCAGGGTTTCGCCGTGCACGGTGACGATGGCCGGGAAGGCCAGCTGACCGCCGCCGGCCAGGGCAATGCCCTCGATCCAGCCGGCGATCTCCCGTTCATAGATGCCCGGCTGGGCCATGGCCATGGCTTCGCGGTACATGGCGGCGCTGACGGTCACGGCGGCCTCGATCTCGCGGATCTCCTCCGGGCTCTTCAGCGCGCGCTGGGCGACCACCGCCTTGACGAATTCGCTCGAGGCATAATCCTTGACCGCTCCGGCGCGGATGCCCAGCAGCTTTTCCAGCCAGAGGGCATTCTCGCTGCGGTAGGGGGGGAGGAAGTGGACCTTGCGCCCCTGGCGCACGGCCTGCTGCAGCACTCCCGCCAGCTCGGCCAGCGGCCGGGAGTCGTTGACGCCGACCTTGGCGCAGCGGCTTTTCAGGGCCGGCTGCGGACCCATCCAGATGATGTCCTCCATGTCCACGTCGTTGCCGAAGACCGTCTGCCGGCCCTCCTCGATATCGATGACCGCGGCCAGGCCGGGGAAATTCAGGCCGAAGAAATACAGGAAGGTGCTGTCCTGGCGGTAGTGGTAGGTATTGGCCGGGTAGTTCATCGGGCTCTCGCTGTTGCCCAGGAACAGCAGCAGCCCCGACTTCACCCCCTTGAACAGCTTCGCCCTTCGTTGCACGTACGTTTTCTTGTTGAACATGGTGGCTTCTCCTTATAAAAAAAGCAGTTTACCCAAGCTCGGCAATTAAATCAAGGGCGGCGGCCTGCGGCGGCAGCGGCGCAGCCGCGGGACGTGAGCCGGTTGCCTGTGGCGGCGATTCGATCTATAATCCCCCTTCGTTCCCTTACAGGAGGCAAGATGAGAAAATTCGCCATGCTGGCCTTGGCCTTTTTTTTCCTGTCCGGCGGGTCATGGGCGGTCTCCGACGCCCGGCTGCTGCGCTTCCCGAACATCAACGGCGACCTGGTCGCCTTCGTCTATGCCGGCGATGTCTGGACGGTGCCGGCCGCCGGCGGCGACGCCCGGCGCCTGACCTCGCACCCGGGGCTGGAGCTCTTCCCCAGGATCTCCCCCGACGGGAAATGGATCGCTTTTTCCGCCGAATACTCGGGTTCGCGGCAGGTCTGGGTCATGCCCGCCGGCGGCGGCACGCCGCGGCAGCTGACCTGGTACAACGATGCCGGCATCATGCCCCCCCGCGGCGGCTACGACTACGTGGTCATGGACTGGACGCCGGACAGCCGGCAGGTGCTGGTGCGCTGCAACCGCACCCCCTGGGGCGAGCGCATGGGCAAGTATTTCCTGGTCGCGCTGGACGGGGGTCTGGAGACGCCGCTGGCCATCCCCGAGGGCGGCGGCGCCGCCTTTTCGCCCGACGCCGCCAAGATCGTCTATACGCCCATCGAGAGGGAGTTCCGCACCTGGAAGCGCTACCAGGGCGGCCGCGCCCAGGACGTCTGGATCTACGACCTGAAAGGCAACACCTCGCGGCGCCTGACCGATTTTCCCGGCACCGACCAGCACCCCAGCTGGTGGGGAAACAAGATCTATTTCGTCTCCGACCGCGATCTGACCCTGAACATCTATTCCTTCGACCTGCACAGCGAGGCCGTGGAGCAGATCACGCGGCACAAGGAATACGACGTGCTCTGGCCCTCGGGCCGCAACGGCCGGCTGGCCTATGAGAACGGCGGCCGCATCCACGTGCTCGACCTGGCCTCGGGCCTGGAGCGAGCGCTGGCGGTCAACGTGAAATCCGACAACCCCGGCGTGCTGCCGACCGTCAAGGCGGTGAGCGAGTTCGTCTCCAGCTATGACATTTCTCCCAGCGGCAAGCGGGCCGTGTTCGACGCCCGCGGCGACCTCTTCACCGTCCCCGAGAAGGAGGGGCTGACCTACAACCTGACCCGCAGCCAGGGGGTGCGCGAGATCTTCCCCGCCTGGTCTCCCGACGGCCGGTCGATCGCCTATTATTCGGACGCCAGCGGCGAATATGAGATCTATGTCATCGACGGCAACGGCGCCGGGGTACCGCGGCAGCTGACCACAGGCAGCCGCACCTGGCGCTTCCCCCCCAAGTGGTCGCCCGACGGCCGCCTGCTGCTCTTTTCCGACCGCGAGCAGAAGCTGCAGCTCCTGGACGCGGCCGGCGGCGCCGCCACCGTCGTGGATACGGCCCGCGGCCATGACCTGACCGACTACAACTGGTCCCCCGATTCGCGCTGGCTGGTCTACAGCAAGGACGGCGACAGCGGCCAGGACGCGGTCTGGATCTACAGCCTGGACCAGAAGCGCTCCTTTCAGCTGACCGACGCCGCGTACAACGATTTTTCGCCGGTTTTCTCCGCCTGCGGCCGCTACATCTATTTCCTTTCCAACCGCGATTTCAACCTGACTTTTTCCGACTTCGAGTTCAACTACCTTTTCGACCGGGCGACGCGCATCTACGCCCTGGCGCTCACTCGCGACACGCCGCCGCTGTTCAGCGACAAGAACGACCTGGAGGAGGGCAAGTCCAAGGCCGGGGCTGCCGGCAAGGATAAGAAGGACCCACCCGCCGCGAGCGGGCCGCCGCGCGTGCGCATCGATGTCGAGGGCGCCGGCGACCGCATCACGGTCTTTCCGCTGAAGAGCGGGGGATATGCCGCGCTGCGCGCCATCGACGGCGGCATTCTGTACTTCAAGGACAAGGCGATCCGCCAGTTCAAGCTGGAGGACAGGAAGGACAGCCTGGTGATCGACGGCGTCGACTCGGCCGTCCTGGCCGCCGACGGAGCGAAGATCCTCTACCAGGCCCGGAACCAGTTCGGCATCATCGGCCTGGGCGCCGACCAGAAGGCCGGCGACGGCGCCCTTGACCTCGCGCGGCTGGAGATGAAGCTCGATCCGAGGCGGGAGTGGACGCAGATCTTCCATGACGGCTGGCGCATCTTTCGCGACTGGTTCTACCAGAAGAACCTGCATGGGGTCGACTGGCCCGGGATGAGGGAGAAGTACGCCCGCCTGCTGCCCTTCCTGGCCCACCGCGCCGACCTCGACTTCATTTTCGGCGAGATGGTCGGCGAGGTCAACGCCGGCCACACCTACGTCAACTGGGGCGACTTTCCCCGCGTGCCGCGCATCGACACCGGCCTGCTTGGAGCCGAACTGCAAGCCGACGCGAATGCAGGCCGCTACCGCATCACCAAGATTTACGCCGGCGAGAACTGGAACGAATCCACGCGTTCGCCGCTGAGCGAACAGGGGGTGGACGTGCGGGTCGGCGATTACCTGATCGCCCTCAATGGCTCCGAGGTGACCCTCCGGGACAACCCCTACCGCTTCCTGGAGAACACGGCCGGGCGCAAAGTCGCCATCCGCGTCAATGCCCGTCCCGAGCCGAACGGAGCCCGCGAGTACTGGATCAAGCCGGTCAAGAGCGAGCTCGACCTGATGTACCTCGACTGGGTGCGCTCGCGCCGCGAGATGGTCGACCGGCTGTCGGGCGGCCGCATCGGCTACATCCATGTCCCCGACACCGCCCGCGCAGGCAACACCGAGCTGTTCAAGGGCATGTACGCCTACAAGCACAAGGAGGCGCTGATCATCGACGAACGCTACAACGGCGGCGGCTTCATCCCCGTGGTCATGGCCGAGCTGCTGGCGCGCAAGACCCTCAACTACTGGGCGCGGCGGGGACTGGAGCTGAACCCCGACCCGGGCGTGGCCCATGACGGCCCCAAGGCCATGCTGATCAACGGCTACTCCTCCTCGGGCGGCGACGCCTTCCCCTATTATTTCAAGAAGAAGAAGCTGGGCGTGCTGATCGGCACGCGCACCTGGGGCGGGCTGATCGGCCTTTCGGGCAATCCCGACTTCGCCGACGGCGGCTCGCTCAACGTGCCCACCTTCGGCTTCGTCGACAGCGACGGCCGCTGGGCGGTCGAGGGCGAGGGCGTGGCGCCGGACATCGAGGTCATCGACCGGCCCGAACGGGTGGCCGCCGGCCACGACCCCTGCGTCGAGAAAGCCGTGGAGGTGCTCCTGGAGCAGCTGCAGCAGCAGGCGCCGAAAAAGCCGGCCATGCCCGGGGAGCCCGACCGCTCCCGGTGGATTGAAAAGGAGATCGAATAATCAAGATAAATCGGTCGCATGCAGGGGCATAAAATTTTACGCCCCTACGGACCTGAGAACGCGGGAAATCCCGGGCATTGCCCCCCGGCGGTTGACATGCACGATGAAATCGGTCAAAATATCCCCTTGGCGAGAAAAGCCTTCCGCAAATCAAATCCCGAATGGTGAATGGTGAAAATGGAAAAGAAATTGTATTCGGTCATTGCCGGCACGGGGTCGTACGTTCCTGACCGGCGTGTATTGAACAGCGATTTTTTGGACAGGACCTTCTTTGACGGCAGCGGTGAAAAGCTGAAGAAAAGCAACCAGGAGACCATCGACAAGCTCGCCGAGATCACCGGCATCCGCGAGCGGCGCTATGCCGCCGACGACCAGCAGGCCTCGGACCTTGCCTTCCTGGCGGCCGACGAGGCCCTGAAGTCGTCGGGGATCGACAAGGAGTCGCTGGACTACATCATCGTGGCCCACAACTTCGGCGACGTGCGCGCCGGCAACATCCGCTCCGACTTCGTCCCCACGCTGGCCTCGCGGGTCAAGCACAAGCTGGCCGTCGCCAACCCGGGCTGCGTGGCCTATGACCTGCCCTTCGGCTGCCCGGGCTGGCTGCAAGGGGTCATCCAGGCCAATTACTACCTGAAATCGGGCGACAGCCGGCGGGCGCTGGTAATTGGCGCCGAAACGCTCTCGCGTATCTACGATCCGGGCGACCGCGACAGCATGATCTATGCCGACGGCGCCGGCGCCGTCATCCTTGACGCGGTCGCCAGCGACCGGCCCGTGGGCATCCTCTCCCATGCCGCCCGCACCGACGCCATCGAGCACGCCTACATGCTGTGGATGGGCAAGTCCTACGACCCGGCCCACGCGGGCGACGAGCTGTACCTGAAGATGGACGGCCACAAGCTCTATGAATACGCCCTGAAAACAGTGCCGCTGGTGGCCAGGGAGTGCGTCGAGAAGGCCGGTCTGGGGATCGCCGATATCAAGAAGGTGCTGATCCACCAGGCCAACGAGAAGATGGACGAGGCGATCCTGAAGCGCCTCTTCAAGATCTGCGGCGGCGCGTACCAGCCCGAGGTCATGCCCATGATCATCTCCTGGCTGGGCAACAGCTCGGTGGCCACCGTGCCCACCCTGCTCGACCTGCTGCTCAAGGGCAAGCTGCAGGACCACGCCCTCGCTCCGGGCGACAATATCGTCCTGACCTCGGTGGGCGCCGGCATGAACATCAACGCCGTCGTCTACCGCATGCCCTGAGGCGGTGCTGCTCCGCTCCGGAATTGACAGCCGTTGTTTTTTGATTCAAGATGAAAGCGCTAAACAATAAAAGGAGAACATACCATGGGAACCAAAGCCAGAGAGATCGCCGGGGTTAACGTCGATGAGCTGCTGAAGATGCTGAACAAGGCCTACGCCGACGAGTGGCTGGCCTACTACCAATACTGGGTGGGGGCCAAGGTCGCCGTCGGCCGCATGCGCGGCATCATCGCCGGGGAACTGGAAGAGCACGCGACCGAGGAACTGAAGCATGCGGGCATGCTGACCGGGCGCATCGTCACCTTGGGCGGTTCGCCGCTGCTGACGCTGCAGGATCTGCTGAAGGAATCGGGCTGCGGCTACGACGCACCGTCCGACCCGGACACGAAAAAGCTGGTCGAGCAGAACATCAGGGGCGAGCAGTGCGCCATCATGACCTACAAGAAGATCCTCGATTACGTGGCCGGCAAGGACCCCGTCACCTACCATATCATCCTGGACATCCTCGAGGACGAGATCGAGCACGAGGAGGACCTGGAGGCCATCCTGGTCGACATGGGCGTTGCGGCCAAGTAATCGGCCTTCCCCGGTTCGGGCGCAGGACACGGCAGACGCCGTCGCCCTGCCGCCTTGGGGGAGCGCGATGTGGCACAAAATCCGGGAGACGCTGAGCAGTCCCTATCCCTTCGAGCCGTCGCTTCTCCCCCCGCTGCTGTACGGGCTGGGCAGCGGCCTGTTCGTATTTCTTTTCTTCACCGTTTTCGAGCCGTGGGGATTCTCGCTGCTCCCCGCGGCGCCGCGCCGGGCGCTTTTCGCCGGCTATGGCCTGGTCACCTTCCTGGCCATTTCTCTGAACGGCCTGCTGCTGCCGCGCCTCCTGCCGCGCCTGTTCCGCGAAGACTCCTGGAACCTCGGCCGCCAGATCCTCTGGATGGGCTGGGTGACCCTGACCATCGGCCTGGGCTGCTATCTGCTCTCCGGAGCGCTTTGCCGCCTTTACGGCATCCCGGTCCATTGGGTGCGGCTGAGGACGATCGTGGTGGACACGTTCCTGATCGCGATCTTTCCGATCACCCTCATCAACCTGGCCAATTCCGCGCGCCTGCTGCGGCGCAGCGCCCGCATCGTCGCGGAAGCCAGCCGGCGCCTGGGAAGGCCCGGTGGTCCGCCGCCTGAGGGCACAGCGGGCGCGGAGCGCCTGCGGATCACGGCCGAGAACGGAAAAGACTTCCTCGACATCATCCTCGCCGACCTCCTCTACATCCAGGCGGAGGAGAACTATGTGCGCGTTCATGTCCGGGGAGAGAATCCCCCCCCGCCGCTGCTGCGCAGCAGCCTGACCCGCATCGAGCGCCAGCTGCGTTCCTGCCATCCGCCGCTGTTCCGCTGCCACCGCGCCTGGATCATCAACACCGCGCGCATCGCCCGGGTGGATGGCAACGCCCAGGGGCTCAGGCTCACCCTGAACGACGCCGCTGGCGTGATCCCCGTGTCACGGCGCTACGTCCACGAGTTCCGCCGCGTGATCCGCGGCTTCTAGCCTGCGCCGGCGCTTCGCCGCTTGTCACCCGTCCCGGCTATTGTTTCTCGTCCCTGATCCTTGCTCCCGGTCACATCGCCTTGCCGCCCGTCACAAGACCCCTTTACGGCCGCTGCGGCCGTGTTATGGTGGCGGTGAACCGAGCCGTCCCCCCTGCAGGGTCGGAGCGCCGGTCAAGGAGAAAAACAATGAACCGTCCATCGTTCGCCGGACATGCCCTGCCGCTCGCGGCATGGGGCGTCATGCTCGTTGTTTCCGATCTGCCGGATATCCTGGTCACCTGGCTGGGACATCCGGTCCCCTCCTGGATGTTCTGGGCCAAGGCCGCTTTCCTGGCCGCATTTTTCGTCATAACCCGGATGCGCAGGGCCATGCGGCCGCTCTGGCAATATGTCCTGGCGCTTTTCACCCTCTTTCTGGCGCTGGGGCTGACCTCGCTGCTGCGGGGTACGGCCTGGTTCCAGGTTCGTTTCAATTATCAGGGCGTCCCCTTCTTCAAGGGCTTCGCAGCGCTGATGGTCCTCGACATCCTCGTCGCCCTGGCGGTGCTGGCCGTCCTCTGGCTCATGAAGCGCGACCGCCGGGCGTTCTTCCTGGCCAGGGGCCGGCTGGACGCCCCCATCGAGCCGATCCGCTGGCTGGGCATCAAGGCGGGAGAGTCATGGAAGACCTTCACCTGGATCTTCGGCGGCGTCGCGGCGCTGGCGGTCGCCGTCCCGACCATCCTGGGCATCGCCCCGTCGGCAGCGACCTGGTCGCGCGCCCTGCCGCTGCTTCCCGCGTGCATCCTGCTGGCGGCGGTGAACGCCTTCACCGAGGAGGCCTATTTCCGCTGCAGTCTGCTATCCACCTTGCACGAGGTCATCGGCCGGGGCCATACCCTGGGATTGATCCTGGTGTTCTTCGGCCTGAGCCACTGGCTGTACGGCTCGCCGTCGGGTCCGGTCGGCTTCGCCATGACCGGCTTCCTGGCCTGGATCATGGCCCGCGGCATGCTCGAGACGAAGGGCATGCTGGCGCCGTGGATCATCCATTTCCTCCCCGACGTGGTGGTCTTTTTTTCCTATGCCCTGCTCTTTGCCAGGGCGTGAGCTGAGCAAGGGCCGGATGCCGGCGTATCCCCGTTCGCCTCAGCGGCAGCTGGCGGCGATGGCCGCGACGAAGTCGTCGATTTGCTGTTCCATGGTGCTCCACGAGCACAAACAGCGCACCTCGCACTTCTCCTCGTCCCAGGTGTAAAAGAAGTATTTCTCCAGCAGCCTGTCGCGGGCGGTGCGGGGCAGGGAGGCGAAGACGGCGTTGGCCTGGACCGGCTGCACAATCCTGAATCAGAGATGCTTTGATTTCCTGATCCTGCTTGCGGCATGAGGCGGTTATTCACTTTATATTTTGACATTTTGTTGAAAATTGACGGATTTTCCCGACACGGGAATATCACATTTTTCCCTATTGCGTTTTTATCAGAATACGATATACAGAATTTAATGAACAGATCGAGATGTATATTTGTGGATTGGAGCGGAGACAATATGCTGCATGTGTTATTGCTTTTATGTTAATTATTACGCCCTTACCTAAGGAGTGATCCATGCAATTAAAAACGAGACTTATTCTTTCAGTTATTATCTTAATGCTGCTCACGGCCTCTTCCACCTTCGCCGCCAAGCCTGCGGTGAGCATTTCAGCAGCGCCCGCAACCGTAGTTCCCGGTGGATCCTCGACCCTTACCTGGACTTCTTCAAATGCCATTTCCGCAAGGATTGACAACGGGATCGGAACGGTTCCATTGAGCGGATCCATTCAAGTCACCCCTGCCGCAACTACAAAATATATTATCGCCGTAGCTAATAGTTCCGGACAAACTTCATCTGCGAACGTGACGGTTACGGTAAGCGGTGGATCCACGCAGGTGGGCATCACGTCATTTGTCGCCACCCCGTCCAGCGTCCCCATCGGCATTCCCACCCCCGTGACCCTCTCCTGGACCACGATCAATGCGACTTCCGCGACCATTAACAACAATATAGGCAGCGTCCCCTTGAATGGATCCTTGGCAATCAATCCAACTCAGACCACTACATATATTTTGACGGCCAAGGGGAAAGGCGGTTCGGTGACGGCAAGCGCCACGGTCACTTTCAGGGATCCCATGCCGCCCGCGGTCGCATTTTCCGCGAATCCAGTCACCATTCAGCCTGGAGGCAATTCCACATTGACTTGGAACGTGGCCAATGCCGGATCCATTTATATCGATAATGGCATCGGGTCGGTCGCCGCTTCGGGTTCTTTGGTGGTTTCTCCTTCAGTGAACACGGTGTATACTCTGACCGCATCGAGCGTCGAGGGTACAACCATCGCCCACTCCGGGATATATTTGGGTTCCGGTCGTCCATGCTATGCCTATGTTCCGAACGCAGTTTATAACAGCCAGGTTGGAACCAAGTCCTATGTCGACGTGATCGACCTGGCCACGAATTCAATCATCAAAACCATCAATGTCGACAATGAGCCAAAGGGGATTCTCATCGGAGATGGAGGCACCTGCGTTTATTTCACCAGCACCGACACCCGCAAAATCAACAAGATCGATCCTATATCGCTGACGATTTCCGGAAGCCTGACCGGGGTCGAAGTTGGGCTTAATAAGCTGGCATTGCATCCATCGGGAAAACATTTGTATGCCATCGGAATTTATTCGGAGACGTTGTCCGTTGTAGACGATACCGGCCCAGCCATGGTCCTGCGCAAAGTATTGACGCTTCCGGCGAAGGCCGATGGTTTGGCCGTGCTTCCGGGCGGGAGCCAGTTATTCGTTTCGATTCCATCATTGAACCAGATCTTGGTGCTCGATACGGCCAAATTGCACGAATCGCTGGATGGGATCGTCACGAAACCGCTCACTGATGAGTTGATCGAAACGATCGCGGTCAATGATCCCCGGCAAATGGCTTTCAATCTTGATGGGAGCCGCTTGTTCATTTGCCAATATTCCGACCTGGGAGTCTTGGATGTGTCCACTAAAGGAATAATTCATACGTACCCAAATTTGTCGCCCCATGTGTTGATCTTGAATCCTGGAGGTGATAGAATATATGTCGTATCAGGTCTTTATTATTACATCATTGATGCTGGCACATTAGAGATCAGCGCTAGATATCGGATTTGCGATTGGACCACCGGTGCTGAAATTTCAATGCATCCCGACGGCAACCGGATTTATTTTCTTGAAATGGACCGTTTTGATATTTTTGACGCGGCCACCAATGCCGCTCTGGGGCATATTCATATTCCCAATAGATCATCCCAAAGATTCTATGGAACGTGGATTTCCTACATCCCTGCTACGATTTCGGGGCAAATCACCAGAAACGATGCGCCTTTGCCCGGAGCCACCATCCGGTTGCAAGGCGAAGGAATCATCAGGGAAACCCAATCCGATACCCAGGGAAACTATCACTTTGCCGTTAAAAACGGATCTTATCATCTCCTGCCCTCATACCAGAATTACCTGGTGACTCCGGAATTCATTCAGGTCGTCGTAAATGGCGGAAATGTCATTGATCAGAATTTTGAATTCCTGGGGCCGGCGCCGGCGCCCAGCGTAAATTTCTCCGTCGATCCGACCGCCATTCAAACTGGAGAGTCCGCCATTCTGAGCTGGGACTCGACGAACGCGAATTCCGCCTCTATCAACAACGGCATCGGAACGGTGCCTGTCGATGGTACGTTGACCGTAACCCCGACCCACACCATTGCCTATACCATCACGGTTACCGGACCCAGCGGAACCGCCTCGGCCAACGCTACCGTCACAGTGAACGCCGCGCCTCCTCCGGGAGTGGTTTTCAATGCCTTGCCCACTTCCATCGAACGTGGACAATCCGCCCTATTGACCTGGACGACAACCAACGCTGCTTCGGCCTCCATCGACAACGGTATCGGCAGCGTACCAGTGAATGGCTCGGTCAGCGTTTCGCCCTCATCGACCACCCCCTATATAATCACTGTGGTCGGTCCAGGAGGATCTATCACTTCCCAGGTTACGGTCACGGTGACGGAGCCACTGCCGCACGTGCAATTCAACGCCGATCCGGCTATCCTTCCGCCCGGGCAATCGGCGACGCTGACGTGGTCGTCGGTGAATGCGGCATCGGCGACCATCGACAACGGTATCGGCAGCGTAGCCCCGACTGGATCCATCGCTGTTACTCCAACTCAGGACACCACCTATACCATCACCGTCATTGGTCCCGGCGGCACGGCCATGGCCAGCGTTACCGTTAAAATGCTCAGTAATCATTTACAATCGGTTTGGGGAGGAATGAAGACGGCAATGATTAATAGCGATATAAACCAAGCTGCAAATTATTTTGATGAAGAAACCAGAGCCAAATATGTTGAAATATTCAGTTTGATTTCTAGTCAATTGTCTCAATTGGCTGCTGACATGCGCGATATTGAACCTGTTTACATTGGAGATGGGAGCGCTCAGTATAGAATAAAACGGAGCGAAATCCTTGCTGGAAACGAATATGATGTGACTTACTATATTTATTTTGTTAAAAGTGAAGACGGTATTTGGAGAATATTAAAATACTGAGGTATAGATGAAATGAAAAAAAAACGAATTATATTTATTGGATTAGAAATAATTGTTGTTTTCGTTTTATTTTGGCTGCTTGTGCAGCGACCGGAAATTTCAAATGAAAATGTGTTTGTAATAATTTTTGAGTGGTTCAACTTCGCAGCAATCAGGTTCTGGGAAGATATCATCTTGTTTGTTCTCGCTTTTGGAACTTCCTTAATTTTTTGGAAACGTCAAACTTGGAATAAACGGGAAAAAGCGATTTGTCTATATCAACTCCTCACCTCGATTTTTTCATTGATTTCGCTGTTACTCATTTTGGCTGCGATTATTTTTAATGCCCAAATCTTTTTTTTCACTTTTTTCATTTTTTTTATAACTTCCTTAATGATCAGCACTACTCTTTTTCTCCTCACATCTCGAACAAAACACAAATCGTTCGAATTCATCAAAATTATTCTTTTTAGCATTATGGTTTTTGGAATCAATCTTATTTCAAATAATTTTGTTTCACGATCTCATCATCATGGCACATCGTGGGAACCCATGTTGCTATTCGTACTTTTTACTGCTGCGGCTGCAGCCATCGCCTCATTTATCATTAACTTCAGCATTTTATCGACTCGATTACGGGGGAAGGAATGAAAAAGAAAATAATCTATTTATTGATTTTATTTACTATTTTTTGGTTGCAACTGCTTCCTTGGGGGTCAGCTACCCATCAAACACTGGTTGATCAAAGTGTTTTTAAATCAGTTCCATTTGGATCTGAAATAGGAACTTGGCTAAAAATATTCAATTTGGATAAAGGCTTGTTTTACAAATATTTTCAACAGGATAATGTTCCCTATGATTTAATGCAAATGATCAATAATGGGGTTGTTTCAGAGGACAACTGGGTCAGTATGTTTTCAATGCGTCGATCAGACAATCATTTTCACAATCCTTTGAAGTATTTCTATGAAGCAGGTTTAAATGATATAGCTACAGGAGCATCATTAGCCGTTTGGGCGCAAGATGGGCCAGCGCAAGAACCTTACCCGGAAAAAAATCAATCATGGGAAAAAATCAGGGAATTTTATTACAATTCTCTGATTGCAAGCAACGATAGTGATAAAATTGTAAACCTTGGCAAGTTGTTCAAGGGGATCGGGCACCAGATACATCTCGTGCAAGATGCCGCTGTTCCCGATCATGTTCGAAATGACACCCATCTATTGAATGGAGATCCATTCGGTTTTGTGAATAAGAGCGCCGGTTCTTTTCGCTGCATAGAAGGTTGGACTGACTGGAATATTAATTTGGTGTATGCTTTTTCTGACAATCCGATATTCCCTCAAACCCATTTCAGTCATATTCCATACACAAAAGCTATCCCCATTTCCAATTTGGTCGATTCAAATTATTACGACGGCACGAACCCAACCGCGAGCATGGAGCAGGGATTGGCGGAATACACGAACGCGAATTTCATCTCAGAGGATACCATCTGCACAAATAACTTGTCCCCCGCTCACAAGCATTATTTTCCGTTTCCAAAATTGAGTGGCACTGATTTTGCGATGGTTGCCAATGGCGAAAAAGCGCCTGAATGTATAACCGCATTTGACAACAAGCAGGATTATGTTCGTTATATTAAAAAAGAGCGAGATGGCGCAACAATAGAGCATTTTTTGAAACTCGGATATTTTTCTACGACTAATCCTTTAATATTGGAAAGATCTCTTTTTATAGACGATTTGTGCCACAAAGACTATGCTTCCATGTTAATTCCCCGAGCCGTGGGCTTTTCTACGGCATTAATCAATTATTTCTATCGGGGTCAGATTGAAATTAGTCTACCCGCAAATGATGGAATTTATGCTCTTTGTGCTGATTCTTCCGAATTATTTAAGAACATGTCATTGATGGTTAAAAACATTACACCTGACAATGAAGAAATGACAAACGGACAGGTTTCGCTAATCTTAAGTTATCGATTGGGAGCCGGTACTCCGTTCGTGCCCAATCCGCCATTTCCCGAAGTGGAAAGACATTACAAAGTGTATGGTTTTTCCGGCGTGACAGCGATTCCGAGAGATACGCCGCTTCGACTGGATATCGACATGTCGCTCAATCCCCTCCCGGTTAATGCGGTGGACGTCACCCTTATGGTTGTGTTCAAAGGGGATCTAGGCGATGAATTGACAAATGCCGTGGCTGTTGGCTTCAAAGACATCAGCGAGCCGACTCCCATCGACCTGTTCAACAACACGGACTTGGTCTGCTTTAATGACAGCTATGTCAACTACACCGATCCGGCGCTCCTTCAACAAGTAGATGCCAATCACAATGGAAGAATCGATTGCGATCAGATGGAAATCAACATCATTCCGACGAAAATAACCCCCCTTTATCTGAGTTTCAATGGAATACCTGCATCGGCAACAAATTATTATTACAAGTTCTCAGAGACTGATCCGGTTATGATACTGCCAAATCAAACCAGAAGATTTTATTTTTTGGGGGACGATAATCCGGCTTTGACTAGTTACAGTGTGAAGGTCAAGGCCGAAAACGATCCTGACTCAAGCATTCCTTGGGCTGGTGTGTGTCCGGTCTTTTTTGATAATTATCCAGGTGACGCATATTCATATTATAATAAGCTTATATGGGATACTAATCATTATAGCCATGTCAAAGCGGGAATCGGAATTTTGCGTGGAAATTATTATTTTAATATACTTATTTACGAGAATGCATCTATTCCCGAAAACTCAGATTGCAGCTTTAGTGGATCCGGCTCAACTCAGGAGGTTGGGAGTCTTGCAGATAACCATGCTCCCAATAAAACATACAGCCCAAATGCCACTGAAATAAAAAAATCTAAATATTAGTAGTTTTACTGGAGGATAGTGATTTATTGATTCTTGTCTGGCTGTTCTAGTTCTCGGCTGATTTCTACCTGCAGCACTCGGCGATCGCCGCGGCGAAATCGTCGACCTGCTTTTCCGAGGTGTTCCACGAGCACATCCAGCGTACCTCGCACTTCTCCTCGTCCCAGGTGTAGAAGAAATATTTTTCGAGCAGCCTGTCGCGGGCGGCGCGCGGCAGGGAGGCGAAGACGGCGTTGGCCTGGACCGGCTGGACGATCTTCACGGCGGGGATGGGCTTCACCTTGTCCGCGAGCAATCGGGCCATGCGGTTGGCGTGGCGGGCGTTCTCCAGCCACAGGTCGTCGGTGAAAAATGCCGAGAACTGGGCGGCGATGAAACGCATTTTGCTGGCCAGCTGCATGAACTGCTTGCGGATGAAGAGGGTGTCCCGGCTCAGCTCGGGGCGGAAGCTGACCACGGCCTCGCCCATCAGCAGCCCGTTCTTGGTGCCGCCGAAGGAGAGGATGTCGACTCCGAGCTCGCCCGTGATCTCGCCCAGTCCCAGGCCCAGGGCGGCGGCGGCGTTGCAGAGCCTGGCGCCGTCCATGTGCAGGTAGAGGTCGTGGCCGTGGCAGAATTCGGCGATGGCCTTCACTTCCCCGGCGCTGTACACCGTCCCCAGCTCGCTGGCCTGGGTGATGGAGACGACCGCCGGCTGCACGCGGTGCTGGTCGAGGCGCCCCTGCAGGTGGCGGGCGATCATTTCCGGCGTCAGCTTGCCGTCGGCCGCGTGCACGGTGAGCAGCTTGCAGCCGGTGGCGCTCTCCGGGGCGCCGCACTCGTCGGCGTTGATATGGGCGTGCTCGGAGCAGATCACCGCCTGGAATGAGCGGGCCAGGGTCGATATGCTGATGACGTTGGCCCCGGTGCCGTTGAAGACCATGTAGACGTCGGCGTTCCCGCCGAAGTGCCGGCGGAAGTTTTCCAGGGCCGACGCGGTGTGGCCGTCCAGGCCGTAGGCCACCGCCGGACCGCGGTTGGCCGCCGCGATGGCCTCCAGTACCGCCGGGTGCACCCCCGAATGGTTGTCGCTGCCGAACGTCGTGTCGATGGCCATGTTCGCTCCTTGCGGCGCCTGCAATGCCGCCGGCTTATGTCTTTTTGATGATCACCACGGTGACGTCGTCTTCGGGCGGATCGTGGAAGGCCAGCATGTCCTCCTTGACCCGCATGAACAGCTCCCGCGCCGGCAGGTGCTTGCCGGCGCGCAGCACCGTCTCGAGCCGCTCCGGGAAATACCTGCCGCCCCGGGCGTCGCGGTGGTCGGAAAGGCCGTCGCTGTAGAGGAGCAGGATGTCACCCTGCCCCATGAGGCTGATCTCGTTGACCGTGTACTTCTCCTTGACGCCCAGCAGCGGCACCGTCTTCTCGCTGTGGCCGCGCGAGGGCATGGTGCCGATCTGGGGGAAGGAGACGAGCTGCGCGTCGCTGATGGCCACCAGGCGGTCGAACTTGTTGGAGAACACCAGCGGCGGCGGGTGGGCCGCCGACAGGAAGCGGAATGTGCCGCGCTCGGTGATCTCGCCGTAGACCATGGTCAGGGTCTTGTTGATGCCCGACGAGTTGAAGAAGCGGGTGTTGATGTTCTCGAACAGGGTGGTGGTGATCTCGCCGAAGAATTTCAGCTCGTAGGAGACGCCGAGCAGGAACGCCTGGTGGAACACCGAGGCGATGAAGGCGGCGCCGAAGTCGTGGCCCTCGACGTCGATGACGGCGATGCCGGCCCGGGCGGCGGTCGCGCGCAACTTCGTCTTCAGATCCTCGGGCGCCTCGCGGATGAGCTTGTCCATCTTGTAGCGCTTCTTGAAGTCGACGTAGATGATGTGGTCGCCGCCGGCCTGGCCGTTGCGCGGCAGCGCCTCGCCGTAGACGTCGATCCAGGGCACCTCGGGCAGCTCGCTGGGCGGCGGGTCGAAGTGGCGGGCCAGGCCGCTGAAGTTCTCGAGCTCCGCGGTCAGGAGGGCGATCCGCTGCCGCGCCGCCGCCAGCTGCTCGTTTTCGCTGATCTCTTTCATGGCCTAGAACATGATCTCGATGGAGTCGGGGCCGGTGAGCTTCTCGATATCCTTCTTCATGGCGGCGGTGGCGCGCAGGCCCTGGGCGGGCTCGGAGTTGATCACGACGCGGGCGCCGTCGGGGTGGTTGACGACGACCATGTAGGGCACCGAGTCGCGGTTCTTCTCCAGCTTCTGCTGCAGCTTGTCGTTGAAGGCCTCGTCGATCTGCTCGTAGCCGATGGTGATGACGATCTTGCGCGCCTTCTTCTTGAGCATGGCCTCCAGCTCCTGCAGGTTCTCCAGGTAGACGGTCTCCTCGCTGTCGCTGTCGCCGCCGCCCGAGCGGCTGCGCCCCTCCAGGAAGTAGGGGACGTCGACCTTCAGCACCTTCTCCAGCTCGCGCCAGCGGTCCTTGAAGCACAGCACCTTGATGCGCCCGGTCAGGTCCTCGAAGAAGATCTCGCCGTAGGCGTCGCCCTTCTTGGAGGTGCGGCGGGCGAACTCGGTGACCACGCCGCCCAGCTTGATCATCTCGCCCTTGAACTCATGGGTCTGGATGGCCATGACGCTGGTGTTGGACACCTTGCGGATCTCGCTGCTGAACTTTTCCAGCGGGTTGTGGCTGACGTAGATGCCGGCGATCTCCTTCTCGCCCTTGATCATCTCGCTCTCGGGCCACTCCTCCAGCGCCAGCAGCTCGCGGGGGATGTAGTCGTCGGTGACGGCGTCGGAGAACAGCGGCCTCTGGTTCTTCTGGCGGCTGCGGCTGACGGCGGCGACGCGGCGCAGCACCTCGCCGATGCTCTCGAAAAGGACGCGGCGCCTGATGCCGAAGCAGTCGCAGGCCCCGGCCTTGACCAGGCTCTCCAGGACGCCCTTGTTGACCTTGGCCAGGTCGACGCGCTCGACGAAGTCGTTGAAGTCGCGGAACTCGTTGCCCTCCTCGCGCGCCCGCAGGATGATGCCCAGGGCGGCGCTGCCCACGTTCTTCAGCCCGATCAGCCCGAAGCGGATGGCGCCGTCGCCTTCGACGCGGAAGATCTCGCGGCTCTTGTTGATGTCCGGCGGCAGGATGTCGATGCCCATCTTTTTTGTCTCGGAGATGTACTGGATGATCTTGGAGGAGGTGGTGGTCTTGTCGGCTTCGGAGCTGAGGTGCGCCGACATGAAGTAGACGGGGTAGTGCGCCTTGAGGAAGGCGGTCTGGTAGGCCAGGTAGGCGTAGGCGGTGGAATGCGACTTGTTGAAGCCGTACTCGGCGAAGGTCTTCATCTGGGAGAAGAGTTCCTCGACCTTTTTCTTCTCGTAGCCCTTCCGGGCCGCCCGTTCCAGGAATTTCTTCTCCTGGGCCGGCATCTTGCTCACTTCCTTCTTGCCCATGATCTTGCGCATCTCGTCGGCCTCGCTCATGGAGAAGCCGGCGATGCGCACCGAGATCTGCATGACCTGCTCCTGGAAGACGATGATGCCCCAGGTGTCCTTGAGGATCTCCTCCAACTCGGGGAAGATGTAGGTCACCTTCTCCCTGCCCAGCTTGCGGTTGACGTAGACGTCGGCCATGCCCGACTGCAGCGGCCCCGGGCGGTAGAGGGCGTTGAGCACGATCAGGTCCTCGATCTTCGTCGGCTTGGACTTCTTGAGGTAGTCGCGCATGCCCGAGCTCTCGAACTGGAAGATGCCGTCGGTCTCCCCCTTCTGGAAGATCTTGAAGGTCTTGGCGTCGAGCAGGTTGAGGTTCTCCAGGTCGATGGCCTTGCCCTCGCGCTCGCGCACCTCCTGGATGATGTTGCGGATGATGGTCAGGGTCTTCAGGCCCAGGATGTCCATCTTGAGCAGGCCGATATTCTCCACCTCCTCCTTCTCGAAGTGGGTGGTGATGTCCTCGCGCGTCTTGTACAGCGGCATGAATTCGGTCAGCTTGCGCGGCGCGATGACCACGCCGGCGGCGTGCTTGCCGGTGTTGCGGATGTTGTTCTCCAGGCGCAGGGCGTAATTGATCAGCTTGATGAACTCGGGGCTGTGCTGGATCTCGCGCTGCAGGTCGGGGGTCTTGTCGATGGCGTCCTTCAGTTCCACCTTGGGGCCTTCCGGCACCAGCTTGGCCAGGCGGTTGACGTCGGCCAGCTTGACCTCCATGACGCGGCCGATGTCGCGGATGGCCAGCTTGGCCTTCATGCGGTTGAAGGTGACGATCTGCGCCACGTTGTCCTCGCCGTACTTGGAGCGGATGTAGGCGATGATCTCCTCGCGGCGCTCGGCGTCGAAGTCGATGTCGATGTCGGGCAGGCTGACGCGCTCGGGGTTGAGGAAGCGCTCGAAGATCAGATCGTATTCCAACGGATCGATATGGGTGATGCCCATGACGAAGGCCACCAGGCTGCCCACCACCGAGCCGCGGCCGGGTCCGACCGGGATGCCGCTCTCCTTGGCATGGCGGATGATGTCCCAGACGATGAGGAAATAGCTGGGGAAGCCCATCTCGCGGATCTTCTCGATCTCGTAGAGCAGGCGCTCCTGGTATTCCTTGCGGCTGTGCTTCAGGTGCTTGGCCTTGGCCAGGTATTGGTGCTGGATGCGCTCGAAGCCCTCCAGGCACAGCTTCTCGAAGTAGTCGTCGACGCTCAGCCGGCCGGGGGTCTTGAACTCGGGCAGGAAGTATTTCTTGAGCTTGAACTCGAAGTTGCAGCGCGAGGCGATCTCGAAGGTGTTGGCCAGCGCCTGCGGCGCCCGGGCGGCGAACAGGGCGGCCATCTCCTCGCTGGACTTGAAGTACATCTGGTCGGTTTCCTTCTTCATCGGCCGGTCGGGGTTGCTGATGACGTCGGTGGTCTGCAGGCAGATGAGGATCTCGCGGGCGTCGGCGTCCTCGCGCGTCAGGTAATGGACGTCGTTGCTCGCCGCCAGCGGGATGTCCATCTCCCTGGCCAGGTCCAGCAGCAGCGGCAGCGCCTGCTGCTGCTCGGCCAGGCCGTGGTCCTGCAGCTCGATGAAGAAGTTGTCCTTGAACGTCTCGCGGTACCAGCTCGCCGCCGCCCGGGCCTTCTCCACCTGGCCGCGCAGCAGGTAGTGGGGCAGTTCGCCCTGGATGCATGCCGACATGACCAGCAGGCCGTCCTTGTATTTCTCCAGCAGCTCCCTGTCGATGCGCGGCTTGCGGTAAAATCCCTCCAGGTAGGAGGCGGTGATCAGCTCGCAGAGGTTGCGGTAGCCCTGGTCGTTGCGCACCAGCGCCAGCAGGTGGAAGTAATTCTGCTCGTCCTCGCGGCGGTTGGGGCGGTCGAAGCGCGATCCCGGCGCCAGGTAGAGCTCGGCGCCGATGATGGGCTTGACCTCGCTCTGCAGGGCCTTCTTGTAGAAGTTGACCGCGCCCAGGATCGAGCCGTGGTCGGTCAGGGCCACGGCGGGCATCTGGAAGGCGCGGGCCTGTTTGAGCAGGTCGTCGACCTTCAGCGAGGAGTCGAGCAGGCTGTATTCCGAGTGCAGGTGCAGGTGGATGAAGCTCTTCATTCCCATTCGATGGTCGCGGGCGGCTTGGAAGTGACGTCGTAGACGACGCGGTTGACGGCGCGGATGCGGCGCACGATGCGCCGGGCGGCCGCGTCCAGGACGTCGGCGGGCAGCGCCGCCCAGTCGGCGGTCATGCCGTCGCTGGCGGTAACGGCGCGCAGGGCCACGACGTTGCCGTAGGCGCGCTCGTCGCCCATGACGCCGACCGAGCGCACCGGCAGCAGCACGGCGAAGGCCTGCCAGACCTTGTCGTACCAGCCGCTGCGCCGCAGCTCCTCGATGAAGATGGCGTCGGCCTGCTTGAGCACGGCCAGCTTGGCCGGCGTGACGGCGCCCAGCACGCGCACGGCCAGGCCGGGGCCGGGAAAGGGGTGGCGGTCCAGGATGTCGGCGGGGATGCCGAGCAGCCGCGCCACCTGGCGCACCTCGTCCTTGAACAGGAACTTGAAGGGCTCGATGATGCGCCCCTGGCGCTCCAGCTTCTGCACCTCGCGCACGCGGTTGTGGTGGGTCTTGATGGTCTGCGACGGGCCCTGCACCGGGTTGCTCTCGATGACGTCGGGGTAGAGCGTCCCCTGGATGAGGAAGTCGAAGTCCTTCAGCCCGCCGTAGAAGACATCGATGAAGGTGCGGCCGATGATCTTGCGCTTGCGCTCCGGGGCGGCGACGCCCTTGAGCCGGGCCAGGAAGCGGCGCGAGGCGTCGATGTAGGTTACCTTCAGCCCCAGGCGCCGGCGCAGGCTGTCGAGCACCTCCCGCTCCTCGTCCAGGCGCAAGAGGCCGTTGTTGACGAAGATCGAGGTGACCCTCCCGCCCAGCGCCTTCCGTGCCAGCACGGCCAGCGTCGTGGAGTCGACGCCGCCGCTCACCCCCAGCACCACGCGCTTGCCCCGGCATTGCTCACGCAGCTTGGCGATCTCCTCCTCGACGAAGTTCTTCATGCTCCAGGCGCGGGGAGCCCGGCAGACGGCGTAAAGGAAATTGGCCAGGATCTTTTTCCCCTCGCGGCTGTGAACGACCTCGGGATGGAACTGCACGGCGAAGATGCGCGCGCGGCGGTCCTCGACGGCGGCGATGGCGCCGTCGGCGGAGCGGGCGGTCACGGTATAGCCCGGCGCCAGCGCGGCCACCGAGTCGCCGTGGCTCATCCACACGGTGCTGCGGTCGCGCACGCCGGCGAACAGCGGCGACGCCCCCGCCAGGCACAACTGGGCGTTGCCGTACTCGCGCTGCGCCGAGCGCACGACGCGTCCGCCCAGCATGCGCGTGAGCAGCTGCATGCCGTAGCAGATGCCCAGGATGGGGATGCCGGCGGCGAGCAGCTTCCTGTCGACGCGCGGCGCTCCGGGGGCCAGGGTGCTGGCCGGCCCGCCCGAGAGGATGATGCCCGCCGGCGGTTCGGCCAGGATCTTCTTCAGGTCATAGTGGAAAGGCTGGATCTCGGAGAAAACGCCCAGTTCCCTGACGCGCCGGGCGATGAGCTGGGTGTATTGCGAGCCGAAATCGAGGATCAGGATTTTGTTTCCCATGGATGGCCCGATTCTAGCAGATATGCGGCATGGGTTCAATAAGGGTTTTTTCGCTCGTTCAGCCCGCGGCCGGCGGAAAATTGACAGAAATGACCCGTGGAACTATACTGGCCGCCGATGCCCGAGCTTCCCGAAGTCGAGACCATCGTCCGCCAGCTGCGCCGGCAAATCATCGACAGAACCATTGCGTCCATTCGCGTGTTTTGGCCGCGCACGATCGAGGGAAACAAGACGGAATTCCGCCGGCGGCTGTGCGGCCTGACCGTCGCCGGCGTCTGGCGCCGCGGCAAGTATATCGGTGTGGAGGGCGAGGACGGAACTTTTTTCACCGTCCACCTGCGCATGACCGGCAAGCTGGTGGGGGCGCTGGACACGGCCGACCGCAGGCACCTGCGCCTGCGATTCACCTTCACCGACGGCACGAAGCTTCATTTCGTCGACGCCCGCAAGTTCGGCCGCCTGCGCCTGTGGCCCTGCCGCGGCGAGTCCTGCCCGGGGCTGGGGCCCGAGCCGCTGTGTCCGGAGACCGTGCGCCGGGTCCTGAAACATCTGCGGACGAACAGGCCCGTCAAAAGCGTGTTGCTCGATCAAGCCATTTTGGCCGGCATCGGCAACATCTACGCCGACGAGGCGTTGTTTCTGGCCGGCATCCATCCCTTGACCCAGGCCGCCGTCCTGAACGCCGGCCAGCAGGAACTTCTGTCCCGCTCTGTGCCGCGGATACTGAAATTGGCCATCGGCCGCCGCGGAACGACGCTGCGCAACTACCGCACCCTCGCGGACCAGAGCGGCGGGAACCAGGAGCACCTGAACGTCTATGGCCGTACCGGAGCGCCGTGCTTCACGTGCGGCACGCCGATTGAAAGGATCCGCATCAACGGGCGATCCAGCCATTTTTGTCCGAAATGCCAAAGATCAGGCGTTGGACGTCAGTAGCCAGCAGGAAAACGGCATTGCCAATGATTTTGCAGCGATTCATTTAAATATTTATTAGTATTTTTTTATCACTTTACAAAATGTTTTTAACAATTAGAATATATTCAATTAATAATGGCGCTTCGCATGTGCATCCCAAGCTCGTGCGCTGTCGCCGAGGGAGGGATTCATGAAAAAAATCACCGTGATCGTTCTGCTCGCACTGGTCGCCGCTTGCGGGGTATTCGCCCAGGAGACCCCTACCGTGATGCAGAAGCCCGGCCCGGAGCACATGAAATTGGCCGGTTTTGTCGGCAACTGGACGACCGCAGGGGAAGTCGTGGAGAGCCCGTTGGGCTCGGCGGAGAATTGGTCGGGAACGATCCGCAGCGAGTGGTTCGCGGGCGGCTTCGCCGTGATCAGGCATGTGGATGAAAAGGGCAGCATCACCGCCGATTTCCATGCGTTGGACGTGATCACCTATGATGCCTCGGCCAAAACGTATACTTGGTACAATGTCGACAACCAGGGCTGGTCTGGGTTGCTAAAAGGGACATTCTCCGGCGATGTGTTCACGATCGACTGGGATGCACAGGCCAAGGGAAAAACCTACAAGCTGAGGGGCACGGCAAAGTGGGTAGGTGCCGACACGCTCACCTATGTCTCGGAATATTCGGAAGACGGGACGATTTGGAAGCCTCTCTCCCGTTCCACGGATATCAGGGTAATATCTAAGTGAGGATAAACATCAGAGAATTCATTTCAATTCATTGAATGAAAAATTTATGGAAAGGAGGCCGAGAATGAAGAAAGCCACCATCGGAATTATAATCGCCTGTGTCGTCTTGGCTCTGCCCGCCCCGGCCCAATCCCTGGGCGACAACCCGCGCCTGCAGGCGGCCCTGAAGCTGCTCGAGCTCTGGGCGGATGCGCAGATAGCCTACGAGCAAATTCCCGGAGCGGCCATGGCCGTGGTCCATGACCAGACGCTCCTTTGGAGCCGGGGGTTCGGTTATTCCGACCTGCAAAAGAAAATTCCTACCACGCCGCAGACAATTTACAGCATCTGCTCGATCTCCAAGCTCTTCACGAGCGTCGCCGTCCTCAGACTGCGGGACCAGGGAAAACTCCGACTCGATGATCCCTTAGAAAAGCTTCTTCCCTGGTTTTCCATCAAGAAGCTGTTTCCCGGCTTCGGGCCGGCGACGGTGAAGGGCATCCTCACTCATTCTTCGGGGTTGCCGAGCGACGTGGATCTTCCCTACTGGACTGCGCCCGATTTCGCCTTTCCGACGCACGAACAGGTCATCGACAGGCTGAAAAGCCAGGAAACGTTGTTCCCCGCCGACTCCCACTTCCAGTACTCCAACCTGGGAATGACGCTGGCCGGGGAAATCATTGCCCAGCTCTCCGGACAATCGTATTCAAGCTATGTAAATGAATATATCCTCAAGCCCCTCAAACTCGCCGACACGCAGCCCCGAATGCCGGACGAGCATCGCGGCGGACGGTTGGCGACCGGCTACAGCGCCATGACACGAGAAGGGAAACGGAACCCCCTGCCATTCTTCCAAACCAATGGAATTGCACCAGCGGCAGGATTTTCCTCGACCGTGGAAGACCTGGGGAAGTTCACTTCGTGGCAGTTCCGGCTCCTCGAAAAAGGCGGAACTGAAATCCTTGATGCCAACACGTTGCGCGAAATGCACCGCGTCCAGTGGCTGGAGCCGGATTGGCGAACGGCCAGGGGGCTCGGGTTTGCTGTATGGCAGAAAGGCGAGAAGACATTTGTGGGACATGGGGGGAACTGCCCCGGCTACCGATCCTCGCTCCTGCTGCAGTTGCAGGAGAAAATTGCCGCGGTATTTGCGGCCAATGCCTCGGGTGTCAATGCCGGGAAATTCACCGAGATCGCCTACGCGATTGTCGCCCCGGCGCTGGCAGAAGCCAAAGACCTTGAAAAGAAGCAGACACCGCTCGATCCTTCCCTGCTGCCATATGTCGGAATCTACGGCAACCAGCCTTGGGGTGGCGAGACGGCCATCGTTTATTACGGAGATGGGCTGGCTGGGGTGGACTTTCCGACCAATGACCCGCTGGGCGATATGGTCAAGCTGAAGCGGATCAGCGGCAACACGTTCCGCTTGATTCGCAAGGATGGGGAGCTTGGTGAAAAGGTGGAATTTGAACAGGGGAGCGACGGGAGGGTGATGCGAATGAAGGTGGACAGCAATTATCAGGTCAAGATTAAGTGAAGCGATGACCCATTCAGGATCCCTGATTAATCCAAAGATTGCGGAATGGTCTCAGTGAGGGATCAATGAGAGAGTTAAGGTTCGGATTCCTTTTTGTCATGTTTATGGTGCTGGCACCGGGGGAGGGATGGGGCAACGAGACAGCTTGGAATGTGCCCGCGGTCACGGTTGAACGCTCCGCCCAGTACAAGCTCGAATCAAAGATCGTCGGCGATGTCTTCGTTATCCAGGTTCGGCTGCCCCAATCGTATGCCGCAGGCGGTAATCGTTATCCTGTGCTCTATGTCCTCGATGCTGACAAGTGCTTTGGCCTGGCGGCGGATACGGCGGACTGGCTGGCTTGGGCCCAGGAGGCTCCCGAGGTCATTGTCGTGGGCATCGCTTATGGCCGGGGTCTTGAGGACTGGTGGCAAAAGCGGAGCCGCGACTTGACTCCGACGAAGGATGCCAGCAAATTGTGGGGTGAGTTCCCCATCGCCGGAGGAGCCGCCAAATTCCAGGAATTCCTGGCAGCGGAGTTGTTCCCATTTATCGAAAGCCGCTTCCGCGCCCGGCCGGATGATCGCGCCCTGGCCGGGATCTCGATTGGCGGGCTATTTGGAGCGTGCACCCTGTTCACCCGCCCGACTCTATTCCAGCGATATATCCTTATCTCCCCGGCGTTCATCTGGGATCATAAGCGCCTTTGGCAGCATGAAGCCGAGTATCAGGCGAAGTCCAAGGCGCTTGCGGCAATTGTTTTCACTGCGGTCGGCGAGGCAGATGAGCAAGCCATCTTGACCCCCTGGGCGGAATTCAATCGTTTAATCCAGGAGCGCAGCTATGCCGGATTGCGCTGGCTGGCACAGAGTTTTCCTGGCGAGAGCCATATTTCGGTTCTCCCCGGCGCCCTGGCGCGTGGCCTCAAGATGATTTACGGGGAATAGGAGGGTCGCATTTTCAAGGCAAATTCTTTCCACAACCTCTCATTGACATTCCAGAATAATAATCTCAGAATACCAGCATAGGGAAAATTGATTGTGCTTTAATCGATTTTCTGCAAACGCCGGGAGGGAAAGCCCGGCGGCAAATGGGGGAAGGGGAAAATACAGCGAACATGCAGCGCGGGTGCAGTGCCAAAAAAAGGAGGGAGTCTATGAAAAGATTGAGTGCGATCGTCATACTGATACTGTTTGTTCCATGCCTGGTTCCCGGCCAGGCTGCAGCGGAGCCTGAGAAGAAGAGTCAAGCGACATCCAACTCGGCCACAATACCCGCCGTGCGGGATTATGAAGATCCGCGAATTCTCAAACTCGCGAAAATACTTGTCAATTATTCGGTCAATCTGAAAAAAGGCGAGAAAATATTGCTCTCGGTGGGTAATGAAAATTCGGTCCCTCTCGCCAAAGCGATAATCGATGAAGTGTATCGCATCGGTGGCATACCGTTTGTAGACATGTTCAATTCACGGCTGGAAAGAGCGCTGTATCTTGGGGCATCCGCGGAACGATATCAGCTGATGCTTTCGTGGGATTCCCTAAAATATGGCTCCATGAATGCCTACATAGGTCTCATCTGCTCGGAGAACACCAGTGAATTTTCGGACGTTCCCGAGGAAAAATTCAGTCTTGAGTCAAAACATTATGGGGAGCCACTAACGAACAAAATCATCTTGCCTAAACTTAAAATCTGCGGCCTACGCGTCCCAGCCGCCAGCATGGCTCAAGCGGCGGGTATGTCTACCGAAGCATTTACCGATTTTTACTTCAAGGTTTGCACGGTGGATTACAGCAAACTGGCCAAGGCCATGGAGCCTCTGATACGGCTCATGAAAGCCACCGATAAAGTCCGTATTGTTGGCCCTGGCACTGATTTGACGTTTTCAATCAAGGGCATTCCCGCCGTGGTATGTTCCGGACATGTAAACATCCCTGATGGAGAACTCTATACGGCTCCGGTAAAAAATTCCGTCAACGGCACCTTGACCATCAATCAACCCAGCAAAAGGTATGGCGTCACATATCAGGATATCCGGCTGAAATTCAAGGACGGCAAAATAGTCAATGCCACGGCGAATTATCCTGAGAAGCTCAATCAAATATTGGATACTGACGAAGGAGCGCGCTATCTCGGGGAATTTTCATTCGGCCTGAATCCGGATATTGAAAAGCCGATGAATAACACTCTCTTCGACGAGAAGATCGCCATGAGCTTCCATATCGCGATAGGCAACTCATACCCCGATGCGGATAACGGCAATCGTTCCGGATTGCATTGGGACCTGGTATGCATCCAATCTCCGGAATATGGCGGCGGTGAAATATGGTTCGACGGGAAACTGGTGCGCAAAGACGGTCTGTTCGTGCTGCCGGAGCTTCTGGGATTGAATCCGGAAAATCTGAAATAAGGAATTCCCGCTGGAAATATTTTGTTCGACTGTATCCAATGCCTTGATTCCTACTCAGGCTTTGCTGTCATTTAGATCTTGTCGATCATGGCGGATATCCACCCAGCGATCGTGCGCGCCAATGAAGCCAACATGCCCGGGATGCGCTCGTAGTTGAAGAAGATCCAGGCGGCCAGGGCCAAGACCAGCAGCAGGTTCAGAAGGAAAAGGCGGCGCGGATTGCTTTTCCTGCGCCGCGGCTGTGGCTTCTGGGCCGGCTTGGGGGCCGCCTCGCCGGCGGCGCGGCTTTGGCGCGTCTTGTCCCGGTCGCCCGTTTTGGGCAGGGGGCCAAACTCCGGCTTGCCGGCCTTGGGCAGCTTGATGGGCCTGAACAGCGGCTTGACCAATTCCTGCCACTCCTTTTCCGTCCCCGGCCGCATGTTCCTCTCCTTGGCCATCATGCGGTCGAGCAGGGTCTGGTAGGCGGCCAGCTCGTCGGGCAGGCGCGGCACGGGCTCGGTCACATGCTTCATGATGACGGCCATGGTCTGGTTGCCCTTGAAGGGCGGCTGGCCGCAGAGCATCTCGTAGAGGACGACGCCCAGGCTGTACACGTCGCTGCGTCCGTCGGCGCGCTTGGCGTTGAGCTGTTCGGGGCTCATGTAGCGCGGCGTGCCCATGCTCATGCCCGAGCGCGTCAGCTGCGTGGTCGACTCCAGCACGCGGGCGATGCCGAAGTCGAGGATCACCGGCGTGCCGTCGGGTCGGAACATGATGTTGTCGGGCTTGACGTCACGATGGACGAAGCCCTTGCGGTGGGCGTGGAAGAGGGCTGCGGCCACCTGGTTGGCGATGGCGAGCGCTTCGTCGGGGACGAGGCGGCCGCGCTCCTGGATGCGCCGCTTGAGGCTCTCGGGAAAGAACTCCATGGCCATGAAGCGCAGCTCCGGGGTGCGACCGGTCTCGTAGATGCGCACGATGTTGGGGTGGTGCAGGCTGGAAATGGTCCGCGCCTCCTTGATGAAGCGCCGGACGGCCACCGTCTCGGCGAAGCGCCGGCGGGTCAGGACTTTCACTGCCACCAGCCGCCGCTGCCGGCCGTCGAGGGCCAGGAAGACATCGGCGGCGCCGCCGCTGCCCAGGAACTTCTTCAGTTCATAGCCGGGGACTTCCGGGAAGACGGCCATGTTACCCTTCCGCCGCGTCCGGCGCTGCGCAGGCCGCGACGCCCCGGCTGCGGTACATCGCCTGGTCGGCTTCGCGCAGGCACTCCTCGATGGTGACGTCGGCGCGGAAGGAGGCGGTCCCCAGGCTGACGGCCACGTTCAGGTGCCGGCCGTTGAACGCGAAATCGTGGCCGGCGATTTTTTCGCCGATGGCCCGGCAAAGGACGCAGGCGCCTTTGGCGTCGGTTTCGGGCAGCAGGAAGAGGAACTCGTCGCCGCCCCAGCGCGCCACCGTGTCCTGGGCGCGCAGGGTGGCGGAGAACAGCGCGGCGGCGGCCTTGAGCACGAAATCCCCGGCGTCATGGCCCAGGCTGTCGTTGACGGCCTTGAAGCCGACCAGGTCGGCCATGACCAGGGTGAAGGGCTTTTGCGAGCGCCGGAAGCGCTTCTCCTCGTGCTCGATCTCCTCCATGGCGGCGCGGCGGTTGGGCAGCCCGGTCAACTGGTCCTGGCGCGCAAGCTCCTCCATCCGGCGATAGGCCTTTTCCAGCTTCCCCTGCTGGGCGCCGATGCGCTGGTTGGCCTCCTCGAGCCAGCGGTTCGCCCTGGCCTTGGCGCGGAAGTTGTAGTAAAGAACCGCGGCCAGGAGCAGCACCAGCAGCGCCACGAAGAACAGGAAATTGCGCTGGCTGCGCTGCTTGGCCGCGGCCAGGGCGGCGATCTCCTTGTCCCGCCGCAGCAGCTCGTTCTCGCGCTGTTTCTTTTCCACCTCGTAGCGCGTCTGCATCTCCACGGTCTGCCGGGTCTTCTCCTTGTCGAACAGCTGTGCCCACAGGTCGTGGTAGCGGCGGTAATTATCCAGTGCCCGGGGGAATTCGCGCGTCTTTTCATGGATCTGTGCGGTCAGCAGCAGGATCTGGGACAAGTCCCGGTCCTGGCCCGTCTGTTCGGCCATGGGCCGCGCCTCCTCCAGGGCGGCCAGCGCCTCCGGATAACGGCCCAGGGCATGCAGGCAATCGGCGATGGTGAACAGCGATATGATCGTGCCCCGCACATGCCCGATGCGGCGGTCGATGGCCAGCGCCTCCCGCAGCAGGGGCAGCGCCTTTTCCGGCTTTCCCTGCAGGCGGTGAAACTCCCCCATGTCGTGCAGGCCGTTGGCCAGCAGATCGGGCTCTCCGTGCTCGCGGGCCAGCTTCAGCGACGTTTCCTTGTAGGGAAGGGCCGCGGCGAATTTCTTGCTGAATAGGTGCACGTTGCCGATCTCGTTGAGCGCCATGATGACGCGCCGGCGGTTGCCGAGCGCTTTGGCCGACTCGTAGGCGGCGGTGAAGTATTTCAGCGCCAGCTCGTAGTTCTGCAGGTCGCGGTGGACGTAACCGATCAGATAAGAGCTGGCCGAGGCGATATCGCGGTCGCCGCCCTGCTCGGCCGTCGCCTCGGCGCGCAGCAGGAATTCGAGGGCCCGGTCCTGGTCGCCCAGGACAAGTTCGCTCAAGCCGGCCCCCTTCAGCAGGCGCGCGGAGGGAACGGCGCCATGCTTGGCCAGGATGCCCCGCGCTTCATCGAACGTGCTCCGCGCCGCCTTGTGGTCGTGCCGGTCCTGCTCGGCCTCGCCCCGAAGGGTGAGCGCCGCTGCCAGTTCCCGGGCGACCTCCCCCCGCTCTGCTCCCGATGCGTGCGCCAGTTTTCGTCTCAAGGCCTCGGTGTCGTTGCCGGCGGACGCAGCCAGGATCATGCCGGCGAGGTAAATAAGAAGCAGTGCGGTACTTTTCATCGTTGGCTGACGGCTCATGGTAGGCAAAGCCCCGACAGAAGTCAACTGGACCGCGGACGGATTCCCGGCCGCGAACCGCTCACGCAACGGGCGGCGCCGGCTGGCGGTAGAGCCCCAGGTGCCGGAACAGCCATAGCCCCCCCCACAAGGTCAGGAACGAGCCCAGGCCCGACACCAGGAACATCCCCCAGCGCGAAGCGGTGACGGCGGGGAGCAGGGATACTCCGTGGCGGAGCAGCAGGCTGAGAACCCAGAAGAGGAGCCCGCCGAGCAGGACGCGGGCCAGCCGGGTCCAGATGGAGCCGCGGTCATCGGGAAGCCCCGTGCGCTCGGCCAGGGTGAAAGCGGCGTTCAACCCGACATAGAAGCCGGCGAGATTGGCGGAGATCCCCGCCAAAAGAGCCAGCAGCAATGGCAGGACAAATAGGAAGAAGAAGTAAACGACCCCCGGCAGGGAAGAAGCGCTTCCGACCCGGGCCGCCGCGAAAAAGCGTTCCCCGCCGGTGCCGATCAGCTTCCAGGCTGCCAACAGGACCAGCGTTCCCAGCAGGATGCCGCCCAGGATGTCGGCCAGGAAGTGGACGCCCAGGTAGAGGCGGGTGAGGGCGATCAACGCCACCATGAAGGGGGCGAACCAGGCCAGCGCCCGCTTGCGGGAGATGACGGCCAGACCTCCCCACAAGGCTACCGCGCCCGAGGCGTGGCCCGAGGGCATGCCGAAATTGAGCCCCTGCAAGCGAAAGGCATCGATGGCCGGGCGGGCGGGCAGGTCGAGGAAGCCCTTTCCCCCCATGGCGCGGAAGGGCGTGGCCGCGTCCCAGCCCGGCTCCAGGCAGTCGACGCGGGAATCGACGAAGAACGGCCGCGGCAGGCCGAACAAGCGCTTGGCCATCTCGCTGGCAACGGCCGTCCAGGCGATGATCTGGAAAAGCAGGAATCCCTTGCGCAGGCTGAAGCCGAACATGACGGCGATGACCATGGTGATGACGAAGAAGTAATAGCCGCTGGCCGTGACCTGGCGCATCAGCCAGGTCAGGAAGTCCGAGGAAAACGCCTGCAGGGTGACGTGGATCTCTGTCTGGAACATGCGTGCACCTCATGGTTGGTTTCGCGGCCATTGTCGGCCTTGGCCCTTCCTTTGTCAACCGGGGACGATTGACACGATAACCTTTTTGGTATAATTTTCGTATAGACAAATTCACGCAGTGCCTGCCGCACCGGCAGACCTGGAATGCCGTCCCGGCCGGTAGCGGACAGGCAAGGAAATCAGCATGAAGATAAAATTCACGCGCAAGAGGATGGTGCTAATAACAGGGGCCGTGCTGGTCGCGTCCTTCCTGGGCTGGAAGATCTACCAGAAGGCAAAAAGCGGCGCGGGCGGACCGGGCTTCGGCGGCGTCGCCGTTGCCGTCGAGGTCGCCCCGATCGCCCGGGGAGCCCTGCGCGACCTGGGAAGCTACACCGGCACGATGACGGCCAAGACCAATGTCACCGTCTCTCCCAAGATCGCCGGCCGCCTGAACCGCCTGCTGGTCGACATCGGCGACCCGGTGCGCAGCGGCCAGCTGCTGGCCGTGCTGGATGACGACGAGTACCGCCAGCAGGCGATCCAGGCCGAGGCCGACCTGCGCGTGGCCAAGGCCAACCTGGAGGAGGCGCGCAGTTCCCTGACCATGGCCGAGAGGAACCTGGAGCGGGCGCGCGCCCTGCATCAGAGCGGCATCCAGAGCGACGCCCAGCTGGACCAGGTCCTTGCCGCCAACGAGTCGCAGCAAGCCCGGTTCCACGTGGCCGAAGCCCAGGTGGCCAACCGCGAGGCGGCGCTGGAGAGCGCCCGGGTGCGTCTCTCCTATACCCGTATCGCCGCGACCTGGGAGCGGGGCCGGCCGGTGCGCTACGTCGGCGAACGCTTCGCCGACGAGGGGGCGCTGCTGGCAGCCAACACCCCCATCCTGTCGGTCATCGAGCTGCAGCCGATCACGGCCGTCATCCACGTCACCGACCGCGAGTACTTCCGCCTGAAAACCGGGCAGCCGGCGACGGTCAGCGGCAGCGCCTTCCCCGGCAAGGTCTTCTCCGGCCGCATCGTGCGCATCGCCCCGCTGCTGCAGGAGGCATCGCGCCAGGCGCGGGTGGAGATCGAGGTCGACAACCCGGAGCGCCTGCTCAAGCCCGGCATGTTCATCACGGTCGAGATCGAATTCGCCCGCCGCGCCGGCGTCATGGTCGTCCCCTACAACGCCCTGGCCAAGAGGGGCGGGCAGCAAGGGGTTTTCCTGGTCGCTGAAGACGGACAAGCGGCGCGCTTCCTTCCCGTGCGCACCGGCATCATGGAAGGGGGGCAGGTGGAGATACTGGAGCCGAAAGACATCTCGGGGCGCGTGGTCGTCCTGGGGCACTACCTGCTCGAGACCGAGGGCCGGATCATCCTGCCGGAGGCTGGCAACGGCCTGAAGCCCGCCGCGGGCGGCAAAAAGGCCGGAGGCGGCAAATGAACATCTCCGGCTTCTCCATCCGCCGGCCGATCTTCACCGTGATGCTCACCCTGGCCATCGTGGCCATCGGCCTGGTGGCGGTCAGCCGTTTGCCCATCGACCTCATGCCCGAAATCACGTTTCCCACCCTGGCCATCATGACCAGCTACGAGAACACCGGACCTGAGGAGATCGAGCAGATCATTACCCGCCCCATCGAGGAGGCCATGAGCGCCGTGCCCGGCGTGGAAGAGGTCTATTCGGTGTCTTCCGAGGGCAGCAGCAGCGTGCGCGTGATGTTCGCCTGGGGCACCGACCTGGACGCCGCCGCCGACGATGTGCGCGAAAGGCTGGACCGGGTGATCCCGCGCCTGCCCGACGACGTCGACCGGCCCATGCTGCGCAAGTTCGACCCGGCCATGATGCCCATCCTGCAGATCGGCGCCCTCAGCAACCTCGACCCCATCCAGACGCGGCGCATCATCGACGAGCAGATCCTCTACCGCCTCGAGCGCGTCCCCGGCGTGGCCTCGGTCGACGTCTGGGGCGGCCACGAGCGCGAGATCCAGGTCAACCTCGACGTGGACAAGATCAAGGCGCTGGGGCTGCCGCTGGACCTGATCATCAGCGGCATCCGCGAGGGCAACGTCGACCTGCCCGCCGGGGTCATCGAGCGCGGCAACTACGAGATCCTGGTGCGCATCCCCGGCGTGTTCACCCACCTGGACGAAATCCGCGACACGGTCGTGGCCGTGCGCGGCGGCGTGCCCGTGCGCCTGAAGGAGATCGCCGAGATCGCGGACACCCACCGCAAGATCACGCGCGTCGTACGCGTTAACGGCGTGCCCGGCACCCGCCTGGCCGTCTACAAGCAGTCGGGGAAAAATACCGTGCAAGTGGCCGCCGGAGTGCTCAGGGAGATCGAGCGCATCCGCGAGGACCGGCCGCAGATCCAGCTCATCCCCGTGCGCGACAGCTCCGAGTACATCAAGCGGGCCATGGGCAACGTCAGCTCCACCGCCCTCTACGGCGGCCTGCTGGCCGTCCTCGTCCTCTTTGTCTTCCTGGGCAGCATCCGCAGCACCCTGGTCATCGCCACCGCCATTCCCATCTCGATCATCGCTACCTTCGCCCTGATCTATTTCAACGGCTTCACCCTGAACATCATGACCCTGGGCGGGCTGGCGCTGGGCATCGGCATGCTGGTGGACAACGCCATCGTCGTGCTGGAGAACATCGTGCGCCTGAGGGAGGGGGGCGCGCCCCCGATGCAGGCGGCGCTGGACGGGGCCCACGAGGTCGGCGCGGCGGTCATCGCCAGCACCCTGACCACTCTGGCCGTGTTCATGCCCATGGTCTTCGTGCGCGGCATCGCCGGCATCATGTTCAAGCAGCTGGCCTTCGTGGTCAGCTTCTCCCTGATCTGCTCGCTGGTCGTCGCCCTCACCCTGGTACCCATGCTCTCCAGCCGTTTCCTGGGCCCGCCGAAGGCCCCGCGCTCGAGAATGGAAAAGTGGAAGGTGCGGACGGTCGCCTCCATCCAGGGCCGCCTGACCGTCCTGGAGAACGGCTACAAGCGGCTGCTGCACTGGGCGCTGGACCACCGGCTGCAGGTGCTGGGGACCGTGGGCCTGCTGCTGGTAGGCAGCATCGCCCTGGTGGGGCTGGTGGGCAGCGAGTTCATGCCGGCCACCGATGAGGGCGAGGTGCGGCTGAGCGTCGAGATGGAGGTCGGCACGCGCCTGGCGGTCCTGGATGAGAAGTTCAAGGACATCGCCGCCATCGTGCGCCGCCAGGTCCCGGAGATGGTCAGCCTCGAGGAGAGCTTCGGCGGCGGCGGCTGGCGCTCGGGCTCGCACACCGGCAACTTCACCATCAAGCTGGCCCCGCGCCGGCAGCGCTCGCGCTCGAGCGAGGAGATTGCCATGGACCTGCGCCGCAACCTGCAGGGCATCCCGGGCACCGTCATCCGCGCCCGCGCCGGCGGCGGCTTCTTCTTCATGGGCGGGGGCGGCAGCGAGGAGAGGGTGCAGGTGGAGGTGCGCGGCTTCGACCTGGAGAAGAGCGACGCCCTGGGGCAGCAGGTGAAGAGGGTCGTCGAGAGCGTGCGCGGCGTCTCCGACGTCCGCCTCAGCCGTGACCTGGGCAAGCCCGAGGAACTCCTGGTCATCGACCGCCACGCGGCCGCCGACATGAAGCTCTCGGTGAGCCGTATCGGCGGCACCCTCGAGACCGTGCTCTCCGGCACCCAGGCCAGCACCTTCCGCGAGGGGGGCGACGAGTACCGCATCCTGGTCAAGGTCAAGGACGCCGAGACCATGACCATGGAGGATATCCTCGACCTGACGCTGACCAACAGCGACGGCCAGCCGGTCAGCCTGCGCAATGTCGTCGCCGTCAAGGCGCGCAGCGGCCCGCAGCGCATCGAACGCCGCGATCGCGAGCGCGTACTGACCATCGCCGGCGACATCGAGGACCGCGACCTCGGCTCCGTCCTGGCCGACATCCGCTCGGGTTTGCGCCGCGTCCCCGTTCCCCGCGATTTCGCCGTCACCTTTACCGGAGATTACGAGGAGCAGCAAAAGGCATTCCGCGAGCTGCTGGTCAGCATCATCCTGGCCCTGATGCTGGTCTACATGATCATGGCCATGCAGTTCGAGTCGGTGCGCGACCCCTTCATCGTCATGTTCTCGGTGCCGCTGGCCGTCATCGGCGTCGTCTGGATGCTGCTGATCACCGGCACCACCTTCAACATGCAGTCCTATATCGGCTGCATCATGCTGGGCGGGATCGTGGTCAACAACGCCATTCTGCTGGTGGACCATACCAACCTGCTGCGCCGTCGCGACAAGCTGCCGGTGCGCGAGGCCATCGAGGAAGCAGGGCGGCGGCGCCTGCGCCCCATCCTGATGACCGCCTCGACCACCATCCTGGCCATGATGCCTTTGGCCTTGGGGATAGCGGAGGGAAGCGAAGCCCAGGCGCCCATGGCCCGCGCCGTGGTCGGCGGCCTGCTGAGCGCGGCCCTGATCACCCTGCTCGTCATCCCCATCGTCTATTCGCTGTTCGAGGGGAAAAAAGACAAAGTCCGGTCATAGGCACCTTGCCCATGAAGAAGAGTTCCCCGCTGTTTGCCGGAGCCCCTCTTTTGCGCTAGAATCGGGTCCTGGAGGTGCCGCATGGCCGAAACTCTGGAGATCGTCCAAGGCGAAAAGAAGCTGCTTTTATCCCGGATGGCCGGGTGCCGCGGCCCGATCGCCCGTACATGGACCGGCCCCTCCGTTCATTTCGCGAGGTCCCGGGAGGGTTTCCCTGTCGCAGGCGGCGCATGAACAGGGGGATCTACATCGCGGGTGCGGGCAAGGATGCGGGGAAGACGACACTCTGCCTGGGCCTCGCCGGGGTCTTCAATAACCTGGTCGAGGGCGGCGTGTCGTTCTTCAAGCCCCTGGGTCAGAAGATCACGGTGGTCGACGGCGAATCGGTGGGACAGGATGCCTGGTTCATCTCCAAGGCCCTCGGGCTTTCCTTTTCCCACATGGAATCGACCCCTTTGCTGGCATCCCGGGGTGCTGCCGAGAGATATGTGAGAACCGGTGAGCCGCGCGGCATGCGGGACGCCGTGAAACGGTCATTCAAAAACTATCAGAAGAACAGCGGCCTGGTTCTGGTGGAGGGAACCGGTCATCCGGGTGTCGGGTCGGTTTTCGACCTGGGAAACGCCAGGGTGGCCTCCGGGCTGGGGATCCCGGTCATCCTGGTCCTGGATGGGGGAGTGGGAAGCACCATCGACAGTTTCTGCCTCTGTCAGGCGCTGTTCAAAACTCATGGCGTTCCCCTGCTCGGGGTGGTGATCAACCGGGTGCTCCCTGCGAAAATGGAGGCCGTGGCTCCGGTACTGCGAATGTGGTTCGGCGAGCAGGGCATCCCTGTGTTCGGCATACTTCCCTTCGAGGAGCGGATCGCCCGGCCGTCCATTGCCACGATCACCCGGGAGATCGGCGCCTCGCCGCTCTTCAGCTCCGCTGCCGCACCCGCCGCCGGCGGCTCGGGATTCATCGCTGCCTTTGATTCTTCGGAGGAAGTTCTCAGGAAACTGGAATCCGAGGCGGGAAAGGCCCTGCTGGTGAGCCATACAAGGCCCGATGTGATGGACGCCGTGATCGTGTCACGGCTCTCGGGAGGGCCCTGCCCTCCGGTCATGGTGGCCTGCGGGGGAGCTCCGGATCATCGGCGGCAGGCCGCCTGCAGCGCAGCGGGAATTCCGCTTTACTACACCGGAAGCAGCCTGGAGGGGTCGGCGCTGAAGCTTTCCCGCAATCTGTTCAAGATAGAACCCGATGAAGATGAAAAGATCGCCTCGATCATCGCGATGGTGACGCGGGAGGTGGACACCGAGGCGATTCTCAAGGCCCTGGAGGACCCTGGCGGCTCTTCCCGGCGAAAATCAGGTCTGGGCATCATCGGATTTCTGAAGCGACTGTTCCGCCGCAGAGATTAGAAATCGGAATCGCGTAGGCGACGGATGGAGCAAACCGCCGGCATGTCATTTGACAGCCTTTGCCTGATTATGATACCATTTTTCTTGATCGGTCCCGGAAAAGCCGCTGGGGTTCCGCTGCTCCCGTTTCCGGGTCTTTTCCCGAATAACCAAGGAGAAAAATCATCATGAGCATCAAGAAAGCGACCATCGACGGCAATACCGCCGCGGCCCATGTGGCCTACGCCTTCAGCGACGTGGCGGCCATCTATCCCATCACCCCCTCGTCCAACATGGGCGAGCTGGCCGATTCCTGGGCGGCGGCCGGACGCAAGAACATCTTCGGCGAGGAAGTGGAGGTCATCGAGCTGCAGTCCGAGGGCGGCGCCTCCGGCGCCGTGCACGGGGCGTTGACCGCCGGCTCGCTGACCACGACCTTCACCGCCTCGCAGGGGCTGCTGCTGATGATCCCCAACATGCACAAGATCGCCGGCGAGATGCTGCCCACCGTGTTCCACGTCTCGGCGCGCTCGCTGGCCTGCCAGTCGCTTTCCATCTTCGGCGACCACTCCGACGTCATGTCGGTGCGCAACACCGGCTTCGCCCTGGTCGCCGCCGCCTCGGTGCAGGAGACCATGGACCTGGCCGTGGCCTCGCACCTGGCCACCCTGGAGAGCAAGGTGCCCTTCCTCAACTTCTTCGACGGCTTCCGCACCTCGCACGAGATCCAGAAAGTGGAGATGATCGACTACGAGACCATGGCCTCGCTGCTGGACATGAAGTACGTGGAGGATTTCCGCGGCCGCGCCCTGACCCCCGACCGCCCGGTGCTCAAGGTGGGGCAGCAGACCCCGGACGTCTATTTCCAGGGCCGCGAGACCGTCAACCGGTATTACGAGAAGCTCCCGGCCATGGTGCAGAAGTACATGGACCAGGTGGCCAAGAAGACCGGCCGCGCCTACCATCTCTTCGACTACGTCGGCCATGCCGAGGCGGACAGGATCGTCGTGGCCATGGGCTCGGCCTGCGAGACCATCGAGGAGACCGTGGAGTACCTGAACAAGAAAGGCTCCAAGCTCGGGCTGATCAAGGTCCGCCTCTACCGTCCCTTCGCCCTGGATGCTTTCCTGGCCGCGCTGCCCAGGACGGTCAAGAAGATCGCCGTCCTCGACCGCACCAAGGAGCCCGGCGCCCTGGGCGAGCCGCTATATATGGATGTGGCCACCGCTTTGGCCAACCGCGGCCTGACCATCATCGGCGGCCGCTACGGCCTCAGCTCCAAGGAGTTCACCCCGGCCATGGTTCAGGCGGTCTTCGACCACCTCGACGGCCCCTGCTTCCACGATTTCACCGTGGGCATCAACGACGACGTCTCCAAGCGCTCCATCCCGCTGGTCGAGGGGCTGTCCGTCGAGAAGAGCGACACCATCAGCTGCATCTTCTGGGGCCTGGGCTCCGACGGCACCGTCGGCGCCAACAAGAACTCGATCAAGATCATCGGCGACCACACCGACATGTACGCGCAAGGCTACTTCTCCTACGACTCCAAGAAGTCGGGCGGCATCACCATCTCCTACCTGCGCTTCGGCAAGAGCCCCATCCGCGCCCCCTACCTCTCGACCTCGGCCGACTTCATCGCCCTGCACAACCCGGCCTATATCGGCCGCTATGACGTGCTCAAGGGCATCAAGGAGGGCGGCACCTTCCTGCTCAACTCCGAGTGGAGCAACGACGAGGTGTTCGAGCACCTGACCCGCGACATGCAGGAGACCATCATCACCAAGAAGGTGAAGTTCTACAACATCGACGCCCTGAAGATCTCCGACGCCGTCGGCCTGGGCAAGCGCATCAATACCGTGATGCAGGTGGCTTTCTTCAAGATCTCCGGCGTGCTGCCTGGCGATGAGGCCATCCAGCTGATCAAGGACTCGATCAAGAAGTCCTACGAGAAGAAGGGTGAGACGATCGTCAAGATGAACTGGGACGCGGTCGACCGCACCAGCGCCGCCCTGCAGCAGATCCATGTCCCGGCGACCGTAAAGGATATCCAAAAGTCCGCGCCGGCGCCTGAGCTGATCCCGGACAGCGCCTCGGAGTTCGCGCGCACCGTCGTCGACAGGATGATGCACCTGCAGGGCGACAGCATCCCCGTCTCCTGGATGCCCCTGGACGGCAAGGCGCCCACCGCCACCGCCAAGCTGGAGAAGCGCGGCATCGCCCCGCAGGTGCCGCACTGGATCAGCGCCAACTGCATCCAGTGCAACCAGTGCTCGCTGGTCTGCCCGCACGCCGCCATCCGCGCCAAGCAGATCGAGCCGGCGCAGCTGGCCAAGGCGCCGGCCACCTTCAAGACGGTCAAGTCCACCACCAAGAACGACAAGAACCTGGAATACAAGATCCAGGTCTACATCGAGGACTGCACCGGCTGCGGCAACTGCGTCCATGTCTGCCCGGCCAAGACCAAGGCCCTGGAATTCCGCGCCATTGAGGACGAGCGCCAGGCGGGCGAGGACGAGAACTTCGCGTTCTTCGAAGACCTGCCCGACAACATCATGGACGGGACCACCATCGCCCAGTTCAAGGGCGTGCAGTTCCGCAAGCCGCTGTTCGAGTTCTCGGGCGCCTGCGCCGGCTGCGGCGAAACGCCCTACGTCAAGCTGGTCTCCCAGCTCTTCGGCGAGCGCATGATCATCGCCAACGCCACCGGCTGCTCCTCCATCTACAGCGGTACCTTCCCCACCACGCCCTACTGCGTGGGCAAGGACGGGCGCGGCCCCGCCTGGGCCAATTCGCTGTTCGAGGACAACGCCGAATACGGCCTGGGCATGCGCCTGGCCGTGGACGCCAACCGCAAGCTGCTGCGCGCCGCCATCGACCGCCTGCTGGCCGGCGGCGCCGATGCGAAGCTGGAAGCGGCCCTGAAAAAGTGCATCGAGCTGTGGGGCGCCACCACCGACAAGGCGCAGGCGGCGGCCCAGGCCGCGCGCGAACTGCTGCCCGCCGCCCTGAAGGCCGCTCCGGCCGCCAAGCAGGCCGACTTGCGCAAGGTCATCGAGCTACAGGACTACCTGGTCGACAAGTCGGTGTGGTGCATCGGCGGCGACGGCTGGGCCTACGACATCGGCTACGGCGGCCTGGACCACGTGCTGGCCACCGGCAAGAACGTCAACGTCCTGGTGCTGGACACCGAGGTTTACTCCAACACCGGCGGCCAGGCCTCCAAAGCCACGCCGCTGTCAGCGGTGGCCCAGTTCGCCTCCGCGGGCAAGCGCACCGGCAAGAAGGACCTGGGGCTGATGTTCATGAGCTACGGCTACGTCTATGTGGCCTCGGTGGCCATGGGCGCCAACATGAACCAGGTGGTCAAGGCCATGCTGGAAGCCGAGGCCTACCCCGGGCCCGCGATCGTCATCGCCTACTCGCCCTGCATCATGCACGGCTTTGACATGGGCTATTCCAGCGAGGAAACGAAACGGGCCGTCCAGGCCGGTTACTGGCCGCTCTACCGCTACAACCCGGCGTTGGCCGCCGAGAGCAAAAACCCCTTCGTCTACGAGAGCAAGGATCCGACCATCGACATGCAGGACTTCCTGGCCAAGGAGATCCGTTTCTCCACCCTCAGGCTGCAGTTCCCCGCCGTCGCCGACCGCCTCTATGAGCAGGCCGTGGCCTTCAAGAAGGGCAAGCGCGATTACTACCGGAAATTGAGCGAACTGAAATAAGGGCGCCGGATAGGCGGAGCAAGGGAGCGCCATGGCCGTCGACATCCAGCACATCCACCTGGAACACCCGCACCGCCGGCTGCTGCAGCATGCCGCGCGCGTTCTGGAGGGCGGCGGCCTGATCGTCTACCCGACCGACACCATTTACGGGCTGGGCGCCGACCTGTTCAACAAGGGGGCCATGGAGCGCATCTTCAAGCTGAAGCAGGCCTCCAAGCACAAGCTGCTCAGCTTCATCTGCCCCGACCTGGCCGCCGTGGCCGATTGGGCCTGTCTGCCCACAAGCTCCTACCGCATCCTGCGCCGGGTCACGCCGGGCAAGTACACCTTCGTCCTGCGCGCCAGCAAGCAGGTGCCCAAGATCCTGCTGCAGAAGCGGCCGACGGTCGGGGTGCGCATCCCCGACTCGGCGGTGGCATTGGGCCTGGTCCGCGAGCTGGGCCGGCCGCTGCTCTCCACCTCGGTGCCCCAGGGCGCGGACGACTACTTCACCGACCCGCAGGAGATCGCCGCCAGCTTCCGCCACGACATCGACCTGGTCCTTGACGCCGGGGTGCTGGCCAACGTGCCGTCCACGATCATCGACCTGAGCGGGCCGGAACCGGTCCTGCTGCGCGCCGGCGCCGGCGCTACCGAGCCCTTCGGCCTGTGAGCGGCGGCCGCGCGCCGGTTTGCATTTCGCCCGGCCGCGCGGTACAATAGCCCGGGGTGCATATGACAAAGGCCAACATCATCACCATCATCCGCATCATCATGGTCCCGTTCGTGCTGGTCATCCTGCTGACCGAAATGGAGAACAAGGAGTTCATCGCCTTTGCCGTGTTCGTCATCGCCGCGGTGACCGACTCCATCGACGGCTACGTCGCCCGCAAGTACAACCAGGTCAGCGACCTGGGCAAGTTCCTCGACCCCATGGCCGACAAGCTGCTGGTGGCGGCGGCGCTGATCGCGCTGGTCTACCTGCAGGAGGTGGCGACCTGGGTGGCGGCGATCATCATCCTGCGCGAGCTGTTCATCTCGGTCTTCCGCTTCTATTACCTGGTCAATGACGCCTCTTTCTCGGCCTCGCTGCCGGCCAAGCTCAAGACCACGTTCCAGATCATCGCCCTGGCCATCCTGATCATCTACCGCAAGCTGCCGTTTGCGGACTACCTGCGGCTGCTGGGGGAGGCGACCCTCTATATCGCCGTGATCCTGACCGTCTACAGCGGTGCCGAGTACATCATCCGCCTCAGCCGCCCCGTCAAGAAATAGCCATGCCCTACCCGAAATACCGGCCGCTGGACCGCAAGAAGATGAAGACCGTCTCCATCAAGGAGCGGCGCTCCCTGGTCCGCCTGCAGGATTTCCCCAAGCCCTGCCTGCCCGGCGCCGACTTCCGCCAGTTCCTCGACTCCCTGCCTCCCTACCTGGCCGCCCGCGACCTGCGCGAGCTGGTGGACCTGCTGGGGCAGGCCAGGAAGAAGAACCGGCCGATCATCTGGGCCATGGGCGCGCACGTGGTCAAGCTGGGCCTGGGGCCGCTGCTCATCGACCTGATGCAGCGCGGCTGGGTCTCGGCCATCGCCAGCAACGGCGCCATGATGATCCACGACTTCGAGCTGGCCCTGGCCGGGCACACTTCCGAGGACGTCGACGGCAACCTGCTGCAGGGGACCTACGGCAACACCGAAGAGACCGGGCTCTTCCTGAACCTGGCCCTGAAGGACGGGCTGGCGCAGGGCATGGGTGCCGGCGAGTCGGTGGGACACTACCTGATCCAGGCCCAGTTTCCGCACCTGGAGGACAGCGTCCTGTTCAACGCCTACCGGCTGAACATCCCGGTCACCATCCACCCGGCCATCGGCACCGACTTCATCCATTACCACCCCATGTTCTCCGGCGAGGTCACCGGCGCCCTGGCCGAACGCGACTTCCAGTTGCTGGCCTCCATCGTTTCCGAGCTGGGCGACGGCGGCGTCTTCCTCAACATCGGCTCGGCGGTCATCCTGCCCGAGGTGTTCCTCAAGGCCGTCTCCTTCTGTGCCGCCCAGGGGATCGTGCTGCAAAAGTTCCACACCGCCGTATTCGACTTCCAGCGCCACTACCGGCCGCAGGAGAATGTCTGCCGGCGGCCGACCGCCCGCGGCGGCAAGGGCTTCTATTTCGTCGGCCCGCACGAGATCCTGGTGCCGCTGCTGGCGGCCATGATCCTGAACCGCCATCCCTAGGTCCGGCCGCGAGCCATGGATCCGCGCAGCGACATTTTCCCCCTGGCCGACAGGCTGCGACCGCAGCGACTCTCCGAGTTCATCGGCCAGGAGCACCTGACCGGGCGGCAGAAGATCATCCAGGCCCTGATTCAGGGCCGGAACCTGGCCTCGATGATCTTCTGGGGGCCGCCGGGCACGGGCAAGACGACGCTGGCGCGCATCCTGGTGCGCGCGGCCGGCTGCCCTTCGACCGAGTTCTCGGCCACGGTCTCGGGCATCGCCGAGATCAAAAAGATGATGGCGGGCGCCAAGACGCCGCGCCTGGGAACGAAGCAGCCCCTGGCGCTGTTCGTCGACGAGATCCACCATTTCAACCGCAGCGTGCAGGACGCCTTCCTGCCGTACGTCGAGCGCGGCGACGTCATCCTGCTGGGGACGACCACCGAGAACCCGGCCTACAAGATCAACCGCGCCCTGCTGTCGCGGCTGAAGATCCTGGAACTGTTCCCGCTCAATGACGAGGACCTGCGGCGCATCCTGGAAAAGGCCCTGGCCTTTATCCGCGAGCGTGCCCAGGCCGAGCTGCGCTTCACTCCCCAAGCCGAGGCGGTGATCATCGGCTACAGCAGCGGCGACGGGCGCCGTCTGCTCAACCTGGTGGAGATCGTTTTCCAGACGACCGAGCCGGGAAAGCCCGTAGACGAGGACGCGGTCCTCGCCATCATCCAGAACAAGGTCGCCGGCTACGACCGCACGGGCGACGACCGCTACCAGACCATATCGGCCCTGCACAAGAGCGTGCGCAACTCCGATGTCGACGCGGCGCTGTTCTGGCTGTACCGCATGCTGCAGGGGGGGGAGGACCCGCTCTACATCCTGCGGCGCCTGGTGCGCATGGCCGTGGAGGACATCGGCCTCGCCGATCCCGATGCGCTGCGCGTCTGCCTCGGTGCCAAGGAAGCCTACGAGTTCCTGGGCTCGCCCGAGGGCGACCTGTTCCTCACCGAGGCGGCCGTCTACCTGGCGCTGGCGCCCAAGAGCAACGCCCTGTACATGGCCGACGGCAAGTTGAAAAAGCTGGCCGAAAAGTACAAGATGCTGCCCGTGCCGCTAGCAATCGTCAACCCCGACAACTTCATCGCCGCCGGCAAGGGGGCGGGCAGGGAATATGTATACGCCCACGACCTGCCCGAAAAGACCTCGCTGCTCCAGACCCTGCCCGCTGGCGTCAAGGAGAAGGATTTCTACGAGCCCGGCTCCATGGGCTTTGAGAAGCACATCCGCGAGCGCATGGCCTATTGGAAGAAAATAAAAGAAGCAATGAAGAAGAAGATATGAGTTCTCGGTCCACGGTTGACGGTAGACGGTTCACGGTAAGAATTAAAGGAAATAATCTGACAGATGATTACGGACCGAAGTGAGAGCATGAATTTCTTTTTTCATTTCTTGCCGTTCACCGTAAACCGTACACCGTAAACCAAGCCCCTGATATTGTTTTGCGTTCATTTATGTGGTAATTACTGCACATGAACGTGCAACTGTTGCCGGCGGCGCTGGAGGACATCGCGGTCCTGCGCGCTTCCGGCTATCGCGGCGCGGGCTTCCTGCTGGGCACGGAGATCGGCCGTTCGATCCTGATCGAGCGGCTCCTGCCCCTGGATTTCGGCCGCGCGGGCGGCGACGCCGCCCATGCCGCCGCCTTCCGGCAATACGAAGGGCGGCTGCAGGGGGAGTTCTTCTGCCGCAAGCCGCCGGTCGCCCTGGAATGGTCCATCGGCGACCTGATCCTCGCCGTGGGCCTCAAGGAGATTCGGGCCTTCACTTGTGAATTCGATCCTTCCAGGAAGAAGGCGCACCTGGCGCCGCTTCTGGAAGAAGCAGGGGCAGAATGGCGGAATTGAGCGGGACGGACAGGAAAGCGCTCCTGGCGCTGGCCCGGGAGACCATCGGCAGGCAACTGGCTTCGGGAGAGCGCGGCGGCGAACCCGTCCCCCCAAGGGGACGGCGGCCTGACGACCCGCCAGCTCCGGCGCCGGTGTTCCTGGAGAAACGCGGCGTCTTCGTCACCCTGCACCGCGGCGGCGAACTGCGCGGCTGCATCGGCTACCCGCTGCCCGTGAAGCCGCTCTGGGAGGCCGTGCGCGAGATGGCCCTGGCCGCCGCCTTCGAGGATCCGCGCTTCCCCGCCGTCGGCAGCGAAGAACTGCCCGAACTCGACATCGAGATCTCGGTCCTGACCGTCCCGCGACCGGTGGCCGGCCCGATGGACGTGCGGGTCGGCGTCGACGGCATCATCGTCAGCAAGGGGCTGCATCGCGGCCTGCTGCTGCCCCAGGTGCCGCTCGAGCAGGGCTGGGACCTGGAGCAGTACATTTCCTGCGGCTGCCGCAAGGCGGGCCTGGACCCGGACGAATGGCAGCGGGGGGTGGGCATCGAAACCTTCCAGGCGGTCGTTTTCGGCGAAAAAAAACACGCGGAGGACGCATGAGCAGCTACCAGACCATCGAGTTGAAGAGCACGCAGAAGATCGAGTTCATCGATATCATCGCCCCGGTGCGGGAGATGCTGCGCAACGGCAAGTGCGCCTCGGGCATCCTGCTGGTCTACACGCCGCACACCACCGCCGCCGTGACCATCAACGAAAACGCCGACCCGGACGTGCCGCATGACATCGGCGAGTTCCTCAAGCGCCTGGCGCCCAGGCAGGATTATTTCCGGCACGGCGAGGGCAACTCGCCGGCGCACATCATGTCCAGCCTGGTGGGCGCCTCGGAGACCCTGGTGGTGAACAACGGCGAGCTCATCCTCGGCTCCTGGCAGGGGATCTTCTTCTGCGAGTTCGACGGCCCGCGCCAGCGCCGCGTCTTTCTGAAGTTCATCAGCGGCTGATCCCCGGGCCATGAACGAGCCAGCCGATCGCCCTGCCAGTCGGAATCGCCGCTGGCCGGTTTTTTTCCTCCTGGTCCCGGCGGCGGTCTCGGTGTTCCTGCACGCGACGAAATTTCTCCGTTCCCGGGAATGCGCGCAGCTTTCCCGAAAATATCAACGGCTGCCCGTTGAGAAGCCGATCGCCAGCACCAAGGCCCGGCGCGCCCTCCACTATCAGATCGGTTATTTTCTCGCATATCCCGCGGCGGCCTCCTATGCCGCTGCCGACCTTGTTCGCCGTATGGATGACATTGCCCCGCCGCTGCAGCTGCTCGCCGTCCAGGTCGATCCTGGCCTCCACGACCTGAGCTTCGAACTGACCGTCGGGATCGCCCACGCCGGCCCGCGGTCGGCGCGTCGCCAGTTCGCCGCTTTCCTGCAAAGGCTCGGGAGCGTACCGGGGGTATTCCAGGCCGAGCCCTCCCCGGTGCCCCCCGCCCGCGGCGAGAGCGGCCTGCGCGTCTTCGTCGCCAGCGGTCGGGCGGAGCTGCAGCCATGAAATGGTGGGGGCTGGCCCGCTTCCTGCTCCGCGCCCTGGCGGCGCTCGCCGTCCTGGCTGCCTTCGCCGTCCTGGACTGGCACCCGGTGATCAAGGACCTGGGTCTCCTGCGCCGTGAGAAAAATGATCTGGAGCGCAAGATCAGGATCTACGATGCCATGACCGCCGTGTTCCAGTTCCCCGACGCGAAGGAGAGATCCATCCTGGCCCAGAGCGAGTCCCTGCTGTTCCATTCCCTGCCTCAGGTAGCGAACGACGCTGCCTGGCTCGCCCTGGCCCGTTCCGACCTGCTGGGGCGGGAAAAGGGCCTGGCCGGCGCGATCACGCTCTTCAGCGACCGGGAGACGGCTGGCTGCAGCCGGCCGGGATCGGGCGACTGGCTGAAGCTCCAGGCGGCCAAGATCGGGGAATTCCTTGATCCGGCCGATCCCCGGCGGAATTATCCCTGGCGCGGCCTATTCCCGTCCATGCCTCCACTGGGCGGCCTGTTGGCCTGCCGGCCACTGGCCATCGCTCTGGAGGCGCCCCAGCCGGAGCTGCTGCGCTTCATCCATCACGTTTCCTGGGGCGAGACACGGCTGGAGATCGTCCGGCTGCACCTGGAGCCCGGCCTTCCCCTTTCCCGTGCCTGGCTGGTCTGCCGCGGCAACTACCGGGTGAAGGAATCATCCGCCTGGCGGGTCAAGGCGGGGGAGGACGGGGATCAGGAGGAGTTGCTCATCGACCCCGATTCGCCCCTGTTGTTGCAAAGGATCGGTCCGCTTCTCGCCCCGGGCATCAAGAAGAGAGAGCTGCCCCCCGTTGGCAGCCCCTGGTAATCACCATGCGCATCGTGGCCCAGAGGGTCTCCCAGGCGGGAGTCGCGATCGACGGCAGGGAGATCGCCCGCATCGGCCGGGGACTGCTCCTGCTGGTGGGCATTGAAAAGGGCGACGGCGAGGGGGATATCGCCTGCATGGCCGACAAGGTCCTGCACCTGCGCGTCTTCGCCGACGAAGCGGGGAAGATGAACCTCGATGTCCGGCAGGTGCGGGGCGGCGTCCTCTCGGTTTCGCAGTTCACCCTGGCGGCGCGCAACAAGAAGGGGCGGCGCCCGGACTTCACCCAGGCCGAGGAGCCCGGCCGGGCCCGGGAGCTCTATGAGCGCTTCAACTCGCTGCTGCGGGCCGTCGTCCCTCTCGCGGCAGGGGAATTCGGCGCCATGATGGAAGTGCGCTCGGTCAATGACGGGCCGGTGACCATCATCCTGGAAAGGACAGGAGACGAGCCCGGCTGTTTGCGGTCAGCGGCAGCAAAGGGAGGATCTATCGTGACGCGTAACGCGTGACGCGTGACATGTGAAGAATTAAATTCCAAGCACCAAATTCCAAATCCCAAATAAACTCCAAATTCCAATGATCCAATGACCAAAACGAAGAAAAAGCCATTCCAAGGGGCTTTCGTTTTGGAAATTGGAATTTGGAGCTTGGAATTTGTTTGGAATTTGGTGCTTGGGATTTGGAATTTAAGTCTTCGTATTACCTTTTCTCTTTCCGTAAACCGTAAACCGTCTACCGTAAACCGATTCCATCTACTGGCAATGACAAAAGGCGGGCCCCCCCCATGTAGCGGGGGGGGTGTTTTGTTGGGTGGGAGATATGGTTATATTAAGGGGGGAGAGATGGAAAGGCTAACTGGCTTTGGCATTTTTATCGGCTTTTTCCACGGGCTTGCCGGATGCGCCGCTCTTGGCGCCCGCCTTCTTGTAGTCGGTGATATACCAGCCCGAACCCTTGAACTGGAATGAGCTCTGGGAGATGATCCTTTCGGCCCGGCCACGGCAGTGGATGCACTTGCGGAGCGGCGCCGCCGCAACGGACTGCAAGCACTCGAAAGTCTTACCGCATTTCGAGCATTTGTATTCGTAGATCGGCATGGCCAATTCCTCCACATAACGGGTATTTTTTTTATAACACAATCATGGCCGGCTGTCAATAAATAATCGCTGAAACCTTTCCCGGCTCCCGCGGCGTCTTATCCACGAAAAGGAATTGTAATTGATGGCGTTTTGTGCTATAAAATACCATTCAATTCGATTTTTGCGAGGTTTTTATGCTGAAAAAAATGCCGTGGCTGGTCCTGATGCTGCTCGGCGCCCAATGGTTGTGTGCCGACATCATCGAAAAGATCCAGGTCGAAGGCAATCGCAAGGTTTCGCGCGAGACCATCCAGTTCTACATGAAATCACGCGAGGGCGGCGTCTATGACCCGCAGAAGCTGAAGGAGGACTTTCAGTCGCTTTGGGCCACCGGCTTCTTCGAGGATATCCGCATCGAGGAGGAGAACGGCGCCAGCGGCAAGATCGTGCGCCTGGCGCTGGTCGAGAACCCGCTGATCTCCTCGGTCACCTACAAGTTGAGCAAGAAGGTCAAGGAGAGCGACATCAACGAGAAGCTGCAGGGCAGCAATATCCTGCTGCAGCCCTTCTCCTACTACAGCCCGGCCAAGGTACGCAAGGTGAGGAAGCTCATCACCGACATGCTCCTGGAGAAGGGCTACAACCAGGCCGACGTGACCATCGACGAAAAGAAGGAGGAGAACGGGCAGATCGCCCTGACCGTGCGCGCCGACGCGGGCTACAAGACGCGCATCGCCAACGTGGTCTTCCCCGGCCTCACGCGCGGCTCGGTCTCGCCGGCGTTCCTGCGCCGCGGCCTGAAGAACAACCAGGTGCACGCCATCCTCTCGGCCGTCGCCGGCAAGGACGTGTACAACCGCGAGAAGATCGAGGAAGACCTCGAGGAGATCCGCCTGCGCCTGCAGCAGAAGGGTTACCTGGAGGCCAAGGTCGGCACGCCGGAGTTCGCCACCTTGGAGAGGAAAACGATCGTCGGGCGCCGGCAGAATATGCTCCAGCTCAGCATTCCGGTGGAGCTCGGCCCGTGCTACCGCGTGGGCGAGATCGCCGTCGAGGGCAACAAGATCATCCGCACCGATTTCCTCAAGAGCCTGATCGGCTTCAAGAAGGGCCGGGTCTACAATATCAAGAAGCGCAACAAGTTCATCGAGAACATGCAGAAGTTCTACGGCGGCATCGGCTACTTCTACGCCCAGGTCGTGCCCAGCGAGAACCTGGACCCGGTCCGGCGCGTCGCCGACCTGACCATCCACATCCAGGAGAACGAGATCGTCTACCTGGGCAAGCTCGAGTTCACCGGCAACACCTTCACCAAGGACCACGTCATCCGCCGCGAGTGGTTCCTGCGCGAGGGCAAGCGCCTCAACATCAACGCCCTGGAAGACTCGATCAAGCGCATGAAGCAGCTGGGCCTGGTCACCGTGGAGAAGATGCCCGAGATCAAGGCCGATGCCCAGGACCCCCAGAAGATCAACGTCATCGCCGAGGTCAAGGAGATGAACCGGCAGATGATCAACTTCAACGTGGGCTACAGCGGCTACGAGGGCTGGTTCATCGCCGCCGGCTATTCCACCCAGAACTTCCTGGGCATGGGCGAGGCCTTCTCCCTCAATCTGCAGCAGGGCACGCGCGCCAAAAACTACCAGTTCGCCTTCACCGAGCCCTATCTGTTCAACCTGCCGGCCAACTTCGGCATCGATATCTTCAAGACCACCTATGAGTATCCCTACATGTACACGCGCAAGGGGCAGGGCTTCAACCTCTCCTCGTCGGCCCGCTTCTGGACCTACTGGGGCAGCCAGCTGGTGTACAGCATGGAGGACATCGAGATCAGCGACGTCAACGAGAGCTACCAGTACATCAGCTCCTATTACATGTATTACTACAGCGAGGGCAAGCGGCGCGTCTCGGCCCTTTCGCCCACCCTCTACTACTCCACCGTGGATTCGCCGATCTTTCCCTCCCAGGGCAGCAAGGTCCTGGCCACCTACCGCTATTCCGGCGGCTTCCTGGGCGGGGACATCTTCCTGCACAAATTGAAGCTGGAGTTCGTCCGTTTCCAGCCCCTGTGGAAGCGGCACGTGCTGGGCATGCACCTGGCCTACGAGGGGCTGTCGCCGTTCGCCAACCGCAGAGTCCCCTTTTACGAGAAGTACTTCCTGGGCGGTGAACGCTCGATCCGCGGCTTCGACATCTACACCATCGGGCCGCGCGACAGGAACGGCAGCGTCCTGGGCGGGACCAAGTCGTTCCTGCTCAACCTGGAGTACGCCATCCCCCTGACCCAGCAGTTCTCCTTCGTCTTCTTCTACGACATGGGCAACTCCTACGACGCCGGGACCCCGATCCGGCTGAAGGACGTTTACACGTCGACCGGCCTGGAGCTGAAGGTCTTCGTGCCCATGCTGAACGTCCCCTTCCGCCTGATTTTCGCCTACAACCCGCGCCTGCTGGATGTCGGCGATTCGCATTTCGTCTTCAAGTTCGCCGTCGGTCCGTCATTTTACTAAGATTTCAATAAGGAGATGAACATGAAAAAACACCTGTTGCTGATCGCGGCCCTGGTGGCCCTGAGCGCTTTCGCCTACGCCGAATTCAAGATCGGCATCATCAATCCCCAGGCCGTCCTGCAGAACTCGGTCAAGGGCAAGGAAGCCATCGGCCGCCTGCAGGCACTGACGGTTTCCAAGCAGAAGAAGTACGAGTCGATGCAGAAGGAAATCGAGGCCCTGGAGAAGGAGGCCCTTTCTCCGGCGCTGAACGCCGAGGCCCGCGACCGCAAGACCCAGGATTTGGTCAACAAGCGCACCGAGATCAAGCGCTTCGCCGAGGACGCCCAGAAGGAGAGCATGGCCCTGCAACAGAAGGAGTTCGAGAAGATCCAGGCCGACCTGATGCCGCTCATCGAAAAGATCGCCAAGGAGAACGGCTACTCCATGGTCCTTGACCTGAACACCTCCGGCGTCACCTTCTTCGAGCCCGCCATCGACATCACCGAGAAGGTGGTCAAGGCCTACGATGCCCAGTCCGCCGCTGCGGCCAAGAAATGAACCTGCCTTTGGACATCGAGGGCATCAAGAAGATCCTGCCCCACCGCTATCCCTTTCTGCTGGTCGACCGCGTGACCGCCTGCGACGGGACCAAGACCATCCGGGGCTACAAGAACGTCACCGGCAACGAGGATTTCTTCCAGGGGCATTTTCCGGGCAACCCGGTCATGCCGGGGGTGCTGATCATCGAGGCCATGGCCCAGCTGGGGGCGGTGCTGCTGATGCAGCGCTTCGTCGGCCAGAAGGTATATGCCTATTTTGCCGGCATTGAGAAAGCCCGCTTCAAGAAGCCCGTGGTACCGGGAGACCGGCTGGATCTTGACGTGCTGGTGGTCCGCGACCGGGGCAAGTTCGCTGTCATCGAGGGCAAGGCCTCGGTGGACGGCCAGCTGGCGGTCGAAGCGGCCATGAGTTGCATGGTGATCCAGTGAGGCAGCCGCTGATCCATCCCACCGCTGTCATCAGCCCCAAGGCCGAGCTCGGCAGGGAAGTTCAGGTCGATGCCTATTCGGTCATCGGCCCCGGCGTGCGCATCGGCGACAGCACGGTGGTCAAGCACCACGCCACCATCGACCGCAACACCGACATCGGGCGCGATTGCCTTATTTTCCCCTTCTCCTCGCTGGGCACCGACCCCCAGGACATCACCTTCAAGGGCGAAGAGACCTTCGTGCACATCGGCGACCGCAACATCATCCGCGAATTCACCACCATCAACCGGGGCACGCCGAAGGGGGGCGGCCACACGCGCCTGGGCGACGACAACTACCTCATGGCCTACGCCCACGTCGCCCACGACTGCCAGCTCGGCAGCCACATCATCCTGAGCAACGGCGCCACCCTGGCCGGCCATGTCGAGATCGGCGACTACGTGGTGCTCAGCGCTTTCTGCGCCGTGCACCAGTTCGTGCGCATCGGCCGCAACGCCTACATCGGCGGCTACAGCATCGTCTGCCAGGATATCCTGCCGTTCGCCAAGGTGGCCCAGAGCCGCGAGTCGTTCAGCCTGTATGGGCCCAATGCCATCGGCATGATGCGCAACGGGCTCGGCCGCGATTTCATCGAGAATGTCAAGGACATCTACCGCATCCTCTACCACTCCGACCTGAACACCACCCAGGCCGTCCACAAGATCGGCGAGCAGCACGCCGGCAGCGAGGAAGCCCGGGTGATCACCGACTTCATCAGCAAAACCAAGCGAGGCATCCTGAAGAATTTCCGTTCCGATGGCTGAGACGATCGGCATCATCGCCGGCGAGCCGCCCCTGCCGCTGCTGACCTGCCGCGCGGCGCGGCGCCAGGGCTGGCATACGGTGGTCGCCGCCGTCAAGGGCGCGTCCGCTCCCGACTTGGCCGCTGCAGCCGACGATTGGGCCGAGTTCCCGCTCGGCCGGCTGGGCGGCCTCATCCGATTTTTCAAGAGTCGCGGCGTGAAGCGGGCGCTGATGATCGGCCGCGTGCCGCACGCGTCGGTCTTCTCGGCCATGGCGGCCGACGCCAAGTTCGTTCGCTTTTTGGCCGGCGTCCGCGACCGTACCACCACCTCGCTGCTGGCCGCGCTGGCCGACTTCTTCGCCGGCGAGGGCATCGAGATCATCGATTCCTCGTTCTTTCTCAGGGAGCACCTGGTGGCGGCCAGGAGCTACACGCCGCGCCTGCGGCTGACCAGAGCCCTGCGGGAAGACATCGACTTCGCCTGGGAGAAGGCCTGGGGCGTCGCCAACCTGGACATCGGCCAGACGGTGTGCGTCAAGGGGCGGGCTGTCGTGGCTGTGGAGGGGATGGAGGGGACCGACCGCGCCATCGAGCGGGCCATGGCCATTGCCGGGCCGGGGCTGGTCGTGGCCAAGGTCAGCCGCCCGGGCCAGGACATGCGCTTTGACCTGCCGGTGGCGGGTCCGCGCACCCTGGAGGTGCTGGCGGCGGGCCGCGCAGCGGCGTTCGTGCTGGAAGCGGGCAAGACGCTGCTGCTCGATCCCGCGGCCATGGCCGAGCGGGCGGCGCGAAGCAAGATCATCTTAATGGGGAAAACATGAGGATCGGCGTGATCGGCACCGGCGTCATGGGCGCCAATCATTTGCGCGTACTGGCGAAATCTCCCGGGTTCCAGCTGACCTGTGCCGTCGACGTTAACGCGGCGAACCTGGAGAAGAATGCCGGGCCCTACGGCATCGCCATGCTGCAGGACCCCCGCCAGGCGCTGCCCCGCGTCGATGCCGTCATCGTGGCGGCGCCGACGCTGGAGCATTTCGCCCTCTGCCGTCTTTTTCTGGAGAACGGCAAGCACGTCATGGTCGAGAAGCCGATCAGCCGCACGCTGGCGGAAGCCGACGAGCTGATCGCCCTGGCCGCAGGGAACCGCTGCGTGCTGGCCGTAGGCCACCTGGAACGCTTCAATCCGGCGGTGGAATACGCCGGGCGCCTGGTGGAGCGGCCGCTGTTCATCGAGGTGCAGCGCCTGGGGTCCTTCTCGCCGCGCTCGCTGGACATCGACGTCATCATGGACCTGATGATCCACGACCTGGACATCATCCTGCAGTGGGACCGCTCCGGAGTGCGCGAGATCCGCGCCAGCGGCGTGCCGATCGTCTCCAGCAAGATCGATATCGCCAACGTGCGCCTGGAGTTCCGTTCCGGCCTGGTGGCCAACGTGACCGCCAGCCGCGTCTCCCAGGAGAAGACGCGCAAGCTGCGCCTTTTCCAGAAGAGCCTTTACCTCTCCGTGGACTACAAGGAACGCAGCGTGAAGATGTTCCAGTTGCGCCAGGGCCGGATCGTCGAGGAGTACCCGCGCATCGAGGATGTCGAGCCGCTGGCCAGCCTGTGGCGCAATTTCCGGCGCACCGTCGAAGGCGAGGGCGATTTCGTCGTCAGCGGCCGCGACGGCCGGGCGGCACTCGAGCTGGCGCTGGCCATCTCCACCGCGCTGCAGGCCACCGCGGATGCTTGAACCCTTCATCCGGCGCCAGATCGAAAGAAAGATCTTTCCGGGCGTGTCCATCCTGGCCGCCGCCGGCGAGCGCATCCTTTACGAGCGCTGCTTTGGCCGGCGCGCCTCCTGGCCCGACCCCGAGCCCCTCGGGCACGACACCCTCTTCGACCTGGCCTCGCTGACCAAGCCCCTGGTCACCGCCTTCCTGGCCGCCTATTTCCTGGAAAGGGGGCAGTGGCGGCTGGAAGACGATGCGCGCCGCTTCCTGCCGGAGCTGCGGCCGCTGCCGGTCACCCTGGGGCAGCTTCTGACCCACAGCGCCGGGCTGCGGCCCTGGCACCCGTTCTACCTCTACCGCCCCCAGGACGACCTGGACCAGGCGGCGTCCCTGTGCGACGCGGCCGCGCCGGGGGCGTGCGTGGTCTATTCCGACGTCGGCTACATCCTGCTGAAGCACCTGCTGGAAAAGGTCTCCGGCGCCCGTTTCCAGGATCTGGCCGCGCAGGTGATCCTCGAGCCGCTGCGGCTGCGCGACGCCTTCCTGGGCGCGCCGCCAGGGCAGCAAGCTCGCTGCGCCCCCACCGAGGTCGGCAACCGCTACGAGAAGGGCCTATGCCGCGGCGAGCATGGCGCGGCCGCGGCCCGTTTCGCCTGGCGCTGCGGATTGATCCGCGGCGAGGTCCACGACGCCAATTCCTTCTACGCCGGCGGCAGCGCCGGCAACGCCGGCCTTTTCGCCAGCGCCCGCGACCTCTTCAGGCTGGGGAGGGAATTCTTCCCCGCCGCCGCCACCCTGCTCAAGGCGGAGACCGTCGCCCTCTTCTGGCACGACCTGACTCCCGGCCTGGGCGCCGGCCGCAGCCTGGGCTTCCAGCTGAACTCCACCCCGCGCACATCGGCGGGCCGGGCCCTGCCGCATGCGGCCGTCGGTCACAACGGCTTCACCGGCACTTCGCTGTGGCTGGAGGCGGCGGGAGAACGCCAGTGGATCCTCCTGAGCAACCGCGTCCACCCGCGGGTGAAAAAAGAGGATTTCAACGTCGTGCGCCGGCGCTTGCATATGCTGTTGCGGCAGGAATTGCAATTGCCTTAGCGTGCAGTGAGTGCCAGTGACGGTATCAGCGTCATTGGCTGTACTAGAAATCGGTTGACGGTCGACGGTTTACGGTTGACGGGAAGAGAAGAGGCAATTGGAAGACTAAATTCCAAATCACAAATTCCAAATCCCAAATAAATTCCAAACTCCAAATTCCAATTTCCAAAACGAAAGCCAAGGCAAGTGTCAGTGTCAGCAGGAGGCTCCAGAACTCAGGGGACAGAGGACAGAGGACAGAGAAGAACTATGAGCACTGGCAGGAATCCGGGAAGAGCTGCACCTCGTCACGCATCACAAGAACATGTTGATTGTCTTGCTAACGTCTAACGTCTGACGTCTATTGTCTCTAGACCGACGCATCTTTGTTTCGAACCACGAATCACGAATTACGAATCACGATAGATCGGTGTCTTTTGCAGCTTTTCGTCACGCGTCACGAACGCCATCCACCAAGAACCGGGCTCGCTGTCCCTATTTCCTCAGCAGCTCCTTGACCGCCGCCTCGATCTGCTGGTCGCGCCCGAGCGCCAGGACGTCGGGATCGTTCCTGACCAGGATGTCGGGCTCGAGCTGGTTGTTCTCGCAGAGGATGCCCTCCGGGGTGCGCCAGCCGCCCTGGGGGATGCCGAAGCGCAGGGTCGGGTCGATCTGTCGCTCCCACCAGACGAACGTCCCCGTGCCGGGCACGGGCATGCCCAGCGTCTTGCCGATGCCGCGGATCTTGTACTCCACCGGGAACAGGTGGGCGTCGGAGTAGTTGCCCTCACCCATCAGGACGATGGAGGGCTTGATCCACTTGTCATAGGGTTCGTAGCCGACGAGCTGGCCGCGGGGGACGATGTCGAAGACCTTCTTGCCGGCGAGGAAATCGGCCAGCTGGTCATGGAGGTTGCCGCCGCCGTTGAAGCGCGTGTCGACGATCAGGGCTTCCTTGTCGATGCTCAGGCCGAGCACCTCCTCGATCACGGTGCGCATGCTGGCGTCGTTCATGCCGCGCACGTGGACGTAGCCGATGCGGCCGTTGGAGAGGCGGTCGACCTCGGCACGGCGGGCGCGCACCCAGCGGCGGTACACCAGCGGCGCCTCCTCGCTCAGGGCGATGGGCTTGACCGCCTCTTCCCAGCGCTGCTTCGTGGCCGGAGCGAACACTGAGAGCAGGGTGAGCTGCCCAGCCTTGCGGTTCAACAGCCGGGCGTGGTCACGCGTCCCGTCCAGGGCCTGGCCGTCGATCTTTTCGATGACATGGCCGGCGCGGATCTTGAGGGCCGCCTTGTCCAGCGGCCCGCCGCCCAGGACCTCCGCGACCTTGATGCCGGGCCCGGCGTGGCCGTAGTCCCGGAAAATGCCCAGGGACGCCGTGGTATCGGCCTCGGGCGCGCGCGGCGGAGAGTAGTAGCAGCCGGTGTGGGAGGCGTTCAACTCGCCGAGCATCTCGCTGACCATCTCCGCGTAGTCGTAATTGTTGCGGATGTGGGGCAGGAACTTGCGGTAGGTTTCGTAATAAAAGTCCCAGTCGGCGCCGTAGAGGTCGGCGACCAGGAACTTCTGCCGGATCTGCCGCCACATGTGATCGAACATGTAGGCCTTCTCGGCGGCCTGGTCGAGGATCATTTCATTGCCGATGACGACGGGTTCAGTCTTGCCGCTCTCGGGATCGATCTTGGATACCTTGCCTTCGGCCAGCACGAACAGAGCCTTGCCGTCGGCCGCGAGATCCAGGGCCGCCCTCTCCGCGTTGAGCTTGGCCAGGAGCTTGGTCTCCTTGGTGCGCAGCTCGGTCTGCCACAGGTCGTAGCCCTTCTCGAACCTGGCCAGGTAGAAGAGCTTTTCGCCGTCCTGGCTGAGCGCGGCGCCGGCGATGTCGGCGGAACTGATGGTGAATCGTGCCTTGCGCTGATCGAGCCCCTCGAGCTCGATGACGATGTCCTTTTTGGGTTCCGCCTTCCCGGCCTCCTTCTCCTTGCCTTCCTTGGCCTTGTCTCTCTCGATCTTGGCCTTCTCCTCCCGCTCCTTCAGCAGCGCGAAGTCGGGCTTGGAGAGGAGGAAGCGGTCATAGGCATCGCGGGTAAAGAACATGCCATGAACGTCATAGGTCAGCAGCGAGCCGGAGACGTTGGCGGCTCCGTCGCGCGTGGAGCCGTAGACCATCATTGAGCCGCCCATGCCCCAGCGGGCGCCGAAATTATCGAAGCCGCTTTGGGTCAGGTTGATGATCTTGCCCTTGCCGTCGCCGGCGACCAGCCCGATCTGGGAGGTGAACAGGCGCACGTAGCCGAACTGCACCAGGAACCACTTGCCGTCGGGGCTCCAGGCGTAGTCCTGGTCGCCGTCGGCATAGGAATAGTTGTGCTCGGCGGGCAGGATCGTCCGCGTCTGCCGGGAGGCCAGGTTGATCACCTTGAGCACGACCCGGTCCTCGATGTAGGCCACCTCCTTGCCGTCGGGCGAGAACTCGGGCTGGAACTCCTCGGCCGCGGTCGCCACCACCGGCTCCTCCTTGAGCAGGGTTGCGGCATAGAAATAAGGTTCCTCCTTGCGCACGATCGAGGTGCGGTAAACGTTCCAGCTGTTGTCACGCTCGGCCGCGTAGACCAGGCTGCGGCCGTCGGGGCTGAAGCTCACGCTGCGCTCCTGCCCGGGAGTATTGGTGATGCGCTTGCCGACGCCGCCCTCGACGCTGCCGACGAAGATCTCGCCGCGGAAGACATAAGCGATCTCCTTGCCGTTGGGCGAGAGGCGCATCTGCGTGATGCCGCCTCCGACCGGCTCGGCCTTCTCCAGGACGCGGCGGCCGTCCTGGGCGATGCGCACGGCGACCCGGAGCGGCGCGGCGCCGGCTTCGAGGGTGTAGATCTCGCCGTCATGGCCGAAGCAGAGGCGGCCGGCGTCGGAGCGGCTCAGGAAGCGGACGGGGTTCTTCGTGAAGGCGGTCAGGGCGACGGACTCCGCCGGGTTGCTCAGCGAGCTCTTGTGGATGTTGAACGATCCGCTCTGCTCGCTCAGGTAGTAGAAATCATCGCCGTTGCCGTCGAAGACGGGATTGCGGTCCTCGCCGGGGAAGGAGGTGAGCCGGGTGTGTTTCTTCGTCTTCAGGTCATAGGACCAGATGTCGCGGGTCACGGCGGATGTGTGGTGCTTGCGCCAGTCGTTCTCGTAGCCTTTCTGGTCGTGGTAGATGATCTTGCCGCCGGAGCGGTCGACCGTGGCCGCGATCGCGGCGTGGGTCAGGATCAGCTCCAGCTCGCCGCCGTCCACGGAGACGCTGTAGAGCTCCGGGAGTGCCGGTGTCGGGAACTGGGCGTCGCTGGCCAGGTCCTTGCGCACCTGGGTGAAGAGTACGCGCCGGTCGTCGGCGCTGAAGCTGCTGGGGATCTCATTGCGGGAATGCCAGGTCAGGCGCCGGGCCTCCCCTCCGGACTCCGGGACGATGAAGACGTCGAAATTGCCGTGGCGGTCGGAGGCGAAGGCGATGGAACGGCCGTCGTGGCTCCAGACCGGGGCGAACTCGTAGGACTCGCCGATGGTCAGGGGCACGGCCCGGCCGCCGCCGGCGGCTACCTTGTAGATATCACCCTGGTAGCAGAAGAGAATGGCGGAACCGTCGGGGGAGATCGCCGGGTAGCGGAGCCAGAGGGGCTTGTCTTGCGCCGGGAGCGGCCGCGCCCCCAGGATCCAGGCGAAAAGGAAAGCAATGCAGAATGATCTCAGGGCTTTTTCAATGGATGGTCTCATGGGTGTCCTCCCTGGAAGCGATTTGGTTGTCGGGGCCATTGTCCATAATACGGCCCCGGCGGTCAAAGGGTTAACTCCGGCCGGCGCTATTTGAAAAAATCGCTCCTACAGCCCGGTCGCTCCCCCGGGTGCGCTGGGCTCGATCCTGCGCCCTACGCCTTGCGCCGGACGGGCTTTTTCCCCGACCCCGCTGCCGGCTTGGCCGGGCGCGGTGCCGCTCCTGTTTTTCTCTTTGCGGGAGGGGCCCAGGTCTCACCGCCGTCCTTCGAGCGTCGGAACGATCTGGACAATGCCACGGCGCCGGCCAGGGCCGCCGCCGCGGCGCCGAGCAGCACGCCCCAGAAGAAGTTTTTGTTGTTTTCGTTCATGGCCGTATTGTAGGAGGATGAGGGGAGAAATGCAATGAATGGAGACTCGTTGATCCCGGTGTACGGTTTGCGGTGTACGGTAAGAAAGGGCAAAAGGCAAAAGTGAAAAGGCAAAGGGGAAGAACAGGGCGCCCGGCGCCAGGCGGTTGGTCAGAGGAAGCCTTGTTTTTCCAGTGAACGCCGACCGCCAAGCCATTTCTTGCCGTCGTCCGTGGACCGGGTTCGCCAGTCTTTATCCCCCTAGAACAATCTTCCCTGCTCCGGCGCTTTCCTTGCCGCCGCGGCGCGGATTGCCGCAACGATCGGCTCGGCGCCGGCGGCGGTGTCCCAGCCTATGGCCCCTTTGCGGATCAGGTCCCGGTTCCCCACGGGAGGTGGGGAGAAGCTGGCGGGCGCGGCGGCGAACACGGGGATGCCGAGCCGGATAGCCGACAGGGCGGCGTTGAACGAGCCGCTCATGCGCTGGTCGGCGTCGCGCTCGGGACCGGAAATGACCACGACCAGCGCGGCGGAAAGGGCGGCGACGAGCTGATTGCGCGCCATGGCCTGGAAGGCGGCCCATCTGGCGTCGGGCGCGAACTGGGAGACCACGAGGACGTTGTCGACCGTCAGGTGATCCTGCAATTCGGGGCGGGTCTGGAAATGGTGCAGGCCCTCCGCCAAAACGAGGGTGGTCGTGCCGCCGGCGCGCAGGGCGGCCGCATGGGCGGCGCAGTCGATCCCCGCGGCATAGCCGGAGACGACATTGATTCCCCGCGCGGCCAGCCCGGCTGCCAGGGAAGCGGCGGCCGCCAGGGCCTCTTCTCCGGCCCGGCGCTGGCCCACGATCGCCGCGCCCGTCCGCTCCAGCAGGGCGATGTTCCCCCGCACGTACAGCAGCGCCGGCAGGGGGAGTTTTTCCTCCAGGCCCTGGAGCCGGCGCGGAAAATCGGGATGCAGGGGGTGGAGCAAGGTCACTTCCCGCTCGGGGAATCTCTCGATCCCGCCCGGTTCACGGAGGGTGAGACCGGGGACGGCGAAGCCCGCCCGGCTCATTCCCAGCGCCTCGCCCAGTTTTTCCGGGTTCTCGAGAATCCAGGAGGCCGCCTTCCCTTTGCGCGAAAGGTAAGCGGCGATGCGCCACAGCGCCCTGGGCCCCAGCCCCTTGACGGCGGCCAGCGCGCGCCAGGCCCTGCCTTCCTGGGTGTTCATCGGTTCGACCGGGTGCTGGTCACCGTGACCACGGAAACCATGGCGACAGTGCCCTGGAAAAGCAGGGTGGCCGTCACCGCTTTCAGAGTTTCCCCGGAGCGGTAGAGGTCGTCGAAGAGCAGGACATGTTGATTCGCGAAACGCTTGTCCTGGACGGAGAACGCATCCACCAGCTCCTTGCGGCGCCGGCGCTTGTCGGTGATCCCTTTCAGCGGCATGGTCGGCTTGGCCTTCAGCAGGTAGTCATCGGGAGCCGGCAGGCCCAGCAGTTCGCCGATGCGTGAGGCGACTTTCTCCACGGGCTGGAATGAACGTCGCCATTCCGACGGCGGCACGGCCAGGACGGCCTTGATGTCCCAGAGTTCGGACCTGCCGCGGACGAACTCGGCGACCGTGCGGGCGATGGGCTCGGCCTGCGAAAGGTCGTCGCGATACTTCAACCTGTAGATCGCCTCACCGATCTCTGTCCGCTCCGTGTCGAAGGCGGGCCGGGTGAAGCTGTCGGAGTCCCCGGTGCTGCGGACCGTATGCTGGTCCAGCGCCCAGCCATGCGTCCAGTTGCCCAGGAGCGGTTTAAGGTTTATTTCCATTTTATCGAGAACCAGGGACATGATAATAAAAATAGTGGCGAGTGACAAGCAGGAATTAAGACGAAAGGCTATGGGGTAGGGGTGACGGGTGGAGGCAATCGGCGATCCCTTCCTATCTGTGCCCCATAGCCCTGGACCCACCACCGAGGACCCGGAAGTCCCTATTAATTGGCAAAAGACAATAAATTAGGTAGAATGTGCTGCATATACCCAAGGAGAAATCATTATGAAGACACTGAAGAGGATCGACATCATGTCGTTCGCCAAGTTCCAAACGTTCCTGATGGCCATGATCGGCCTGCTGGTCGGAGTCATGGTCGCCTTTTTCGGCTTCATTTTCCAGGCCTTTGCCGGGCGCTTCATGGAGGGGGGAGAATCCCTGCCCGCCTTCGGGGCCGGCCTGGGCGTGGCGGCGCTGATCATCTTGCCCGTCATGTATGCCGTGATCGGTTTCGTTACCGGCCTCATCGGCGGCGCGCTGTTCAATTTGGTTTCCAGGATCTCAGGGGGGATCAGGGTCGAGCTCGAGTGAACCGGCATGACTCGGCCTGTCGCCACCGGCGGCAGGCGGACGGCAGGACAGGTCAATGAACTGAATCGAGCGCTGTCCTCGACGAGAAACAAAGAAATGAAGGCCAGAGCAGAGATTTCCCCATCCCATTCAATTCCCGGATCTTAACGACCTGACCCGGGGAATCGATCCGCCACCCGGTTGGCTGGTGCCGCCACCGGCACGGGCACGCCACTGAGCACTCACAGATATCCCAGTGAGCGAAGCAGGTTTTTCTCTTCAGCGAGCAGGGATCCGGCCTTGCCCCCGGCTTTTCGCCCCCTGCAAATCTCCTTGAGGACCCGGGCGATCTCCGGTCTCAGGGAATCGACGACCCGCTTCCGTTCGCTGGAGATCTCCCGTCGCTCGCCTGGATCGGCCCGCACGTCGTACAGCTCGATCTGCGGCCGCGCCGGCGGCTGGCCGTACTCATGATAAAAAGACGGTGCCTCGAGAGGCATGGGAAAATTAAAGATCAGGTGGTGGGAGCCGCTGAACATGGAGAAGCGCTGGGGCAGATGCTTGTTGAACTGGCTGGCCGCGGCCGAAGAAAAGATGGTGCGCGTGGGGGGCGGGGAGCCTTGGATCAACGGCAGCAGGCTGATGCCGTCGATGCCGGGCGGGCAATCGATCTTCAAGTGATCCAGTACGGTCGGCAGGACGTCGCATAGGCTCACGAATTCCCGGCAGCGCCGCCCGGCGTACAATTCACCGGGAAACTTGATGAGAAGGGGGACATGATGGATCTCCCGGTACAGAGAGTGCCCGTGGAACCAGCCGCCGTGTTCGCCGAATTCCTCGCCGTGGTCGGAGGTCAGCACGATCAGCGAGCGCTTGTAAATCCCGGCGAGTTTTAAATGCCGGATGAATTCGCCGAAAAAATGATCGAATTGGCGTACTTCAGCGTCGTACAGCCTTACCAGCGTGCGCCGCTCCACTTCGGGCACCTTGGAATTGAACTGTGCCTGTTTGGTGAACGTGTTCATGCGCCGGCTTGAGGGATCGGGGCCGAGAGCGGCTCTGAATTCCTCGCCCGGCTCATACGGGGAGTGCAGCTTGTAGGTATGAAGGAACATGAACAGGGCGGGGAGGGGACTGGCTTCCAGGAACGTGCGGGCATTCGCGAACAAGCGACGGTCCGCATAGATATCGCTCGTCCGTGAACTGGTGAGAAAACAATCGTGGTGGCGTGCGAAACCGAGCCTGGCCGACATCCAGGCGCCGTCGTTGAACTGAACGACGGCGAAACGCGGGGCAATGCCGGCCAGGAGATGGGGCGCGTCCCCTGGAATCGGGGAGTCATGGGCGACCCGGTGATGGAACTCGAACTGCCCGGAGAAAAAACTCGCGAAAGAAGGCAGGGTCCATGAGCTTGGCGCGATGTTGTTCTCGAAAGTGACCGCGTCCCGCCCGAACGCTTCGATGTGGGGGGTGCGGCCCGCCGCGAGGCCCCGCCTCCCGATGCGGTCTCCGCGGAATGTGTCGGGGGCCACCACGAACACGTACTGCCGACTCTGGGGGGGCATGATCGCGGCAAATATGGCCCGCCCGGCGATCAGGTGACCGTGTCCCGTGGCGTGCACGTGAATGGTTTCCCCGCGCTTGAGCGTCACCACTGCCGAGAAATAACCGTTCGATTTTTTGTTCACGGTGAAGGCGCGCAGGGTTTTTTCCCGGTCCTGCCTGCGTTGCACGACAGCGACGCGGATGCTTTTATTCGGGAGGGGCTTGATGGCGTAGGAAAAGAAGACGATGAATTCTCCCGCCCGCCCCGGGGAGGCCTGCAGATCCGCATCCTTGCGGAAAGTGACCCCCTGGCCATCGGCGATCCCCTGCCCCACGCTGATACGCTCTTTCGCGCATCGCCAATGAAGCAGGGAACCGTCATATCGCAGCGGCTCTCCGGAGACGATGGAGAACGGCACGCGCTGGAAATGCACGGGAGCGGGCCTTCGCCACAGCCAGGCGGCCAGGCCGATGGCGACGGCGATCATGAATCCGACCCAGACAACCGCTCTGCTTCGCCTCATTCCAAGACCTTATTGCTGCCAATATAGTTCATTGTGGCTGCCGATGCAACCCGGCTCGCGTTGCGTGTCAGTCCAAAGTAGGGATCTTGAGGGGCGTGAGCCGGGGACTTCAGGTGATAGGTGGAGAAAATCGGCAATACAAACTTATCTATGACCCATCACCCAGGACCTGCAGCCTGATTTCGGTAATAGGCAGTTGCTAACACTTACATTGAATTGGGGCTTAATCAAGAAATGGATTCGATCTCTTTTCGACCCCTATGGTCGTGCTGGGGCCGTGACCGGGGAAAACCCGCGTCAGCGGCGGCAAGGGCAGCAGCCGCCGGCGGATGTTGTTTACTTCCAGCCGCAAGGCAGCCTGGCGCCGCGAGGAGCTGTTCCCGTGGGCCTTGCCGATGCCGCCGGCAAAAAGGGTGTCGCCGGAGAAGAGGATGTCCCCGATTCTGAGACAAACGCTTCCCGGCGAATGGCCCGGGGTGTGGAGCACCTCGACCTCGAATCCACCCAAAATCAGCTTGGGTTGATCGGGATAGAACGTGAACGGGAACTTGGCGCCGACGGTCTCCGCGGCCAGGCTGCGGTCGGCGCGGTGCAGGTAGGCCGGAACGGCAAGCTTTTCAGCCAGGAAGGCGATGCCGCCGACGTGGTCGTAGTGGCCGTGGGTATTCAGAATGGCCAGCACCTGCAGGCCCTGGGAGCGGATGAACTCCAGAAGCGCAGGCGCCGGCACGCCGGGGTCGATCACCAGCGCCTGCTGGGTGTCGGCCAGCCAGACCAGGTAGCAGTTGACCGTGCTCCCCCGGTGGTCCAGGGGGAGGGCGAAGGTCTTCAGCGCCAGATGCTGGACCTCCTCCTCGAAAAAACCAAGCTCCGGCTCGGCCTGGCCGCCCAGGCCGGAGGCCAGCCACAGAAAAAGGACCAGCATTCCGCCCATGTGCTTCATGGAGGCGTTGTAGCATGGCGGCGCCGGCTTGTCAAAGCCTTGGAGCAAAGTGCGAAGTGAATGGTTCGCCATGAAATTTCTATGCTATAATCATTCCCGGTGAGGCCATGATGAAGGACAAGCGCTTGATCTTTTTTGTCTGCTGGACGTGCCTGGTCATCCCCGTTCTGCTGCCCGGCCAAAAGGGCACCAGCCTCGAGGGGGACATGGACATGCTGCGCAAGCTGCACTCGACCCAGTCCGAAGGGAAAAAAGGGCTCGACCTTTTGCAGGCCAGGGACTGGGAGGGGGCAGCCGGGCATTTCAACAAATGCCTTAGGATCCTGCCCCTGCATCCCAATGCCTGCTTCGGCATGGCGACCATCGCCAATCAAATGGGCGATGTCGCCCAGTCGCTGTCCTGGATCGAGCGGGCCGAGACGGGCTGCCTGGCCCTGCAGCAGGTGTGGGAGAACCAGAGGCCGAACTGGCTGTCGATGTCCAAGGATGACGAGAAGCGCATGCGCGAGCTCGCCGCCCAACACATCGGCGGCAGCACCAGCAGCCTCGCCTGCGTATCCGTGGACCGGGCCTACGAGAGCAAGAAAACCGGCCGGACCACCACCAGCGTCATCCAGGGCGGCGCTTCCCCCTTCGAGATCCCGGCCGAGTTCCACTCCCTGCACGGCAACCTCCTCTTCAAGCTGCGGCGCCTCGACGAAGCCGAGGCCCAATACCTGGAGGCGCTGGCCAGAGAGCCCGCCCACGAGCGCTGCCTGAACAACCTGATCAACCTCTATTTCGTCACCCGGCGCCTGGACAAGGCGTGCGACTGGCTGGAAAAGGCCAGCCAGCTCAAGGCCAAGATCAATCCCCTGCTCGAGCAGGCGATCCGCGCAGCGGAATAGGCGAAGCCACGTCAATCGTCATGAATTGAAAGCGGTTTACGGAGGACGGTAGACGGTTGATGGTTTACGGCAAGAGAAGAAGCAATACGAAGACTAAAATACCAAATCCCAAATACCAAATAACAAACAATATCCAAATTCCAAATTCCAATTTCCAAAACGTAAGCCTAGGTAAGTGTCAGTGACAGTGTCCGTGTCAGCAGGGCAATACAAAGTCGAGTGTTAGTGTTAGTGATAGTGTTAGCAGGAGGCCTGATAGGTGGTGATGCCCCTGATGGGTCTTAACAGGTCTTAGTGGTAGTGATAGTGGTAGTGATAGTGAAGAATGGAATTTTGTGAAAAGGTATTCTCCAATCGAGCATGCAGATCTGAATATCAATTTTTAAAACAAAAGCCCTTTCAGCGCCTTTTTTCCATGAAGTAATTTTTCTTACTTTAAACTTTTTACTTTAAACTTTAAACTTTTACGTTGGAATGTCATCTTCCCTCCGCCCTGCGCCTTACACCGATTGCCTTTCTTTCCTCTAGCCACTCACCCCTTGCCTCTCGCCCAAGGCTTTTTTCATTCTTTTGATCTTTCGCCTAACGCATATCGATAGATCCTTCCTTGGCTGCCACCGTCTTCCGGCTACCGGTCACATCCCGATTCCGTCTTTTTCATGTCATTGACACCCGGGACCCGGCGCGATAGAATCGATTGCCGCCCATGGAAAAAAGCCACAGCGAAGACCGTTCCCTGCAGCGCACGACGCTCGTGGTCACCACCCTGAGCTCGCTATTGACGCCGCTGATGGCCTCGGCGATCAGCGTCGCCCTGCCGGCCATCGGCGCCGAGTTCGCCATGAGCGCCGTCACCCTGGGCTGGGTGGCCAGCGCCTACCTGCTGGCGGCGGCCGTCTTCCTCCTGCCCTTCGGCCGCCTGGCCGATATCCATGGCCGCAAGAAGGTGTTCACCGTGGGCACGGCGGTGTTCAGCGTCGCCTCGCTGCTGGCCGCCCTGGCGCCCGACACGGTCACCTTCCTCCTCGCCCGCCTGCTGCAGGGAACGGGCGGGGCCATGATCTTCGGCACCGGCGTGGCCATCCTCACCTCGGTCTTCCCGCCGCGGCGGCGCGGTTGGGTGCTGGGCATCAACGTGGGGGCGACTTACACCGGCCTTTCGCTGGGCCCGTTCCTCGGCGGACTGCTGACCCATTATCTGGGCTGGCGCTGGGTGTTCCTGCTCAACGTCCCCGTCGGCCTGCTGGTGCTGGCCGTCGTCAGCCTGAAGCTCAAGCCGGAGTGGGCCGACTCCCGGGGCGAGCCCTTCGACTGGATCGGCTCGCTGGTCTACAGCGCCATGCTCACCGCCTTCATGCTCGGCTTCACCTGGCTGCCGGGCTGGCGCGGCGCGGCGATGCTGCTGGCCGCGGCGGCGGCGCTCCCGGTTTTCATCGCCTGGGAGTCGCGCAGCGCCCATCCCATTTTCCCGGCACGGCTCGTGCGCGGCAATACCGTCTTCGCCTTCTCCAACCTGGCGGCGCTGGTCAACTACAGCGCCACGTTCGCCATCTCGTTCCTGCTCAGCCTCTACCTGCAGTATATCATGGGCTTCACTCCGCGCGACGCCGGGCTGGTGCTGATCGCCCAGCCGCTGGTCATGGCCCTCTTTTCCCCCGCCGCGGGGCGCCTTTCCGATCGCCTGGAGCCGCGGGTGGTCGCCTCCCTGGGCATGGGCCTGTGCGCCCTGGGCCTGTTCTTTTTCACCTGGCTGGGGCCGGCGAGCCGCCTGGAGGCCGTCGTGGCCAACCTGATGCTGGTCGGGTTCGGCTTCGCCCTGTTCTCCTCGCCCAACACCAACGCCGTCATGGGCGCCATCGAGCGCCGGCAATACGGCGTGGCCTCGGCCACTCTGGGCACCATGCGCATGGTCGGCCAGATGTTGAGCATGGGCGTGGCCACCCTGGTGTTCTCGCTGTTCATCGGCAAGGCCAGCATAGTCCCGGCCAACTACCCGCTCTTCCTCAAGAGCATGCGCGTGTCGTTCATCGTCTTCTTCGTGATGTGCTCCGCCGGCGTATTCTTCTCGCTGGCGCGCGGGCGGGTGCGCTGAGGACGGCCGCCATCCATGCGCACCGTCCCGGCCTTCGACCTTTTTTTCATCATTCTCCATGCCCTGCTCATCCCCCTGGTCGGCCTCGCCGCCTGGCTCGTCACCGGCCTCCCGGCGCTACTCGCACTGGCGCTGGCGCTGCTGGCCGCCTACCTGCTCCTGGCCCTGCGCCGCCCCCTGCGCCGCCGCCAGGCGGCCGGCGCCCCGTTTCCCGGCGAGTGGGGAGAGCTCCTGCTGTCCCGGTCGCCGTTCTACCGCGGCCTGGACGAAGGCGGCCGGATGCGCTTCGAACGCGACGTGCGCCTGTTCCTGGCCGAGACGCGCATCGCCGGCAGCGGCGGCGCCCCGGTCTCCTGGACGACGCGGCTGCTGGTCGCTGCCGGCGCCGCGACCATGCTGCACGGACGCCCGGAGTGGGAGCCGCCGCTGCACGACGGGGTGACGGTCTATCCCGGCTTTGCCTTCGACCGCTACTACCGGCCCGGGCGGGGCAGCATTGCCGGGCAGGCCCCGGCGGGCGGACCGTTGCTGGTGGCGGAAAAGAGCCTGCTGGAGGGGTTCGCCGGCGAACGCGACGGAATCAACGTCATGATTCACGAGATGGCGCATTATTTTGATCTGGAGGCGAGGAAAGGCGGCCTGCGGGTCGTCGTCGACCAGGCCCACCCCATTCCCTGGGGAGCGGCCATCGAAAAAGCTTACGGGCGGCATGATTTCTCCGCCTCGCCCCTGCCCGACTATGCCGCCCGGAACGAAGCCGAGTTCTTCGCCTGCGCCAGCGAGATGTTCTTTGAAGACCCGCGGCGACTCGGCGCCTCCTGCCCGCGGCTGTTCTCCCTGCTGGAGGAGTTCTATGGGCAGGATCCCCGCGTCGTCCTGGGTGAACGAGCATCCTAGCTGCGGGGCGTCGGCCGGGGGGAGAGTGCGCTGCGCGGTTTTATTTGTTTTGTCACTGTGCTATGATTTTCGGCGATCCCGCAAGGAGGACCCGATGGCCGTGAAACGAGCGATCCTGTTCCTGTCGGCCCTTCTTCTGTTTCAGGCGTCCTGGGCGGCGGCGCCCGTCCCGGAATGGAAGGCGGAAGCCCGGCGGCTCATGGCCCGCGAGAGCGACTACCCGCTGCTGGTCGAATCCCTGCAGCGGCAATTCCCGCTGCTGAGCGACAAGGACAAGGCGGCGGCGAGCCTGCTCATCGGCTACTGCCAGTCCCGGGCCGGCAATGCACAGGCCGAGTTGTTCTGGATGAACAAGTACCTGGGCGAGTTCCGTGCCGCCGCGGTCAACCTGAAGTTCCTTCCCGGCGCAGTGCAGCGGAAGGTCAACGATTTCCGGCTGTCGTGGCAGAAGGATTTTCCCGTCCTCTGGGAGCTCTCCCTGGCAGCGGAGCATGGCGCGATCGCCTATTTCGATCCCCCCGCCGAGTTGAAACTGCGGCTGCAGGCCTCGATGCCCTGCGATTTCCAGCTCCTGGCCCGGGACGGAGCGCTGCTGGCCAAGGGGGTGCTGCAGGCCGGCGTCGAGACGGTGCGTCTGCCCGCGGGCGGCGATTTCTTCCGCAGCGCCAGCCACTCCTACCGCCTGCTGCTGAACCCGCGTAATGCCCCGGAGCGGGCGATCGAGAAGTACTTTTCCGTCGAGCTCGAGTACGACATTCCGGCGGAGGCCGAGTTCGACCCTGCGGCCGGGACGCTGAAGCTCAAGGGGCGCGAGCCGCAGCCCGAGCAGGAGACGGAGACGAAGGTCATCTCGCAGCGCACGCGTTTCGACAAGGGCCTCTTCAAGAAGACGGTGCTCAAGGACCTGCTGATCGGCGCCGCCTTCTTCGTGGTCAACGCCACCCTGATCACGTCGACCATCGACAATGCCGACACCTCGCTGTTCGCCAAGTCCTCGCTGACCGGCGCGCGGCGGGTGTTCAACCTGGCCGGCATCGGCTTCAGCCTGTCGGCGCTGAGCAAGCTGCCCAAGGTCTTCCAGCGCGAGCGGGTGGTCGAAGAGAAGACCCGCGACCTGCCCGGGGCGCGGGAGGCCAACCAGGCGCTGGAGCGCGACTTGGCCTCGGTGCGCCGCCAGATCCGCGTCCAGCTGGCCGTGCGGGCGCTTTGAGGCAAGGGAGAGAACGATGAGCAAGAGAACCGTCTTCCTGTTCCTGGGGCTGAGCTTGGCGGCCTCGCTGTTCGCCGACCTGGGCCTTTCCTTCTCGTTCCTCTCCAGCGAGCGCCTCACGGTCTTCACCCGCAACGCGATCTGGAACAAGGATCCTCAGCCTTCTTTCCGCGACACGCTGCTGGTCCTCTCCTCGTTCCATCCCAACCGCCACGAGTTCCTCGTCTTCGGCAACATCATCTCGGGGCAGGGGGTGGCGATCGAAAACGGCATCTGGGATACGAAAAAAACCACGCTGGGCATGGGCGTCGGCAAGGTGCTGACCATCCCCGTATCGTTGCCCAGGCAGTCCCTGGCCTTTGCCCTCGATTTCTCCGCCGGCCCGTTCTTTTACCTGTTCCTGAGCAACCGCTACACCCACGTCTCGGGAGCGTACAAGAAGGAGGTCGAAGAGGCCAGCATCCTGCACCGCGCGCAATACGGGCTGTACGCGACCGCCCGCCTGCGGCTGCAGGAATTCAAAAAGTACCTGAACGCCATTGACGCCAGCCTGGGGCTCCACTTCTTCATGCCCTTCAGCAACCACGAGCGCAACGACGATCCCAAGGCACGCTACCACCTGTTCAAGACATTCCTCTGCGCCGGCATCTCCTTCTGACCCGCCCGGCGCGGCGCCGGCGATCCGTTCTTCCCCCGTTTCGCGTCAGATTCCGCTGCCGCCGTCGACGCGGTTGCGCCCCTGCTGCTTGATGCGGTAGAGGGCCTGGTCGGCGCGGGCGATGAACTGGCTGGCCTCGGTGGTGGGCGGCGGGATGATGGAGGCCACCCCCAGGCTGAGCGTGACAACGGGAGAGACCGGCGAGGCGGGATGGGGGATGGCCAGGTTGGCGATGGCGGCGCGGATGGCCTCGGCGATGGCCAGCGCCCCCTCGTTCCCCGTCCCCGGCAGCAGCAGGAAGAACTCGTCACCGCCGGTGCGCGCGGCCAGGTCAGCGGGGCGCTTGGCCTGGGCGCGGATGGCGGCGGCGACCTGGCGCAGGCACTCGTCGCCCTGCTGGTGGCCCAGGTTGTCGTTGTAGGGCTTGAAATGGTCGATGTCGGCGGCGATCAGCGACAGCGGCTTCTTCTCGCGGCCGGCCACCGCCCACTCCTTGTGGAAGGTCTCGTAGAACGTGCGGTGATTGGCCAGGTCGGTCAGGCCGTCGAAGCGCGCCAGGTGCTGCAGCTGCACGGTGCGCTCGTCCACGATGCGCTCCAGCTTGCGTTCGCGCGCCCTGGCCCGGCGCAGCAGGAATAAGAAAAAACCGGCGACCAGCAGCAGCGAGCCGAAGGCCAGCAGCCCCTTGAAAAGGGTGGTTTGCGTGAAAAAGGGTTTCAGGGTGAAGGCGAAGGATGCGCCTTCGCGATTCCATATGCCGTCGCCGTTGCCGGCGATGACGCGGAAGGTGTAATTTCCCGGCGGCAGGTTGGTGTAGAAGGCGGAGCGGCGGTTGCCCGCCTGGACCCAGCCGGCATCGTAGCCCACCAGGCGGTAAGCGAAGCGCATCTTGTCCACCAGCAAAAAGCTGATGGCCGTGTAGTCGACCTCGACGTTTCCCTGGCCGGGCGGTACGATCGCCGGAGCGGTCCGCCCAGTGGCGCAGGAACTGCCGTTGATGCGCACCTGCTCGATCGCCACCGGAGGCTTGACCTGGTTGAGGTGCTGGCGGTCGGGATCGAACATGGCCAGGCCGCGGATGGTGGGGAACCACATGCGGCCCTGGCGGTCGATGCAGCCGGCGGGGGAGGCGGGGCCGCTGCTCTCGGTCACATTGATCCCCTCCGATTTGCCATAGGAGACACAGGGGATGCGGCGCAGGCGGCCGAGGGCGAAGGCGATCAGATCGCCCTTGGCCACGTTGTAGATCCCCTTGTTGCCGTTCAGCCACAGCCGGCCCCCGGAGTCTTCAAGGACCTGGAAAGCCTGGTCGCTGTACATGCCGTCGCGGCTGGTGAAGCGGTGCACCCGGTCGTTATGGATCCAGAGCAGCCCGGCATGGTCGGTGCCGGCCCAGATGTTGCCCTCGGCGTCGGCGTGGATGGCCCAGACGGGCTGGTCGGAGATGTCCTCGCCCCCGCAGGCGCGGAAGCGCCCGGCCTCGAGCACGGCCAAACCGCCGTTGAATACTCCGGCCCATATGCGCCCCCGCTTGTCCTCGGCCAGCGAGTACACGTAGTTGTCGGGAAGGCCGTCCGCAGTGGTGTAGGTGGTGACCCGGCCGTCCTCTATGCAGTAGAGCCCCCCGCCGTTGCTGCCGGCCCAGACGCGGTCGCGGCCGTCCACCAGCAGTGAGCGGATGATGTTGTTGGCCAGCCCGGGGACGCGGGTGAAGCGCGAGGGCCGGGCCGCATCGGGGAGACGGAAGAGGCCGCCGCCGTAAGTTCCCACCCAGAGGCCGCCGTCGTGTCCCTGGGCGATCGACCAGACGTGCTCGTTGGCCAGCCCCTGGCGGCGATCGAAGGTCTGCCATTGCCCCTGGTGGAAACAGGCCAGCCCGCCGCCGACCGTGCCAACCCATATGGCGCCCTGGCGGTCCTCGAATACCGCGCGCACGGGGTCGACCGGCAGGCCGTTGCGCGAGCCGTAGCGGATGAACTTGTCCTCCTTCAGCTGAATCAGCCCGTCGCGGGTGCCGACCCACAGGCTGCCCTCACGGTCCTCCAGGATGGCGCGCCCCGATGTCAATCCACCCAGCTGCTGGTTCAGGACAGAGACCGCGCCGCGGTGGATGCGGTTGACCGGTTCCTGGTTGGTGCCGACCCACATCACGCCGTGGCGGTCGCGGTAGATGGTGCGGATGTCCCCTGACGACAACGGCTTCTCCAGTGGGGCGAAGCGGCCGTCCTGCCAGGTGACCACGCCGCCGCCGCTGGTGCCGACCCACAGCGTCCCCTGCGGGTCGAGAAAAAGGGCGCGGATATCGTCGTGAGGCAGGCCCTTGCCGGCATGGAAAACTTCCACCTTGCCGTCGGCGCGCAGATGGTTCAGCCCGCGGCCGGTGCCGACCCAGAGGCCGCCGGCCCCATCCTCGGCCAGGGCGGCGATGTAGTCGGAGGAGAATTTCTGGTTGGCCTGGATCGGGCGAAAACGGCTGCCCTGCCAGCGGTGCAATCCGCCGGTGGTGCCGACCCACAGGGCGCCGGCATGGTCCTGGTATATGCAGAGGATGGAGGTGTTGCTCAGCCCATGCTCCTGGTCGAAGCGCTCGAAGCCCCTGGCGCCCAGGCGCAGGAGGCCGGCGGTCGTCCCTACCCAGAGGCGCCCGTCCCGGTCTTCCAGCAGCGCCTTGATGCCGTTGCTCTCCATTTGCGGCGTGTTGCCCTTGTCGAATACGGTGAAATCGTGGCCGTCGAAGCGGGCCAGTCCTTCGTAGGTGCCCAGCCACAGAAAGCCGTCGCGGGTCTGGACCAGGGCCAGCACCGAGCTCTGCGGCAGGCCGTTCTCGGCCGAGTAGGTCTCCACCGTGTAGTCTTCGATCTGCAAATCGGGGTCGAGGGCGGGCAGCGGGGCCAAGCCGGCGGCAAAAAGCAGAAAAAGCGGCACAACTGTCCGCAGGATCGGACGTTTCAGCATGCAATACTCTCCCTGGGGAATGTTATATATGAAAAGCAACTGTCTTTCAAGCTTCATCCGTCAGTTTGTGCTGAGCGCCGGTCTTGCGCCTGGATCCCCGCGCCGCTGCAGCTGAAAATGTGTTGTTGAGAAGTCATGCCGATTTGTCCTGTTTTAAAGACACAAATTGCCGATTTGCCTGGCATGGGAAATGCTTATGTTTAACCGGAACTCCGATATCTTGTCCCGCGTGAGGGATGAATGGAGGAAGCATGAAACTGAAGAATGTCTTGACCCTGTCCTTGCTGGCCGGCCTGGTCCTGCTGGCGGCGCCGCTGGTCGCCGCCGCTGAACCGGTTTATGGCCATGTTTCGTTTGTCGACAACGGCGCCATGGTGCTGCGCGAAGATGGCAGCAAGGATGCGGCCGTGGTCAACCTGCCGCTGGCCCCGGGCGATACGGTCGTCACCTCCGCCGGCGGCCGCTGCGAGATGCAGTTCGACAACGGCACCGTCGTCCGGCTGGACAAGGGGTCGCGCCTGCGATTGGCCACGGTGCTGGCCCCCAGCCTGACCTCGAACTGGAAGATCACCACCCTGGAGCTGGAGAGAGGGCAGCTGTATGCCCTGCCCCAGTCTTACGCCCGGGAGATGTTCCAGGTCGTCACGCCCAACGCCGCCGCCAGCCTGAAGACCCGGGTGCGGGCCTATATCCGCCTGGACGACGGCGGCGGCACGTCCTTCTTCTCCGACGGCGGCAAGTTCCAGCTGCTCTACGGCGCCGACGGCCGTTCGCTGAAAAAAGTCACGGTCAAGTCGAACCATCCCGTGGCGGTCGGTGCCGGCCATGCGCTGGCCGCGCGGGTGGAGAAAAGGGATATCGAGTTCATGGCCTGGAACGAGTACGTCGACAAGCATTTCAAGGAACTGCATTACGGCGTCAGCAAGGTGCCGCCCAGGCTCAAGTTCGGCAACACATCGCTGCGCTACTGGGCGGAAAAGTGGTCTTCCCGTTACGGAGAGTGGATCTACGACGAGCTGTTCGGCTATGTCTGGCGGCCGGCCGATGAGCGTTTCGCCTACGCCGCCCGCCCCTTTTTCCATGCCGATTTCACGCGCATCGGCGACGAGCTGTTCCTGGTCCCGCAGCAGGCCTGGGGCTGGGTGCCGGCCCATATGGGTACCTGGGTGTGGATGAGCCGCGGCTGGACCTGGGTCCCCGGCGAATGGTTCCATCCGGGAATCGTCGATTACGCCGGCCTGTATTCTTACCCGATCCATGCCCATTACTATGGATTCCCCACATTCGATTACTATTGGCACAAATACCGTTTCTGGATGTCGGGATGGAACTACTTGGCCCCCGGCGAGCCCGGCTGGCCGAACCGCCCGCCCAAAAAACCCGAGCTGCCGGGACCGGTGATCACGCTGATCAAGAAAGTCATCAAGGCGCCCGACGGCAACGAGGGCAAGCGCCAGGCCACCGGCAAGGCCGGGGCGCCCATCGAGGGCGTGAAGCTGCCGGTCGCTCCGAAGCCCAGCCTGCGGGGGCCGGCCGCCGGCGCCGCGGTCAAGGCCGGCATGCCGCCGGCGCCAAGGGGCGGCGGCGGAGGCACACCCGCCGGCATTCTGCTGAAGCGCGACTGGAATCCCGACAGCCGCTGGGCGGCGCGGCGATCCTTGACCATCCGTTATGCGGGCAATTCCGTGGTGCTCCCTGAGCTGGGCCTTTCCTCGGACAAGGTGCAGGGAGTCGACCGCGTCCGGCTGCGGGAGTCGTCCCGTCGTGAACTCTTCGGGACCCCGGCGGCCAGATCGGGGGAGAATTCCAGCTCCGCTTCCGACTCGGCGGCGCGTACGCAGGGTTCCTCCCAGGGCGATTCCGGGGAGCGCGCCCACAAGGACGACGGCAGATAGCGGGGATCTTCCCGGCCCGGCCCGTTCCGGAGAGGGGGGCCGGGCTTCTTTGCCGGCGTCAGCCGTCGGCCGCGTTTTTTTTCGGCAGCAGGAACGTGGCCGCCACGGCGACGAAGCCGGCGACGAAGAAAGTGAGCAGGCGCGAGGTGATCCTGGCGTTCATGCCGCTCAGGCTCCACAGCACGGTGAACAGCAGCCCGCTGACGATGGTGGCGATCACCGCCCGGCCGTGGTAGCGCTTCCAGAACAGGGTGAAGATGATGACGACGGAGAAGGTGCCGCCGATGCCGGCCCAGACGTAGCCGACCACGGTGAAAATGAGCCGAGTGGGCATGAGGTAGGCCAGGGCCAGGGCGACGGCCGCCAGCAGGGCGGTGATGCGCCGCGACCGCGCCAGGCAGGCGTTCGCATCGTTCCGTTCCACCCGCGGCGGCGCCAGGTTCTCCGCCAGTTCCGATGCCGACAGCACCAGCAGCGAATCGGCGGTGGAGACCATGGCGGCGATGGCGCCGGAGATCAGCACCGCGGCCAGCGCCGGGGGAAAGAGCTTCAGCAGCACCGCCGGCAGCACGTGCTCCTGGTCGGCCAGGCCGGCCGGCCCGAAGATGGCGATGCCGATCCAACCGATGGCCAGGGCGCCGCCGTAGGCGGCCAGGGTCCAGGCAATGCCGATGTTTCTGGCTTTCCTGGCCTGGGCGGTGTCCCTGATGGCCATGAAGCGCATGCTCAGCTGCGGCTGGCCGCCCAGGTAGCCGAAAAACCATGAGAAGCCCGCCATGATCATCACCCCGGCGGCGAAGCCCGAAGCGGCCCCGGTCAGCGAGGCATAGCTCGGCCCGGCCGCCGCCAGCGCCCGCGGGATCGAGGCGGCGAACAGTCCCGGGGTGCGGGCAATATACAAAATGCCGACGATGGGCGTGACGACCAGGGTGACGATCATCAGGACGGCCTGCACGCAGTCGGTGTAGACGACGCTGCGGAAACCGCCGTAGATGGTGTAGGGGACGATGACCAGCGCCGTGAGCAGCATGCCCCATTGTTCCGGCAGGCCGAAGAGGGTGAAGAGCGTCTTGCCGCCGCCGAGGAACTGGGCGCCGACATAGAAGAAAAAGAAGAAGACGATGGTCAGGCTGGCGACGGCGCGGATCGGTTTCTCCATTTCGCCGTGTCGCTTGGCGATATACTCGCTGAAAGTGTTCACCCGAAAGCGTTCGGCCTCGTCGCGCAGCCGCCAGGCCAGCCCCGCCCAGGCGGTGATGATGCCGGCCACGCAGCCGAGCGCGGTCCACACCTCGACCAGCCCGGTGGCGTAGGCCATGCCCGGCAGCCCCAGCAGGGCCCACGAAGATTCGCCGGTGGCCCGTTCCGAGAGTGCCGCCGCCCAGCCGGGCAGATTGCGGCCGGCAATGGCGTAATCGCAGCTGTTCTTGACCTTGTGCCCTTGGTAGAGCCCCCATAGGATCAACAGAATGAAATACCCCGCCATGACCAGCAGCATCTGCGCGAACCCCGTCATGTTCCCTCCTGGAATTTCAGACGCGAAGCGACAGTTTAGAAAATGGCGGCGGATTTTTCAATGCCCCGCGGCCACTTGTCCGGATTATTTATACAGACAGAGATAGGCGCTTTCCTCGGCGACCTTCAATTGAAATTTTTTTTTGGCGGCAACGGCGAATTTCTTGCCGGGTCCGTACGCTCTCCAGGTCTTTCTGCCGGGGAGCTTGACCGTCAGCTTGCCGCTGATAACCTGCATGATCTCCAGCGTCGCGGTGGCGAACTCGTACTCGCCGGGCGCCATGACGCCGATAGTGGCCGGCCCCGCCGGGCTCTCGAATGCCAGCGACTTGACCTTGCCGTCGAAGTATTCGTTGACCTTGAACATGATGGCGTGCCTCCTTTTCTGGAATTCCCCTGGATTATAACACAAGCAATATAGTGAAAAGTGAAATGTGAAAAGTGAAAAGTGGGAAGAAAAAGCGAAAAGAATGGGCAAAATTTTCCAATATTGGTTTTTTTCTTACATTTTACTTTTCACTTTTCACTATTCACGATAGTTCGCTTCGGTTTGGGGAATATTTTGTCCTCTGGCGCGTTTATAGGGTATGATGCAGGAAGCGGTTATGGCAATCGAGGAGACAATGGCCCCACAGCTTGTCCTGGTCCGGGAACGATACGACCGGCAGGAGCTTCTGGCCAGCCGCGACCGGGTTTACTGCCTGTGCCTGGGCTTTGTCGGCAACGCGGCCGACGCCCGCGACCTGGCCCAGGAAACCTTCGCCAAGGCGCTGGCCCACTTCGAGGCTGATCGGCCCGCCAACCCCCAGGCCTGGATCATGCGCATCGCGCGCAACACCTGCCTTGACCAGGCGCGGCGCAAAAAATCGCGCGGCCCCCAGCATCCCATCTCGGAGTGGCATGCCGTGGACGGGCGCACCCCGGAGAGCGAAGCCGGCCGGGAAGAGGAGATCGCCATCGTGCGCCGCGCCATCGCCGGGCTGCCGGGGCGCCTGCGCGAAGTGCTGGTCATGCGCGAGTACGGCGAGCTTTCCTACCAGGAGATCGCGCTGGCGCTCGGCATCGGCACGGGCACGGTCATGTCGCGCCTGAACCGGGCGCGTTCCGCCGTGCTGCGCTTCTATCAGGAGGAACACCATGGAAAATCAGGATAAGGCCTGGCGCGAGATCCAGCTGCTGATCGAGCGCGACAAGGCGGCGGCGCTGGACGAGTTCCGGCGCCTGCCGTTCCGACCCGAAGCGCCGGCCCGGCCGCCGGCGTGGTTCCGGCTGCATCCGGCCCTGGCGGCCGTCGCCGCCTCGCTGCTGCTGGCTGTCGCCCTCCTGTCTTTCTGGCTGCTGCGCGCGAACTGGGAAAGCGTCCCGACGACGCCGACTTGGAGCGGGATCCTGTCGGACTCGTTCCTCTACGCCAAGGCGGGAAGTGGGGAATCGGCCCGGTCCGTCGATGGGGCCATGGGTCCCATGTCGCCATATTTTGCCGCCTGGGCCGACACATTGGAGCGCTCGGCGACGGTCAGCGGGGAATCGCCGCGAACGTTCCCTGAGCAGATGGTCGTGGAGCGCGGCGATCCCGAGGAGGTGAGCCGCAAGATAAGTCGGGCGATCCAGGAGGATGTCTTCGAGCGGCTTTTGTCCGACCTGCATGAATTTCACGAAAAGGAGGCATAAAATGAAACATACACTGTTGGTTTTTCTGGTCCTGGCGCTTGGCCTGACCTTGCCGGCCGAGGAGAAAATGATGGCGGCGCCGGAAATGGCGGCGGCGCCGGCCGCGGCAGGAGCACCGACGACGGATGCGGCCGCTCTCAAGGACGGCTACTCCCTGCTCAACTCGCTGCTCGGCCTGTTCGAGAATCTCGTGCCCGAAAAGAAGGCGATGCCGGGGGAAGAGAAGGTGACCAAGGGCGGACTGGCCCTGGTCGACGAAAGGCTGTCCCAGCTGGGAGTCGATTCCAGGGCGGCCCTGGAGGCCGGCCTGATCGACAAGATCTTCTTCCACCGCTACCAGCGCCTGCTGATGCACTACAAGCTGATCATCATGCCGGTGGTCCGCGGCGAGCTCCTGAAGGGGCTTTTCGAGCGGGCCATCGACGACTTCACCTGGAACGTCACCTACGAGCGCTGGGCGTGGGGGGACAAGGACGGCATCGCCAAGATGGCGGCCGCCGTGGAGGAGGAGTTCGTACAGCTGATGATCTACCTCGACACGCGCCAGAAGCGCGAGGAGCTCAAGAAGAAGATCGGCAAGCGCATGCTGCCGCCCCCCCCGCCGCCGCCCGGCTCCAAGAAGAAGCCGGCCGAAAAAAAGCCGGAATAAAGCAGAAAATCCCCTTCCCCATTTTGCTGAAAGCCCGCCCTGTCTCAAGCAGCGGCGGGCTTCTTTTTTTGAAAGGAATTCAATAGGTCAGGATGTGAATGGCGCTGACCGCCTTGACGGCGCGGTCGGAGAAGAAATCGGGAGCAGAGAAGATGGACCAGCGGCCGCCGTCGGCCCCCTTGCCGCGGTCGACCAGCAGGAACTCGCACTGGTCGTTGCGGTTGAACAGCTCGCTGAAGCTCAGGGCGACGCGGTAGCCGTCGACGGAAGCAACGACCAGGTAACCGCAGCGCAGCGTTTCGGGATCCAGCGCGACATGCTTCTTCAGCGCCTCGCCGAGCAGCTGGCCCCTGAAGCGCTGGATGCCGTGGAACCCCTTGCCGCGGCCGTAGAAGACCGCGGGGAAAACGCGGAGCTCCGTCGCGGCCGCTGCGAACTTGCCGGCCTTGCCGTCGGGACCGATCACCTTGATCTCGGGAGCATATAGGGGCTTCTGCCCTTTTTCCCCCGGGACGGCGACCGGCGCCGAGAACACGGTGATGCGGGTCGGGGATTCCAGGACGCGCTCGCTGATCAGGTCGTTGCCGCAGACCAGGCGCATGGCGCCGGGCAGCGGCCAGTTCTCCAGGGTCTTGGTGGGGATGATCGGCGCCACGCGGTCGGCGATCAGCACGCGGTGCAGCGCCGTCGGGTAATAGATCTCGCCCCAGCTCAGGACGACCTTGTCCCCCTGGGCATTCTCCACCGCCACCAGCAGGTCGATGACCGAGCTCAGTTCGGCCCGGTTCTTCTTGGCGACCGCCTTCTCTTTCAGGATGTCGAACAGCGAGTATCCGTCGTAGCGGTAGGAGCCGACGAAGGCCAGACCTTCTTTCTCCGTGCGCGCCTCGCGGACGATGAGCGAGCGCCGCGGCAGGGAGGAGAGGTCGACCGGGCCGGGCTCGGCCACCTCGCCGAGCACCTCGACGCTCAGCGTGCCGGCCAGGTTCTTCACCGGAGTGTTATCATAGAAGTCGTTGTTCTCCTGCGCCGGGCACGACAGCGCCATGGCCAACAGGACGATTGCGGACAGGAACGTTTTTTTCATCATGGTTTTCTCCTTGATCGCTTATTTGTTTTTGTTTCCTTCCAGGAAGAAGCGGGCGCCGAAGGTAAGGGTGCGGGCCTTCATCGGCCAGCCGGGCTCGGACCAGTACTCGTTGTTCAGCAGGTTCTCCGCCTTCAGGTAGACGCTGACCGGACCGAAGGCCCGCTCCAGGACGGCGTTGACCACGGCATAGGGGGCGACGTCGACGATGCCCGTGCCCGAATGGTAGATGGAGTCGGAGGCGTAAAGAAGCCAGACGGTAAGCGAGAGCAGCTCGGGGCGGTGGAAGCGGAGCGAGGCGTTCAGCTGCGAGGCGGGGATCAGGTCCAGGTCGTCGCCGGTCTCCTCGTTCTCGGTGTCGAGCCAGGTGTAGCTGGCCGCCAGCGAGACCGGTCCGAAGGCCTTGCGCGCCTCCAGCTCGAAGCCGGTGATCCGCGCCCGGGCCACATTGAGGTACTGCTTGACGAAATCGGCGTTGATGCGGCTCTCGATCATGTCGCGGATGCGGTTTTGGAAGACGGCGCCGCTGAAAAACCAGTTGCGATCGTAGGTAAAGCCGAGCTCGAGGTTGGTGCCGATCTCGTCGCGCAGGTCGGGGTTGCCGCCGTTTTCCGGCAGGCTGTAGAGGTTGCGCATGGAGGGGAAGCGCGACTTCTGCGAGAAGGCGGCGCGCAGGTCGGTCCAGCGGTTGGGATTGTACTTCACCCCCAGAATGGGATTGAGGGTGGTCTTGTTCTCGCCGTTCTGCTTGTTCAGGTGGTCGAGACTGGCTCCGGCCATGAGCTCGACCTTGTCGCTGACGCGGAAACGGTCCTCCACGCCGAAGGAAAGGGTCTTGTGCTCATAATGTTCCCAGGGATCGCCCGCGTCGCCCTGCTGGCTGACGTCGTCGTCGCGGAAAGAGAGGCTGGCGTGCAGCTCGTGCCGGTCGCCCAGGGGCGCCATGCCCAGCACGAAGGCGCCCAGGGCGAAGTTGTCGTAGGTCGACTCCCAGGTCAGCTGCGAGAACTGGTCGTTCCTGTAGGCGTCCAGGACGTTGTAGTGCTTGACGTAGTACATGCGCGCCTTGACGTAGCCGCCGTCCAGGACGGGAAAGCTGCCGCCCAGGTTGGCCATGAAGCGCTGCCAATCCCGGAAGCGCCAGTATTGCTTCTTGTAATAATCGGTGGCGGTTGGGATGCCGTACTCCGACTGGTAGTAGGTGACCTCGGCCATGATCTCGGAGCCGCCGCCCGGATAGTAATACAACTTTCCGCCCAGGCTGAGGCGCTCGTAGTCGCTGTTCTGGCGCGGTTCGGTTGACCCGGCATCCACCCAGTTGAAGCCGTCCGACCCCTCGCGCGAGGCCGAAGCGGTGAACAGAAGGTTGCGGCCGCGCAGGGCGCCGCTGGCATAGGCGCCATAGGTTTTCCGGGTGCCGTAGTCCAGGCGCAGGGAGAACTGGTCGTCCGCCGGGCGCTTGCTCAGCACGTCGACGATGCCGCCCATGGCATTGGGGCCGTAGAGGACCGACGAGGCGCCCTTGACCACCTTGACCGACTCGATCTGGTCGGCGGCGATGGACTTGAGGTCGAAGGAGTTGTAATAGGGCTCATAGACGGGAATGCCGTCGTAGAGCAGGGTGATGCGGTTGCTTCCCAGGCCGCGCAGCTTGACGCCCCATTCGTTTTTGGAGCCGGTGGAGACGTAGGCTCCCGGCGCGCTGGGCAGGATCTCGGTGAGGTCCTTGGCCTTGATGGGCTCGATCCTGGGCAACTTGAGCTCGGTGGTGGCGGCATAGGGCAGCTCGCGCGGCACCGTGGCCTCGACCGTCACCGACTCGGTGATCATGGGCAGAACGACATCCTTTTCCCCGTCCTTTTTCTTCTCGTCCACATCCCCGGCGGCGAGGAAGAATCCGAGCAGGACCAGGCCAAGGCACAGTAGGATTAGCTTTTTCATTTTATGCAAACCTCCATTTTTTTAACGCGAACATGGAGGCCTGCAGGGATGCGGCGGGATGATGCGAGAACCCATAAAAGACCTCCTTTTCAAAGACGGAAGGCATGAGCGTTTCCGCGCATACCCTAACGGCCGCTGGGCATGGTCCCTGGGGACTTTAGCCCGGGCGGCTCGGAGTCAGGGAGGGAGTCTAGCAAAAAGTAATTAAGATGTCAACGATTGCGGTCCAGACGTTAGGAGAAGGAGCAATACGAAGACTGAAATTCCAAATCCCAAGCACCAAATTCCAAACAAATACCAAGCTCAAAATTCCAAATTCCAAACGAAAGCTCCTTTCAATGTCAGCAGGCGTCCGGGAATAAGTTCTTGCTCTTTCGTTTCAACGTTTCTACGCTGCAATGTTTCAACGATTTCCAATCCCATGCCCCTTCAATTCATCGACGGGTTCCGGTGCCGTCCGCCTTCTGATCCCCTGTCAGTTTTCTTTGACTTCAGAGAACACTAATGCTATATTTTTCGAGTCCAAGGGCAAGGAGCGAAACATGAATTCGATCTTCCATAACCGTCATTTCATCACCGAGGACGACTGGTCCAGGAACGACCTGGACACCGTCTTCGACGTGTCCTTCGACCTCAAGAAGCGCTTCGCCCTGGGCGAGCCGCACCGCCTGCTGGCGGACAAGACGCTGTTCATGATATTCTTCGAGCAGTCGACGCGCACGCGCAACTCCATGGAGGCGGGCATGACCCAGCTGGGCGGGCACGCCCACGACCTGACCGCCGACAAGATGCAGATCTCCCACGGCGAGTCGGCCAAGGACACGGCCGTCATCCTGTCGCGCATGGGCCACGGCATCGCCGCGCGCAACTGCTTCTACGGCACGGGCAACGCCTACCTCAACGAGATGGCCCGGCACGCCCGCTGCCCGGTCATGAGCCTGCAGGACGACGTCTACCACCCCTTCCAGGGGCTGGCCGACATGATGACCATCTTCGAGCACTTCGGCCGCGACCCGCGCGGCCTCAAGGTGACCGTCTCCTGGGCCTACGCCGAGTCGCACGCCAAGCCGCTCTCGGTGCCGCAGACGCAGATCCTCCTCTTTCCGCGCTACGGCATCGACGTCACCGTCGCCCACCCGCCCGACTTCCCGTTGAGCGCCGGCATCGTCGAGAAGGCCAAACAGAACGCCAAGGCCGGGAACGGCCGCCTCACCTTCACCCACGACATGGACGAGGCGGTCAAGGGGGCGCAGGTGGTGATCCCCAAGAACTGGGGCGGCTTCGGCGCCTGGAGCGTCGAAGAATACCTCAGGAATGAAAGCGAGTGCAAAAAGGAAATGGCGTCGCGCCTGGCCCGGCACCAGGACTGGATCTTCGACCGCCGCCGCGCCAACCTGGCCGACCGCCGGGTCAAGCTGATGCACGCCCTGCCCGCCGACCGCAACCGCGAGGTGACCGACGAGGTGATCGACGATGAGAGCATCTCCATCGTCTACGACGAGGCCGAGAATCGCCTGCACACGGCCAAGGCCGTCATGGCCCTGACCATGGGCGGCCGCGGCTAGGCCGCAGCGCCGGTGGCCGGAGACCGCTTCGCCCCCGCCACGGCGCGGCGCCTCCTGGCGTGGATCCTGGCCGAGGAGGAGCGCGGCCAGGTCTTCGGCATCCAGCGCGAGCTTTTTTTCCATCCCGACGCCGCCGACCCCTGGCGGCTGGAACGCTGCGGCCGGCTGCTCGAAACGCCGCTGGGCGTGGCGGCCGGCCCGCAGACGCAGCTGGCGCAGAACATCGTGGCCGCATGGCTCTGCGGCGCCCGCTTCATCGAGCTCAAGACCGTCCAGACCCTCGACAAACTGGAGGTGCGCAAGCCCTGCATCGCCGCCGGCGACGCCGGCTACAATTGCGAGTGGTCCCAGGAGCTGACCCTGGACGAGTCATTCCAGCAGTACCTGGCCGCCTGGGTGCTGCTGCACGTCCTGCGCCGCCGTCGGCGCCGCGGGGTCCTGCCCGCCGATCCCGGCTTTCTCTTCAATTTCAGCGTCGGCTACGACCTGGCCGGCATCCGCCAGCCCAACATGCAGTGCTTCCTGGACAAGATGTCCTGCTGCTACGATGAGAAGGAGAGGCTGCTCAGGGAGTTGCAGCCCCTGTTCCCGGGCATCCACGACCTGGATATCCCCAACTGCATTGCCGACAACGTCACCCTGTCGACCATGCACGGCTGCCCCCCCGAGGAGATCGAGAGGATCGGCCTCTACCTGCTGGAAGAGAGGAAGCTGCATGTCACCATCAAGCTGAACCCGACGCTGCTGGGCGCCGAGCCCCTGCGCCGGCTGCTGAACGAGGAGTTGGGCTGGAAAGTCAAGGTGCCCGACCAAGCCTTCGAGCACGACCTGCGCTACGACTCCGCCCTGGACCTGATACGCTCCCTGAAAAGCCGCGCCGAAAAAAACAACCTGCATTTCTCCGTCAAGCTGACCAACACCCTGGAGTGCCTCAACGACGGCGCGCTGCCCGCCAGCGAGAAAACGGTCTACCTGAGCGGCCGCCCGCTCCTGCCGCTGGCCGTGGCGCTGGCCCGCCGCCTGCAGGACGATTTCCAGGGCGGATTGGACATCACCTACTCCGGCGGCGCCGACTGCTTCCATGCCGCCGACCTCCTGGCCTGCGGCCTGCGGCCACTGACCGTCTGCAGCGACCTGCTGCGCCCGGGCGGCTATGCCCGCCTTGGCCAGTACCTGGAAGAGGTCCGCCGCGCCATGAAGTCCTGTCGGGCGGCATCGCTGGACGAGCTGGTGCTGAAGCGCGCCCGCATGAAGGACCCGGCCCGGGCGCTGCGGAAAAACCTGAAAAATTATGAAATGGCGTTGGCGAACGGGGATGACGCCCGCGCGCCGCTGCTGCCGGCAGCCTCCTTCAAGGGCAAGCGCAGCCTGGCCTGGTTCGACTGCGCCGCCGCCCCCTGCCGCGAATCCTGCGCCATATCCCAGGACGTCCCGCGCTACATGCACTGGGTGGGCAAGGGCGATGCCGACCTGGCCAAGGCCGTGATCTGGGAAAGCAATCCGCTGCCCGCGATCCTGGGCATGGCCTGCGACCAGAAGTGCCGGGAGCGCTGCACGCGGGGCCTCTTCGACCGGCCGCTGGACATCCGCGGCGTCAAGCGCTTCGCCGTCGAAAACGGCCGCATTCCGGTTGCCGATCCGGCTTCACTCGGCGATGCCACGCGCGTGGCCGTGGTGGGCGCCGGCCCCGCCGGGCTTGCCGCCGCCCGCGAGCTGGTCCGCGGCGGCTTCTGGGTCGAGGTCTTCGAGGCACACGCCCGCGCCGGCGGGCTGGCCGCCACGGTCATCCCCGGCTTCCGCCTCGGCGCCGCCGCCCTGGAGGACGATGTGGCGCGACTGAGGGAAAAGGGGGTGATCTTCCACTGCGGTCAGGCTGTCGACGGCCGGCGGCTGAGCGAACTGCTGGATGCTTTCCACCTGGTCTTCCTGGCCGCCGGCTCCGGGCAGGGGCGCCGGCTGCTCATTCCCGAGGAGGACGCCGCCGGGGTCCACGACGCCCTGGAGTTCCTCGCCGCCGCCAGGCGCGGGGAGCCGCCGGACATCGGCTTCCAGGTCGTGGTCATCGGCGGCGGCAACAGCGCCATGGACGCGGCGCGCACGGCCAGGCGCCTGTGCGGCCCTCTCGGGCGGGTCACGGTGATCTACCGGCGCACGCTGGCGGAAATGCCCGCCGCCGCCGAGGAGATCCGCGAGGCCGTCGCCGAAGGGGTGGCCATCATGGAGTTGACCGCCCCGCTGCGCATCGAGACCTCCGAGGGCAAGGAATGGGCCCTGCTCTGCTCGCGCATGGAGCTGCGCCAGGCGGACGCCAGCGGCCGCCCGCATCCGGTCCCGCTTTTCGGCTCCGAGTTCGAGCTGACCTGCGACGCGGTGATCGTGGCCATCGGCCAGGACAGGAACAGGGAATTGCTGGCCGGCACGGAATGGCAGGTCGTCGGTGACGACGGCCGCACCAGTCACCCCCGCCTGTTCGTCGTCGGCGACGCCCGCGGCGGCCCTTCGACCCTGGTCCGGGCCGTCGCCGACGGCAGCCGCGCCGTCGACCGCATCCTGGAAGAAAGCGGCCGGACGCTGCGCGTCCCGGAGCCCGGCCCGGTTTCCGGCCTGACCTGGCTGGAACATGCGCTGCAGCGCTCGCGGCGCGAGAAGATCGAGCCCTGGTTCCCGGGACCCAGGATGGATAATTCTTTTCTGGAGGAGGGTCTCTCCGCCGTTGCTCCCGGCCTGGACGCCAGGGCGGCGCGTCAGGAGGCACAGCGCTGCCTCCATTGCGACGACCTCTGCCTCTTGTGCGTCGGCGTCTGCCCCAACCGCGCCCTGGTCGCTTTCGAGACCCGTCCCGGGCGCTGGCCGGTGCTGCATGCCGCCAGCCGCAAGGGCGGAGCCGAGCTCTCGGCGGCCGGCGTCCTTGAACTGCGCCAGAAATACCAGCTGGTTCACGTGGTCGACTTCTGCAACGGCTGCGGCAACTGCGCTACTTTCTGCCCCACTGCCGGCGCTCCCCACATGGACAAGCCCCATATTTTCCTGCGCGACGGCGACTTTGAACAGGCGGCGGAAGGTTTCTTCCTCAAAGCCCCCGTCCCGGGCGGTCCCAGGGTGCTGTTGGCCCGTGCCGCCGGCGAGCTGCATCATTTGCGCCGTTACCCCGACCGGCTGGATTTCGAGAACCGCAACTGCCTGCTGCGCCTGAATTGCGAAGATTTCTCGTACCTGGCCGCCGATTGGCGCCAGGAGGCCGATCCCGCTTTCGACGGCCGGCTGCTGGCACAGATGGCCATCCTGGTGGAATTCCTGCCGTCCTTCCTTCATGGAGACAATCCCGATGTGTGAGTATGCCTTCAACGAGCTGTGCCGGGCAAGGCCCGAATGGACGGGCGAAGAGTACGCCTTTCTGCGGGAGCGCGACATGCTCGCCTTCCACCAGTCGCTCCCCGGCTACGCGCCGACGCCGCTGCTGGAACTTCCCGCCTTGGCCGCCAAGCTGGGCCTGGCCGGGATCTTCGTCAAGGACGAAGCGCAGCGCTTTGGCATCCAGGCCTTCAAGGCGCTGGGCGCCTCGTACGCCATGTACCGTTACCTGAAGAAGCAGTGGGCGGACCGCTTCCCGGAACCGTTCACGCCCGAGTGCTTCCAGGACGGGAAAATTCTGGAAAAGCTGGGCACCTTCACTTTCTGCGCCGCCACCGACGGCAATCACGGACGCGCCGTGGCCTGGACGGCCAGGATGCTGGGTCAGCAGGCGGTGATCTACATGCCCGCCGACTCGGCCGCGGCGCGGGTGGAGAACATCCGCGGCGAGGGGGCCGAGGTGGTGCTGGTTGCGGGGACCTTCGACCTCTGCGTCGAGCGCTGCGCCGCCGATGCCGCGAAAAACGGCTGGCAGGCGATATCCGACACCGCCTACCCCGGCTACCGCGAGATCCCCGGCTGGATCCTGCTCGGATACACCTCGATCTTCGCCGAACTGGAAGGGCTGCTGCACGGGCCGATGAAGACCGGCGTCGACACGGTCATCCTGCCCGCCGGGGTGGGTGGGCTGGCCGCCGCCGGCGCCTTCTTCTACAGCAAGCGCTACGGCGCCAAGCGCCCGGCGCTTGTCTGCATCGAGCCCGTCTCCTCCGACTGCTTCCTGGAGTCGGTGCGCTGCGGCCGGGGCGATCCCCTGCCCACCAGGGGTGAGCAGACTTCGATCATGGCCGGCCTCAACTGCGGCGTCCCCTCGCCGCTGGCCTGGCCCTTTTTGCGCGACGCCTTTCCCTTCTTCCTCGCCGTCGGCGATCACTGGGCCGAGCAGGCGATGTGCCGCTACTATTCCCCGCTGAAGGGCGACCCGAGGATCGTCTCCGGCGAATCGGGATCCTCCGGCCTTGCCGCGCTGCTGGCCCTGACCACCGCGCCCAAACTCGCCGACGCGCGCGCGAAATTGCCTTTGGGGCCCGGCTCGCGGGTATTGCTGATCAATACCGAGGGAGCTACCGATCCGGAGAACTTCAAGAAAGTAACCGGACTTGCGTGACGAGTGACAAGAAAAAACACTCGGCGCAAGGCGTAGGGGGGAAGGCGTAGGGGAGAAGGAAGACAAAGGCAAAAGTAAAAAGGCAAAAGTAAGAAAACGGCGCTTTACGGAGAAAATCACTGAAAGGTCTTTGTTTTGGTCATTGGAATTTGGAATTTTGGATTTTTTTGGAATTCTGTGCTTGGGATTTGGAATTTAAGTCTTCGTATTGCTTTTTCAGACCGTCCACCGTCCACCGTCCACCGTAAATCAAGTTCTGTCAATCTCTTCTTTGTAACGTGTCAGGCGGGGTTTTGTGATACAATGCTCTATGGACAACAAGATCGATCTCCATCTGCACACGCTGGTATCCGACGGGCACGCCACGCCCCTGGAAATGCTCGAGGCGGCGAGGGAGGCGGGCCTGAAGCAGGTCTCCTTCACCGATCACGACGCCCTGGGTGCCTACCGCCATTGGGGCGACCTGTTTGCCCGTGCCGAAGCGTTCGGGATCGAACTCATGTCCGGCATCGAGTTGGACACCCACTACGGCGACGAGGAGCTCCATCTGCTGGGCTTCGGGTTCAGGATCGAGGACAAGGCCTTGAACGAGCGCCTGCGCCTGGTCCAGGGGCTGCGGCGGCAAAGGGTGCTGCGCCAGCTCGAGGACATCAACCGCTACTTCGGCCGCAAGGTCGTCGACCGCAAAAAGGTCATCCTGCCGCAGCGCGACTCGTTGATGAAGCCGCACCTGGTCCACGCCATGCTCGACGAGGGACTCTTCCCCGACTACCGCGAGGCGGCCAAGTGGCTCTCCGTCAACGCCCAGGTCCCCATCCACGTTCCCAAGCTGCCCATGGCCGACGCCATCCGCATGATCGTCCAGGCTGGCGGCGAGGCGGTCCTGGCTCACCCCGGCTACATCGTCGCCGAGACCGCGATCCGGCTTGATGAAATGCTCGCCGAGCTCGCCCCCCTCGGCCTGGCCGGCATCGAGGTCGACTATCCCTATTTCCAGGAGAAGGAGCCCGCCGCGGCGTTCCCCGACCGGGAAACCGAAAGCGCCATGATCGAGCGGCTGCGCAGCCTGGCCGAGCGCTTCCACCTGAAAAAGACGCGCGGATCCGATGCGCATGATATCGACGCACTGAAGGCTTACGCGGGTGCGGGGATTTCTTGAAAAGGCCGATCTTTTTCCTGCTGCTCATTCTGGCGACCTCCGCACGGGCATGGCCGGACAAGGGGCACTGCCTGGTCTTCCTGAGCGGTCCCGGCGTGAGCAAGCATTTCCATCCCTATGATGACCAGTTCAATGATTTCCACCTGGGGATCGGAGCCGAGGCGTATTATAGAAAGGGCCATTGGCTGCTCGGCGCCAACGGCCATTACATGTTCAGCGACAGCAACGAAAGGCCATCCCACTGGATCGGCTTCGCCCCGGGGTATCTTGCGGGAGACCTGAAGAAATTTTGGGCCTCATTGGCCGTCATTGCCGGCGGACTGAAAAAGGCCGAATACCGGAAAGGGCGTTTTGCCCTCTTCGCCCTGCCCTATCTGGCCGCCGGATTCAATCGCCTTGCGCTGAACTTCGCGTTGATCCCCAGGATCGCCAGGGTCACCGAGCCGATCCTGCTGGTGCAGGTCAAGATCCTCGTCCACCCGTTCAGCCAATGATGATGTCGCTGCCTTGAACCACGTGGCTCCGTGACAAGGAACAGCATCAGGGCGAACCGGCTTTTTTAGTTCGTTGCTTGCGTTTACCCGTCACTCGTTACCGGTCACGGCTGTACGGGGCTCGATCTCCTGGCCAGATCAAACTCCTCTTGTATCTCCCCTGCAGGCGAAGGAGTCAGCTTGGACACCACGACGATCACGAGGCACGAAAACACAAAGGCCGGGAGCAGTTCGTACACGGTGAATCCGCCGCCCAGGGGCCTGATCAGCAGCTTCCAGGCGAAGACCATGGCGCCGCCGGCGACCATGCCGGCGACGGCGCCGGCATGCGACGTCCGTTTCCAGAACAGCGAGAACAGCATGACCGGGCCGAACGTAGCGCCGAACCCGGCCCAGGCGAAGGAGACGACCTGGAAGACGACCGAATCGTTGTCCAGGGCGATGGCGGCGCCGATGGCGGCGATGGCCACCAGCGTCAGCCGCGAGACGCGCATGACCCGGCGGTCGGAAGCTTCCTTGTGGAACAGTCGCTGATAGATGTTCTTGGCCACGGCGGACGAGGCGATCAGCAGGTAGGAATCGGACGAGCTGATGGTTGCCGCCAGGATGCCGGCCATGGCGATGCCGGCCAGCAGCGGCGGCAGCAGGCGGGTGGCGATGAGGATGAAGACACTCTCCGCCGCCCCCGGGGTGAGCAGCGCGGCGGGGTAGAGCGCCCGGCCGATCAGCCCGATGGCCACCGCCGCCGCCAGCGAGACGAAGCACCAGGAGACGGCGATGCGCCGCGAGGCGGCGAGCCGCCGCGGGTCGCGGATGGCCATGAAGCGCAGCAGCACCTGGGGCATGCCGAAGTAGCCCAGCCCCCAGGACAGGATCGAGAGGATGGCCAGAAAGGAGTAGCCGGATGCGGCGGCGAACAGCGGCCGGCCTGCGGCGACGGCCTGGATGCCGTCGGTCATCCGCGGTGTCGCTGTCGCGAACAGCTCCAGGAACCCCGGGATGTTCCCCAGGTTGGCGATGAGCTGCGCCGGGCCGCCGGCAGCGAATGTGCCGATGCCCAGGACCGTCGTCAGCGCCGTGATCATGACCAGCGCCTGCATGAAGTCCGATGCGCTCTCGGCCAGAAAGCCGCCGACCAGGGTGTAGAGGACAACGAAGAAGGCGCCGGCGAACATGCACAGGCGGTAATCGACGGCGAAGATGGAGGAGAACAGTTTGCCGACGACGACAAAGCAGCTGGAAGCATAGACGGTGAAGAAGACCAGGATGAACAGGGCCGAGACGGCCATCAGCGTTTTTTTCCTTTCGCGGAAACGGTTGGAGAGGAAGTCGGGGATGGTGATGGCATCGCCGCTGATCTCGGAGTAGGCGCGCAGCCGGGTGCTGACGATGCGCCAGTTGACGTAGGTGCCCAGCCCCAGGCCCAGCGCCGTCCAGAAGGCTTCCGCGGCGCCGCTCCAGTAGGCGACGCCGGGCAGGCCCATCAGCAGCCAGCCGCTCATGTCCGAGGCCTCGGCGCTCATCGCCGTCATCCACGGGCCCAGCGAGCGGCCGCCGAGGAAATAGTTCCCCGAACTGGCGTTGGCGCGCCGGGCGAAATAGAGGCCGATGGCGACGATCACCAGCATGTATGCGGCCATCACGATCAGCAGCTGCGAGGATGCTTGCATGGGCCTATTATAGCAAAGCGCTGCACGATAGGGCAGGGGGATGAGCTCAAGGAGTCGGCGGGAATCGGCGTAAGGCATAGGGCGGAAGGCGCAGGGTGAAAGAAAGGTATTCATAGGACTTAAAATCCAAATCACAAGCACCAAATTCCAAATAAGTTCCAAATTCCAATCACCAAATAATCCAAACGAAGAAAGGGCATGCAATTTCAAGGGGGATTTTGTTTTGGAAATTGGAATTTGGAGCTTGGAATTTGTTTGTTATTTGGAATTTGNNTTGGAATTTAAGTCTTCCTATTGCTTTTTCTGACCGTCCACCGTAAACCGTCAACCGATTTCAGTTACTGACTCTCTTCCCCTGAACCTTGAACCGTCTACCTCAAACCAATTTCAATTGATGACAGCCACTGTCTACCGAAAACCGAGTTTGTTATTTTTGCATTATTCCTTTACCATCCGCCACTTTGCCTATATAATGACCCCATGAATCATCCCGCCCTGAACGACCCCAAGCAATATCCCTCCGATCCGGTCCTCGCCCGCCAGCTGGGCAAGGCCAAACCCGCCTGGAACGCCTTCCTGACCCTGCTCAAGGGCGGTTATCCCCAGCTGCGCAGCGAGTGGCGCTACTACCACGACGGCAAGAGCTGGATGTTCAAGGTCAGCCGCCAGACCACAGCGGCATGCTGGGTCGCCGTGTGGGACAAACACTTCACCGTCGCCTTCTACCTGAACACCCGCGCCGAGGAGCTCATCCGCAACAGCTCCCTGGACAACGCCCTCAAGCAGGGCTTTCTCCATCCCGTCGAAGCCAACAAGTTCCGCTCCATCCGGGTCGAGGTGCGCAAGAAATCCGACCTGAACGCGGTCGAGGAACTGCTGGAGATCAAGTTGAAGGTGAAATAGAGGAAGAGATCCCGGTATACGGTGAACGGTTTGCGGTAGACGGCAAGAAAAAAGCAGAAGCAAACTAGCCGGTCGTCCTTTCTTCCCTCATCACTGAACTCTTTCAGGCCTTTTCCCTCGGCCGTCAACCCAATGCCTCCTCTTCCCTCAAGCCCATAATCTTTCGCCCGGTGTCTTCTTCCTCCATCCACCGAACACTGTCCACCATCAACCGATTTCGTTCAATTCCTCCATCCCGCTGCCTCTTTACCTCTTCTTCACTTCCTCAAGCCGATTGCCTGTCTGTTCCCGCTGGCTGCTTTCTTCCTCACCTGCTGAATACCACGCCGTTGCTCCAGTGGATGACCATGGCCCAGCCCTGGGGCGTGGCCTCGATGATCTGCCCCTGCGCCTGGCCTGCGGAGGCCCCGCTCCATGAGGCCTGAAGGCTACGCCCGTTGATCTTGCCCTTGCCGATCTCCCTCTGCCCCTCGACCTGCCAGGCGAAATCGTTTCCCTGCTGGCGGATCGAGTAGACCAGGCCGTTGCTGCCGCGCCAGGTTCCCGAGATGTCGTAGCGCTCGATGAGCGGCGGCGGCGGGGGCTGCAACCGGGGAGGCGGGGGCGGCGCCGGGCGATCCCGCCTGCGGGGAGGTTCAGGAGGGCGCTCCATTTCAGGGGCCGGTTCGGGAGGATGTTCCGCTTCGGGCGCTGCCCTGAAAAAGACCATGTCGTTGTTCCATTCGATGAGCAGCGCCCGCCCCTCGGGCGAGACCTCGGCCACCATGCCGCGAGCTTCGCCCGCCTCGGGCTCGCCCGACCATTCGACGGCCAGTTCGCGGCCGCGGATCGAGCCGCGGCCGACCTGGCGCATGTCGGTCCGCCTCCAGGTGAACTCCTCGCCGCGCTGCCTGATCTGGTATACCCCACCGCGATTGGAGTGCCATTCACCGCCGATGTCGATGGCCGGCCCGGCGTCTTCGTCCTCCTGGCCGGGTTCACCCTCCCGCCGGCGCTGCTCTTCCTCTTCCATGAGGCGCCGCTCCTCCACCTTGCTGCGCACACGGCGCAACGGCACCCGTTCGCGGTAGACGGGGGCGCCCTTTTTGATGATCTCCAGGACCGGGAAGGAAATGAAGGTGGCGGTGGTCAGGGCCGGCTGCAGGCTGGCCGGAGTTTCGAGCACCGGTTCGGCCTGGTCCAGGCCGGGCTGCACCAGGATGTCGACGGTGCCCTCGGGACGGATGTCCAGCGCCTCCGGGTTGCGGGTCACCTTGAAGCGCAGCAGCAGCCGGCCGGGGTGGCTGCCGCTCTTGACCTTGAACGAGGCCGTGCCATTGGCGTCGGTCACCAGCTTGCGGACCGCGGGTTCGGGGGTCAGCATGCCCGGCCCCGATTCGGCCCGCACCTCGATCTCGACTCCGGCCTTGGCCGGGAGCAGGACCAGGCCATGCTCAAGGAGCAGCAGCGCCCCGTCGCCGCCGGCAAGAACCGCTGACGGCGCGAAAACGCGCCGCTTCTGGCCGGACTTTTCCTGCACGATCTGGTGGGGCAGCTTGGCTTGCAGGTTTTTGTAACTGTTTTTATTGATCGGCGAAGCATCCGCGCTGGGCAGCACGACTCCCGCGGCGTGGAGGGCGTCCGCTTGCTTCTGGAACAACTGCAGCCGGCAGCGCGCCTCGTCGACCGCGGCGACGACCTGGCTGGTTGAATGCATGATCTCGGCGCTGGACGTCTTCACCAGGTTCGCGATGCGGACGGTGACGATCGCCTCTGTCGGCAGGCTGCCGCCGCCGCCTTGGGTCTGCAGCGCGGAATGGGAGCATTCCGCCCTGGCGACTCCCCGGTAAATGGTTTCGGCCAGGGCCGGCGACAGCTTTTCCTTGGCCTGGGGCAGATTCAAGCCGGGAGTGAGCAGGCGCGGGGACCGGGCGACGAGGTGCATGCCCCACTGGGAGGCCGGGATCAAGGCCGCCTGCATCTTGCCGTAGCCGGCGCCGCCGGGCGGGCCGGCCAGCGTGACCGTCTTGGGGGCCTGCAGCGGCTCCAGGTAGAGTTCTGTCGTGGTCGTGCCGTAAGCGACATTGGGCGGGGAATACAGGATGGGGACCTGCCTGGGAGTGAATGCTTCCATGTTGGGCGTAGCGCCGGTGAAGCTGTAGCCCGGCATGGCGGGCCGCAGCCAGATCTTGTGGAATGTCTTGACCGGCAGCTTGAAGTGGCCGTTGGCGTCGGCGCGGATGTAGCTCCAGCCCTTCCAGTTCGCCTTGGGTCCGAGCTGGGCCAGCTCGCTCGCCGTCAGGTTCTGCTCGATCTGGACGGTGTAGCCGGCGGGGGCGTAGAAGATATAGGCGTGCGGGATCCTGGCCCCGCTGAACGCCCGCACATTTCCTTCCAGGGGAGGTTGCGTGGGCGGGATCCCCGCCTCGTGCAGGAACTGGGCCAGCATGGCGGCCGTGTACCGCTCGGCCAGGGGCAGGGCCTTCTTCAGCGCTTCCTGGCGCTGGCTGCTGTTCCCATTCTCGGCGAGATCGTGATGCGGGTCGTCGGCATGGATCAGGTTCGCCAGCTGGTTGGCCATTTGTCCCACGGCCTGGGTCCCCTTGGCCTTGGTGAACAGGTAGACCCCCTTGGCGCTGCTGGCGTGAAATTCGTCACTGTCCCCCAGGCCGTCGGCTGCGTCCTCGTAGTCAGCGTGGCCGCCGATGAATTCGTCGTGCAGGTGCTGGGTCACGGAAAGGTCGGCCAGCAAATGCGCGGCCCAGCCCAGCTCGTAAAAAGCGCTGTCAAGCGCCGAGCGTTCCGGATATTGCAGGTTGCCGGCCCAGGCTTTTTGCGCGTCGAGGTAATGCTTCTTGCTGAGCTCGAGCCCCGAGGGGTATTGGGCCCGCAGGTCAGGAACGACATCGACGTCCAGGTCGATCAGGCCCAGGGTGAACTCGTGGGCGATCACCATGGTGACGATCCGCGCCAGGTAATCGGCGGCATTGGCGATGATGCTCCACGTGCTCAGGTCGAGGCCCTGGCCGTTGTTCAGGTTGTGATAGTGGTCGCAGCCGGCGGCGCACGTGAGATCGATATCCCAGCTGTCGATGTCCACCAGGCCCCAGAAGGCCTCGAGGGTGAGGCGGATATAGATCCGGCCCTTGTGGGCGTCGGCATGCTTGGAGCCCGAGGCCAGGTGCAGAAGGTTGGGCTGCAGCAGCATGGACCAGTTTTCGTAGCCGTCATTCCTGAGAATGCCGATGGCATGCTGCAGGATATAGATGTGGGCACTGTGCATGTTCGCGCTGCCGGCCGCATAATCGAGGCTGGAAATGTAGCTGACATTGAATGGAGCGTTCTGGCCGTCGATCTTGCCCCAGGCGTTCTTGATCTCCGTCTGCACCTGGCCCGTGTTCCAGGCCAGGAGGTGCTGGCCGGGAATGACCGCCAGCCATGAGGCGGCCAGAAGAATAACAAGAAGGCCGATGTGCCTTCTGATCAGTTGGCTTCTCATTTTATTCCCCCCTGTTTTGCTGAAGTAGGCAGATCATATTTCGTTAAAAAACAATAATCAACCCCCCAAGGCCCCAAACAGGAAGGATGAGCCTGGTGATGGCTCGCGGTGGACGGCAAAAGGAAAGGACGGACTCAGTGAAGAGTGCTAGGTGATGAGGGAAGCAGCGACGACGAGTTGTTTTGCTTTTGCCTTTTTCCTGCCCTCTGCCGGCAACCGTACAGCAAGTTCATTTTTTCTTCTTTCCTGCCGGACGTCGTCCGTCTTACGCCTTCGCCATCCAGTAGAGCAATGCGCCGGCGATGAGCAGTACCAGCAAGAGGGATGCGATCAGCGCCGTGCGCCGGGTGGCGCGCCGGCGGGCCAGGGCATAATCGGCTGCCAGGGTCTCGTCGAACGCCAACAATGCCCCTTCGATCTGCAGCAGCCATGCCTCGAGGCGCGCCCATTGCCGCCAGGAAGCGAGCAGCCAGAGCAGGGGCCCGCCCGCAGTCAGGAAAAGCAGGTTCACCAGCCGCCCGGCAAACTCCGGGTTCATGGTCAGGTAGGCCAGCTGGTAAATCTGCCATGCCAGCGCCGGGGTGGCACCCAGCAGCATGGCCAGCGCCGGCCGCCGCCGGCGCCAGAGCTCCAGGTCGGCGGCCAGGCTTTGGCAAAGGGGGAGTGCGGCGCTTTCCCGGGGCCAGCTCGCGCTCCAGGCGACCTGCAGGAACCCCAGTACAACGGCCAGCAGCGAAAAACCGAGCACGCCCCAGGCCGCGGCGCTGAAACGGCCGGTGAACAGGGGGAAGGCGGCCCCCAGAAAAATAAGCGCGCCAACCTTCAGCCAGCCGTCAAAACGGATCCGGCGCCGCAAACGCTCCGCCTCGGCCTTGCCCTGAGCGGGGGCGGTGGGCAGGACGTTGGCCTGCCCGGGAGCTTCTCCGGCCAAGGCTTTCTCCTTTCGCCATAATTCCTGCAGATCATCTTGTTGCGTGCTCATTTTATTCCTCATGGGCTCCCAGCATCTCCTTCAGCCGCTTGCGGATGCGGTGCAAGCGCACACCCACCGCGTTGGCGCTGATGCCGGTGACCACGGCGATCTCTTCATGACTGCACTCCTCCAGCCACAGGTAGGCCAGCGCCCGCTCGCCCGGCTCAAGCCGGGCCAGTGCCCCGTGCAGGGCCGAGCGGCGCCGGTCCTGGCGCCCCCCGGGCTGCGGGGCCGGGTCGGCCACGTTGTCCGCCCGCTCCAGCGGATCGGGACTTGGGCGCCGGAAGCGCCCGCGCAGGAAGGTCAGGGCGGTGTGCAGCGCCACCTGGTACATCCAGGTGCTGGCCTTGGAGCGGCCGGCAAAGCCGGCCAGCGAGCGCCACCACTGCAGGCGGATCTCCTGCTCCAGGTCGGCCGTGTCCTCGCCGGGCGGGGTATAGAGCCGGGCCACGGCCGGGGCGATGCGGCCGTGTCGGGCCAGGAGGCCCAGGAAGGCCTCTTCCCTTTGCTTGTCAGCGTCTTGCGCCATGCCCCTATTCTACGCCGTGGCCTGCCGCACCGGAAGTCCCGGGCTCAGGAAATGAAAAAAATCGCCAGCCCCAGCAGCAGCCCCATCGCCACGCTGACACCAAGCACCAGGCGCGTGCGCTGTGCCATGGGCTGCGGCTTGCGCAGCACCAGCCACAGGATCAGCGCCGCCATGGCCCCGCCGCCCAGGTCGTCGCCCCCCACTCCCGTCTTGGTGATGATCCCGGGGTGCAGATAATAGACCAGGGCGGCGAAGGCCAGCAAGGCGGCCACTCCGCCCCCGAGCAGCCAGGAACGCGTGTTTTCTTTCATGGATCCTCCTTTCGCTCCGCAGCCCCTTCCGGCAGGCGGCGTTCACCCCATGAGTCGCCGCCGGGGCCTTGTTGCTTACATTTTATTTTCAATGAAATTGTTTTGGGCAAGCGAAAAATAACAGGTAGCAGCCAGTAGTCAACAGGAAGAAAAGATCTTTGGCCTGGATCCAGAATTTGTCGGTCTAGTCATCGGTAATGGATCATGGAGCATGGGCATGGCGCTGCAGGTGCGGGGCGCAAGGCAGAGACTGGAACGAAGTGAGAATCCAAAGGACGGGCAAGGGCTGTTGTTTCGGTGTTACGGTCGCGAACGGTCCGGACTTTTCTTGACGGAGCGGCGGCGCGGGGGTAAAATGATTCGCCGTGTTTACAGGCAGAGCCGCCCGGCGCGGCACGCCCAGGTCGACCTCGATGCCGGCAGGCTTCACCTTCAGCGGCACGCGCTTCGATTTTTGCTCCGATTCCCGGGCAAAACAGGCGTCTTGAATGGTTAATGCGATCAAGGAGGAATGCATGGGTTGTGTTGCTAACCGCCCCCTCCAGGGGGGGCATACAATGAAGCGGCGGCTGTTGCCTGCTGCCGCTGTCTTGCTGGCTACGGCGGGATGGCTCGCGGGACAGGCAATGAACGCGCGCATCGACGGCTACGTCCAGGACGAGGAGGGGCGCTTCCTTGCCGGCGTCGAGGTGACGGCCATCAATGTGGTCAACAACGCCGAGACGAAAGCGGTCAGCGAGAAAGGGACCGGGGGATTCCGATTCCTCGGCCTGGCTCCGGGAACCTACCAGGTCAGCTGCGACCTGGAGGGATACGAATCGTACGCAGCCGGCGGCATCCGCCTCTCCGCCGGCCAGTCGACCACCCTGCGCGTCAAGCTCAAGCGCCTGCCCGGCAACGAAGCCCCGCCGCCTGTGGCCGAGCCCCTGGAGGACGCCGTGGGCCCCTGGAAAAAATGGCAGGTCGAGCTGGCCATCGGCGGATTCGCCAATGAGCCCGTTGACCTGAACCTTTTTGTCGAGCGCAACCTATGGCTCACCAAGGAGCGTTATTTCCTGTACATGAAGGATCCACGCTTCGTCCAGATTAACTTCATTGCCGGCGGCTGGGGAGTCATCCATGAACTGTCCAACAGGTGGCCGCTGACCTTGCGCCTGCGCCTGCGCGTCAACCCCACGCTTTCGTGGGCCGTTGGCATTGATTGGACCGATGAGCAGCGCCGATCCCACTACCTCAAGGGCGTCGCCTTCAGCCATCCCGATACCGGGACGCGCTTCGATGTTGAAAACGAGATCAACGGCTTCCGGCTGGGGCTGAAAACCCTCTTCCCCCATCTGGGAGCGCAGACCACCCTGCCGATCAACTCTTTCATGAACCTCGCGGGCTTCCTCCATGCCGGTTGGGCGTTCGTCGAATGCCGCCATGCCTCGACGCGCCGCTTCCAGGACGGATTTACCGGCGAAGACCGCCTCTACGAGGTCGCCATGAGCGGCAAGGGAAACGGCCCGGGTTTGGAAGGCGGGGCCAAGTTCGAGTTTACCCTGTGGCGCGGCCTCGGCCTCTTCGTCGAGGGCGTCTATCAGTGGTTCCGGGTGCGCGACGTGAACGGCGAGCAGTTTTCATCCGAGACCATCCTGGATGAGGGAGCGCCCACGCCCGGCGCCGCGGTTAGCGAGACCAGAAAGGGCCGCTGGCGCGTCACCGACAACGCCATTGCCTGGCCGTTGATCCCGCCCGCCGCTATGGCCGAATTCTACCGGCCGTTCTCCCTCGACCTCGGCGGCATCGGCTTCCGCATCGGCCTGCTTTTCCGTCTCTAGGGCTGAGGACGGAACTTGTTGCTGTGCAATTAGGGTAACAGCGGAGTCAGGGTTTGATAACAGTCATGGCTGCCATTCAATGATTCTTTTCGGAAATCGCCCTTCAAAATAAGAGGGTTCCGGGGATGGTGCTTGACGTTGTGGCTTTGGTGACATCAATTGGATCCTGGCGACGGGAGAGGCTGACCTGTCCGGGAACGCTCCATCACGTGATGAACCGGGGAATGAACGGCGAGACCATCCTTCCAGGGGATGAAGACAAAGAGATATTCCTGGAGCATCTCTCCAAATCGGCTTTCTATTTGTCGTCCCTCCAGCCTCTTGCCCCTTGCCTTGTATAACGCTATCATCCCATGATGAGCGATAGAGAAAGGCGCAGGCTTTATCATGTCATAAAATGGCTGTGGCTGCTGCTGCAGGCCCTGGTCCTGCCCCTGGCCGCCCTGCATGCCGTATCCGCGGCGGTGCGCTGGCCGCTGGTCCTGCCCGCACCGCTGCTCATCTTTGCCGGGGCCGCTTTCCTGGTCCTGTGGCTGATCACCCAGGCGCTGCTGGCCATGGCCCGTTTCCCCCTGACCCTGAAGGGCGCTCTGCTCCTGGTCGGGGGTACCGTCGCCCAGTTCACCTTCCTGGTCGCCTCGGGCGGCTCGCTGGCGGCAGCGGCTTACGCGGTGTTTTTCGCGATTCTGGCAGCCCTGGCCGCGCTCGTCGCGATCATGGCCGTGATCGCCGTTCGCCGGCAGATCGGTTCCCCGCGCGCCAGGCTGACCGCCCTGCTGGCCCTGCTGCCGGCGGCCGGGCTGCTTTGGTTCCTGGCGGCGCCGCTGCGCCCGAATATCTCCGGACTTTCGTCATGGCGGCCGGCGCTCGACTGGCTGGTCCTGACGCTGAACTCCGGGCTGATCGTTCTCAGCCTGTACGGCTTCTCGATCTTTGCCGCGCCTTCAGAAAACGATGCCGCCTACACCCGCGAATGGGAGAGATGGGCCGCCCCGACCATCATTCTTCTGATCTTATCGGCCGTCGCCGCGGTTGTGTTGGCAGGAATTGGAAGAAGGGTTTAACCGCAAGGTACAGGTAGGAAAGAAAACGATTTGAGATGGGCGGACACAGTGGTCCGCCCCTGCGCAAAGAAGATTTTTTTTTAAATATTGTCTTTTGCTCCCGTTTGGGTCATGGGAGTTTATTTGGGATTTGGTGCTCGTGATTTGTAATTCTATCCTGCTGTCCGCCAAGTGCCGTTTTCTTCACTTTTCACTTTTTGCTTTTGCCTTTTTCCTTTTCTCTTTGATTATAATGGCCCACCATAGCTTGTATTGGATATCCCTTCCCGGGCCACCCGGCCAATGCGCTCCCTGAGCCGCGCGGCGAACTCCGGGATGGTCCAGTCGTCGCCGGCCCAGCCGACATCGATCTGGGCCATGAAGCGTTGCGGCGGCATGCCGCTTGCGAGCAGCGTGACGATGTAATAGCAGTTGTCGTTGCGCTGGTCGAAGCTGTCAAAGGCCGCGGTCCACGAGCGGGAAGAATCGATGACCACCGGCTCGGCGAAACAGGGCCACGCGAACTCCATGACGGCCTCCTCTGTTCATTCAATTTTCCGGCGCGAGTTCCAGTTCGAGCCTCTCCAGGTATCCATTCAGCCAGGGCGCAGCGATGCCGATGAAGGCCTCGCCGCCGCCGGCGAGCTTCTCCCAGGCCTTCAGAGTGGAGCGGGCGACGAAGCGCGCCGTTTGGTCATCCTCGCTTCTATCCGGCAGGGAAGCGAGCAGGGAGCGGCAGACGCGGGCATGGGCGTCCGCCCAGACGGCCAGGATCTCCGGGCCGTCGCGGCGCAGCGCTTCCACCAGGGCCTGGAGCCTGGCGCGCAGACGCGCGGCGTCCTGCCGCTGCCGTTCCATGGAGTCATGGGCCTCCTTCGCCTCGGCCGGGCCGGGCCGGCCGCGGTCGATGTAGTCGCCCAGGCCGCCGGCGGCCCCCTGCAGATCGTCGATCTCGCCGCGCAGGCGCTCCAGCAGGACGGCCTGCTCCAGGTGAAAAGCCTTTGCCTGGGACGGGGACATGCGCGCCAGCTCCTCCTCGTCCTCCGTGCCGTTGACCATGTATTCGTGGGAATGGAGATAGCGGTAGAGCGCTCCGCAATGAGGGCAGCGGCGCACGTGGGCCTTTTCGGCGTCGGCGGCCGGGTCGATGGCCGGCAGGACGATCAGCCGCGCCGCCGCCTCCGGCAGGGGAAGGTCATACTGCGGCGCCAGGTATTTTGCATAGGAGGTCTCGATGTCCTTGAGCCGGCTGCAGATCGGGCAGGGAATGATGGTTCACCTCCGGGAAAATTATATCGGGTTCAGCCGCGGACAGCAAGCAGGATGGATTGATTGTCGTGCCAGTGCTTGGATAGACACTGGGATCAGGTCTTGAAATGGCGGTTTGGATCATCCGCTTCAAAAGCTGACGTATAAAGAGAATCTAAAGGTCGGCCTGACAATTCTAGATGTACCCCTTCCTGTTCTTCCCCGCTATATCTTCCGTAATATTCCTTCGCGTACAATAGCGGCTCCTCCCGCCGTCGACCTCAACACCACCTTCAGGCAATCGCGGCCCGAGATCCTCACCAGGGACAGCGATGCCGACACGTTGTTGCCCTGGATCGCCTTGTTCAAAACGGCCAGGCGACCGCTGGCGCTCCCTTCGAGGATGCCGTTGCGAAATTCGACGCGGACACGGCAGGGTCCGGCCGCGGAGACCTGGAAGCAGCCGGCCGGCTTCATGAATTGCGTTTGCCCGAGGGCGATGTTGCTCTTGCCGCTCACCCCGGTCACCACCAGCCGGTCGCTCTCCAGCCCGTAGCTGCCGCTGAGGTCCCCGCAGTTTTGCAGCCAGCGGTCGTATTTTTTCTTATAGTTGGCATAGCTCCAGGTGGCCACGCGGTTGATGGCGTAGAATCCGGCCTTGGTCAGGGTCAGGTCGGAGCGCCCGACCTCTGAGGCCGGCTTGCACACCCCCAGCCAGGGGTCGATGACATGGGCCTCGCCCCAGGAATTGATCTTGTTGATGGTGATGTCACCCGTAAAATCCCCGGGCAGGCCCCAGACCACGTAGATGTGGTCGCCGCAGGCCAGCTCGCCAATCTCAGCGCCCGATTCCCCGGCCATCATCAGGATATGGTACGCCATGTGGGCGTTCTCCTGGCAGTGGCCCACCCGGTTCTCCCAGGTCCAGTGGGCCGAGGCAAAGGGATCGTCCACGCCCACCCCTTCCTGGCTCCAGGCGTCGAACGATTCCTTGGCCACGTCATAGCCGGCGGCATGCAGGCTGCCGCGCTCGTCGGGGACATCCCGGTTCAGCGAGGCGATGCGCTCGTCGACGGTCCGCGTCACCCAGGCGGCGATCTCGGCGCGCGGGCGGCCCTGGGCGATCATGCGCTTGACGGCCTGCACGGCGTCGTCCAGGCTCCCCGCCTCGCTTGCGGCGCCCTGGGCGGCGGCCAGCGCTAACAACACCCCTGAAAACACTTGCCAGCATCTCTTGACGCGCATTTCATCCCTCCTGTTGGAACCTGGTTGGATGATAAGATGCAAGTGCCCGGGAAGTCAAGGGAATTGGCGTACGGCTGACGGTGCAGGCGTAGCGACTGTCCATTACGGCAAGTCGATTTCGAGGATTCGAGAATGGGCCACGATGGACAGCGCTTGTTTCTGTGTTTTGGAGTGAAAGCATTTCTTCATGAAAAGAGCAATGCTGACCTTCGCGGGGCGTTCCGTCACTGTGTCAACCGCGGACACGGAGGGGAACGCATCCTTGCCGGGGACAACGGCAAGGAGACTTTCCGAGTATCCTGCGCCAACAGGGTTGCGTTCGGGGAAATCAGCCTGCTTTTTTCGGCATTGAGATTTACCGCCCGTTTCTTGTATTATAATTTCCGTGCGCCCCTGCCTGCCCGAAGGCAGGCGCTCGACCCAAGGAGGTTCACCATGCCCGAAATCTTCGGTTTCGACGGTTTCATCGCCGTTCCCGCCCTGATCTTCATCGCCATCTGGATCCTGAGATCGATCCGGCGACTCTATGAATACGAGCGTGGCGTCGTCTTCACCCTGGGCAAGTATACGGGCACGCGCGGTCCCGGCCTGACGATCATCGTCCCCATCCTGCAGTCGATGCGGGTGGTGGACATGCGCATCAAGACCGCCGAGATTCCCCGCCAGGAGGTCATGACCAAGGACAACATCCCCATGCTGGTCAACGCCGTCGTCTACTTCAAGGTCATCAGCCCCGAGGACGTGATCAACAAGATCGAGAACCACGTCTACGCCATTCGCCAGTACACCCAGGCGGCGCTGCGCGACGTGATCGGCAACGGCGAGATGGACTTTGTGCTCACCGAGCGCGAGCAGATCGCCGAGAGCATCAAGAAGATCGTCGACGCCGAGACCAGCGGTTGGGGCGTGGACGTCGAGTCGATCAAGATCCAGGAGGTCGAGCTTCCCGCCGAGATGAAGCGCGCCATGGCCAAACAGGCCGAGGCCGAACGCGAGCGCCGCGCCATGATCATCAACTCCAGCGGCGAGCTCTCGGCCTCGGAGAACCTGCGCCAGGCGGCCGAAAACCTCTCGCGCAGCCAGGGAGCCCTGCACCTGCGCACGCTGCAGACGATCCGCGACATCGCCGCCGACCCGAGCGAGAAGATCGTCCTCTTCCTCCCCTCCGACCTGGGCCGGGTGCTCGGCTCGATCGTCGGCGAGGACAAGAAATAGTCCGCCCGGCCCATGCTGGACAACAACGTCCGCTACCTGCAGATCGCCTTCAATTACGACAGGGGCATGGTGCTGCGCCTGCTGCCCAGGATCCCCAGGAGCGAGCGCATCCTGATCGAGGCCGGCACTCCGTACATCAAGCGCGAGGGGCTGGCGGGGATCCAGGCCATCCGCAGCCTGTGGAAGGGCCCAGTGGTCGCCGACCTGAAGACGGTGGACGGCGCGCGGGCGGAGGTGGAAATGGTGCGCGACGCCGGGGCGACGGCGGCGACCGTGCTGGGCAGCTCGCCGGTTGAATCGCTGGACATGTTCATCGCCGTTTGCGCCGAGCTGCAGGTGGATTCAATGATCGACATGCTGGGGGTGTCCGATCCCCTGCAGGTCATGATGAAATTGAAGAAGCCGCCCGGCGTGGTGGTGCTGCACCTGGGCCGCGACGAGGAGAGCACGCGCGGCAAGATGATCCAGTACCGGCACGTCAACCGCGTGCGCAGCAAGTTCGGCGCGCTGATCTCGGCCGCCGGCGGCGTGGGGCTCAGGGAGGCGCGCAGCGCCATCTTCAACGGCGCCGACATCGTCGTGGTCAACCTGGTGCGGCCCGAGGATCCCTGGGGCGGCATCCGCACCGACAGCGATGTTCCCGGCATCGCCCGCAAGTTCCTGGAAACGATCGAATGAAGAAAGCTTGCATGGCATGAGGCTCAGGTCTTGAAATGGCATTTTGATAATCCATTTGAAAATCAGGCTAAAAGAATATGCCTGCAGATCGATCTGATGATTCAGGCCCCAATGCCAATCCTTATGCGGCCCCGATGATTGCGGATGCTTCTCCGGAAGAAAGGGCGGGGGGCTTGCTTTTGCCGCTGTGAACCGGTAGAGTAGATTTCGGTTCATGCCTGCAGCACAGGAATCTCCCATGAGAATGAGAAAAGAAAAAATGATTTCGCGGCGCGCCAAGGTCCCCGACCTGGAGACCATCGCCCGGCGCGCGATGCATGAGAAGGGCCTGCTCGTCGATTTTCCCCTGGCGGCCCGGCAGCAGGCGGAACGCTTCCACGACCTGGGCGCCGACCTTGACGTGGCCGGCCGCCTGGCTGACCTGCGCGGCCTGCCCTGGACCTCCATCGACAACGACGACTCCCTGGACCTGGACCAGCTGGAGGTCGCGTTTCCGGAGGACAAGAGCTGCCGGCTGCTGATCGCCGTGGCCGACGTTGACGTGTACGCCTGCGCCCATTCCCCCATCGACGAGGCCGCCCGGGTCAATACCACCTCGGTGTACACCGGCGTAAGGAATTTTCCCATGCTTCCCGAGCGGCTCTCCTTCGACCTGACCTCGCTGCTGGCGGGAAAAAGCCGCCGCGCCATGGTGGTGGAAATGCTCATCTCCCGCGACGGCCGCATTTCCCGGCGCCGCATCTTCCCGGCCCTGGTGCAAAACAAGGCCAAGCTTTGCTACGACGCCGTCGCCGCCTGGCTGGAGGGAAAGGCGCGTCCCCCTGAGCCGCTGGCGCGGGACAGGGACCTGCGCCGGCAAGTGGAAACGCAGGACCGCCTGGCCCGCGTGCTGCGCCGGGTGCGCATGGCCGCCGGCGCCCTGGAGTTCGCGACCCTGGAAACCCGGATCGAGATGGGCGCCGACGGACGGGTGAAGCGGATCGTCAGCCGCCGGCAGAACCGGGCCGAGCAAATCATCGAGGAGCTGATGGTGGCTTGCAACCAGTCCACGGCCGCTTTCCTGGCCGGTCGCGGCCTGCCGGTCTTCAGCCGCGTGGTGCGCGAGCCCGAACGCTGGACGCGGATCGTCGAGCTGGCCGCCACGTATCATGCGAAGCTTCCGCCTGACCCGGACGCCAGGGCGCTGTCCGGGTTCCTGCGCAAGGCGCGCCAGGCCAAGCCGAATGCCTTTGCCGATCTCTCCCTGGCCGTAATCAAGCTGATCGGCCGCGGCGAATACCATGTCCTGCCCGGCGGCAGGATCCCGGCAGGCCATTTCGGTCTGGCGCTGAATCATTACGCCCACTCCACCGCCCCCAACCGGCGCTACCCCGATTTGGTGACCCAGCGCCTGCTGAAAGCCGCGCTGGCCGGAGTGGGGAAAAGTGCCTATTCCCTGGCGAACCTGCAGTCCCTGGCCCGGCATTGCACCCAGCAGGAGGACGCGGCCAACAAGGTGGAGCGCCAGGTGAAGAAATGCGCGGCGGCCGAGCTGCTGGCGGACCAGCGCGGCAGCCTGTTCTCGGCACTGGTCACGGGCAGCTCGGACAAGGGGACATGGGTGCGCATCAAGCAGCCGCCGGTGGAGGGCAAGCTGCTGAGCGGCGGGCAGCTGCTCAAGGTCGGTGACCACCTGCGTGTCCGGCTGGTCGCCGTCAACGTGGAAAAGGGCTTCATCGATTTTGCCCGGGCCTGAACCGCATATCGCCCCAGCGAACGATCTGCCGGAACGGGACTTTTGAACAGATGACGCCGGTGAGTCAGAATGGAACAGGGAAAGAAGTTGATCCAGGCATGGACGCGGCATGCGCGCGCGGGTCGCGGCGTGTCCGGCGAGGAAGAGTGACGGCTGGAGCAGTGAAGATATCCGTCCTGCTCTGTGCCCTGGCATTCTGCGCCCGCTCCTCTTGAGCCGGACACCGTGCCGCGGCAATGGTTTTTTTCCGTTTTTCTGGTATAATGCTTTCTTGGGAAGATCGTGCAGAGTATCGATGAATCGCAGCTATCATTATCATCAGGTGCAGCCACAATGAGACTGGTCAACTACATGGACAGGAAGCGGATCTTTTTGGATCTGCAGGCGCATTCGAAAGAGGAAGCCATCACGGAGATCGTCAGGCGCATGAAGGAGAGCCTGGCGATCCGGGATGAATCCTACCTGCTGGAAGAAATATTCAGCCGGGAATCCCGCGGCAGCACGTCATTGGGCAATGGGGTCGCCATTCCTCACGCCAGGGTGAAATCCCTGGATAAGATCGTCATTGCCATGGCCAGGTTGTCGGCCGGCGTGAGCTTCAGCGCCGAGGATCGCCAACCGGTACGGATCATTTTCATTCTGATCACACCCTTGGAAAAACTGGGAGAATACCTGAAGGTTTTGGCTGGATTATCGAAAATGCTAAGGGATAAAAAACTGCTCAAGGGGCTTTTTGCCGCCGATTCAGTGCAATGCGCCTGGGGGCTATTCGAGTCCCTGGGATCCCAGGACGATAATGCCTAGGGACGGTTCGTGTTCATGAGATTCTGAAGAAGATGCTTGGGATATCGGAAAATAGATTCAACGGTTCGAAAGTTTTTCTTCACTGCCTGAAGCGGTGGGATTCAGCGGCTTATCTTCTGGCTGCGATCTCGGCCGCGACCTTTTTCATGTCGATTTCCCTGCGGAAAAGCGGCGTCCGCTCGTTTTTATAGACCTCCAGGTTCTCCTCGAAGGTGGTCCGGTGCTCGTTGCGGTAGAGGATGCCCAGCGGGAACGGCTCCTCCTCGATGGCTTTGGCGAAGGCGCCGGCGCGGTCCGAGGGGTCAAAAACGTCGGGCAGCGGATAGGTATGGTCCTTGAACCATTGGAACGTATTGACCTTGTTGAAAGAAACGCAGGGCTGGAATATGTCCACCAGGGCGAATCCCTTGTGGTGGATCGCCTGTTTCATGACTTCCTTGGTCTGCTCGATGTCGCCGCAGAAGACCCTGGCCACGAACGGCACGTCCAGGGCGACGGCCAGGGCCACGGGGTTGAGCGGTTTTTCAAAGACGCCGAAGACCTGGACCGGGGTCTCCATGCCCGGCCGCGAGGTGGGAGCCGCCTGGCCTTTCGTCAACCCGTAGACCATGTTGTCATGGACGAAGAGGGTGATGTCGGGATTGCGCCGCGTGGCATGCAGCAGGTGATTCCCGCCTTCGCCATACATGTCGCCGTCGCCGCCGATGACAATGACGGTGAGCTCGGGGTTGCAGGCCTTGATGGCGGTCGCCGGCGGCAGGGCGCGGCCGTGCAGCCCGTTGAAAAAGGCGGCGTTGATGTAGTGCGGCATCTTCGCCGCCTGCCCGATCCCAGAAACCAGCACCAGCTTCTCCCTGGCGATCTCCAGTTCCGCCAGCGCGGCCAGCAATGCCTTGCGGATGGCGAAATTGCCGCAGCCCGGGCACCAGGCGATGTCTATTTTGTCCTTGAAATCAAAGCTGTTTTCCATTGCGACCTCCGTCAGCCACGCATTTCCGCAGTCCTTCCCGGACCTCTTCCACTGAGAAGGGCAGCCCGTTGTATTTCAAGATCGTGTGGGCGCAGGTGTGTCCGGTCTCGCGCCGGATCAGCCGCGCCATCTGCGCCGACGAATTGCTTTCCAATGCGACCAGGTTGTCTGCCCGCGCCAGGAAGCCGCCCGCCTTTTCCGGCAGCGGGTAGATCCAGGAAAAATGCAGCACGGCGACGTCGTTCCGGCCCAGCCCCGCCACCGCTTCCACCACCGTGTTCAGGGTGGACCCCCAGCAAACGACCAGCGTCCGGTAATCCGCTGCGCCGACCAGCGTAGGCGGGATGACATCCGCCCCGATCGCCGCCAGTTTTTTCAAGCGTTTGTCGACCATGCGCGTCCGCAGGTCGAGATCTTCGCTGATGAATCCGCTTTCATCGTGCTCATCGCTGTCGACGCGGACCAGGCCGGAACCGAAGCCGGGAACGCCGCGCGGGGAAATGCCGCTGGTCGTCAGGGCGAAGCGCCGATAGTCTCTCCCGGTCTCCATGATATGCTTCCCGGCCGCGTCCTCCGCCAGGGCGAAGGCGGGGGTATTGCCGCGGCTGTCGACGAAGAACTGGTCGGTCAGAATGAAGACCGGCACCTGGTATTTGGCCGCGAGGTCGAAAGCCCGCCGGGTCAGGTCGAACCCCTGGGCCAGCGTCCCCGGCGCCAGGATGATGCGGGGAAAATCGCCGTGGCCGGCATGCAGCACCAGGTCCAGGTCGCCCTGTTCGCTGCGCGTGGGCAGGCCGGTGGCCGGTCCCGGGCGCTGCGCCAGGTGCACCACCAGCGGCGACTCGATCATGCCGCACAGGCTGATGCCCTCGCTCATGAGGGCCAGGCCGCCGCCGGAGGTGGTGACCAGCGCCCGGGCGCCGGCGTACCATGCGCCCAGCGCCATGTTGATCACCCCCACCTCGTCCTCGACCTGCTCGACGATCATGGCGAAGCTCTTGCTCAGGGCGGCCATTTGCTCCAGGACGCCGGTCGAGGGCGACATGGGATAGCCGCAGACGTAGTCGCAGCCGCCGGCCAGGGCGCCCAGCGCGATCGCCTCGGAACCGGAAAGCAGCAGGTCGTTTTTCACTTCAGCGCATTTTTCCAAGCGGATGTCGATGCCGGCGAGCCCTTTCCCTGCCGCATAGCCCCGCCGCAGCGCCTCCAGGTTCCCGGCGCGGATCTCCTGGCTCTTGCGGGCGAAATGGCTGCGGATGAACGCCGCGGCTGCCTCCTCATCGGCCTGCAGCATCCCGCCGATGACGCCGGCGGCCACGGTGTTGGCGAACACCGCGTTGCCGCTCTCCGCCGCAATTTTTGCGAAGGGGACATCGATCATGCCGGGATAGCCGATCTTTTCCTTTTCGCCGATCACGATCGTGTCGGCCGAGATCCGCGTCCGCAGGCGGGGGATCGCTTCCTGGTGCAGCGGAATCAGGATGTCGATGCGCCGGGGAACGCCGGTCGCGCTCCGGGACGAGATCCTGATCGCCGTCGAGTTCGAGCCGCCCCGCACCCGGGACATGAACTCGGACAGCGAGAGGTAATGGAATCCGCTGCGCTTCACGATCTGCGCCAGGATGCCCTCGATCGACTGCAACCCCTGCCCGGCCTCCCCGGCCAAAACGATCACCAGGTCGTCACGGATGGTTCTTTTCATGTCGCCCCTCCGGCAGGCGCCGCCCTTGCGCCCTGGCTGATATTTTAGCATAGAAAGCCATCGCCCTACACTCGGGCGGAACCGACCCCCAAGGCAACGGAGCGTGCCTACCTGCGGACCGTGCCGCCCATCCGGCAGAAGAGGATCGGCCGCACGGAGACCTCGGCCAGGCTCGAGCGCCCGGCGCGGTCAATGGCCCTGACGATGATGCGCAGCGGGTCGCCGCGCAGCAGTTCCTTGGGGACGGTCAGCTGGTAGGGCCGGGTGGCGTCGACGGAGACCGGCGTGGTCGATGTCACCTCGTTCAGGTAGAGCTGGACCTGAGCGACGCCGCAGCCGCTGTCGCTGGCCGAGACGCTGACGGCCAGGTTCCTGTCGCGGCAGACGACCTTGCCGGCAGTGGGCGCAGTAATGGAAACGGTCGGCGGCGCATGGTCGATGGAGACGTGGAGGACCTGCTGGCGCATGTTGTGGAACGCCATGTCGGCGAACTCGGCGATGAACGTGTAAACGCCTTCCTCGAAGCCCATCATGCGAAACAGGAGAGTTTCGCGCACCGAGGGCGGGGCGACGCCGTCGCGGGCATAGGTATGGCCCCACAGGCGGGGCCAGGAGCGGAAGTCCGCGGTCAGGCCGTAGCGGCCCTTCTTGCTCCAGATCTGCCCCTGCTTGACGCCGCTCGGGTCCTCGGCCGAGATCACCATCCCCAGTTCGGGATGAGTGGCGTCGATCTGCCAGCAGGTGCCCTCGCCCGGGGCGTTCCAGGTCACGGTCGGGGGAGTGAGGTCATCGGCCGGAACGGCCAGGGGCAAAAGAACAACCAACAGGACCAGAGTGAGCCACGGTGATTTCTTCATGAATCCCTCCTCAAGAAAATTGTATACAGGTTCGGGACGAATATCTCGCGGAGAAGGGTTCAGGGATGGATGGAGAAAATTTGAATCTGTTGGCTATGTTGGGAGAATGAGGCGGCTGCGACGCACTTGCTCAGGAGCCTTTCAGCGCTGCATGAACCGTGGGCGCGGCGGCTCAGGCCCGATGCATGGCGAGGTGCTCGTCCAGCTGGGTGAAATTCGCCATGGCGGGAACGGCGCTGGCGATACAGGGGTGATCCGTCACCCAGCGCACGGCTCCGGCCAGTGAAGGCGCATCGCCTGCGCGCCGGGCATAGGGCCCCGCCGAGCAGGTCTTCATGGCGACGATGCCGATGCCCGCCGCGTGGGCCTGCACCATGGCCTTGACCAGGCGTTGCTGGTCCCATGCCGCCGGCCAGCCGCCGATGGAGTGGCGGAACCTGCCGAAAGGATTGAAGGGGAGCAGCGCCACCTCGAAAAAACCGGAGCGCACGGCTTTTTCCAGGAGCGCCACATGGTTGCGGTGGGCGGAAAAACCGCAGGCGCGGATCTTTCCGGCCGACTTGGCCTTGATGAAAAAATCCAGCACGGTCTCATTGTCGAGCGCCGTTTCCGCTTCGATCCCGTGCAGGAGCATGACATCCACGCAATCGGTCTGCAGGGCCTTCAGGCTCTCGTTCAGATCCCTCTCCATGTCCGCTCTCATGGCCGCCGACGAGGGGGCCGCAACCTGCCTGGCGGCGCCGGCGCCGGAGATGGCGTCCGGCAGATGGAACCTTGACTGGATGACCACCTGGCGGCGCTTTCCCCGCAGCGCCCGGCCGAGCATCTCCTCGTTCTTGCCTCTCATGTACGACCGTCCCGTATCGATGAAGTTGATGCCCTGGTCGACAGCGGCCCGGATCAGGGCGGGCTCCAGGGTCCGGGTGGCCCCCAGGCCCAGGGCGGTGACCCGCAAGCCCGTCTTTCCCAGGTCTTTCCGTATGAGCACTCCGGACTTCCCGGCCGGCCAGGCCGGGTAGCGGAGGCAGAATCCGGATCCCGCCAGCCCCAGCAGGGAGCAAAGAAAGTTTTTTCGGCTGATCTTCATCGGACCTCCATCCCGGCTGGCGCCGCCAGGAGGACATGATGGCATGATCAGCCCCAGGCGCCGCGCTGCATGAATGTAGCATGTTGCCTCCCCGGGCGCAAGGATCAAGGGAGAAGCAGGGACGGCGGGTGGAAAAATGAATTTGCTTGCAGTACCTCTCCATGGCGAGATTTGGAGCAAAAAAATTTAAAAAGAAGATGCGGGGACCGGCGTGATCATTTTCATATTTTCATGGTCTGTCCCTGATCGATTCGTGGTGTCTGGCCGGGTTCGGCCAATCCTCGGCTGACCCGGTGCCATAAGCCGCCGATGATCACCACCAGCAGCGGGTGCAGGCGCAGCGGCAGGGTGCCGGCGGCCAGGGCGGCCAGGCTGAGCAGTGCCGACGCCGCCCCCTTGGTGGCGCGGTAGATCAGGGCGTCAATGGTCAGCTTGGCGCGGTAGCGGGCGCTGAACGGCAGCGGGATGTAGAGTACTTCCTTGGCGGCGCGGAAGACGGAGTAGTCGACCGTCTTGGAGAGGAAAAAGGCCGCCCCCAGCACCGGCAGCACGGGGAAGAAGACCCCGGCCAGGGCGGCGGCGGCATACAGCAGCGGGATGGCGGCGAGGATGCGGCGCAGCGGCGCGCGGCGCAGCAGCCAGGGGCAGAGTCCCAGCTGCAGCAGGAAGGCGGCGGCGTTGACCCCGCCCCAGAAGAAGCCGAGGAAGGCGGTGCGGGGATCCTGCAGCGGCATGGCGGCCTGCAGGCTGCGGTGGAAGGCGATGTCGAAGAGGACCGCAACCGATTGCGAGGCGACGACCATCAGGGCCAGCCGCCCCAGGGTAGGATCGGAGCGGAGCAGGCCCAGGGCGAAGTAGTCGGCCAGGCGTTCGGGCTGGCGGTCGATGGCCGTCCGCTCGGGGCGTGCCAGGCGGAAAGCCCGGCGGCTGAGCAGGACCGCCACGGCGGTCAGCGCGGCGGCGGATATGGCGATCTGCTCCGAGCCGATGCGTTCCGACAGCATTCCGGTGAGCACGCCGCCCAGGACCGAGCCCAAGGTGGAAAAGGCGATGATGAAGCCGTTCCAGCGCTTGCCGTCGTCGGTCGAAAACAGGCTGTTGATGAAGGCCCAGGACTGCTCGACGATCAGCACGATGTAGGCCTGGGCGAAGACGTAGAGCACGAAGGCGCTGCCGGGCACCTGGTGGCGGGCGCCGGCGGCGGCGGCCGCCAGCACCAGCCCCGATGCAAGCAGTGTGATGGAGTAGGTGGCGGAGGGGCCGAACCGGCGCAGCAGCCAGCTGACTGCGAAGGTGAGGACGACCATGGCCAGCGGCACCAGCATCAGCGCCTCGGGCAGCCGGGCGGCCCCGTGCTGGGTCAGGAACACCGACGAGGCGGCCGAGCGCACCATCTCGTAGCCCATCAGGGCCAGGGTGGCGGCTGCGGTGATGGTCATCACCGCGGGCAGGAGCTTGGGGCGCGGGGGCATTGGCCTATTGTAGCACAGACGCAGATCGAGCTGAGAAAAGAGAAGGGAAGAAAAAGGTAAAAGGGGAGGGCGTTAAGCGGACCGGAGGCCCGGGGAAGAGAGGGAAGCAAAAGTGAAAAAACCGGAAGTGGAAAAGAAGGCGCTTGACATGGCCGGGGCAACGGGGTAATGATGAACGGGTCTGCTAAAGAACGCCAAGATCAGGGGGGGGGCCGGGACATGAATCGAAACGCTCTTCGCTTTTTCGCGCTCAGTATCGTCTTTCTGGGCGTCGCGGTCGTCTTTTACGCCCAGGGCGGAGTGCTGCTGGGGAGGTTCCTGCTGTTTTTCACCAGCGGCATGGCTTGCGGCGTCAACCTGGCCCAGGGGGTCATCAGCTTGAGGAGAGTGAAGTAGGAGAGGAAAATGAGCAAGATTCTGAGGGCCATCGCGGCCGGCTGGGGCGCGAAGAAACTGGGCGGCGGCTGCATCTCGACCATCATCGTCTTCATTTTTCTGTGGTGGCTGCTGAGCCATTTCGGCATCTTCAAATAGTCCCCGCCTCCCGAAGGAGAGCATCCCCGGGTGGCGAGGGGACCGGGCGAGCGGTTGACGTTGCCGGGCTGTTTCTGTATGATAACCGCAGGAGTGGATTGTGCCCGCAGGAAGGGAGAACCGTCCAATCCATTTATAAGGAGGGTGAAAATGAACAAGCGAAAAAAATGGTCCATCATGTGCTTCATCCTGGCCCTGGCTTTTTCCGCCTACGGCTTGCCGGGCCAAAGCTCGGGCGACCGGGGGCTGAAGCTCCCCTATCTGGCAGGCGCGTGGACAAGCTCCGGGCTGGCGGCAGCCATCGCCCAGGACGTCAGCGGCAACCTCGTGTTCACCAATGAGCGCGGCAACAGTTCCAAGGGGCGGTTCATCGACGCCGGAACGGTCATCGCCTCCGCATGGGAAGGCGGCCTTATCGGCGTGCTGCAGGACGGCAATTCCACCATCCGCTGGGCCAACGGCACTGCCTGGTACCGGCAGCAGGACGCCGGCAGGCGGGTTGCGACCACCGCGGTCACGGACGGGGAGTTCCTGCATGCACCGGGCGGCGTGTGGGAAAGGACGCACAGCGGCGATATGCTCAACTACATCACGTGGGACGGCAGCCAGTGGAGCGCCAAGCTTCACGGCAACGGCTTTCTGCTCGCCCCCGACGGCGACTGGAACAAGGCCTACGCCGATGCCGTCCTCAACTACGTCGCCTGGGACGGCACGAAGTGGGCGGCGAAGATTCACAGCGGCGGCTTCCTCCATGCCCCGAACGGTGACTGGAGCCGGGCGCAGGCGAACGCCGTGATCAGCTACTTCACCTGGGCCAAGACCAAATGGAGCTCCAAGATCGTTCAGGCCGAGACGGCGAAGGCTGCCGTCGTGACTACCCCGCCGGTCGGCTCAGGCCAGAAGTTCCTGCATGCCCCGGAAGGGGACTGGAGCCGGGCCCATCCCGACGAAGAACTCAAGTACATCGCCTGGGACGACACGAAGTGGATCGCCAAGCTTCATGGCAACGGCTTCCTGCTTGCCCCGAACGGCAACTGGAGCAAGGCGCGCGTCGATGCCGTTCTCAATTACGTCTCGTGGGACGGCACGAAGTGGTCGGCGAAGGTGCTGGACAACAACTTCGTGAATGCCCCGAAAGGGGACTGGAGCCGCAGGCGCCCCGGCAGCCACATCCAGTATGTCACGTGGAACAAGACCAAGTGGACCGCCAAGGTCAGGGAGGGTCTGCGCGGCAGAAAAACCGACTGAAGGGCGCGCCGGCGGGTACCTGGCCCCGGCACGGTTCGCCGAGCGCCGCGGTGGTGTTGTCCCGCGTTTCCACCACCGCCACGCCCTCGCTGACCTCATCCGCTCGCGGACCTTTTTCCCGGCCGGCGCCATGGCTTGAACAGGGGATGCGGCGACAACAGGGAAATATTTGGGGAAACGGGAAAGGCGGCGGAAACCCGGATGATGGAGAGGGAAAAGGCGAGGTTCAGCGTTCATGCCGTTAAAGCTTGAACGCCCGGGGCGCCTGCGGTAAGATACGGCAGAGGAGACCCGAACCATGAACGACGTCAATGCCCTGATCGAGGAATTGCGCACGCTGATCACCACCTCCGACTTCTCCGCCGAAGAGCGTTTCCAGGTGGCGGTGCAGCGCCTGGCCGGTTTCCTGGCCGGCACCTTCGGCGTCGAGCAGGCCGAAGTGGCCATCTTGTGGAACCGCGGCAATTCCCTGTCCTTTCTCTGGCCCGATTTTTTGGCCGAGGCCAAGGAACTGTCGGTCAAGTCGAAACTGCCCATTGCCGCCCAAATCTTCCGCAGCGGCAATTCGTTCCTCGACAACCGCCTTTCGCAGCGGGAGCACATGGTCGAGTACGAGTTCGTCAAGGAGGCGGACGGGGAATCGCGCCGGATCTGGAAGATGATGGCGGCCGCCATCACGGTCGACGGCCAGCGTTTGGGCGTGGTGCAGATATCGCGCAAGCGCAGCGCCTTCAGCGAGCCGGGGCCCGATTTCACCCCCGGTGACCTCGAGCTGCTGGAGAGGCTGGCCGCCCGCCTGGGGCCGAGCCTGCAGGCGGTCGTGCCGTTTTGAAGGCAGACCCGTCGTCCGCCGATTCTACCCTGCTGGCCAAGTTGCTGACCGTCGCGCTGCTGGCCGCCGGCCTGCTGCTGTCGACCGTCGTGCTCTACCTGGCGTTCATGACCGCGACCGACTTCAGGCCCCCGGCGCTGCTGGAGCTGGAGATCCGGAACAACACCGCGGCCATACTGGGGAAGGGGACGCCGTTCTCCGTCCTCAGCTTCAACATCGGCTACTGCGGCATGGACGCCGGCGCCGATTTCTTCATGGACGGCGGCCGGGGTTCGCGCTCCGCCAGCCTGCAGCAGACGCAAACCAATCTGCGACGCATCGCCGCTTTCCTGGCCGCGGAGCCGGCCGATCTGGTGCTGCTGCAGGAGGTGGACCGCAGGGCTTCGCGCAGCTACCGGGTCGACGAACTGGATGAGCTGGAGAAACGCCTGGCCGGCCATGGAGGCATCTTTGCCTTGAACTATAAGGTACCTTGGGTGCCGGTGCCCCTGGCCAGGCCCATGGGGGCGGTAGAGAGCGGCCTGCTCACGTTTTCCCGCTTGCGCGTGAACTCGGCGCGGCGTTTTCGACTGCCGGGAAAAGAGGCCTGGCCGCGGCAGTTGGCCGAGTTGGACCGCTGCGTGAGCGAATGCCGGTTGCCGCTGAAGGAAGGCGGCGAATTGGTTCTGTTCAACCTGCACCTGTCCGCCTTCGATCGCGGCGGCAGGATCCGCCGGCAGCAGCTGACCTGGCTGCGGGAGCGTCTGCTGGCGGAATACAAGAACGGCAGCCACGTGATCGCCGGCGGCGACTGGAACCATGGGCTGCCGGGCAGCGATCCCGAACGGTTCCCGGCGACCATGGCTCCCTCCGCCTGGTACATGGCGCTGCCGCCCGGCTTCACGCCGCCGGGATTCGTCTGGGCGCTGGACCCGACCCGGCCCACGGTGCGGGCCAGCTCCACCCCCTACCGGCCGGGAGAAAACTTCGTCGCGGTCATCGACGGCTTCCTGGTGTCGGACAATGTCGCGGTGCGACAGGTGTCGGTTCGCGACCTGGATTTCGCCAACAGCGACCATAACCCGGTCCGGGCGGTTTTTTTATTGAAATAAGTCAGATAATGACTGAACTCGGCAGTTGGTTGGACGTCCAGTGAAAAATGAAAGGCAAAAGTGAACGTGTCCAGCCGCAGTACGGCATGAAAACCTCAACAGCTAGCGAAAAGCAAACTTGTTTTCCGTTTGCAGGGAAGACGTCCGATCTCTGACCGCCCCCGTTCACTTTCCTGGCGCCTTTTCTTCCTTCTTCCCTGCTCACTTACTTCTTGACCGGCACCATCCCGGCCATCTCGCCGATGACGTTGACCAGGTCGGAGCCCAGGGGGACGACGATCTTGGCGTTGTCCTTCAGCGAGGCCTCGAGAGCCTGCAGCTTCTTCAGCAGCTGGGCGTTGCCGACGAAGTACTGGTTGGCCGCCTCGTTGACCAGCTTGATCGCCTGGGCCTCGCCTTCCGCGGCCAGGATCGCCGCCTGACGGACACCTTCCGCCTTTTTGATCTCCGCCCTTTTCTGGCCGTCGGCCGCCGTCTCGGTGGCCGTGGCGAAGTCGATGGCGGCGATCTTCTCGTTCTCGGCCTTGACCACCTTGTTCATCGTCTCCTGGACGTCCTTGGGCGGGTCGATCTCCTTGAGCTCGGTGCGCACGATATCGATGCCCCAGCTGGCCGTTTCCGAGCACAGTGTCTTGAGCAGGTCGGAATTGATGCGGCTGCGTTCGGAGTTGGCCGACTTCAGGGTCATGGTGCCGATGATGTTGCGCAGGGTGGTGCGGGCCAGGTTGACGATCTGGTACTGGTAGTTGTTGACGTTGTACTGCGATCGCTTGACGCTCTCCTCGTCCATCTTGACCTTGAAATAGACCTGGGCGTCGACGCGGGCGTTCAGGTTGTCGTTGGTGATGATCTCCTGCGGCAGGGCGTCGACCATCTGCTCGGTGGTGTTCACCTGGAACATGCGGTCGATGACCGGGATGATCCAGTTGAAGCCGGCGTGGGCGAAGCGCTTGTATTTCCCCAGCCGCTCGACCAGCCCGCGGTGGGTGGGGCGGACGATCCGTATCCCCGAAAAAAACAGGACGACGATAAAAATGACCAATACGACCAGCAGTCCCGTCATGTTGAATTCATTCATTTTTGCTTCCCTCCAGCGATCATGAACCCGCTTATAAAGCAGCGGGCGCAAAATGTCAAATTCCTTGCCGGCCCGTTGCCGATTGCCTTGCATGCAATTATGAAGCCATGCGCTGCCTGAAGATTGCATTTCCCGGTGATTGCTCCTACAATTTCATCATGAAAAAGATGAACTCAGGCAGGGCATGTTGGCTGATCCTCGTCCTCTCCGTCCTGTGCCTGGCGGCATCCGCCCACAGCCGGCCAGCGGATGAGAGCGGCCCGGCGAACGGGGAGCTTGCCCGCTTCGCCGGGACCTGGACCGGGCACGGGGCAGGGGAAGAAGTGCGTTTCCGCGACAAGAACGGGCTGCTGGTGCTGACCGTCAAGCACAAGACCGAATTCGTCTTCGAGGTCGACCCGCAGGGCAAGGTCCAGGGCGAGGGAAGCATCGAATACAACCTGGAGCGGAACACCTCGGGCCTGGACGACCTGGTCGCCGGCGTCCATGCACTGATGGGCCTGGCCCAGGTCCCGGGCACCGGGGTGAGCGGGGCATTCGGAGAAGCGGCGAAAAAGGTCGGCGAGGAGGCCACCAGCGTCAAGGGGGTGACCCGGATCCAGTACGACGCCCCGCACCTGAAGAACGGTCCCGAGATCAGGCATTTCAAGTTCACGGGAACGGTGCACAAGGGATCCGTGAAGAACGCCGAGGGGCGGGAGGCAGGGACCTTCCTGATCACCCTTGATGAAGTGCTGAATTTCACCCGCATGGGCGGCGAGGCCAATAACACCCTGGTCGCCGAGTACGAGGTTAACAAGGTGAAGACCGAGGCCACCTTCCCCTGCTGGTCCCCCTTCATCGCCGGGGACGGCGTCATCCGCAAGGGGCCGGGCAGCATCCATGTCGTCGAGTTCCAGCAGCAGGGGAGCCATCGCCAGGGCAAGCGCGTCTGGGAGGAATACGGCTACGTCTGGCTGGCCAGGCAGGTGGCCGGGCAGTGAAAAGGGGAAATAGAAAGGAACAGGCGATGGGCTAGGAGGTCAGAGGCCCGACGGTAAGGAAAAAACGATTCCGCTGTACGGCATGCGGTTTCCCGCAGCCGGCCAGGTAGCAACTGTGACAGCACTGAAGCGAAATATCTCGAAAATTGCCGTTACATTCTATCGTCAACCGGTTACTCAGTTCGATTCGTTCTCGGAACCTCATTCTGTTTCTTTTACCAGCCTCTCGATCTCCCCGATCTCCTTGGGCACGGCGGCGCTGAGCACTTCGCAGCCATCGGCGGTGATCAGGATGGTGTCCTCAATGCGCACGCCGATGCCTTTTTCGGGATAATACAGCCCCGGCTCCACGGTCAGGACCATCCCCGCTTGCAGCGGAAGTTCGCCCGGGCTGCCGTCGTGTGTGGATAGCCCGACGAAGTGGTGGATGTCGCCCTGCAGGCCGCGGGTAGTGATCTTTTTTCGGGCCAGCTCCGCGGCCACGACCTCGCGGATCATAGCGGCGTCGGCTCCCGGGCGACAGGCGGCAATCACGGCCTTCTGCACCTCCAGCACCGCGGTGTAGATCTCCCGCTGCTCCGGGCTGAACGTGCCCGAGACGGGCCAGGTGCGGGAGATATCCATGCAAAGGTGCTCCAGGTCGGCGCCAAAGTCCATCAGCACCAGCTCGCCGGCGGCCAGCCTCTTGTCGTTGCGCTCGTAGTGCCAGGTGCAGGCGTTCAGGCCGGCGGCTACGATGGGCTGGAAGGCCAGCCCACGGGCGCCGTGCCCCAGCACCCAGCCGACGGCCGCCCCCTCCAGCGTGTACTCGAAAGCCCCGGGGCGCGTCTGGCGCATGGCCTGGCGCACCGCCTCGGCCGACAGCCGGCCGTTGCGGCGCAGCGAGTCGATCTCGGCGCCGCTCTTGACGGCGCGCATCGTTGCCAGCAGGGGCGAGACGTCGCGCAGTTGGGCGTCGGGGAAGATGGTGCGCAGCTTGGCGGCGCGGGCCAGGTCGGGCGACGGGTAGTCGTTAAAGTGGCTGCGCGAGCGCCGGGCCATGTAGAGGCGCTCCTCGTAGCGGTCACTGTCGAGCGTATCGCCTGGCGCGAGGCGGGCGTAGAGCACCGAGCCGGAGGCGGAGAGTCGGCGTGCCAGGAACTCGTCAAGCGCCGACAGGCCGGCAATTGACCTGAGTTTCAGGCGGGCGGCGGCATCGGCATCGCGCAACAGATTGGCGCCGCCGACCATGATCTCGCGCTCGCCCTGCTCGGGGAGGAAGAGATGGGCCTCGGCTTTGGCATTCACCAATACCAGAACCGCTCCGCTGTCGTTGATGCCGGTGAGGTAATAAAAATCGTTGTCCTGGCGGAAGCGGCTGCCGGGTGGCGCCTGTGTCTCGCCGAAAAGAACGACCAGCCCTTCGCGGGCCGTCTCCATCAGCTGCGCCCGGCGCCGGGCGCATTCTTCAGGCGAAAAGGGAGAGGAAGAAGTGGCCGGCAGCGGGCTGGAGAAAGCGGCCAGGAACAGGACAAGAAGCACGAGCCGATGTCTCACGTTTCGCCTCCTGGGGTCGACGCCGGAGCGCCATGCGGCAAAGAACACGATTCTATTGTATACTATTCGCGACCAGGGAGGAACCATGAAAAAAAGATCCATTGTATTGCTTTTCGGCGGTCTATTGCTTGGTCTGGCCGCGGGGATTTTCGCGGCCAGCCATCCCGATGACGCGGAGGGGTGCCAGGACCCGGCCCAGTTCACGCGCATGCCGGGCTATCATATCTATCATTGCGAGGAGAAGCAATTCGACCGCTATGAGGTCCCTGTGGGCAGCGATTTCAAGACCCAGGCCCATGAGGGACGTTATCGGCAGATCGTCTATTGGATCAACGAGGGAGCCACCCAGGCGAGCGGCCTGCAGATCATTCGCAACTACAGCAACGCCGCCATGGCCGTCGCCGGCAAAAAGATCGTGGAATTCGAGGATGGGGGCGTGCATTATGTCACCCTGAAGATTGCCAAGGGCAGCCTTGAGACCTGGCTGCACGTGGCGGGGCACGGCGGCGAATACTTCGTCCATATCCTGGAAAAACAGCTCATGAAACAGGACGTGGTCGCCGACGCCGCCAGCCTCGCGGGCAGCATCCGCGAGACGGGCAAGGCCGCGGTCTACGGCATCTACTTCGACACCGGCAAGTGGGACATCAAGCCCGAGTCGGAGCCGGCATTGCGCGAGATCGCCAAGCTGCTCAAGGCCGACCCCGCGCTGAAGCTCTTCGTTGTCGGGCATACTGACAATGTCGGTGCCTTCGACTTCAACGTCAAGCTGGCCAACTACAGGGCCGACGCGGTGGTCAAGGCTCTGACCGGCGCGCATGCCATCGCCGCCGCCAGGCTGCAGCCCTTCGGCGCCGGGCCCACGGCGCCGGTGCAGTCGAACCAGAACGAGGAAGGCCGGGCCAAGAACCGGAGAGTGGAGCTCGTCGCTCAATAATTGAAAAGCAACGATCTTTCGTGACGCGCAATCCGCCCTGCGAGGGCTTTCTGGGTGCATGCCGCGTGACGAGCAGCAAGTGCCAGGCAGGAAAATAGAATTCCAGAATCCAAGCAGCAAAAACCCGACGGCAAAAACGAAGAATATCTTCGTGGCCGAACTACCGCACAAGAAAATCCAAGTGAAGCGTTCGTGCCAGCAGAAATTAATCGTAGCTTCGCTAAGATCGCTTGAATGCCCGCCACTAACACCAGCGCTGGCATGAGCGCCGGTTTTGATTTAGGTCTTAAGAATTTGGCATTTTATTTCTCCATGCCACGCGTCGCGCGCCAGGCCTAACGGTGGTTCGACGATTTGCTTGACAGTCGCCCCGGGCTCCGGTACATTTAGTCTTCAGCAAAGGGAGCGTGCATGGATATCCATATCCTCTTCTTCGTCCTGGTCGGATTCATTGCCCAGTTGATCGACGGCGCCCTGGGCATGGCCTACGGTGTCAGTTCCAACACCTTCCTGCTCGGCATCGGCATTCCGCCGGCGGCGGCCAGCGCCAGCGTTCACATGGCCGAGTGCGTGACTACGGCGGTGTCGGGCGCCGCCCATTGGAAGCAGGGCAATATCAACTGGTACCTGATCAGGCGCCTGGTCATCCCCGGCGTGCTGGGCGGCATCGCCGGCGCCTATATCCTGACCTCCATCGACGGCAACGTCATCAAGCCTTATGTTTCGGGCTACCTGCTGCTCATGGGAGCCATCATCCTGTTCAAGGCGCTCAGGAAAAACCACGTCCATAACGACGTCAAGGACCATCTCGTGCCGCTCGGACTGGCCGGCGGCTTCTTCGACGCCGTCGGCGGCGGCGGCTGGGGACCGATCGTCACCACCACCCTGGTCGCCCGCGGTAACCAGCCGCGCTTCGCCATCGGCTCGGTCAACTTCACTGAATTCTTCGTCACCTTCGCCCAGTCGGTGACGTTCCTGCTCACCCTGGGCATGCTCGATACCTGGAAGATCATCCTCGGCCTGCTGATCGGCGGGGTGCTGGCCGCGCCCATGGCGGCGGTCGCCGCCCGCAAACTGCCCCATCGCGTGCTCATGGGCCTGGTGGGCGTATTGATCATCGCCCTGAGCGTCAGGACCATCATCCTGTCGCTGAAGTAGATCAAGAATCGATCACTACGTGTCAGCAGCAGCGTGGATCGGCCGATTGCTGCCGCGAATTGCGAATCACGAATTACGATGCATCGATCGGTTGATGTCGCCGTCAGCCGCGGGCCAGGTCCTGCTACCCGGAGATCAGTTCGGGACCTCGACCGGGAGGGGATATTCTGCTATCATCAAAAGGTCGACGCTGAGGTCATGACCATGGAGAAAAGCGGAAGAAACCTGAACGCCGTGCAGGCGGCGGCGATCTTTGTATCCTTTACCGCGTACTTCTATCTGCTGCTGTTCACCCTGCTGCCGCTGCTGAAGGCGAATTATTCCTGGCACTCAGCCCTGTACTGGTTTGTCACCGGAGGGTTCCTGTTCGCGCCGCTGCTCATGTTCGCCCAGTGGCGCGCCTATGCCGAGGGCAACCGGGGAATGAAGGAGATCCTGGCGGCCCTGCATGCCAGGCCGTTCACCCGCAGGGATTGGCGATACTCCCTGATCGGGCTTTTTGCCGTGCTTCTGCTGAGCGGGGCGATCTTCGGCGGCGCATGGCGGCTTGGCTTTCATTTCGGCCTGGCGATGCCTGCCACCACGCCGTGGTTCATGGAGATGCGGCCGCTGGCGGGAGTCGAGCGACTGCTGCTGCTGGCCTGGCTGCCGATGTTCTTCCTCAACATCGTGGGCGAGGAGCTGCTGTGGCGCGGCTATGTCCAGGGCCGGCTGCGGGGCCGGGGCGCCTGGGTGCTGTGCGCGGGCCTATGGCTTCTCTTCCATCTCCCCTTCGGTCCCGGCGTGATGCTTCTGGCACTTCCGGCCATCCTGATCATTCCCTATGCCTTCCACAAAACGCGCAACTCGCTGGTGGGCATCTTCATCCACGGCCTGTTCAACGGGCCGATCTTCGTCGCGATCGCGCTGGGACTTGTTCATTGAACAGGGGGGCTTGGATCACCATGCGCGGCTGAGGTTCGCTGCAGGGCTGACATCGTGCCCTCGGGATGGGAAGCCATCCAGCGTGATACGGATCCGCAAAAGGCGATTTAAGCGGCTTTCTCCCGGCGCAGCGCGAAGCAGCCGAAGCCGACGGTGAAGAACAGGTAGACGGCGACGATGCCCCAGGCCAGCGGGTTCAACACTCCCTGCAGGATCAGGGTCAGCGTGGCCGCCAGGCCGATGGCGTCATAAACGAACAGATTCCAGGCGATCGCCCGGTGCGCCACGCCCCGGTCGACGCTGCGGGCCAGCCAAGCCAGCAGCAGGTTTCCCACCAGCGCCGCCCCGTACTCTCTGGCCGTCAGCGCCGCGCCGGAACAGTAGGCGGCCCCCAGCAGGCCCAGGATCCAAGCCGGGAAAAGCAGCAGCACGGGTCCGAAGCCGAGGCAGACGAAAGCTTTGATCGTCATCAAGGTCTTGAATTTCATTCTTCCCTCCCTCAAACCATGGAGCCATGATACCCCCCCATGCCCGCGATTTCAACGGAGCGGAAGGGAAAAGATGAAAATGCCTGAAGCGGGGTGCGCGTGCGGAATGCCGCTCTTTACTGGTCGTTCGAGGGCTCCGCCGCCGGAGCCTCCTTCTTGAGGGTGATCCTCAGCGTGAGCGACTGATCGGCGCTGAGCTGGATGCCGCTCACCGTGTGGGACTCGTAGCCCTCGAGATCGAAGCTGACCTGGTAAAATCCCGGTTCCAGGGCCAGGATGCGGAACGTCCCCTTCTTCTTCGCCGTCACGGCCGAGGTGACGGCGTTGCTCTTGATGTTGGTCACCGTCACCTGGACGCCGGGAAGGTACTTGCCCTCCTCGTCCTTGACATTGCCGGTGATCTTGGCCGTTGTCCACTGGCCGAAGACCAAGACCGCCGAAAAAGCGGCGATGAGCGGGATGACGGCCAGCGCGCGATATGGATTGTTCCTCATGCCAACCTCCTTTCATCGGGGATGCGCCGATTGGTTTTCCAGGCGGGATTTTCCATTGAAGTTCTATATACGGAAGGAAAGGCGCAAAGTTTCCGCCCAGACCCCCGGCCTTGACTTCGCCGGCCGGGTCGGCTAAGGTAAGCGGCGGCGGCAAGCGCCGTGCCGGCCGCCGGGAGCGTCATCGCCATGGAAGGAGCCAGCGCCCTGTTCTTCAGTTTCTGCCTGCTGGGACTCTTTCTCCTGCTCGGCAAGGCATCGCGGGTGGCGGTGCGCCTGTTTCAAACCCTTTTCCTGCCCTCCTCGATCCTGGGCGGCTTCATCGCCCTGGCCTGCGGTCCCTATCTGCTCGACCTGCTGCCGGCCTGGGTGGGGCGCGAGTGGGCGCAGGTCCCCGGCCTGCTGATCAACATCGTGTTCGCCAGCCTTTTCCTGGGCGTCGCCCTGCCCGGGGCGCGCGCCATCTGGAACCAGGGCGGGGCGCAGCTGTGTTTCGGCCTGGTCGTGGGGTTGGGACAGTATGTCGTCGCCCTGCTGCTCACCGTCCTGGTGCTTACCCCCGTGTTCGGGGTGCCGCCGGTCTTCGCCTGCATCCTGGAGATCGGCTTTTCCGGCGGCCACGGCACGGCCGCGGGCATGGCCGGGGTCTTCCAGGAGGTCGGCTTCCCGGCCGGCGCGGCCCTGGGGCAGATGTCGGCCACCGTGGGCATCATCACCGCCGTGGTCGGCGGCATCTTGTTCATCAACATCGCCCTGCGCCGGGGCTACCGTACCGTGGGGGCAGGCAACGGCACTGGCCGGCGACGGCCCTCTTCGGGCTTGCTGAGCCGCGAGCAGCGCTTCCCGATCGCCCGCGCAACGGTCGCCCCCGAATCGCTGGAGCCGCTCGCCTTTCACTTCGCCCTGGTGGCGCTGGCCGTACTCCTGGGCTGGGCCATGCTGGGCCGCGTGCGCGCCCTGCACCCGCTGCTGCGCGGCTTCCCGCTCTTTCCCCTGGCCATGATCGGCGGCCTGTTCATCCAGGCGCTGGCTCGGCCGTTGCGCGTCGACCGCTACTTCGACCGCGACACTTTCGAGCGCATCCTCGGTTTTTCCATTGACCTGCTGGTGGTGGCGGCCATCGCCACCATGCGCCTCGACCTTTTCGTGGCCAATCTCTGGCCGTTCCTGCTGCTGATGGCCGTGGGCATCGCCTGGCTATTCTTTGCCCTGGCCGTGCTGGCGAGGCGCATGTTCCCGCGGCACTGGCTCGAGCGCGGCATTACCGAGTACGGCATGCAGAGCGGCGTAACGGCCATCGGCCTGCTGCTGCTGCGGCTGGTCGACCCGCTGTACGACACCGGCACGGCCGAGGCCTTCGGCTTCAAGCAGATGATCTACGAGCCGCTCCTGGGCGGCGGGCTGGTCACCGCCACCGCCCCCTTCCTGATCATCGAATTGGGCGTCTGGCCGGCGCTGGCCCTGGGTGCCGGCCTCATGCTCCTCTTCTGGCTCGTTTCCCTGCTGAACGGCTGGTTCCGGATGAAGCCGTGGCCGGGAGGAGCCGGAGAAGAGTAGTCAGCAGTTGGTAGTTAGAAGTCAGTAGAAAGGCAATCTCCGGATTAATCCGCTGAATATTTTACTTTCAGGGTTTTCTACTGACTGCCGTCCACTGACTACTCCCTCCGTCGCTTGCCCCTGAAGGCCAGTTGATCTATCATCAAGACCATGAAAACCCTGGAAGAAAGCGTGGCCCAGGCCATGGACGGCTCCGACGTTGCCATCGTGCCCTTCCTGCCCTATATCCTGCAGGATGCCTGGGAGATCGGCACGCCGGCTGAAACGGTCATCGGCCTCGTGCGCCGTCACCTGCAGCAGCACGAACGGCTCAACGTCCTCGACCTGGGCTGCGGCAAAGGGGCCGTCGCGGTGAAGCTGGCCCGGGAATTCGGCTGCCGCTGTCTGGGGATCGACGCCATCGGTGATTTCATCGAGTTCGCCAGTACCAAGGCCAGCGAACTCGGCGTCGACCGCCTGTGCCGTTTCGAGACGGAGGACATCCGCGCCAGGATACGGTCACTGGGCCGCTTCGACGTCATTGTCCTGGGGGCGATCGGCCCGGTTTTCGGGGATCACCGCGTTACGCTGGAGATCCTCTCCCCCCACCTGCGTCAAGGGGGAATGGTCGTGATCGATGACGGCTATATCGCCGATGACAGCCCCCATGTCCACCCGCTGGTCGTCCGCCGCGGCGACCTGCTGCGCCAGATCGCCGCCGCTGGCATGGAGCTGGCCGAGGAGGTCGTCGTGGGCCATGAAGAGATGAAGGAGATGGACGACGCGCTGTTCCGCGACCTGGAAAAGCGCTGCCGTGAGCTCGTGGCGCTGCATCCGGAGAAGCGGCAGATGTTCGAAGACTACATTCGCCGCCAAGTCAAGGAGAACGAGTGGCTGGAGAACAAGATCACCTGCGCCGTTTTGGTCATCAAGATGCAGGCGCCAGTCGTCAGGCGGTAGTGGCCGGCAGGAAACCCCGCCGCGAAGATAGCTCGTCCAAGCGATATCCTTGGCTTTGCTGACGTCCAACGTCCAGCGGCTGCCGTTTCGGGCTTGGACTACTTCTTCTCCGGCTCCCAGTCGGCGATCATCTCCAGCCGCAATTGCACGCGGCCGTCGGCCTGCCAGCTTTCCGAGGTGTTGTAGTCCCATTTCAGGTATTCCGAGCCGCCGCCGCTCTCGGTGGTGATCAGGAAGCGGTTGTCGAGGTGGCCGAAGTACATGGCCTGGTCGCGCGGGGAGTCCTGATCGCCGCCGCTGGGATCGACCGGCACCCAGCCGTAGCCGGGCAGGTAGACCTCCACCCAGCGGTGGTAGACGAAGTCGAAGCTGGCGGCCTCGCCGCGCACGACCACCGAGCCGGCGTAGCGCGCCGGCAGCCCCGCGGCGCGGCACATGGCGATGTAGACGAAGGCATACTCCGAGCAGGAGCCGGAGCCGCGCTGCAGCACCGTAGGGGCGATATCCCAGCCGCCGATGCGCTGGTAGACCATGCGTCCGTGCAGGTAGTCATAGATGTCGCGGGCGATCCAGTAGGGATTGTCGGGACGGCTGACGGCCTCCTTGACCGCGGCCTGGATGACCGGGTCCTTGAGGCGGTACTTGTCGTCGTCGGCCAGGAAGCGGCCGCGCACGTCGGCGGGAATGTCCCTGAGCGTGCCGGCCTTCTCCGGGAAGAGGTGGTAGGTCACGTCGTAGATCTTCGCCTTCACGTGCATGCGGGTCAGGGCGCGTTCACCGGGCTGGAGGGCGGCCTTGCGGAAGCGGGCGACCTCCTGGCCCCAGCGGTCGGTCAGCCTGTCGTCCGGAGCCTGCGGGAAGTCGATGGCCAGGATCTCCTGGGTGGAACGATCCTTGGGCAGGGCCAGGTAGACGTCGAGGCCGGTCACCGTGCCCGGGCCGAAGTTGATCACGTCGTGGGTGATGGTGACCAGGGCGTTCCGCTCCTTGGCGCGCGTAAAGGTGCCGACGGCGAAGACGGCGACCTGGGCGATCCCGTCTTCCTGGTAGTCGGAGACCCACAGGCTGTTCTGGGCCCAGGTCATGCCCCAGGGATAGGGGCCGGGGGCAGGGAGGACCATGATGACGCGCCCCTTGACCGGATCAATGCGGTAGAGCTCGTCCTGGGAGCGATCGGCCAGCCAGAGATAATTCCCGTCCCAGGCCAGGCCGCGCGGGTCCGCCGCGGGCGCCTTCAGCGTGCGCATGGTCGTCCCGTCATCGGGGCTGATCTGGAAGATCTCCCGGGTGCCGTTGTCGGAAACCCACAGCGCGGCGCCGTCCCAGGCCAGCCCCTGGGGGTCGGAGGCCGGGGCCATGATCACCTTCAGGATGCGGCCGCTGGCGGCGTCGACCTGGTAGATCTTGCCGCAGTAGTCCTCGGCGGAGGTGTTGGTGAAGTCCATGTCGGCCACCCAGAGGGCCTTGCCGTCCCAGGCCAGGGCGGTGCAGAAATAACCGGGGGCGTCAAAGGTCGCCAGCACCTTGCCGTCGGCCGCGTCGATGCGGTAGAGCTTGTCGCTGTCGCGGTCCACGGTCCAGAAGGCCTGGCCGTCGAAGGCCAGCCCGGTCGTGCAGGGCGAAGGCAGGGCCATTTTTTTGATCATCTCGCCCGGTCCGGAAAACAGGAAGATCGCCAGGAAAAGAATTGCCAAGGCGGTGAATGTCATTTTTTTCATGAACGACCTCCTGAAAATTAATTTTACGAGGAGGGATAAAAAATGTCAACGACCGCTTTCTTTAACGTCGAACGTCGAACGTCGAACGTCGAACTCTGTGTTATAATCAATCATGCCTGTTCAGCGAAAGCCTTTCGTCGCGCTCATCCTTTCATCCACCGGCCTGGCGCTGCTGCTGGGCTACTTTTTCGTACGCCTCTACCTCCACGGCGGCAACGAGCAGCTCTGCGTCCTCATCCTGCTGCTGAAGGTCGTCGGATTGCTCGCCTCATTCGTATTGGTGCTGGGGACGGTGGACGCGCCCGTCTTCCGGAGGTTCTGTCCCAGGAATCCCTGGTTCGACTGCAAGCGGGTCATCGATTCGCCGGCGGGAATGGTGCTCGGCCTCGTCCATACGGCCGACCTCGGCGTGCTCTACTTCTCCGGCACGCTGCTGGTGCTGCTCATTTCCGCTTTTACCCCCGGCTTCTATTACCAGGCGCTCTACCTGGGGCTGTTCAATCTCTTTACCCTGCCCTATACCCTGTTCTCGGTTGCCTACCAGGCGTTCAGGATGCGCCGCGGCTGCGCCCTGTGCCTCATCGTGCAGGCGGTGTTCTGGCTCGAGTTCTGGCAATTCTATCCCTTCGTCTTCGGCACGCGGATGGCCTTCGCCTTCGACCTGTCCGCGCTGCATCCGCTGATCATCGGCCTCGGACTGCCGACGGCGCTATGGCCGCTGGTCAGGCATTCGCTGGAAAAGGCATATGCCAGACATGAAGAAAAGTAAGTAGAAGTTCGAAGTTCGACGTTCGAGGTTCGAAGTATTGGAAAACAGCATGAGGTCGACTCCATTGCTGTTTATTTTCTTTCTTCAACGTCGAACATCGAACTTCGAACGTCGAACCTTATTTCTTCTATCTTAGTGATTCCAGCGCCTTGATCAGCGCCGTGACGAACTCATTCACCGGCGTCGGAATGCCATGCTTCTCGCCCAGCTTCACGATGGCGCCGTTGATGAAGTCGATCTCGGTCGGCCGGCCGCGGCGGAAGTCCTGGAGCATGGAGGTGATGTTGTCCGAGGTGACGAAGCGGTTGACGAAGGCGGGGTCGATCTTGAGGGCCACGCCCTCGGCGGCCGCCACGGCGCAGCCCTCGGCCAGGATCGGCGCCTTGAGGGGGTCGAAGCGTTCCGCGGCGACCAGGCGGTTGTGCCCCTGCAGCAGGACCGAGAGAGGATTGATCACCGCGTTGACCAGCAGCTTGGTCCAGAGGTCCCTGCGGATGTCCCTGCTCTCCACGACGTTAACCGCCAGGCCCTGCAGCAGGCCGAAGAACGGCGTGGCGGCGAAGGCGGGCTCGACGCGGATGTTGCCGCCGAAGCAACGCACGTGCCCCGGGGCGATGAAGGTCACTCCCATGGCCACGATGCCGATGAAGACGCTCTGCGGGCGCGCCGGCGAGCCGCGCAGCGCCTCCAGGGCGAGCTTCCTGATGCCGTGGCCGTTCTGCAGCAGCAGGAGCGCCGTCGTCGGCCGCAGGAAGGGGACGACGTCCGCCAGCGCCGCCTCGAGATCAACGGCCTTGACCGTTACGATGAGCAGGACGTCTTCCAGGGGGAAGTCGACCGCCTCGCTGGCCTGGAGCCGGACCGCCCCTGTGAACATCCCTTCGACAGTCAGCCCGGCTTCATTAACGGCCCGCACGTGGTCGCGGCGGCCGACCAGGACCGTCTCCTGTCCGGGCTTTTGCGCCAGCGCCGCGGCGAGCACCGAGCCGATGGCGCCGCCGCCGAGGATCACTACCCGGGACGGATCCGCTTTTTTCTCCATGGTGCTGTTATAACAGAAAAGGACCGTCGGGGCAAAACGGATCCGGGCTCGATGGAGCATGACGGCTCGGATCACATGGAAATGCGGCAAGTGGTGAGGCTGCGGCGGCAGTGCGACAGAGGGCGCTTGATCTTTCGGCGCTCTTGCCGCCTGCAGGTCCTCGTCACCCGCCGCCGGCGCCGTACCGCTTACAGCTCGTACTGCAGCCGCAGGCAGAGGGCGCCGCTGCTGTCCTCCCTTGACCAGCGATCGAGGAACATGGTGTAGAACACCCCCGGCCGCAGCCTGCCCTGGCCCCATTCGGCGCCCAGCGCCACCTGGTGGTTCAGGCGGATGTAGACCTCGTCGACGAAGCCGGCGATGTGGACACTGCCGCGGACCTCGGCCTGCAGGCGGATCGGGCCGGCGCTCTTCCCGGCGGCTGCGCCGTAATGGAGGTACAGTGGGCGAAGGTCCCCGCCGCGCGGCAGCATGAGGAACGCCCCGCCTTCCAGCCCGGCATGCCACCCGTTTTTCCAATCGCGGTAATGGGCGATGCGGGCGAAGGGCGTCGTGGCATCGAGCGCTTTCGGGAATTCGGCATAGTCGGCAGCGACGCCGATCTCTGCCAGCTGGTAATACGGATCGTCCCAGTACTGATCGCTGCGATCCCTGCGGGCCAGGGTCGGCAGGTAAACGCCGGCCGTAAGACCGGTATGCCGGCCTTCCGTTTTGTCCAGCAGCATCTCCACGGCGATCGAGGCGTTGCCCAGCCCGCGCGCCGACTCGCTGACGCGGATGTCTTCCCAGTTCGTGTAGGTCCGCTTGAAGTTCAGGTAGGGAACGGCGACGATGACGTTCCAGCGCTGGCCGGCGCGGAAGCTCGCCGACAGGTCGAATAGCCCGCTCAGGAATTGCGGCCCCTCCCTCTCAGCGATGCCCTTTTGCGGCCAGAAATAGCGCAGCGTGAGCCGGCCTTTCTCCGCCGGCGGCCCCTGCAGCAGGTACGACTGCGCCAGCCCCAGGGCCGGCAGCGCCAGCAGGCACAGCACGGCGATGCATGTTCTTTGTTTCATGGTATCCTCCTTGGAGCGGTTTTCCCTCCATTACTGAAACACAGCGGCGGGCCGGCCATGTCACCGCCCGATGCAGGGATTAGCCGCGATTTGAATGATTATGGCTACGAGTGCTAAAATAGGCCCAGGAGCACCCCATGATCCGCAAGCGACTGCTGGTTGTTTTGCCGTTGCTGCTCTTGGTCCTGTTCTCCTGCCGCCGGGAAGAAGAGCTGACGCTCCTGGAGCGGCTGCAGCGGATCCCCGGTATCACGGCGACGGCCATCACCCCGCTTCCCGGCTTCGCCCAGGCGTTCCAGGTCGATCTCACCCAGGACATCGACCATGGCGCCCTGTCCCGGGGGACATTCCAACAGCGCCTCTACCTCTCTTTCCGCGACGAGGATGCGCCGACTGTTTTTTACACCACGGGCTACGGCGTCTCGCGCAACTATGAGAGCGAGCCGGCCGCCCTGCTGCAGGCCAACCAGGTGCTGCTGGTCCACCGCTATTTTCCCGACGCCGTCCCGTCAGCGACCGACTGGACGTTCCTCACTACCGCCCAGGCGGCCGCCGACCAGCACCGGGTGCGGGAGAAGCTGGCGGGCGTACTGCCCGGCAAGTGGGTCAGCAGCGGCGCCAGCAAGGGGGGGATGACCGCCCTCTATTACCGCTTCTATCATCCCGGCGACGTCGCGGCCACGATCGCCTACGTGGCGCCGATCATGGAGCAGGCCGACGATCCCCGCTTCGTCCCCTTCCTGCGTTCGCAGGGGACACCGGCCTGCCGCGAGAAGATCCGCCGCTTCCAGCACGAGGTGCTCGGGCGCCGGGGGGCCATGCTGGCCCTGGTCCATGAGCATGCGTTGCAGAGGGGATATCAATTCACCGTCTTCAGCGAGGTCGAGGCCTTCGAGTACGCGGTGGTCGAGTATCCCTTCGCCTTCTGGCAGTACGGCAGCGGCGACTGCGGTCCCATTCCCGCCGAGAGCGCCTCTGACCTGGAGCTGTTCGATCACCTGGTCGGTGTTTCGCCTCTCTCCTTTTATGCCGCTGCCGGCTATTCGTACTGCCGCCCCCTCTTCTACCAGGCCTATACCGAGATCGGATACTGTCCCTATTGGTTCGACCATCTCGGCTCGCTCCTGGAGGCGGTGCCCGATCCCAGCTACCGCTCCTTCGCCCCGCAGGGAGTGGACATGAAGTTCCGGTCCGAGGTCATGGCGGCGGTCGTCCCCTGGCTCAGGAACCAGGGGGAACGCATCATCTATATCTATGGCGGCAACGATCCCTGGACGGCGGCCGCGCTCGACCCCGCGCCCGGGCTCGACGCCCTGCAGCTGGTGCAGCCCGGCGCCAACCACGGCGTGAAGATCAGGGACTTGGACCAGCAGGGCGCAGTGATCGCCGCGCTCGAGAGGTGGCTGGAGATCGATATCGACGAGAGCCGGCTGGCCGGCGTTGCCGTTGATGAGGGCAGGGAGAGGTTATAGCAACTGGCGCCAGGTGCCGGGCATAAGGCGCCGGGAAGACAGCGGATGAGATCATTGGGTGAAAAATACCATTGAATGAAGTTTTCTCACCTTGAACCTCGCGTCATCCGCCTTGTGCCGAGTACAGCGTCGCCGACGCCGGTCTCTACCGGATCTCCTCCGCGACCAGGTCCTCCGGCTGCGCGGATTCCACCACGGCTCCCTTGAGCAGCATCCGCGCCGGGCCGCTGAGGGTCACGTCGGGGAGCAGCGTGTCGCTGTCGAACTGGCTGATCCAGCCACGGGCCAGCATCTTGCGCGAAACGTCAATGTAATAACTCTGCAGCCAGGGGCGCAGCCGGCCTTCGTCGTCGAAAAAGCCCGCGAAGCGCTTGGGCCGCGGGATGATCGCCGCCATGAAAATGGCTTCGGCCAGCGTCAGCGCCGCGGGTTCCTTGGCGAAGTAGTAGCGCGCCGCCTCACGGGCGCCGTAGACGCCCGGCCCCCACTCGATGATGTTCAGGTAGGTCTCCAGCATGCGCTCCTTGGAGACCAGGCGGTTCTCCTCGATCAGCCAGGTGATGAGCAGCTCCTCCAGCTTGCGGGCGACGGTCTTGTGCCGGCGCAGGTAGAGGTTCTTGACCAGCTGCATGGAGATGGTGCTGGCGCCGCGCACGAAGCGACCCGCCTTGAGGTTGGCGGCGATCGAGTTCTTGAACGGCTCGAGCAGGAACCCGTTGTGGCTGAAGAATGCGCCGTCCTCGGAGATCATCACCGAGTATTTCAGGAAGTCGGGGAAGTCCGCGAGCGGGACGAAGTCGGGATTCTCGGGGCCGACCACGAAGGAGCGCAGCGGCCGGTCCTCCTCGTAGGCCGTGTAGAGGAAGGGGCCGGCGAAGTGGCGGAGATCGGCGTTGCCGAAGCGGCGGATGCGGAAAGCGCGCTTCGTCAGATCGACGTCGAGCTCGAGATCCTCGGGGCGCGAGAGATCGATGGCGAAGTCGAGGTGGAAGGCCAGCTCGCCGCTGGTGCGCATGCCGGCCAGGCGGGTGAAGAGTCCGGCCGGCAGCGAGGCGAACAGGTCGCCGGCGGCGAAGCGCGTTTCGGGTATATGCAGCCGCAGCTGCCGGGCCGGCCGGGTCTGGAAATGGATGGCCGGTTGGAAGCGGAGCTTGTGGAGCCGGGCTTGGGTCGGCTTCCGCAGCTCGAAATGATCGCGCCCGATGTCCAGGGTGAAATCGAGGGAGACGATGGGGAGGAGGACGTCATCGGCGGCGATGCGCGCATGGTACAGCGCCAGTCCGCTGACGGCCAGCGAACCGTCAAGGCCCAGCACTCCCCGGCGGCGGCCGCGGCTGGCCAGTACGATCTTCGCCGATTCGAAGCCGAGCTTCAGCCCCCATTGCCTGTCGCTGAACGGCAGGGGCGAACCCCCCGGTGCCTGCCGCGGGTGCAGGCGGAGCTCCAGGCGCTTGCGGTCGCGCTCGATCCGGCCCTTGACCCGGCAGGCCCATTTGCGGCCCTGATCGAACACCTCCAGCGTCGTTTCGAAGGCCGGTCCCCGGAACTCGAGGCGCGGGACATAGAGAGCCTGGTGAACGCCGTCGATGACGCTGTGCAGGGTGAGGCGGTCGATCTCCACGCTGTCGGGGATCAGGCGGAAAACCACATCGAGCAGGCGGGCGGCCCGAGCCCCGTAGTCCGGCGCGGGGCCATCGGCACCCGGCGGCTCTTTCTTCGCCTGCGCCTCGGCCTCCCTCCGCATGCCCGCAGAAGCCGGCGCCGGCGGGGCGTTCCCCGGCCGCAGGTCGACCTGCAGGTCGCTCAGCGTCAAACGCCGGGGAAGCACCCGGCCCAGCAGCATCTTGCCGGGGTCCACGGCGACCAGCGCCCGGCCCAGGGAAACAGCCAGGGAGCCGTCGTCAGCCTGCAGCCTGATCTTCCGCAGCTCGACCCCGGCCAGGCCGAAGAATCTCGCCGTGCCCACCTCGACGGTCGTTCCGGGGTTGCCCCGGGCGAAGGAGCGAAGCCTGCCGTCCAGGACACCGCGCAAAACGGCGTTGCGCAAGGCAAAGAACGCCAGGGCCAGCGCAACGGCGATGCCCAGCGTGATCAGCCCGGCGCGGCGCAGGGCTTTGCGCGTCCGCTCCCTGGCCAGGAAGCGCCGCAGCGCCGCCGAACGCCCTTGCACGATCTTCAGCACCGGCATGGCGCGGGAGCGCAGCGAGGCGAAGTGCGGTCGCAACGCTGCAAGCATGCTCTGAAGCCGCTGGATGGGGCACCTCCGGGAACGCGGACGGGATAGATTGTACCCCATCGCGGGCACAGAGGGAAGAAGCGCCGGCGGCCCGCTGCGGTGGGTCGTTCCCAGATGGCGGCCGCCGCGGTCGACGATGATCACCCGGGGCAGGAGGACGTTGGGACGGCCAATCAAGATCCGCGTGCCTTGCTCAGCCTCTCGAGTTTTCTTTTTCATCATCTTTCCTATTTAAAAATCAGATTTTTCTTGAAGTGAATCAATGCGATCTGTTATACTGAAAATAATGAGCGGAGAAATATATTTCTCGAGAGACAATTCGCTGCGTTTGCTGGCGACGCTCAGGGGCGATGGCTGAACTGCGTCGCGACCTGCCCGTCCTGCTGCTCCACAACCTGAACCCCGAGTGGACGCCGGAGGAGCGCAGCGAGACCCGGGAAGATGTCACGGCGCTTGCCGACGCCCTGAGGGAAGTGGGCCATCCCCTCGAGGTTGTGACGCTCGAGGACGACCGCCTGGCGGAGCGCCTGAGCGGCTTCGACCCCGGCGCCCACATCGTGTTCAACTGGTGCGAGCAGCTCCCCGGCGTCTCGCGCAGCGAAGCGGACGTCGTTGCCGTGCTGGAACATCTGGGCTTCGTCTTCACCGGCTCCTCGCGCGATGTGCTGTCGCTTTCCTATGACAAGCCGCGGGTCAAGCGCCTACTGGACGAGGCGCGCCTGCCCACGCCGCCCTGGGCCGTCTTCAACGCTCCCGATGCGGCCGGCTGGGACATCTTCCCGGCCATTGTCAAGGCGGCCCACGAACACTGCAGCATCGGCATCTCGACCGAGTCGGTCGTCACCTCGCCCGCCGAGCTCGAGCGCCGCGTCGGCTTCATCCTGGACACTCACCGCCAGCCCGCCCTGGTCGAAGAGTTCATCGACGGGCGCGAGCTCCACCAGGCGGCCTGGGGCAACGGCAAGGTTTCCTCGCTGCCCGCGACGGAAATGGACTACGGCGAGTTGACCGACATCCGCGAACGTCTGTTCACCTACGAGGCCAAGTACGATCCCAAGTCCCGGCTCTACGAGAAGATCGCCTTGCACGTGCCGGCGGAGCTGGACCCCGCGGAGGCGGGGGAGCTCGAACGCATCGTCCTGGCCGCCTACCGCGCCGCCGGCTGCCGCGACTACGGGCGCATTGACGTCCGCTTGCGCAACGGCGTTTTCAATGTCATCGATATCAACCCGAATCCCGACATCAACCCGTTGACCTCGCTGACGCAGGCCGCCGCCGATGCCGGTTATTCCTACGGCGAAATGGGCAGCCGCATCGTCAATTTTGCTGCCGCCCGCCATCCTTCATTCCGCTCCTGAAAAGACAAAGCTTCAAGTGGCAGCCTGGCCGGAACCAGGGACGCTGGCGGATCTGAGAAAAGCATTCTCCAAATGGAACTGGATTGAGGATGGCTTGTCGGCCGGCACGGTCACGATCACCAGCGCCAACACCTGGCTGCGTTTGAGTCTAACTGACCTCTATGCGTACGGCGCCATCGCTCAGGTCAAAATCCCTGACCTGCATGCCCTTGACCCGGCTCTGCAGGGCCCAGTTCAGGTCGATGAAGAGCGACCGGCCCTGGCGGCGGATGTAGGGGAAATCGCGGATGGCATCGTCGATCACCGTGTCGACCTTGCCCAGGGAGTCGGCGAGCTTGAAGGCCCAGCTGCTCGAGGCAAAGGATAACTCCAGGACGCCCCCGGAGAACAACTCCCGGTGCACGCTGATGACAATGCCGCCGGGGACGGTCACCAGCAGCCCGGCGCGGTCGGCCTTCACGTCGCGGATGGACTCGGGCATCAGGTGATTGGCGCGCAGGATGCTCAGCGCCTCGTCGATCGTGAAGGTCAATGTGGCCATCGGTTTCCCCGCCCGATTATAGTGCCGGCGCCGGAAAATTACAACGCGCTGAAGGGCAGCAGACTGCGTCGAGGCAGACGAGGCAAGGAGGCCGATGGGCAATGAGACAGAGTGGAGGCAGCCGGTGAGTTCCTCGGGCATTTTTTCCTGCACTAGCCTTTGCCGCTCCGCCTCCATCGTCCCCCATTGCCCATCATGATAACATGTACTTTCCGAATGTCGTCTGCCGTCCCCTTCACGCCGAACACGAATTGGCAATATGATATAATCACAAAATGATCCGCTTTGAGCTGAACGGCACGCCGGTCGAATATGAAGGCGACGAAAAACGCTCCCTGCTTGAATTTCTGCGCGAGGACATGGGGATCACCTCGGTCAAGGACGGCTGCTCGGGGCAGGGGGCGTGCGGCGCTTGCCTGGTCGAGCTTGACGGCCGGCCGACCCTATCCTGCGTCACACGCATGAAGAAGGTCGCCGCCGGCCGGGTCGTCACCCTGGAGGGATTGCCCGAAGACCTGCTGAAGATTCTGGGCCAGGCCTTTGTCGGCAAGGGGGCGGTCCAGTGCGGCTTCTGCACTCCCGGCTTCCTCATGCGCACCAAGATCCTGCTGCAGGAGAATCCGCATCCCGACCGGCGGCAGATCCTGGACGCCCTGAAGCGGAACGTCTGCCGCTGCACCGGCTATGTCAAGATCGTCGAGGCCATCGAGCATGCCGCCCGTCTGCTGGCCGGGGAAGCAACGGCCGCTCCCGACCCCTACCGGGGGATCGGCGGCCGCCAGCAGAAATACGAGGCCTGGGAAACGGCCGTGGGGCGCCGCCCGTTCGTCGCCGACCTGCGCTTCCCCGGCATGGTCTTCGGCGCCCTGAGGTTCTCCGACCATGCCCGCGCCGTCGTCACCAGCATCGACACGGAAAAAGCGCGGGCCCTGCCCGGCGTGCTGAATGTATTCACCGCCGCCGACATCCCCGGCCAGCGGCATACGGGACTGATCGTCGCTGACTGGCCGCTGATGGTCGCTGTTGGCGAGACGACCCGCACGGGTGCCGATGTCCTGGCCGGGGTGGTCGCCGAGACCGAGGCGCAGGCCCGCGCCGCCGCCGCCGCCATCGGGGTGAACTATGAGGTTCTGGAGCCGCTGACCGACATGCGGCAAGCGGAGCAGAGCCCCATCCGCGTCCACGAACAGGGCAACCTGCTCGAGAAATGCGTCATTCGCCGTGGAGGCGACGCCGAAAAATTGCTGGCCGCCTCGGCTTTCACCGCCGCGGGCACGTTCCGCACGCAGATGATCGAACATGCTTTTCTTGAGACCGAGGCGGCGGTCGCCCTGCCCGAGGAGGACGGCGTGCGCCTGTACTCCCAGGGACAGGGAGTCTACGAGGACCGGCGCCAGGTGGCTTCGCTGCTGGGGCTGCCCGAAAAGAAGGTGCGGGTCATCCAGGTGGCCAACGGCGGCGGCTTCGGCGGCAAGGAAGACATCACCGTGCAGGGCCACGCCGCCCTGTTCGCCCTGCGGCTGAAGAAGCCGGTGCGCGTGCGCCTGGACCGCCCCGAATCCATTCGCATGCATCCCAAGCGCCATCCCTTCGTCATGGAGTACGCCCTGGGCTGCGATCGCCAGGGGAAGCTGACGGCGCTGCAAGCGCGGATCATCGGCGACACCGGTGCCTATGCCTCGGTGGGGGCCAAGGTGCTGGAACGCGCCGCCGGGCATGCCAGCGGCGCTTACCACGTCCCGGCCGCCGACATCGAGGCCCGGGCGGTCTACACCAACAACGTCCCCTGCGGCGCCATGCGCGGCTTCGGCGTCAACCAGGTGACCTTCGCCATGGAGAGCTGCATTGACATGCTTTGCGAAAAAGGGGGCTTCGACCGCTGGCAATTCCGCTACGACAACGCCCTGGATGCCGGGCGCATGACGGCCAGCGGCCAGGTGCTGGGAAAAGGGGTCGGCGTGCGCGCCTGCCTGCTGGCCTTGAAGGACAGATTCTATGCGGCCGCCAATGCCGGCCTCGCCTGCGGCATCAAGAACACCGGCATCGGCAACGGCATCAGCGACGATTCCGAGGTGAAGATCGAGGTCGTATCCGGGGAAAAGCTGGTCATCCGACACGGCTGGACCGAGATGGGGCAGGGGGTGCACACCGTGGCCCGCCAGGTGGTCAGCCAGGAGACCGGCCTCGACCCGGCGATCATGGAGGTTCGCGTTGATACCGCCGATGAAGCGCGCAGCGGCATGACCACAGCCTCCCGCGCCACTTCGCTGGTGGGCAACGCCCTCATCGACGCCTGCGCGGCGCTGAAGCGCGACCTGGGCGAGATGCCGCTCGCCGCCCTGGCCGGCCGGATCTACCCGGGGTGTTGGCGCTGCGACTGGACGACCCTGCCGCAGGCGGACGGCCGCGCCGTTACCCATTATTCCTACGGTTACGCCGCCCAACTGGTCGTTCTCGACGGCCAGGGGAAGGTGACCCGGATCGTCGCCGTCCACGATGCCGGCCGGGTGGTCAACCCCACCCTGTTCGAAGGGCAGATCGAGGGGGCGGTGGCCATGGGGCTGGGCTATGCCCTGACCGAGGACCTGCCTTTGCAGGAAGGCCTGCCCGGAGGCCGCATGGCCGACCTGGGGCTGCTCAAGGCCGGCGACGTGCCCGCGGTCGAGGTGATCGCGGTGGAGGTGGCCGATGAATACGGCCCGTACGGCGCCAAGGGGGTGGGCGAGATCGGGCTGGTGCCGACCGCCGCCGCCGTCGCCAATGCCCTGTGCCTCTTCGACGGCAGGCGCCGCTTCCGGCTGCCGCTGGCGAGGCGGGAGAAAACAAAATGAGCCTTTACCTGCGCGACGCGACCTACGTCGACTGGCGAACCCTGAAATTCACCCGCGGCCACCTGCGGGTGGACGAGGGCGACGACGGCGGGATTGAATTCGTCGCCGCGGTGCCCGTTGATCCAGGTCCCGGGGACCGGGTGCTGGAATGCCTCGGCAAGCTGGTCACGCGCTCCTTCGCCTGCGGCCACCATCACGCTTACTCGGCCCTTTCCCGGGGCATGCCGCCGCCGGTGAAGCCCCCCGCCGACTTCGCCCAGAAGCTGGAATACGTCTGGTGGAAGCTCGACCGCGCCCTCGACCCCGAGCTGGTCCTGCTGTCGGCCCTGGCCACGGCGCTGCAGTGCGCCCGCTGCGGCGTCACCTATATCATCGACCACCATTCCTCGCCCAATGCCGTTGAAGGTTCGCTGGATGCCATCGCCGGCGCCTTCGCCGAGGTGGGCGTCGGCGTGCTGCCCTGCCTCGAGCTGTCGGACCGCGACGGCGTTGCCGCCAGCGAAAAGGGGCTGGCCGAAACCGGCAACCGCCTGGCCGCCGGCAAGCCCTGCCTGGTGGGACTGCATGCCTCGTTCACCGTCGGCGACGATCTGCTGATGAAGTCCGTCGCCCTGGCCCGCAAGTACATGTCGGGCATCCACGTCCACGCCGCCGAGGACGCCGTCGACCAGGAGACGACCTACGCCCACTACGGCTGCCGGGTGGTCGAGCGCTTCCATGAGGCCGGCGTCCTGGATTTCTCCCGCACCATCCTGGTCCACGGGCTGCACCTGGACAAGGAGGAGCGGGCCATTCTCAAGGGCTCTCCGGCCTGGGTGGCGGAGAACATGGAAAGCAACCTGAACAACCGCGTCGGCCTCTTCCGCGGCGAGGGCTTGAGCAGCCGCGTCATGCTGGGCACCGACGGCATGCACTCCGACATGCTGCGTTCGGCCCAGGCGGCCTATTTCAGCGGCATCGACCCCGAGCGGGCCGACCTGGCCGAGATCTACTCGCGCCTGCGCCGCGTCCACGACTACCTGTCCGAGAACGGCTTTGCCGGCGACGGCGAGAACAACCTGGTCGTGCTGGACTACCCCGCGCCCACGCCGCTGAACGAGGAGAATTTCCTCAGCCATCTTTTTTACGGCATGAACGCCTGCCACGTCGACGGCGTCATCGCCCGCGGCCGGCTGATCGTGGAGAACCATCGCGTCCTGACCGTCAACGAGGCGGAGGTGCTGGCGTTGACCCGCGCCGGGGCCGCGCGGCTCTGGAGCCGGATGGCTCAGTAGCGGAAGCTGGAGCCGCCGATGAACTCGCGCAGGATCGAGGTGGGGGGCACCTCGTCGGCGGCCACCGGCCGGAAGAGCATCAGGAAGGTTCGCAGCCGCTGCGCCTCGGGATAGGCCTCGTCGTCGCGCGGGATGGCCTCCAGCAGCGGCACGGCCAGGTCGCGCAGCACCGCCAGCTCGTAGACCAGCGCCGAGTTGAACATCACGTCGGCGTTCTCCTGGAAGGGGAAAGTGTTGCGGCGCTCGCCGCGGATGACCGAGGGGAAGCGCTTCAGGGTCTGGGCGGCGCTGTAGTTGCGGTAGCGGCTGTCGCGGACCATGCGCCGCAGCATGCGCGTGTCGGTGGTCGAGATGCGGCTGTGGTCGTTGATGGTCAATTGCGTCAGCGCCGAGATGTAGATGCGGAATTTGTAATGCTCCTCGACCGAGGCGCTGATGCGCGGGTTGAGGGCGTGGATGCCCTCGACCAGCAGCACCTGGTCGTCCTCGAGCCAGGTGAGGCGGTGGCCCCGGGCCCGCCGCCCCGTCTCGAAGTCGAACTTGGGCACGGGCACCTCGCGTCCCTCCAGCAGGTCGGAAAGGTGGCGGTTGAAGAGGTCGAGGTCGAGGGCCTCCAGGGCCTCGAAGTCGTACTCGCCGCTCTCGTCGCGCGGGCAGGCTTCGCGGTCGACGAAGTAGTTGTCCATGGAGAGGGCCAGCGGCCGGATGCCGTTGACCTGCAGCTGCGCCGAGAGGCGCTTGCAGAAGGTGGTCTTGCCGGCGGCCGACGGGCCGGTGACCAGCGCCAGGCGCAGGTCGTCGCGCTGCTCGGTGATGGCGTCGGCGATGCGCGCGATCTTCTTCTCGTGCAGCGCCTCGGCCACCTTGATGATCTCCGAGACGCTGTCACGGGCGATGATCTGGTCCAGGCGCCCCACGTCGCTGACGCCGAGGATATTGCCCCACTCCTTGCTCTCCTGGTAGATCTGGAAAAGCTTGCGCGTCTTGCCGATGTGGCTGTTGACTGAGAAGTCGTCGGGCTCGGGGAAGAGGATGACGAAGCCCGGGCTGTAGGACTTCAGCTCGAAGCGCGAAACGGCGCCGGTGGAAAAGGCCAGCGGGTAGATCTCCAGGTTGGCGAAGCCACCGCACTCGTAGACCTGGAGCGTTTCGCCCGGGAAGTGCTCGGCCAGGCGCCGGCTGTCGCTCATGGCGCGGGCCGAGAAAAAATCGGCGGCTGCCGCGCGCGGCAGCAGGCGGCGGCGGAACGGCAGGTCCCTGGCGCTGATCTCGCGCATGCGGGCGCTGATCTCGTTGAGCAGTTCCTGGGCGACGGGGATGCCGCAGGTGAAGTCGTAGTAGAAGCCGAAGGAGATCGAGTGGCCTATGACCAGGCGCGTGTTGCGGTACAGCTCGGAGACGGCCATGTTCAGGATGAAGGAGGCGCTGCGCTGGTAGGCCTCCACGCCGGCCTTCTCCCCGTAGGTCACCCACTCGAGGCGGGCGTCCCGCTCCGGGACGACGTCCAGCGGCACCAGGTCGTTGTTCAGGCGCGCGGCCAGCACCAGGCCTGAGGAGCCCCGCGAGAGATCGAACAGGTTCTTGCCGGGGGGCGCGGTGATCGTGTTGCCGTCAGGGAAGCTGAGCGTAATTTTTCCCATGATTAATTATACCATATTGAACCGAACAAGGGGCTCGGCGCAGGGCGCAAGGCGTAAGGCACAGGGGAAGAATAAGGCATACTATCGATCATCGGCGTTTTTTTAAAAGCGCCACCATGCTTTTTAAAATGGAGTACTGAGTTGGAGCAGTTTCTTCTCTTTCCTTACACCTTACGCCTTACACCCTACACCGAGTTCCTCTCCCTGACCCTTGACACCCCCGGCATGAAAGAGGAAAATATCCTCGCGCAAAAAGGAGCTCTTATGATCCCCATCATCGACCGCGTCGTCGACCAGACCGTGCTGAAAAAGACCGTCGACCGCTTCCGCGAAAAGAACATCATCCTGCCCACGTTCGCCCAGCAGCGCGATCCGGGAATGATCCCGGCCGGGATCCAGGACAGGCTGCGGGGGATCGGCCTCTGGGACCTGCATCCGCTCAACCTCTTCCGCATCACCTGGAAAAACGAGCCCCGGGAGAAGGGCGGCCTTTTCGGCGGCGTCAACTACCTGGAACTGCCCCGCGAGCTGACCGGGGTTCGGGCGCGCATCGTCCTGCTGGTCGGCAAGTGGTTCCCCACCGGTGCCCACAAGGTCGGCGCCGCCTATGGCTGCCTGGCGCCGCGCCTGGTCAGCGGCCAGTTCGATCCCACCTACAACAAGGCGGTCTGGCCCTCGACCGGCAACTACTGCCGCGGCGGCGCCTTCGACTCCTACCTCATGGGCTGCACCGCCGTCGCCATCCTGCCCGAGCTGATGAGCCGCGAGCGCTTCGACTGGCTGAAGGAGATCGGCGCCGAGGTCATCGCCACCCCGGGCTGCGAGTCCAACGTCAAGGAGATCTACGACAAGTGCTGGGAGATCCGCAAAACGCGGCCCGATTGCGTCATTTTCAACCAGTTCGACGAGTTCGGCAACGCCGCGTGGCATTACTTCAACACCGCCGCCGCCGCCGAGGAGGTTTTCAGGAAGATCGCCGGCCCCGGCATGGCCCTGGCCGCCTACGTCTCCGCCACCGGCTCGGCCGGCACCATCGCCGCCGGCGACGCCCTGCGCCTGAGCCACCCGGCGCTCAAGGTGGTGGCTTCCGAGGCTCTCCAGTGCCCGACGCTGCTGCAGAACGGCTTCGGCGGCCACCGCATCGAGGGCATCGGCGACAAGCACGTACCCTGGATCCACAATGTGCGCAATACCGACGCCGTGGCCGCCCTCGACGACGAGGACTGCCTGCGCCTGTTGCGCCTGTTCAACGAGCCGGCCGGGCGCCGGCGCCTTCTCGAGCTGGGCCTGGAGGCGGAGCAGGTCGCGGGCCTGCCGCTGCTGGGCATCTCCTCCATCGCCAACGTCCTGGCCGCCATAAAGACGGCGAAGCATTTCGAGATGACCGGAGACGACGTGCTCATCACCCTCGCCACCGACTCTTCCGACCTCTATGCCTCGCGCCTCAAGGAACTCCATGACGAGCGCGGCAGTTACTCCGAGGTGCAGGCGAGCTGTGACCTGGAGCGCTGTCTCTGGGGCCAGGGAGAGGATCACTTCAAGGAGTTGACCTACAGCGACCGCAAGGCCATCCATAACCTGAAGTACTTCACCTGGATCGAGCAGCAGGGCAAGGAGATCGCCGACCTCAACCAGCTCTGGAACGACCGCGGCATCTGGCCGCGCATTTTCGGCCAGGTCGGGCGTTGGGACGAGATGATCGCCGAATTCAACGAGCGCACGGGCCTGCTGCAGGGCTTGTCCTGAAATGAGGACCCTGATCCACGGCGGGACGATCGTTGCCGACGGCCGCTCGCGCAGCGGTGACGTCCTGATCGCAGGCGAGACGATCGCTGCGGTCGGGAAAGCGGTCGCCGTGCCCGCTGCGGTCGACCGCGTGATGGACGCCACGGGCTGCGTGGTCTTCCCCGGCGGGATCGACCCCCACGTCCACCTCGGGCTGGAGACGCCCCAGGGGACCTGCGGCGATGATTTCGCCAGCGGCAGCGCCGCCGCGCTGGCGGGAGGCACGACCACCCTCATCGACTTCGTCACCCCGCGCCGCGGCGCATCGCTCCTCGACGCCCTGGCCGCGCGCAAGGACGCCGCGCGCAAGTCGTTGTGCGACTACGGCCTGCACATGAGCGTGACCGCCTGGAGCGACCGCGTGCTTCCCGAGCTGGAAGCCTGCTGCCGACACGAAGGGATCGGCTCGGTCAAGGCCTACCTCGCCTACAAGGAGACCATCGGCCTGGAGGACCGGGAATTCCTGACCCTGCTGGACGCCGCCCGCGCACTGAAATTCCTGACCCTGGTCCATGCCGAGGCGGGCGACATGGTCGCCTATCTGCAGAAGCAGCTGCTGGCCGCGGGCAAGACCGCGGCCGCATTTCATCCCCTTTCCCGGCCGCCCGAGGTGGAGGGCGACGCCGTCGCCCGGGCCCTGCTGATGGCGCGGCTGGCCGGCGTTCCGCTCTATGTCGTGCACGTGTCGACGCGCCAGGGGCTCGACGCCGTCGCCGCCGCCCGCCAGGCGGGCCAGGCGGCCATTGCCGAGACCTGCCCGCAATACCTGGTTTTGGATGAAAGCCTCTATGCGGCGGGCGGCGACGCGGGCGCCGCCGCGGTCATGAGCCCGCCGCTGAGGAGCGGGGAACATCGCGAGGCCCTGTGGCAGGCCCTGGCCTCCGGCCTGGCGCAAACGGTCGCCAGCGATCACTGTCCGTTCGACCTGGAGGACAAGCGCCGCCATGCCGGCGACGATTTCACCCGCATCGCCAACGGCATCGGCGGCATCGAATACCGCCTGGGACTGCTGTACACCTTCGGCGTGCGGACCGGGAGGATCACCCTGGAGCGCTTCGTCGACCTGGTCGCGACGCGGCCGGCGAAGCTGTTCGGCCTCTACCCGCGCAAGGGCGCGATCCGCGCCGGCAGCGACGCCGACCTGGTGGTCTGGGACCCGGGCAGGAAATGGACGGTCCGCGCCGCGGGCCAATGGCAGCGCTGCGATCACACGCCGTACGAGGGGCTTGAACTGCAGGGGGCGCCGCGTTTCGTGCTCAGCCGCGGCGCGGCGGTGTTTGCCGCCGGCCGGCTCGATGCCGCTGCCGGCCGGGGCCGCTACCTCGACCGCAGCCCGTTGCGGGGAAACGATGGGCGCTGCGGTTGACGGCCTGCTGCTGGCCGGCGGCTGCTCCTGCCGCGCCGGCGTCTTCAAGATGACGGCGGAGGTGGGCGGCAAGCCCCTGCTGCTGTGGGGGCTGGAGACCCTGGCCGCGGTGTGCCCGCGCGTGATCGTCGTGGCCGGATCCGGGGCCGGGCAGATCGAAAAGCTGGTCGCCGGCATGCCGGGCGTCGAACTGGTCGAGAACCGGGATTTCGCCGCCGGCATGCTCTCGTCGGTACAGGCCGGGGTGCGCCGGGTATGCGAGACGCGGTTCTTCCTCCTTCCCGGCGACATGCCCCTGGTCCAGGCCTCCGTCCTGCGCCGGCTGCTGGCGGCCGGGGGCGATGCCGACATCGTCGTGCCCGCCTGCAACGAACGCCGGGGCCACCCGGTCCTGCTGCCGGCCTCGCTCATCCCCGCCATTCTCGCCGAGCCCCCGGGCTCCAACCTGGGGCACATCATCCGCCGCTGCGGCAGCGTCGTCGTCGAGGTCGACGATCCCGGCATCCTGGCTGACCTGGACACGCCGGCCGACCTGGAGCGCCTCGACTCCGCCCTGCGCGCGAGGAGACGCCAATGAACCAAGTCCACTTCTGGGAATTCGTCCACGACAGCCTCCAGGCCGGAGAGCCGCTGATGCTGCTGCTGGTGGTCGCCAGCGGCGGCTCGTCGCCCGGCAAGCCGGGTTTCAAGATGGCCGTGACGATCCGCGGCGAACGGCACGGCACCATCGGCGGCGGCGCCGTGGAAAAGGACCTGGTGGACAAGGCGGCCGCGCTCCTCTCCCGCGGCAGCGGCCGCGTGCGCCTGCTCAAGCTGCTGCACCGCGAGGTCACGGCCGGCCAGGCCGCCGCGGGAAAACGCTCGGGTATGATCTGCTCCGGCTGGCAGCAGGTGGCCCTGCTGCCGCTGGCCGCCGGCGACAGCGGCGCCGTTGATTCGCTGCTTTTCGCCCTGAAGCGCAACCGTCCCGGCCGGCTGCAGCTTTCCCCGCAGGGGCTGGGGTTCCAGCCGGGGAAAAAGCGGGCCGGCGCCTTCTCGGCCCGGTCGGCAGGCGACTGGACCTACGGCGAGCAGACGGGGCAGCGCCCGACCCTGACCATCATCGGCGGCGGCCACGTCGGCCTGGCCCTGTCGCGGGTGATGGCCGGCCTCGATTTCCATGTCCGCGTCATCGACGACCGCGAGGACCTGGCGACTTTGGAAAGCAATGTGTTCGCCCAGGAAAAGCACGTGGGCAGCTTCCGCTCCGTCGGCCGCCGGGTGGAGGAGGGGAGCATGAGCTACGTCGTGATCATGACCTATGGCCACCAGGCCGACGAAAGGGTCCTGGGCCAGCTGCTGCGCAAGAATCTGCGCTACCTGGGGCTGCTGGGCAGCCCGGCCAAGAACGCCCGCATCTTCGCCAACCTGGAGAAAAAGGGGATCAGCCGCCGGGCCTTGGGCAGGGTGCACGCCCCGGTGGGGCTGCCCATCCACAGCCATACGCCGGATGAGATTGCCATCAGCATTGCCGCCGAGATCATTAAAGAGAAGAACGGACCTTCGTGATTCGTGACACGTAATTCGTGATTCGGAAGAGAAAAGCAAGAGGTCGGCCAATGTGGTTTCGAATCACGAATCACAAATTACGAATCACGGAGTTTTGACAATCCCCGGCCCGTATGCTACGTTTCGGCCGGACCCAGGAGGCACGATGGAAGCATACGAGAAAATCATGGCAGCGGTGGAGTTCATCCGCTCGCGATCGCCGCTGGCGCCGCGCGTGGGCGTGGTGCTGGGCTCCGGGCTCGGCGAGTTCGCCGGCCGCGTCGAGGATGCGGTTGCCATCCCCTATGGGGAAATCCCCCATTTCAAGAAGGTGAGCATCGCCGGCCATGCCGGCCGCCTGGTCCTGGGCAGTATCAACGGCGTGCCGGCGGCCGTCCTGCAGGGGCGCTATCACTTCTACGAGGGACACGATATCCTTGACGTGGTCTTCCCCGTGCGCGTCCTGGGCAAGCTGGGGATCCGGAGCCTGCTGCTGACCAATGCCGCCGGCGGCATCGGCGGGGAGCTTCGTCCCGGCGACCTGATGATCATCCGCGACCACATCAACCTGATGGGGCTCAACCCCCTGCGCGGGGCCAACGACGAGCGCCTGGGACCGCGCTTCCCCGACATGAGCGCCGTCTATGATCCGGAGTTCCAGGACGTCATCGCCGCCGCCGCGGCCGGGATCGGCCTCGCCCCGCGCCGGGGGGTGTACCTGGCCCTGAGCGGACCGTCCTACGAGACGCCGGCCGAGATCCGCATGCTGGCCGCCCTGGGCGCCGACGCGGTGGGCATGTCGACCGTGCCCGAGGCCGTCTGTGCCCGGCATATGGGGCTGCGCGTGGCCGGCATATCGTGCGTCACCAACCTGGCCGCCGGCATCTCGCAAGCGCCGCTCAGCCACCGCGAGGTGACCGAGACGGCCGACAGGGTAAAGAACGATTTTATCAAACTTTTGGAGATTGTGATTCCCAAACTCGGAAAGTAAAGTCTAAGGGAAGAGAGAGGGAAGTCAGAGGGAAAGGCAGAGGGAAGACAAAGTGGGAAGGAGGCTTTGAAAGGACTTTTCCACTCTCTCTTCCCTCATTCTTCCCTCTCTCTTCCCTTTTCTTCCCTGAGTCCAAGCAAAAAAAAACCCCGGCCGCGGGGCCGGGGTTTTTTTATTCCTTTGGTTCCGGTCGAACTCAGTTGAACGAGTAGCGCAGTCCGAGCTGCATCTGCCAGCGCGAGGCGAGGTTGCTGATCGAGTGGTGTTCGCGGGGGGAAAAGCTGACTTTCTGCTTGCCGGTGGCGGCGTCGACGCCGGTGAGGGTCCAGGGGGTGTCGTTCTGGTTGCTGACGTAATACAGTTTGCCCCATTCCTTGTTCAGCAGGTTGAGGAAGTTGACGACGTCCAGGGTGATCTGCAGGCGGTGGTCCTTCAGGCCGGGGATGGGGATGTCCTGGGCGATGCGGGCGTCGAGGGCGTGGCTCCAGGGCTCGCGGCTGGAGTTGCGCGGCACGATCTGGCCGCGGTACTTGCTCAGGCCCGGGTCCTCCTCGATATACGAATTCAGGGCGTTCCAGGCGGCGTTCTGGTCGGCCAGCACGTTGCCGCGGGAGTCGACCATGATCACTTCGTTGATCGAGGACGGGATGTAGACCAGGTCGTTGCCGGCGGCGGCGTCGCCGTTGGCGTCGTAGTAGTTGTAGGTGGTGGAGTAGGGGCGCCCGGAACGGCCGCCGTAGAAAAGGCCGATGCTGGTCGGGGCTTCCTTGAGGAAGTGGAAGGTGTAGGAGACGGCGGCGCCGATGCGGTGGCGCACGTCATAGTTGGACCAGGTGAGCTCGGGGTCGTTGGCGTCAAAGCGGATGGGGTTGTAGCCGAAGTTGGAGGAGGCCTGCGATGAGGTGGCGGAATTGACATCCTTGGCCTCGCCGTAGGTGTAGGTGAGGTTGGCCCAGGAGTCCTTGTTGAAGCTCTTCTGGAACTGGGTGGAGAGGCTGTACTGGTACCCCTTGCTGGTGTTGGTCAGCAGGATGACGTCGGTGAAACTCTTGTTGACGTCGCGGGCGAACATGATGCGGCCGCCGAGGCCCAGAGCTCCGGTCTTGCGCAGGTTCAGGTTCTTGACCAGGACCTCGTTGATGTTCTTGGAATAGATGAACTCCAGGGTGCCGATGATGCCCCAGGGCAGCTCGCGGTCGACGGCCAGATTGGTGCGCAGCACCTGGGGGTAGGTGAACTTGTCGTCGATGACATCGACCTCGCTGGTGCCGCCGACGCCGGCCTCAGGCTGGTTCAGCGGGTCGGGTACGAACAGGAAACCCGGGTTGCGGATGTCGAGGCGGGTGAACTCCATGCCGGTGTTGGAATACTGGTTGGAGATCCACACGTAGGGGGTGCGGCCGGAGAAGATGCCGATGCCGCCGCGCACCTGGGTCTTCTTGTCCTTGTTGACGTCCCAGTTGAAGCCGACGCGGGGCGAGAACAGCAGGTTGCCCGAGGCGACCTGGTCGGTGCGGATGTCGAAGACCTGCTCGACCACCGGGTTGGCGGTCGGGATATCGTTGAGGATCGGCACGTCGAGGCGCAGGCCCAGGGTCAGCGTCAGGTTGGGCAGCACGGCCCAGTTGTCGCCGGCATAGGCGCCCAGCTGCATGACGTTGAATTCGGGCACCCACTTCTCCTTGGGGTCGGCGGTGATGAAGTCGTGGTAGTAGCGCGAGGAGATGCCCTTCTCGAAGTTGTCCAGACTGGCGAATTCCCAGTAGCCGTAATAGTTGCGGATATAGAGGTTGGCGAAGCTGAAGAACTCGTTGTGGGTGCCGATGGTGAAGGTGTGCTTGCCCTTGTACCAGGTCAGGTTGTCGGTGATCTCGATGATGTCGTTGTCCAGGCCGTTGGCGCCCGAGTACTGCTCGGTGCCGGCAGTGAGCTTGTAGCCGCCGGCGATGGTGACGTTCACCTGCGGGAAGAGGGTGTCGCCGATGGCGCGGAAGTCGCGGATGGTGGTGTAGTTCAGGGTCAACTCGTTGAACAGGTTGTTGCCCAGAGTGCTGTTCAGTTGGGCGACGGTGGAATTGGTCTTGTTGTTCAGCTCATAATAGACGTCGGCGAAGGGGAAGACCACGTTGGACGCCTTGGAGGGGACGCGGTCCGAGGAGCCGGTGACATAGTTGTGGCGCAGGGTCAGGCGGTGCTTGTCGCTGATGTTGTAGTCCAGGCGGGCGAAGATCTTGGAGTTGTCGGTAATGACTTCCTTGTAGCCTTCGCCGTAGCCGCCCGGGTCGTAGCCGTACGCGCTCTTCAGGATGCTGATGAAGCGGTCGGCGTCGGCTTTGTTGACGCTGGTGCCGCCAAAGTCGTTCGAGGAGCCGCTGTCGTCGATGACGTAGGTGGTCGGGACCTTGTTGTCGCCCATCTCGCCGCTGACGAAGAAGAACAGCTTGTCCTTGATGACCGGGCCGCCGACGCGGAAGCCGAACTGCTTCTCGCTGAACTTGCCGTATTTCTTGTCCTCGAAGCCCTTGCCCACGAAGCCCTCGTTGCGGCCGAAGTAGTAGGCGGAGCCGGAGAAGGCGTTGGTGCCGCTGCGGGTGATGGCGTTCAGGCTGCTGCCGGTGAAGCCGCCCTGGCGGACGTCGTAGGGGGCGATGACCAGCTGGAACTCCTGGACGGCGTCCAGCGAGATCGGCGCGGAGAGTCCGGGGGTGCCGCTGGAGCCCAGGCCGAACAGGTCGTTGTTCACGGCGCCGTCGATCTTGATGTCATTGTAGCGGTTGCTCTTGCCGGCGGCCGAGAAGGCGCCGCCGCCGCGGGAATCCACCTGCGGGGCCAGGCGGGCGAAGTCATCGAACGAGCGGCCGATCGAGGGCATGCTCTCGATGACCGCCGTGCTGACGTTCTGGGCGGCGCCGGTGCGCCCTTCCGAGATGATCGGGTTGGAGGCGATGACCGTGACCTCCTCGGCGATGGTTTCCAGGGCCAGCTGGAACTTCAAGTTACGGTCCTCACCCAGTCTCAGGGTGATGCCCTTGATCTCCTGGGTCTTGAAGGGCTCCATGGTGATGGTGACCGTGTAGGGGCCGCCGGCGCGCACGGCCGGGATGTTGAACAGGCCATCCTGGCGGCTGACGGCCGTGTAGACGGTGCCGGTCGGCGTGTGCACGGCGGTGACGGTGGCGCCGACGACGGGATTGTTGTCGACGTCCGTGACCAGCCCGTTGAAGGCTGCCGTCGTCACGCCCTGGGCCGTGATCAGCCCGGGGAGGATGAGGCAGAACAGCAGGACTGCGAAAAATGCTCTTTTCATGGATATACTCCTCCTTTTAGTTTGTTGCTTTGACATGAAGCATAGTTTAATCCAAATTAATGAAAAATCAATCCCCCCCCGCGGCAAAAAAAAATAAAACCCTCCGGGGACGGCGCTGCGGGCGTTTTGACTCACGGTCGCGCCTGTGCTACCATGGGCCGATGAAGAGAAAACCCTTGATCATCGGGGTGGCCGGCGGCACGGCCTCGGGCAAGACCACCATCGCCAACGCCATCATGGAAAGCATCAACCACCCGCAGATGGTGATGATCCAGCACGACGCCTACTACCGGGACGCCAGCCACTTGCCCCTGGCCGAGCGCGCCCGCATCAACTTCGATCACCCCGACTCCCTGGAGACCGACCTGATGGTGCGCCATCTGCGCGAGCTGATCGCGGGCCGGCCGATCGAGATGCCGGTCTACGACTTTTCCACCCACGCGCGTCTGAAAAAGGGCATCGTCAAGAAGCCGGCCAAGGTGATCGTCATCGAGGGCATCCTGATCTTCTGCGAGCGCTCGCTGCGCGAGCTGATGGACGTCAAGATCTTCGTCGACACCGCGGCCGACCTGCGCTTCATCCGCCGGCTGAAGCGTGACATCCAGGAGCGCCGGCGCAGCATGGATTCGGTGATCGGCCAGTACCTGGGGACGGTGCGTCCCATGCACGTGGCCTTCGTCGAGCCCAGCCGCACGTACGCCGACATCATCATCCCCGAGGGGCACAACCCGGTCTCGACCGCCATGGTCGTGACCATGATCCGCCAGCGCCTGCGCCGCGGCAGGAGCGGCGACCGCTGAGGGCGGAGAGGACGGACACATGGCCGAAAAAAGATTCATCAGCGCCCAGGAACTGCTGGAGGATTCGTTCCGCCTGGGGCGCCTGGTGCTGGAAAGCGGTTTCCGGCCCGACTTCATCGTCGGCGTCTGGCGCGGCGGCACGCCCGTGGGCATCGCCGTGCAGGAGCTGCTGGAGCATAACGGCGTACGCAGCGACCACATCGCCATCCGCACCTCCTCCTACGAGGGTATCGAGCAGCGCGGCAAGCAGATCCGCATCCACGGCCTGGGCTACATCGTGGGCAACGCCGGCGCCGAGCACCGCCTGCTGATCGTCGACGACGTGTACGACACGGGCCTGAGCATCCAGGCCATCATCGAATCGCTGCGCGAGCGCTCGCGGCGCAACGCGCCGCACGACATCCGCGTGGCCACCGTCTTCTTCAAGCCCGGCAACAACCGCACCGGCCGCAAGCCCGACTTCTACGTCCACGAAACCGACAAGTGGCTGGTGTTCCCCCACGAGCTGAACGGCCTTGAGCCCGGCGAGATCGCCCGTCACAAGCCCGAGGTGGCGCGCAGCCTGGAAAAGGAGAAGTAGGATGAAGATCAGCAGGGAATTCATTGAGAAGATCCCCAAAACCGACCTGCACCTGCACCTGGACGGCTCGCTGCGTCTCCCGACCCTGGTCGAGCTGGCCCGGGAGCAGGGGGTCGAGCTCCCGGCCTGGGACGAGGCCGGCCTGCGCCGCCTGGTCTTCAAAAACGCATATGCCGATCTGCCCGAGTACCTGAAGGGCTTCGCCTACACCACGGCCGTCATGCAGACGCCGGAAGCGCTGGAGCGCGTGGGGTATGAACTGGCCGTGGACAACCAGGCTGAGGGGGTGCGCTACATCGAGGTGCGCTTCGCGCCGCAGCTGCACCAGAACGCCCGCATGACCAGCATCGGCGTCATGGCGGCGCTGGACCGCGGCCTGGCCCTTGCCAAAAGCGAGTTCAACGCCCGGTCGGAAGTGCAGGGGGGCGACGAGCCTCCCTTCGATTATGGCATCATCGCCTGCGCCATGCGCATGTTCGGCAAGGGCTTCTCGGCCTACTTCGACAGCCTGCTCGACGTCCACGCCCATTCCGAGCGCAAGTGGGTGTTCGCCCTGGCCTCGCAGGAACTGGTCCGCGCGGCGGTGGAAGCCCGCGACCGGCTCGGGCTGCCCATTGTCGGCTTCGACCTGGCCGGCGCCGAGGCGGGCTACCCGGCCGGCGACCACGCCCAGGCTTACGCCCTGGCCCACAAGAACTTCCTCAAGAAGACCGTGCATGCCGGCGAGGCCTACGGCCCGGAAAGCATCTTCCAGGCCATCACCGACCTGCATGCCGACCGCCTGGGCCATGCCGTCTATCTGTTCGACCCCCACATGATCAAGAGTCCCGACATTAGGGACAAGAAGGCTTATGTGGCCAACCTGGTGCAGTTCATCGCCGACCGGCGCATCACCATCGAGGTCTGCCTGACCTCCAACCTGCAGACCATCCCCGCCATCCGCAACCTCTCGCAGCACTCGTTCCGCCACATGCGCAAGGCCAAGCTGTCGGCCACGTTCTGCACCGACAACCGCACCGTCTCCCAGACCACGGTGACCGACGAGATTCTCAAGGCCGTGCAGGCCTTCCACATCACCCCCAAGGAACTGAAGAACTTCGTCATCTATGGCTTCAAGCGCAGTTTCTTTCCCGGCACCTATTTCAAAAAAAGGGAGTACGTCCACCAGATCATCGAGTATTACGAGAAGATCGAAAAGCAATTTTCGTGATTTGTGAATCGTGATTCGTAATTCGAAGCCGCACGGTATCGGGCCTTCGCTTTTTTCTTCTCGAATCACGAATCACGAATCACGAATACCGGTTGCTCGGGTTTCTTGACTTTTCAGCGATTCCTGACTACCATGAAGTTTCAAAATCCGTACCGAGCCATAGGTGCATCATGAACCTGATCTCGCTCCTGCGCGGCATTCTGGGTTTGTTCCTGATCATCGGCATCGCCCTGCTGTTCTCCAACAACCGCCGGCGGGTCAGCTGGCCCCTGGTCGGCAAGGGCATCCTCATCCAGCTGGTGTTCGCCGTCTTCATCCTCTATGCCGACGCGCTGCGTTCCTGGTTCGCGCCGCTGGGCTGGCCCAAGGCGGCCATCTCCTGGCTGGGCGGCGCCGTGGTCAGCCTGCTCGGCTTCACCACCGAGGGCTCGCGCTTCGTCTTCGGCCGCCTGGCGGCCAACTCGGGGCCGGACAGCCTGGGCGTCTACTTCGCCTTCCAGGTGCTGCCGACGATCGTCTTCGTGGCCACCCTGACATCGGTCCTCTATTACCTCGGCATCCTGCAGGCGGTGGTCAAGGGCATGGCCTGGATCATGGCCAAGCTCCTGGGCACCTCGGGGGCCGAGTCGCTCTCCAATACGGCCAACATCTTCGTGGGCCAGACCGAGGCGCCGCTGCTGATCAAGCCCTATATCGGCAACATGACCAATTCCGAGATCCTGACCGTCATGGTCGGCGGCATGGCCACCATCGCCGGCGGCGTGATGGCCGCCTATATCCAGATGCTCGGCCAGGCATTGGCCGAGGTGCAGCAGATCCCCCTGGCCGAGGCGCAGCTGCGCTTTGCCGTGCAGCTGCTGGCGGCCAGCGTCATGGCAGCGCCGGCCGGGCTGGTCATCTCCAAGGTCCTTTTTCCGGAAACGGGCACGCCGGCGACCAAGGGCAAGGTCAACCTGAAGGTGGAGAAGAACGCCGACAACGTCATCGAGGCGGCGGCCACCGGCGCCGGCGACGGCATGCAGCTGGCGCTGAACGTCGGCGCCATGCTCATCGCCTTCATCGCCGGCATCGCCCTGATCAATTACCTCTTCACCGGCCTGGGCGACCTGCTGGGCGTCAACGCCTATCTCCAGGCCCATTTCGGCATGCCGCTATCGCTGCAGCTCATTTTCGGCGTGGTGCTGCGCTACCTGGCCGTCGGCATCGGCGTGCCCGCGGCCGACGCCTTTCATTTCGGCAGCCTGCTGGGCACCAAGGTGGTGCTCAACGAGTTCGTCGGCTACATCGACCTGGTCGGCCTGATCCGGCAGGGCGCCCTGAGCCCCAAGGCCATCACCATGGCCACCTACGCCATGTGCGGCTTCGCCAACTTCTCCTCGATCGCCATCCAGATCGGCGGCATCGCCCCCATGGCGCCGCACCGCAGGAAGGACATCGCGGCGCTGGGGCTGAAGGCGGTCCTGGGCGGCACGCTGGCCACCTTGATGACCGCCACGTTGGCCGGAATCTTGCTCGGCTGAACAGCCGTTCCGTGATTCGTTATTTGTAAATCGTGATTCGTGAAGAGAAGAGGTCGGGTAAGCGGCAGGCCGCAATGAACTTGGTTTTGGATTCATCCAGCCGGGATGCCGGGACGAAAAATGTCGCACAGCCACGATTTTGCCATTGTTTCTCATGCGAATCACGAATCACGATTTACGAATCACGAAGACAAGGAGGTGCTTGCCCATGAAAAAAATGTCCCTGGTCATCCTGCTGGCTGTTGCCAGCCTGGCGCCGCTGGCCGCTGCCAAGAGGCCATTCACCATCGATGAACTTTATGGGCTGAAGGGCGTGTCGGGCCTGGCCCTTTCCCCGACCGGCGACCGGCTGGTGTTCGAGGTGTCGTCGACCGACCTGAAGAAAGCGGAGCGCAACACCGACCTGTACGAGATCCGCTTGCCGGCCGGGACGGTACGGCAGCTGACCTACGACAAGGGCTCGGAGAACTCGGCGGTCTGGTCGCCCGACGGCCAGACGCTCTATTTCGTGTCGAGCCGCAACGGCTCGCCCCAGCTTTATGGCCTGCCGGTCGACGGCGGCGAGGCCAGGAAAATCACCGATTTCGCCGCGGGCGTCTCCTCGCCGCTGCCCCTGGCCGACGGCAAGAGCCTGGTCTTCACCGCGGCGGTCTATCCCGAGTGCGGAGCCGAAGGCGACTGCCACAAAAAGCAGGCTGACAGGCTGGCCAGTGGGCCGGTCCAGGCGCACCTGGCCGATTCACTCCTTTACCGGCACTGGGATTCGTACCGTGAATTCCGCTACAGCCATCTGTTCCGCTGCGAACTGGAGTCGGGAAAGGTGACGATGCTGACCGCCGGCCAGGCCGACTTCCCGACCTTCAACCACGGCAACGGCCGGGGCTTTGACGTCTCGCCCGACCACCGGGAAATCTGCGTGGTGCACAATCCCGATGCCCGGCCCGAGATCTCGACCAACAGCGACCTGCTGCTCCTCGCCGCCGACGGCAAGGGGGAGCCCCGTTCGCTAACCGCCGCCAACACCGCCTTCGACGGCGATCCCCTCTATTCGCCCGACGGCCGCTGGATCGCCTACCGCACCCAGGCGACTCCCGGCTACGAGGCCGATTGCTTCCGCCTCGCCCTGTATGACCGATTGCAGAAGACCTCCCACGTCCTGACCGCGACGATCGACAACTGGGTGGAGGCCGTGCGCTGGGCTCCCGACTCGAAGGCGGTCTATTTCCTGGTCCAGGAGAAGGGGCGGACGCCGCTCTTCAAGGCAGACGTCGCGTCGGCCAAGCTCAGCCGGGTGCTCGTGGACAAGAGCATCCGCGATTTCGTGATCCTTGCCGGCAACCGCGGCGTCGTCTACACCCGCTCGGCGGTGGGCGAGCCGGTCGAGCTCTGGACGGCCCGCTTCGACGGCCGGCCGCCCCGCCGCCTGACGACATTCAACCTGGCATTGGAGCGGGAGGTCGACATCCGTCCGGCCGAGGAGATTTGGGTCAAGGGAGCCGGGGACCGAAACATCCAGGTATTCGTCGTCAAGCCCCACGGGTTCGACCCGGCAAGGAAATACCCCCTGATCCTCAATGTCCACGGCGGTCCGCAATCGATGTGGCACGACAGTTTCCGCGGCGATTGGCAGGTCTACCCGGGCGCCGGCTACGTCGTGGCTTTTCCCAATCCCCACGGTTCCACCGGCTTCGGCCAGGAGTTCACCGCTGCCATCTCCAAGGACTGGAACGGCAAGGTGATGGGGGACATTGAGAAGGTGGCCGATCACCTCGCCGGCCTGCCCTATGTCGACGCCGAACGCATGGGGGCCATGGGCTGGTCCTGGGGCGGATACGCCATGATGTGGCTCGAGGGTCAGCCGACCCGCTTCAAGGCGCTGGCGGCGATGATGGGGGTTTACGACCTGCGCTCGATGCACGGGGCCACCGAGGAACTCTGGTTCCCGCAATGGGACCTGGGGGGGGTGCCCTGGGCCGACGCCGGGGGATACGAGCGCATGAACCCCTCCTCGCGGGCGGCCAGCTACAAGACGCCCTGCCTGGTGATCACCGGCGAGCGCGACTACCGCGTCCCCTACACCCAGAGCCTGCACTTCTTCACCGACCTGCAGTCGCAAGGGGTTCCCTCGCGCCTGATCGTCTTCAAGAACGACGGCCATTGGCCCGACAACCTGAAGTCGATGCCGGTCTATTACAACGCCCACCTCGAGTGGTTTCACCGCTTCCTGGGCGGCGGCCCGGCGCCCTACGACACCGAGAGGATGATCCGCAACACGGTCTTTGATGAAGGAGTGAAAGAGTCAGAAGAGCGTGAGAAGTGAAAGAGACGGACGGACAGGCAAGAGCCAATCTCGAAGAAACTGCAAGCGATTCGTGTTCTGAAAGACCAAACTCTTTCTCTAATCACTAATCACTGATTACTGTTCCCGGCAAGAGGCCGCGACCCGTCACGGCCTTATTTTAGTCAATGCCTCGACTGCAATGGATCCCTTGCATTCCTGACAATTGGTGTCGGAGGAGATTATTGTGACGGAAAATTGTTTTGTGCCTGCGTTAGACCATCTGGCGCTATAGGGAACATCAAACACCTCATTGGGGAAAAGTTCCGGAATATGAAAGGTGGTTGTCCTGTGATCCTGCACGATAAAGTTGATTTTAAAAGGAGCCGATTTATTTGGGTATTGGTTTTTCACTTTGGCAATAAGGGTGACTCGCTCATTAATTTTGGTTTTTATTGGGGCCGAAAAAGAAATGGCGAGGCACTCCGGATCTATTCCACCTGGATCAAAATGGTCTCCAATATATACATGAAAATGACCGGATTCAATATTGTTGGCTTCGTTCAATTCCGTGATTTCCTCTTTGAAGTCGATCCAGGATTTGTAAGCTTTTTTCCCGGGAACGTAAAAACGATTGCTAATTGACCGTTTTATTGATTGGCCTGGATTTAAGGCGGGGACATCCATCACGTTTGCGCCACCATGAGATGCTCCTTCAAGGAACAACCATAGTTTTGAAGGAGGGGATATTCCCGGACCTATGTTTTTAACCTCCGTTGTGACCTTTTTATTCCCAAGGATGCGAATATCGCCCACGCCGGTGACATATACGGCCAAATCACATACCGGGTCCACTCTGGTAAATCTGGACTTCTCGTTATTTTCTTCATTGTCTTCTTCGATGACGTCATGAGAATCGACTGTAAGGACATTTTTGTATACTCCCATTTCACGAACGGTGTAATGATATCTGATGCTTTGAGCATTCAGCCCATCACCAACCAAGTTGCTTAAGCTGGGGACATTAAAATATTTATTAATGGTCTGGAATTTTACGGGCCCGGTAATGGTGAGTTTCGCTGCACACGGTGGTGATTTGGTGGTATTCAAGTTGGTAATCGTTGCACTGACCGTGACCCGGTCTCCTATTTTGGGAAATTCAGGCTGAACGGATATTCTGCCGGAAACGCATAAGTCTGGTTTTGCCTGCGGAGATACAATTTTTAATGGGTTATTGCTTGTGTCAGACACGTTGACGGTTTTCTCCTTGACCGATATCTTGAAGCCATCCCCGCTAATTGAATCGTACCCGGTGTCATATTTGCCCACCAGCCATGTATAGCTCAGAATGCCGTTGCCAGCAGGAACATTCCCATCAATGATGTGGATCAAAGCATTATTTCGCCAAAGGGTGATTTTAAAAGGGTTTCTTGTGCCATCCGCTGTCCATTGTATGGTCTTTGCAGATCCTATCGCCCATTCTTCGCCTCCATTGGGTGTAGTAACGGTGATGGATTGTGGAGACAATTGGGTATAGAAAGAAACCAGAAACAGAGTTAAGAACAAATTTATTTTCATTTTTTCACCTGCCGCGCGAAGGTCCGGATTATCCTGTTATCTCATATTGATAATATTGACTTTTTTGATAAATATCTCATTTTTTACGAATAGCCTTCCCATGGGTGATGGTAAAAAGGATTCATTTTCCTTAACCAGGCATCGGGGCAGGTCTTTAAATTGATGCAACGCAAATAATCCAGCGAACTCGGCGAGAAGGCCATTGAATATCATTTTGCAGCGACAGGTCGCGACTGTCACTGCAGATTCGCAAGATGGTTATTCCCTCTCGACCGGAACGTTGATCGCGGGGATTCAGAGAATCGGAAACTCGCTGATCGCGGGGATGACGAATGCCGGTGCGAAACCCTCGGGAACGGGAAGGCCCCCGGGATTGACCCAGCAGAAGTCCATGCCGGCGTTGCGCGCCGCGGCCATGTCCGAGGTGACGCTGTCCCCGACATAAAGAATATCAGCGGCCTGCACGCCGATCTTTTGCAGGGCCGGCGCGAAGATGCGCGGGTCAGGCTTGGCGATGCCGACTTCCTCGGAAATGACGATGGACCGGAAAAAGCGGGTGATGGGCGAGGCGGCGAAGCGCCGGTTCTGCACCGCGGCGATGCCGTTGGTGATCAGGGCCAGCGGGAATTTTTCCGCCAGCTCCCGTACCCGTTCGAGCGCCCCGGGGAGTAGCTGCGGCTGGCAGGCCAGCGTTTCCAGATAGAACGGGCTTACGCGCTCCGGGAGCAGGCCGGGGAAATCGAGTTCGGCGGCCAGGCGGCGGAAACGCTCGATACGCAAGGTCGCCTGGTCCGTTTCCCCGCGCTCGAACTCCTGCCAGACGTCGTGATTGTGGCGGCGATAGGCCGCGATGAAGGCTTCCGCCTTCGCGCGGACCCGGAATTTCTCCCAACAGGCCAGCAGGGCGTTGCGTTCGGCGCTGGGATAGTCGAACAGGGTGTCGTCGGCGTCGAAGAAAATGCTCTTGTAGCGCCTGGCCAAGTCGATCTCAGAACGGCCAGGGACGCACGCCTTCCCTGTCCGCCAGGTGCAGGACCATCCGCGGCCTGGCAACGGGCTCGGAACGCAAACGGACGGCCGCCAGCAGCCGTTCGCGGACCGAGGACAGGAGCTCGGGGCGGTCGGAGTGGATGGTCAGCAGGAGCTGGTCCTTCTTCACCCAATCGCCGACGTTGGCATGGAAGACGAAGCCGGCGCCGTGGGCGACGGCGTCCTCCTTGCGGCGGCGGCCGGCGCCGGTATCGATGGCGGCCATGCCCACCGCAAAGGAGTCGATGGCGGCGATCCAGCCCGCCTGCGGCGCCCTGAGCTCCTCGCGCAGCGGACTGGCCGGGAAGAGCGAATCATCGTCGCACACCCGCTGGTCCCCTCCCTGGGCGGCGATGAAACGGCGGAAGACCTCCAGGGCGCGGCCCGAGGAGATGGCCTCCTGGAACCTCGTCACCGCCTGGCCGTAAGGCATCTCCTGCCCGGCGGCGCGCAGCATGCACCAGCCGAGGGCGAAGGTGACGTCCATGAGGTCGGACGGGCCCCGGCCCTTGAGGGCCTCGATGGATTCGATTATCTCCAGGCTGTTGCCCACGGCGCGGCCCAGCGGCTGGTCCATGCTGGAGATGATGCCCAGGGTGGGGCGGCCGGTCTTTTCGCCGATGGCCACCATGGTGCGGCACAGGCGGATCGAGTCGGCCTCTTCCCTCATGAAGGCGCCGCTGCCCGTCTTGACGTCAAGGACGATGCCGTCGGAGCCCAGGGCGAGCTTCTTGCTCATGATCGAGGAGGCGATCAGCGGGATGGAACTGACGGTGGCGGTGGCGTCGCGCAGGGCGTAGAGCTTCTTGTCGGCCGGCACGATGTTGTCGGTCTGGCCGCAGATGACCATGCCGGTGGCGGACAGGACCTGGCGGAACTTCTCGCCGGTCAGGAAGACGTTCATGCCGGGGATGGACTCCAGCTTGTCCAGCGTGCCGCCGGTGTGGCCCAGGCCGCGGCCCGAGAGCATGGGCACGCGCACGCCGCAGGCGGCCACGAGCGGCGCCACGACGAAGCTGACCTTGTCGCCGACGCCGCCGGTGCTGTGCTTGTCGATCTTCCTGCCCGCGACGCCGTCGAGGGGGATGCGGTCGCCCGAGGCCAGCATGATCTCCGTCAGGTCGGCCAGTTCGCGGTCGCTCAGGCCGCGGATGTAGACGGCCATCAGCCAGGCGGCGGCCTGGTAGTCGGGAATGTCGCCCCTGACGTAGCCGGAGATCACGAAGGCGATCTCGTCCCGGCTCAGTTCCAGCCCGTCGCGTTTTTTGGAAATGATTTCATACATGCCGTTTGCCATTTTGCCTCGTTTTTGCCGTTTCGTTCAGCCGCCGCCGGCGGGAGAGAAGAGGTCGACCCGGTCTCCGGCGCGGACCCGGGTTTCCAGGTTGCGTTGCAGTCGGACATTCTCGCCGTTGACCAGGATCATGGTCCCGTCCAGCAGCCCGGTTTTCCGGTCGAGCAGCTCGTCCAGGAAGCGCTGCCCGGCCAGTTGTTCGGTCCGCGTCAACAACTCCAGGAGCGATATGCCGTCAGCCTCGACCTCGATGGCCGTGGTATTCAGCCGCCGCCGCAGCAAGGCGTAAAACTTGACCTTGATCGTGCCGGCCAACTTACAGCCCGAGCTCCGCCAGCGTCGCCGCCAACGGCGCGCCCTGGGAATCCCAGCCGCGCACGGCATAGTAGCGGTCCAGCATTTCCTCCAGGCGCACCAGGCGGTGGCGCGACGACCCGGTCCGGAGTTCCTCCTGGAAGAAGCGCGGCGGCAGGGCGTCGTCGGCGCGCGTGAAGCCGGCGCGGTTATTGAAGAGGCGTTCCATGGTATAGATGCGCCGCCCCACGGACAGCAGCTCCTCGTCGCTGAAGTCGAGGCCGGTGACGGCGCGCAGCATCTCGCTGAAGGTGGAGAGGCCCATGGCGAACTGCAGGAAGCGGCAGAGGACGGCCGAGTCGACGACGGCGGCGATGTCCTGGAACAGGGCCACGATCTCGGGCTTGCCGGCGGTGGAGAAGCGGTCGAGGAATACCGGGTGGCCGAGGATCTCGGGCATGATCAGGTAGCCGCGCATGTGGCAGCCGCCGCGGTTGGAGGTGGCGTAGGACAAGGCCATGCCCTGGGCGCCGCGCGGGTCGTAGGCCGGGATCTCCATGCCCTTGACCTGCATGGCCAGTTCGGGGCGGCCGTACTTGGCGGCCAGGCGCTTGGAACCCAGACCGAGCTCCACGCCGAAACCGCGCCGGCGGGCGGTGTCCTCCACCCAGCCCGCGAGCCGGCCGGCGTCGCCCCAGAGCATCTTTTCCCCCAGAACGCCGGATTCGTGGAGCTCCATGGCGCAGCCGATGGTGCTGCCCATGGTGATGGTGTCGAGGCCCAGCTCGTTGCAGGCGTAGTTGGCCTCGGCGATGGCCGCCAGGTCGCTGATGCCCAGGTGGGCGCCGAAGGCCCATACCGTTTCGTATTCCGGCCCCTCGCCGCTCTTGCTCCTGGTCTTGGTGGTGCGGCCGCAGCCGATGGGGCACTTGTAGCAGGCGCTCTGGCGCTGCAGCAGCGACTCGGCGATCTTCTCGCCGCTGATGCCCTCGGCGTCGTTGAACACGCCGCTGCGGAAATTGCGCGTGGGGAGCATGCCGTGGGCGTTGATGATGTTGACCAGCACCGACGTGCCCAGCACCGGCAGCGACTTGCCGGTGACGGGATTCTTGTCGACGGCGCGGTCCAGGCGGGCGATCATGGTCTGGTAGGCCTCGGGGTCGGCGACCGCCGTCGCCTGGCTCCCCCAGGCGGCGATCGCCTTCAGGTTCTTGCTGCCCATGACCGCGCCCATGCCGCCGCGGCCGGCGGCGCGATCGCGATCGTTCATGATGGCGGCGAACAGCACGCGATTCTCGCCGGCCGGGCCGATGCAGGCCACCGAGGTTTTTGCCGGGGTTTGCCCGTGGATCGCTTTCTGGGTCTGTTGCGTGTTCAGCCCCCACAGGGCGGAAGCGTCGCGCACCTCGACGGTGCCGTCGTGGACGCAGAGATAGACGGGGCGCCCGGCGCAGCCGCTGACGATCAGCCCGTCCAGGCCGGCGGCCTTGAGCGCGGCGCCGAAACTGCCGCCCGAACTGGAATCGCAGATGGTGCCGGTGAGCGGCGAGCGCGAGACGACCTGGTAGCGTCCCGAGGTCATCACCGTGCCGGTGAGCGGGCCGGTCATGAAGAGAAGGGGGTTGCCGGCGGCGAAGGGATCCGGCGGCTCGGGGCACATGTCGCTGTACAGTTTCACGCCCAGGCCGCGGCCGCCCAGCCAGCGGCGCAGCGTTTCCGCGCTGACAGCGACGGGTTCCTGCCGTCCGCTGCTCAAATCGATGCGGATGATCCTCCCCATCCAGCCGTTCATCTTGTCCTCGCTATTCGTAGAATTTGTTGAAGGTCTCCAGGTGCGGGCAGGCCAGGCACTTCTTCTTGTAATAGGCGTAGACGGCCTTGGGCTGCTTGTCGAGGTTGGCGAAGCGCGACGGGCAGACGTGGCAGGGGATCTCCTCCTCCAGCCAGGCCGCCGGCGCGAACTTGTAAAGCGACAGCCCCTCGAGGATGGCCACCGAGGCGCTGACACCCAGGCGCGAAGCGCCGGCGCGGATCAGGCGCCAGGCGTCCTTGAAGTTGCGGATGCCGCCCGAGGCCTTGACGCCGATGCCGGGGCCGACGGTCTTGCGCATCAGGCGCACGTGGTCGGGGAAGGCGCCGAAGGCGCCGAAGCCGGTCGATGTCTTCACGAATTTCGCGCCGGCCTGGACCGACAGTTCGCAGCCGCTGACGATCTCCTCGTCGGTCAGGAAGCACGTTTCCAGGATCACCTTGACCAGCGCCGGGCCGCTGGCGTCCACCACGGCGCGGATGTCGTCGCGCACGAGATCGAGCCTCCTGTCGCGCAGGGCGCCGACGTTGACCACCATGTCGATCTCGGCGGCGCCGCCCGCCACCGCTTCCCCGGCCTCGAAGGCCTTGGCCGTGGAAGTGCCGGCGCCCAGGGGAAAGCCGACCACGGTGCAGACCAGCACCCCGCTGCCGGCGAGCTTCTCGAAAGCGTAGCGGGTGTAGCCGCCGTTGATGCAGACGGTGTAGAAGCCGAAGCTGCGCGCCTCGCTGCACAGGTTGGCGATCTTCTTTTCGCCGGAATGGGCGCTCAGCTCGGTGTGGTCGATCATATTGGCCAGCGCTTCCCGGTCCAGGTCGATCATCGTTTTCCCTTCTTCAGGCGGAAGAGGAAGGGGAGCAAGTCGCCGACGGTCGTGCTGCGGCATTCGCCCTTCTCTTGGCACATGTGGACTCGCGCCCCCGGTTCGGCGAACTCGGCGAGCACCTGGCGGCAGGCGCCGCAGGGCGGCAGGAACTCGTCGCTCCCGCCGACGACCAGGACCTCGCGGACGCGCTTCTCCCCGTCGGCGACCATGGCGAAGACGGCGTTGCGCTCGGCGCAGCAGGTGAGGCCGAAGGAGGCGTTCTCCACGTTGCAGCCGGAGTAGATCTTGCCGTTGCCGCCGAGGACGGCGGCGCCCACGCGAAAGTTCGAATAGGGAGCGTAGGCCTTGCGGCGCGCCTTCCTTGCCCCCGCCAGCAGTTCCTTTTTGTGGTCCATGAGCCTCCACGGCCCCGTTCATCCGGGTCACGGTTGTCCATTGTAAAGCAGCGCGGAAAACAAATCAAGGCATGGCGAACGTGCTGGACGGCAAAAAGTGACAGTGTCAGTGTCAGTGTCAGCAAGAAGTTCTGAAATGATGGCTCTTCCGAATCACGATTTGCGAATCACGAATCACGATTTGCGAATCACGAATCACGATTTGCGAATCACGAATCACGATTTGCGAATCACGAATCACGAATCACGAATTTCGAATCACGTTGGATCGATCTATTGCTGCTACTCGTCACGTGTCACGCGTCAGGGCAGTTCGCATGTTTTTTCAACGTTGAACTTCGAACCTCGAACTTCGAACTGCATTTCTCGTATATCGTTCTTGGGCTTTATGCTAGAATGCGGTTTCCTGAGCGGAGGCATATGAAAAAGGTCATCTTTGCGCTCTCAGCTGCCCTGATCCTGGGCGCGCTGCATCATGCCCAGACACTGGATGAAGTCCTGGCCAGAAACTACCAGGCCCGCGGCGGGCTGGACAGGTTGAAGGCGCTCGCGGGCTGGAAGCTGAGCGGCAGGATGGTCGTCGACGCCCAGGGGCTGGACCTGCCCATTGCCATCTGGCAGAAAGCCCCGGACAAGATGCGCGTCGAGACCACCTTCCAGGACAAGAAGATCGTCCAGGCCTGCGACGGTCGCAAGGCCTGGACGATCATGCCTTTCCTTTCTGATGCGGCGCGGGCCATGCCGGACGATCAAGGCGGGCTGTTCAGCGACCAGGCGGTGTTCGAGAATCCGCTGGTCGGCTTCGCGGAAAAGGGCCACCAACTCGAGCTGCTGGGCATGGAGCCGCTGGACGGCAAGCCCGCGGTCAAGCTGAAACTGCTGAAGAGCGACGGAAAGGAAATAATGTTTTTCCTGGACGCCGCGAGCGGCCTTGTGTTGAAGAGTTCGCGGATGATGAGAATGGGGGAGAGCGAAGCGCTGGTCGAGATCCTTTACGGCGACTACCGGCCGGCGGGCGGCCTGTTGATGCCGTTCGCCATTGAGAACCGCCTGGACGGCCAGCCGCAGGTGCGATTGATTTTCGACGAGATCGAGATCGACCCGGCCATGGAGGACGCCATGTTCGCCATGCCCGATGAAAAAGAAACGCCCGGCAAGAAGAAAACACCCGGAAAAAAGAAAACGCCCGGCAAGAAGGGCGGGAAATAAATTCAGGAGGTTGCCTTGAAAAAACTGCTCGGTCTTTTGGTCATTCTCGTGCTTTTCTCCGTCCCGGGCCCGGCCCAGGACGACCTGCACCGGCAGCTGGCCGCCGCCGGCACGTCCAAGGAATTCCCCGGCGCCCACACCCTGCTCGTTTTCGAGCGCACGGAAGTGCGCGTCGATGATTCGGGGCTCAGCCACGTCGACAAGGAAATGCTCTACAAGGTCCTCGACGTCGAGGGCGCCAAGGAATTGCAGTCGCTGACTTTCGGCTACGACCCGCTGTCGGCCTACGTCGAGGTGAAGGAGATGAAGGTCCTCCGCGCCGGCGGAGCGGTGGAGACCGTCCCCCTGTCCTCGGTCCGCGACTATCCCGCCCCGGCGCGGGCCATCTACTGGGGGGCCCGCGAGATCATCATCCCGGCCGGCCGCCTCGAGCCCGGCGACGGCGTATGGGTCAAGACCTACCAGAAAGGGTTCACCTATGCGTTGCTGGAAACGGAAGAGGACAACCGTTATGTGCCGCCGATGAGGGGGCATTTCTACGATATCGTCCCGTTCTATTCCGATATCCCCGTGCGGGTGAAAAGCTACAAGGTCCGCATGCCGGCGACGAAGCAGCTGCAGTTCGAGATGTACAACGGCCAGGCGCGCCACTACGTCCACCTGCTCGGCGACCAGACCGAGTATTTCTGGGAAGTGAAGGACATCCAGCCCTTCCGGCGCGAGGCCGACATGGTCGACCCCTCCGACGTCGCCCCCAAGCTGCTCCTCTCCACCTCGCCCGACTGGCAGGCCAAGTCGCTGTGGTTCCACAAGGTGAACGAGGACTACGGCTCCTTCGAGTTCGATGACGAGATCAAGGCCAAGACCGACGAGATCATCCGCGGCGCCA
>DCVK01000019.1 GCA_002335385.1 Candidatus Aminicenantes bacterium UBA2190
CCGGCCGCGGCACCGACATCCTGCTCGGCGGCAACCCCGAAGCGTTGCTGCGTGAAGAATTGAGGAAACAGGGTTTCGCCCCGGAAACGGCGCCGCCGGTCGTACTGGAAAAGGCTCGCGCCGGCATCGCGGCCGCGGTGACCCGCGAACACGACGAGGTGATCGCCCGCGGCGGCCTGCACATCCTGGGCACCGAGCGCCACGAGGCGCGGCGCATCGACAACCAGCTGCGCGGGCGTTCCGGCCGCCAGGGCGATCCGGGCTCATCGCGCTTTTACATCTCCCTCGAGGATGACCTGATGAAGATCCTGGGCTCGGAGCGCGTGCGCGGCATGCTGGTGCGCGCCGGCATGCACAGCGGGGTTCCCCTGGAGAACCGCCTGGTATCCCGCGCCATCGAGAACGCCCAGAAGCAGATCGAAGGGCAGAATTTCTCCATCCGCAAGCACTTGCTGGAATACGACGACGTGATGAACAAGCAGCGCCGCCACATCTACTCGCTGCGCCGCGACATCCTGTTCGGCAAGGACTTCAGCCAGCATATCCAGGAGCTGGTCGACGACCTCTATGACGAGATCTTCTCATTCTATATCGACGAGAACAAGGAAGGGGAGGATTGGGACATCGAGGCCTTCCAGAAGGAGATCCTGCTGCAGTTCGGCCTCGACCTGCGCCAGACCGACCCGGCGGTTCTGCGCGACACGCCCCCCTTGGAGCTGAAGGAGAACGTGCTCGCCCGCATCAAGGCCTTGTACCGGGAAAAGGAAGCCCTGGTCGGCTCCGCGCAGATGCGCGAGCTGGAGAGGATGATCCTGCTGCAGGTGATCGACTCCCAGTGGAAGGACCACCTGCTCAGCGTCGACCACCTGAAAGAAGGGATCGGCTTGCGCGGCTACGCCCAGAAGGACCCGCTCATCGAGTACAAGAAGGAGAGCTACGACCTCTACGAAAAGCTCCTCAACCGCATCGACGAGGAGGTCCTGCGCTTCCTGTACCTGTTCCGGCCGGTGAGCGACGAGGAGATCGAGGACTGGCGCCGGAAGAAAAAACCCCGGCTGGCGGCGCCGGCATACAAGATGCCGGGGAGCAAGCACAAGAAGAGAAAATGAAAGAAACCGACAAGATCCTTCCCGAGCACGGATTGACTTTCGACGACGTGCTGCTGGTCCCGGGCTATTCCGAGGTCCTGCCCAGCCAGGCCGACACCTCGACCCGCTTCTCCAGCCACATCCGCCTGAGCCTGCCGCTGGTGGCTGCGGCGATGGACACGGTCTCCGAGTCGCGCATGGCCATCGCCATGGCCCAATTGGGCGGCATGGCCATCATCCATAAGAACCTTACCATCGCCGAGCAGGCCGGCGAGGTTCTGCGTGTCAAGCGCTCGGAATCGGGCATGATCGTCAACCCCATCACCCTGCACCCCGACAACACCCTGCAGGAAGCCCTGGATCTGGTCAGGGAAAAGGGTATTTCGGGCCTGCCCATCGTGGATGCGCAGGGAAAGCTGGTCGGCATCCTGACCAACCGCGACCTGCGGTTCGCCGGCAACTCGGGCGAGCCCATCTCGGCCGTCATGAAGGCCAAGGGGCTGATCACCGCCGGCGAAAATATCACCATGGCCGAGGCCAAGAAGCTCCTGCACATCAACCGCATCGAGAAACTGCCCGTCGTGGACAAGGACAACTTTCTCAAGGGGCTGATCACCTTCAAGGACATCGTCAAGACCGAAAAATTCCCCTCCGCCTGCAAGGACGCCAATGGGCAGCTGCGGGTGGGTGCAGCCGTGGGAACCGCCGCCGACACGCTGGAGCGGGTGCAGGCCCTGGTCGAGGCCAAGGTCGACGCCATCGTCATCGACACCTCGCACGCCCATTCCCGCAAAGTCATGCAGATCATCGAGAAGGTCCGCGCCCTGGCGGGAGACATCGACCTGTTGGTCGGCAATATCGCAACCGCTGCGGCGGCCCGCGACCTTTTGGCGCTCGGCGTCGACGGTCTGAAGGTCGGCATCGGACCCGGATCGATCTGTACCACCCGGGTGGTGACCGGGGCCGGCGTTCCCCAGATCACCGCGATCATGGAGGTCGCCCGTGAGGTCGCCGGCCGGGTGCCGGTCATCGCCGACGGCGGCATCAAGTTCTCCGGCGATATCACCAAGGCCCTGGCCGCCGGAGCCCATTCCGTGATGATCGGCTCCATCCTGGCCGGCACCGACGAGAGCCCCGGCGAGATGGTCATCTACCAGGGGCGCTCCTACAAGAAGTACCGCGGCATGGGTTCCATCGGCGCCATGAAATCCGGCAGCCGTGACCGCTATTTCCAGGAGGATGAGTTCACCGAGTCCAAGCTGGTCCCCGAGGGCATCGAGGGACGCGTCCCCTACCGCGGCTCGGTCATGAGCCTGATCCCGCTGCTCATCGGTGGCGTGCGCGCCGGCATGGGCCTCACCGGCTGCCGAAGCATCGAAGCCCTGCACCAGAAGGCCCGCTTTATCCGCATCACCTTCGCCGGCCTGAAAGAGAGCCATGTCCACGACGTGATCATCACCGAGGAATCCCCCAATTACAGGATGGATTGAGGAGTCGCATGAAGATCCGATCAATTTTGGCGCTACTGCTCATCATGACGGCAGGCTTGCCCGCAGCCGAGACATACCGCTTCGGCACCGGGGTGCGGATCAGCTCCTTCGGCGTACCCAACGCCCTGCTCGATCTGGCATTTTTCGAGCACCCGCAGCTGGCGGGAGCGGCCTTCTCCTTTGAGCTCCAATCCTTTGGGGACAAGGGGCCGCGATCGGTCTTCAGCGGCATCTATAGCCTGGAATACAGCCGCATCACCGGCGAAGGCCACTATCGCATCGAGAGGGAAGACCGCCGTTTTTTCGGCTCGGGCGAGATCACCCAGGTCAGCGCCACCGCCACCATCCTGATGCACCTGTTCCCCAGCTCCCCGATTCATCCTTACATCGGAGCCGGCATCGGCATCGGCCACCTGAGCATCTGGGCCGAGGGCGTTTACCAGGATGAACTCGGCACGACCATCCGTGACTCATTTCAGGAAAAATTGTTCGTGCCGGTCGGCCACATTCCCATCGGCGTCATGGCCAACATCCGCGATAAGTTCCTGGTCAGGGCCGAGGCCGGCTTCAAGAACGGCTTCTATTTCGGCGGCGGCGTCGCGGTCAATTTCTAGCCGGCGTGAGCCGTTGGCCCACCCTTTCATTGAAATGAAAAATCGGTTATAATCGACCTACTGAGAGGGCGAAAGCAGAGACATGGCCGACGATAGGATTCCCGACAAGCTGACCTTCAAGCGCAAGGAGGTCATGCAGCTGGCCAAGCTGGACGGGCGCGTTCTCGATTACTGGGAAAGGGAGTTCCATGCCTTCACCCCGGTGGTCAACCAGAGCGGCGAAAAATTCTATAGTCGCCGCGACGTCGAGATCATCCTCGCCGTCAAGCAGTGGCTGATCCAGGAAAAACGCGACAAAAGCCTCATTCAGGAGCTGCTGCTGCAGCATTTCGGCGATCTGGCCGGCGTCCAGTCCCCGGCCGCCGGCGACCCCGTCAACCCCCAGAAGTTGCAGAAGATACGCCGCGGTCTGAAGGAAATATTGACTTTGCTCGCCAAAGATGATAAAAACTGATTGAGTCGGGGCGTAGCGCAGCCTGGTTAGCGTACACGCTTGGGGTGCGTGTGGTCGGTGGTTCGAATCCACTCGCCCCGATTTTATCTTGCCAGTCGTCACAATGAAAAAAATACTGTTGACCAACGATGATGGTTTCTATTCGCAAGGCCTCACGGCACTGAAGGCCGAGCTGGAAAAGCAGCACCAGGTCTGGGTGGTGGCGCCTGACCGCGAGATGAGCGCCATCAGCATGGCCCTGACGCTGAATCGGCCGTTGCGCGTCAAGCAGATCGAGGAGAACGTTTATGCCGTTAACGGCACGACCTCGGACTGCGTGAACATCGCCCTGCAGAAGATACTTCCGCAACGGCCCGATTTCGTCGTCTCCGGCATGAACCTGGGCGAGAACCTTTCCGAAGATGTGTTTTTTTCCGGAACGGTCGGCGGTGCCTTTTCCGGCCATCTGTACGGCATTCCGTCGCTGGCCGTTTCCCTGATCGCCGGCCTGGGCCGCTACCAGCAGCAGGATTTCGAATGCGACGCCGGGGCGCGCATCACCTCATGCATCCTGGACAGGCTGCTGGCCGGCACCCATGACAACGTCATCTACAACGTGAACATCCCCTTTCCCAATCGCGGCGAGATTGCCCTCACCCGCCTGGGCAACAAGCGCTACACTCCCGACATCGTCGAGCGGATCGATCCGCGCGGCCGCCCCTATTACTGGATCGGGACCGGCACGCCGAGCTACGCCGGCAGCGAGGGGAGCGACGTCTGGGCGGTGCAGAACGGTTTCGTTTCGCTGAGCATCATCAAATACGATCTGAATTCGCGGGAGGAACTGCAGCGCCTGGCCGGCGCTTTCAGCGGTTTTTCCTTTTGACCTCTTCCGGACGGAACGCCGGACTACTCGGCCAGCACTTTCTTGGCTTCCTCCAGGAGATCGCGCGGGACCATGATCTTCACCTTCCCCAGGCCGTTCATGGTGATGCCGAAAATGCGGCCGGCCGCCTCATAGCGCAGCAGGACCGGAATCGCGAAACTCTCCAGCTTGGACTTGATGATGTCGGCCTCCAGGCCGCCCTCCACCGCCATGAGTTCCGCCAGGTCGTCTTTGCTCATGCTTCTCATCGCGGCCTTCCCGCAGCAGGGAAGGCCACGCTCCCTATTTCAATTTTTCCCGGAAATAGATAAAGAAGATCTGCGCGCCGAGTTCACGGTTGTCCTTGCTGTCCGGGAAGACCTTGTCCGGAGAAAAGACCTTGTCCAAGAGGAATTCCAGGGAAAACTCGTCGGCCGCGCCCAGCATCTCCGGGGTCACCGTGAATTCCCGGGAAAAGTACATGTCTTCGGGAATGAACTCGTCGATGACGGCGCCGTTAAGCTTCAGGGTCAGCTTCTGGTCCGGAAGAACGGTTTTGTTGACGCCGCCCTTGATGATCAGCGTGTACTCCTTCTTCGGGTTCTCGATGATGCACACCGACTTCGCCGTCGTCCAGCGCCAGCTCCTGGTGAATGGTTCCTTGGCGTTGACATCGGTCTCGATCTCGTTCCAGCCCTCGTCATAAACGATCTCCGGAGCGTTGATCGAGGCCGGCTGGATGTTGATCTTCTTTTCAAACAGGACGATCGGCTTTCCCTGTGCCTTGGGATCATAGAGGCCAACGGACAGCTTCATCTCCTCATAGCCCTCGAAGTCGACGTCGAACTCGTTCAGGAATTGGGGAATGAACACGGTCCGCGTGTAGCGGATGCGGTCGTTGGCGGTCCAGGCGCCGGTGTTCTTCGGGGGCTGGTGGTCGTCCTGCAGCAGCATCTCCTTGCTGTTCACCCGCCAGAAATGGACGAAGACCGAGTGATCCGTCCCCGGCTTCTGGAAATCGGCCGCGGTCGTGAAGTCAAAGTCCATCTTGAAAAAAAGGGAATCGGTGACCGTCTCGGGCGTCAGGGTCATGGCCAGGTCGACCCCCTGGCGGTCGGCCTTGCCCCCGCAGAAGGGAGTCACCAGCAGTATCGGCAACAGAAAGAGAGCGACCTTCGGTTTCATGATACCTCCTTTCGCTTAGATTGCAAATTTATCACACTGCCCCTGATTATGCAACCGGACGGGAGTGCAAGAAGGCCGGGAGCGGCATTTGTGCCGCCCCCGGCATCGGGGAGGGGGAAAAATCGGGTTACTTCTTGTTCTTGCCGACGTCCTCGAACTCGGCATCGATGACCTCGCCCTCATTGGCCGGGCCCTCGGCGCCGCCGGCATCGCCAGGCGCGTTGCTCTCGGATCCGGCCTGCGACTCCTTCTGGGCGCCGGCCGCCTTGTACATTTCGGTCGAGAGCTTGCTGGACAACTTATTGATATTCTCAATTTCGTCAAGGATCTTCTGGTTGTCTCCCTTCTCCACCGCCTCTTTGGCGCGCTGGACCATTGTTTCGACCTCGGCGACCATGTCGGCGGGGACTTTTTCCTTGTTTTCCTTCACCACTTTTTCCAGCGCGTAGGAAAGCTGGTCCAGCTTGTTGCGGTTCTCGATGACTTCCTTGTTGCGCTGGTCCTCCTCGCGGAACTTCTCCGCGTCCTTGACCATCTTGTCGATCTCCTTGTCGTTCAGGCCGCTGGAGGAGGTGATGGTGATGGCCTGCTGCTTGGATGTGGCCAGGTCCTTGGCCGAAACGTTCAGGATGCCGTTGGCATCGATATCGAAGGTCACTTCGACCTGGGGGACGCCGCGGGGCGCCGGCGGCAGGCCGGTCAGATGGAACTTGCCCAGGGTGCGGTTGTCACGGGCCATCTCCCGCTCGCCCTGCAGCACGTGGATCTCCACCGTGGACTGGTTGTCCTCGGCGGTGGTGAAGATGTCGGTCTTCTTGGTCGGGATGGTGGTGTTGCGCTCGATCAGCTTGTGGGTGATGCCGCCCAGCGTTTCGATGCCCAGCGACAGCGGCGTAACGTCGAGCAGCAGAATGTCCTTGGCCTCGCCGCCCAGGACCCCGCCCTGCACGGCCGCGCCGGCGGCCACCACTTCGTCGGGATTGACGCTCTTGTTGCCTTCCTTGCCGAAAAACTTCTTGACCAGCTCCTGGATGTAGGGCATGCGGGTCATGCCGCCGACCAGGATGACCTCCTTGATGTCGGCGACACTCACTCCGGCATCCTTGACAGCCTGCTTGCAGGGGGCGATCGAGCGCTCGATGATATCGCCCACCAGCTGTTCCAGCTTGGCGCGGGTCAGCTTCATGACCAGGTGCTTGGGGCCGGAGGCGTCGGCGGTGACGAACGGCAGGTTGATCTCGGTCTCCTGGGCTGTGGAAAGCTCGATCTTGGCCTTTTCGGCGGCTTCCTTCAGGCGCTGCAGGGCCATGCGGTCCTTGGTCAAATCGATGCCCTGGTCTTTTTTGAACTCCTCGGCGATCCAGTCGATCAACTTCTGGTCGATATTGTCTCCGCCCAGGTGGGTGTCGCCGTTGGTCGACTTCACCTCGACGATGTTCTCGCCGATCTCCAGGATCGATATGTCGAATGTGCCGCCGCCGAAATCATAAACGGCGATCAGCTCGTCCTTCTTCTTGTCCATGCCGTAGGCCAGGGCGGCGGCGGTGGGCTCATTGATGATGCGCTTGACGTCGAGGCCGGCGATCTTGCCGGCATCCTTGGTGGCCTGGCGCTGGGCGTCGTTGAAGTAGGCCGGGACGGTGATGACCGCCTCGGTCACTTTTTCACCGAGGTAGTCCTCGGCGGCCTCCTTCAGCTTCTGCAGGATCAGTGCCGATATCTCGGGCGGCGAATACTGCTTGCCCATGATGCTGACCCGGGCGTCGTCGTTGGGACCGCTGACCACCTTGAAGGGGACCATCTTGACCTCGTCGCTGACCTCCGAGACCCGGCGCCCCATGAAACGCTTGATGGAATATACGGTGTTCTCCGGATTGGTGATCGACTGGCGTTTGGCCACCTGGCCCACCAGCCGCCCGCCGTCCTTGGCGAAGCCGACCACTGACGGCGTTGTACGCCCGCCTTCGGAATTGGTGATGATCTTGACATCACCTTTCTCCATTATCGCCACTGCTGAATTGGTTGTCCCCAAGTCAATTCCTATGATCTTTCCCATGATATTCTCCTTGTACTTTAAATCTCCACATTAATATATTCTATTTTTTTCTCTTTGTCAACATCCTAATAATAGAATTATAATAATAATCTTAGTGTTTGATTGTCATATAATTAGTCATAATCATAGACATGTAATATTAAACTTCAGTCAGGAGCAGAGAAACCGCGACTATTTGTCCTCCACGGCGAAAATGAACGTATTTTCGGCAATCTCCTTCAGTGTCCGCCCGCTGTTGCCCCGAGGGAGCAGCCAGCATACGGCATAGCGCCCCTTGAAATATCTCATGGTGCGGCGGATGGTCTTCTCCAGGCTGAATCGCCGGTTGATCACGATATTGACTACGATCATCAGCCAATTGACCGAATAATGGCTGATATTCGATCCGCCCTGCAGCAGTTGTACGACCGATGGCCCGGCTGTCTTCTTCTTGGCATGGCCGAAATCGGGAGCATCGGCGTTGCCGACCGTTCTCAGGCCGGTCATTTTCGGGAACTCGCTTCCGGCCCAGCGCGCCACCGCCGGAGAGGAAGCAATCTTGTCGTAATCGCAATCATAAATATCCATGATCAATTCAAATGCAGAGTCTTTATTCTCCCTGAAAAAGGAAAAGGCGGGGGCGAAGACATCGGAACTGTCGAGCAGGCGCGGCATCAGTCCCTTGGGGGCCCTGTCTGCAGCCCGGTCGTATTCGAAGATCCGCGTGTTTTTCCTTATCGCCTTGACATCCACAAAGGAACCGCGCGGCAGATACCAGCACAGGGCGCGCTGGGCCTTGAAATGGTCGATGGAGAAGCGGACGGCCGCCTCCATGGGCAGCGCGGCGCAGGTGAAGCAGTTCAGGGCCGCCAGCCTGCCATAGCGCCGGTAGCTGATGGCGCTGGTCTCCACGTACTGGACCAGGGTCTCGCCCTCGCCCAGCACGGAACTGGCGGTGATCGGCTCGCCGAACGGGATCATGTGAATGGCATCGCATGTCCGCAGCGCCCATTTGCCGACTTTTTTTGCGTCCGGGCACGACCGGCCGGGAAGCTCGATGTCCATGACGACCTCCTCGCCGTACTTGTCGGTCTCCAGGCGCTTCTGGAATTCGGGATAAGGGAGGGCGGGAATGCGCGGCGAGTACCAGCTGGTCTTGAAGCCGGCCTTTTTGAATGCCTTCAGGGCGTTGCGCTCGGCGCTCTTGAAGACCCCCTTGCCCTTAGAGCCGGCGGTCAGGCTGAAGGGACCGCCCATGTAGCTGATGTTGGCGAACTGCACCACGCGCACGTCGTCGAAGCTGCGCTCGAGCTGCCGCCAGCTGCCCGGAGCCTCGAAGGGCTGCAGGATCAGCGCCCCGGTCTGGTGGATGGCGATGCCGCCCGCGGTGAGGGCGTCGTAGACGCTCTGGTAGAAGTCGGTATTGAACAGGCTCTGGGCCGGGCCGATGGGATCGGTGGAATCGATGACGATCACGTCGCATTTGCCCTTCATCTGGCGGATCACCTCGGCGCCGTCGCCGATGATGAGCCTGAAGCGCGGATCATCGTACACGCCTTCGCTGACCGAGGGCATGTGCCGGCGGCAAAGATCGCAAACCATGCGGTCGATCTCCACCATCGTCACTTTCTCCACCGACTTGTGGCGCAGCACCTCGCGGGCCACGCCGCAGTCGCCGCCGCCGATGATCAGCACGTGCCGGGCCGGCCTTTGCAGCGCGAACAGGGGCCAATGGGCGATCCATTCATGGTAGATCCCCTCATCCTCTTCGGTCAGCTGCACGATGCCATCCAGGATCAGCACGCGTCCGAAGCGGTCGGTCTCCAGGATCATCAGTTTCTGGAAGCCGGTGTCGGTCTCGGGCACGATCACCTTCGCGACCTTGAAGCCATAGGTGGTATCCGTATAGAGATCCTCGAAGAACCAGAGGTCCTTGCCTTTTTTTACCAGTCCCATTCGTCTTTCTCCTTTTCCCGGCAGGGGATGGGCCTATTGTAAGCGAAAAAGGGCCGGTTTTCAACCGCTGAAGGTCGAATGGGCAAGGAACTGAAGCGGTGAAGGGCTCGGGTATCGCTCGAAACAGGGCCCTGCTCTCGTCAACCCAAGAACCCTTCAACCCATTGGCTATCGTTTCCCGGGAAAGTTGCGCTCGACCAGGTCGTCGACCAGCGCGTCGTCGGCCAGATACGGCAGGGTGATGTGGCCGCGATCCAGGTGGCCGGCATTCCAGGCGGCGGCCGTCTCCAGGGCGTTGTCGTTGCGCGCCCAAGCGCGGCGGGCGATGCCGTTCATCACGTCCCACTCCATCGCCGAGCGGATGATGCGATCCTTGGCATCGCTGCCGTCCAGCACCAGGCCGAAGCCGCCATTGAACGCCTTGCCGATACCCACGCCGCCGCCGTTGGACAGAACGACCATCGACATGCCGCGGGCGGCATCGCCGGCGAAGTTGTGCACCGCCATGTCGGCGGTCACGTTGCTGCCGTCGCGGACATTGGCCGTTTCGCGGAAGGGAGAATCGGTGCCCGAGACGTCGTGGTGGTCGCGGCCAAGCATGACCGGTCCGATCACTCCCTGGCGCACCAGCTCGTTGAACCTCAAGGCGATCCCCACCCGGCCCTCGGCATCGGCGTACAGGATGCGCGCCTGCGTGCCGACGACCAGCTTGTTCTTTCCGGCATTGCGGATCCACTCGAAATTATCGCGGTCCATCGCCCGGCGGTCGGGATCAAGGCAGGCCATGGCGGCCCGGTCCGTCTCCGCCAGGTCTTCGGCCTTGCCGCTGAGGCAGACCCAGCGGAACGGCCCGTAACCGTAATCGAAGCCCAAAGGCCCCATGATATGTTCGACATAGCTGGGGAAGATGAAGCCGTCGCTTTCGTCGCGGCCGTTGGCGGCGATATCGACAGCACCGGCGTCGAAAACCGCCTTGAGGAAGGAGTTGCCGTAGTCCCAGAAACGGGTGCCGCGGCCGGCCATCTTCTGGATCAGGCGGAGCTGGCGCAGCAGCGACTCGTCGACCTTTTTGCGGAACAGCCCGGGATCTTCGCGCAACAGGCGCCGCCCATCCTCGAAACCGATCCCGGCCGGAGTATAGCCGCCGCCGTAGACGTCGTGACAGGAGGTCTGGTCGGAGGCCAGTTCGACGGCGATATCGCGGTCCAGGACATGCTGCCAGAGGTCGACGACATTGCCGTGGTAGGCGATGGAGACCGGTTGTTTCGACTTGCGGAACTCGGCGATCCAGCGTGCCACCTCGTCGAGATCGGCGGAGACCCTGGAGACCCAGCCCTGCCGGTGGCGCGTCTCGATGCGCGAGCGGTCCACCTCGGCCAGGACGCCGATGCCGCCGGCGATCTCCACGGCCTTGGCCTGGGCGCCGCTCATGCCGCCCAGCCCCGAACTCAGGTAGACGATGCCGGCCAGGTCGGTCCGGGAAGGGGCATTCAGATACATGCGCCCGGCATTGAGCAGTGTCAGGTAGGTGCCGTGGACGATGCCCTGCGGCCCGATGTACATCCAGCCGCCGGCGGTCATCTGGCCGTAGTTGGAAACGCCCATGGCCGCTGCCTGGGCGAAGCCGGCCGGGTTGTCATACATGCCCACGAGCATGCCGTTGGTGGAGATGACGCGGGGAGCGTCGGGGCGGGATTCGAACAGGCCGAGCGGGTGGCCCGAATAAACGACCAGGGTCTGACGGTCGGTCATTTCCTGCAGGTACAGCTTGACCAGGCAATACTGCATCCAGTTCTGGAAGACCTGGCCGCTTTCGCCATAGGTGACCAGCTCGTAGGGATAAAGGGCGACATCAAAGTCGAGGTTGTTGTCGATCATCACCTGGAACGCCCTGGCCTCCAGTATTTTCCCGGAATATTCGCCCACCGGCCTGGCCTTGAGACTGCCCTCGGGCCGGTAGCGGTAGCCATAGATGCGGCCGCGTGTATAGAGTTCCTCGAGGAACTCGGGGGCGATCTCGGCGTGCAGGCCTGCGGGGACATAGCGCAGGGCATTCTTCAGGGCCGTCTTGGCCTGGGCCGGGCTCAGGTGAAAGCCGCGATCCGGGGCGCGGCGGATCCCGGCGACGAATTCCTTGCGGGCGGGAAGCCCGGCGGGCAGGGTGAGGCGCCTGGCCTGGTCAAGATTCAGCGTCATGGGGGGATACCTCCGCCGTTTTTATAAGTCATCCCCGCCGGGTTGTCAAGCCGACTTTTTCAGGCGGCCCGTTCCATCCATGGCGCGGCGTCTGCCGGCAGCCGGCACAATGGGCGGGGCGGGATGCGGACCGCGATCGAGGCGAAAAGATTGCCCCCGGGTTGACAAAAAGGCCTCCATATTGTATAGTCTGGCTTTATTTCATGAAAATATCAGTCGCTGAGCAGGCGGGATTCTGCTTTGGAGTTAAAAGGGCCTTGAAACTGATCAACGAATACCATCGTCAGGGAAAAAAGATCCAGACATTCGGCCCCTTGATCCACAACGTACCCGTCCTGAACGACCTGGCCGCCAAGGGCATTGGCCGGGCCTCTTCCCGGGCCGGCATCGACAGGGACCGCACCTTGTGCATCCGTACCCACGGCATCCCGCGCGACGTCGAGCGCCGCCTGAAGCGCCGGGGCGTCCCCACATTGGACGCCACCTGCCCGCTGGTGAAGAAAGGGCAAAAGATCATCGAACGGCTCGGCCGGGGCGGCAGCCCGGTGCTGATCGTGGGCGACAGGGACCACCCCGAGATCGTCGCCGCCCGCAGTTATGCCCGCCGGGTGACGATCATCAACTCCCTGGCCGCGGCCCGGGCCCTGCCCCGCAGCCGCGAGATCAGCGTCGTGGCCCAAACCACCCTGGATACCGCCTTTTTCAAGGAAGTCGTCGCCATCCTGATGGACAAGGCGGAAAAACTCCACGTGTTCAACACCGTCTGCCAGGCGACCCAGGAGCGCCAGGAGGCGGTGCGGCGCCTCGCCCCCAAGGTGGATGCCGTCATCGTCGTCGGCAGCCGCATTTCCTCCAACACCAAGAAACTCTTCCAGATCGCCCGCGCGAGCAACCACAACGCCATGCGCATCGAGACCTGCGACGACCTGCGGCACGCGCGCACCGTGGCCAGGCTGAAAAAGTTCAAGTCCATCGGCATCACCGCCGGGGCCTCCACGTCGCCGCAGGAGCTGGACAACGTAAAAAAATTCTTGCAGAAGCTATAAACGCTAAGGAGACGCAACATGTCAGACACAAACGACACCATCGAGAAGAACCCGGAGGACTTCTCCCAGCTGGTGAAGGACTACGACATCAAGGCCGTCGGTTCCAATGCCGCCCTGGAGGGGCGCATCGTGGACATCATCGAGAACCGCGTGATCATCGACATCGGCCAGAAGACCGAGGGCATACTGGACCGGCAGGAGCTGCTCGACTGGGACGGCAACATGAAATACAAGGTCGGCGACACCATCCAGGTGTTGTCCAAGAACGTGAATTTCAAGGAAGGATACATCATCGTTTCCAAGAAACAGCTGGACGAGCAGCAGGGCTGGGAAAACGTCTTTCACGCCTACAAGAAGAACACGCCGCTGCAGGGCCGGATCATCCAGCTGACCCCCGACGAGAAGGGCTACATCGTCGACATGGGCGTGGAGATGTTCCTGCCCATGAGCCAGGTGGACATCCAGAAGGTCAAGGCGCCCAAGAAGATGCTGGGCAAGGACTTCATGTTCCTGGTCGTCAAGCTGAACAAAAAGGAGAAGAGCGGCACCGTCTCGCGGCGCATCCTGCTGGAGGACGAGAAGCAGGAGAAGCAGAAGAAGCTTCTGGAGTCGCTGGAAGTCGGGCAGATCGTCAAGGGCGTCGTCACCTCGATCGTCGACTACGGGGCATTTGTCGATTTGGGCGGCCTGGAGGGCCTGGTGCACAAGGACAACATCTCCTATGGCCGCATCAATCATCCCAGGGAAAAACTGCGCAAGGGCGACGAGATCGAGGTCAAGGTCCTGGAGATCGACCGCGAGCGGGGGAAGATCTCCCTGGGCATCAAGCAGCGCTTCGCCGATCCCTGGCTGGACATCGAGACGAGATACCCCCTCGGCAAGCGGCTGGTGGCCAAGGTGGTCAAGATCGTCAGCTTCGGCGCCTTCATCGAACTGGAAGAGGGCATCGAGGGGCTGCTGCATATCTCCGATCTGACCTGGGAGGGACGGCCGACCTCGGTGGAGGAATATGTGGCCGTGGGCGACAAGCTGTGGGTGCAGGTGATCGAGATCAACAAGGAGGAGCGCAAGATCAAGCTGGGCCTAAAGCAGCTGGAGACGCGCCCCGAGGAAAAATACCTGGAGCAACACAAGCGCGGCGAGATTGTCCGGGCCAAGGTGAAGAAGATCCTCAAGTCTCGGGTTTTCATGGGGCTGGAAGCCGGGGTCGAGGGCGTGGTCAAGATCTCCGACATCAGCTACCACCACATCGAGTCGCCCGACGAGTTCATGAAAGAGGGCGAGGAGATCGATGCCATGATCATCAGCGACGAGCTGGACCGCAACTACAAAGTGCAGCTGGGCATCAAGCACCTGGCCGAGAGCGAGTGGCGGTCGTTCTTTGCCAAGAACAGGCCGGGCAGCGCCGTCGAGGTGACGGTGCGCAAGGTCAACGATGCCGGCCTCACCGTCGAGGTCACGCGCAGCATCGAAGGCTTCATCCGCATCGGCGACATCGACGAGGAAAAGATCAGTGCCCAGGAACTGGAACAGAAGTTCAAGCCCGGCGACAAGATCGAGGCGCTGATCTCGCGCATCGAGCTCGAGCGCAAGAAAGTCTATCTCAGTCTGCGGGCGCTGACCAAGGTCCGCGAACGGGAGGAACTCCAGAAATACATGAAGGCCGAGGACGATTCGGTCACGACCATCGGCGACCTGCTGCAGAACGAGCTGGACAAGAAAAAATGACGCCGCGGCGATCCCGGATCGGGTGGCTGGCATGAAGTTCCTGGCCGCCCCCTGGCGCTGGCCGTTCATTTCCGGCCTGTGCCGGGACGATGGCGGCTGCATCTTCTGCCGGGCACTGGCCAAGGATGACCACGATTCCCTGGTCTGCTTCCGCGGCAAGAACTTTTTCGTCATGCTGAACAAGTTCCCCTACAACTCCGGCCACCTGATGATCGCGCCGTACGCCCACCTGGCCTCTCCCGAGCAGATGGCCGCCGGCGACCTGGGCGAGATGTGGGAGTTGACCCAACGCGCCTTGGCCGTCCTCAAAGAGGCGTTTCGCCCAGACGGCTTCAACATCGGCATGAACATCGGCAAGGCGGGCGGCGCCGGCATCCGGGACCATTTCCACCAGCATGTCGTCCCGCGCTGGCAGGGCGATGCCAACTTCATGGCCGTCACCGGCGAGACCAGGGTGCTCTCCTACGACCTGGAGACCGTTCAGGCGACGGTCCGCGCCGCCTTCGCCAAATGAGACGAAGGCTGCCCTGGCTGCTGCTGCTCCTGATGCTGCCGGCTTCCCTCTGGTACCTCCATGAACGCCCTGCCGTCCCCGAGCACGTTTTCCTGATCACCCTGGACACCACCAGGGCCGACGCCGTCGATTACGGAACTACGGGGAATCGGCGCACCCCGAACCTGGCCGCCCTGGCGGCGGCGGGAGTGCGCTTCGACAACGCCTACAGCGTCATCCCCATCACCACTCCCAGCCACGCCGCCATGTTCTATTCCCTGCCGCCGCACGTGTTCAAGATCTATAACAACGGGCAGGAGCGCGCCGTTCCCTACCCGGCCCTGGCCGAGATCATGAAGCGCAACGGCTACGCCACCGGCGCCGTCATCTCCCTGGCCGTTCTCAAACGCGATTTCGGATTGGCCAGGGGTTTCGACCGCTACCTGGAGAACTTCAAGCCCGGCCTGTGGTACAAGACCGCCGCCGAAGTCAACCGCGACGCCTTCGCCCTGATCGACAGGATGAAAGGCGGTCGATCGTTCATCTGGATCCACTACTCCGACCCCCACGAACCCTATTTCCCGCCGGGAGACGGGGAACTCTTCAACGTTTTCCTCAACGGCGAGCTCCTATACAGCGGTCCGAGCATCGAGCAGCCGGTGCTGCGCCTGCCGCTCACCCTGGAGCCGGGCTTGAACACCGTCCGCCTGGAAACAGAGGCGCCCTCGAGCCTGGACGCCGGCGCGTTCACCGGCGTCTCCTTCTCTGACCTTCACGTCGCGGCGCTGGAGCCTGGCGCGGCCATCGACCTGGTCCGCTCATCCGACCTGCTGAAGCGCAGCGAACGCTACGGTCTGGTCACGCTCAACACCGTCGCGCCCCGCTCCAGCCTGGCCCTGACCAACCACGGCAGCAAGGCCTGCCGCGCCGAGCTGGCCTTCAAGTACCAGCTCAAGATCAGCGATGAAGCCAAGCGCCGGGGCTACGAGCGGGAAGTGCGCTACCTGGATGCGCAGCTGGGCCGGCTGCTGGACCACTTGCGGCGCGCGGGGATCTACGACCGCTCCGCGTTCCTGGTCATGGGCGACCACGGCGAGGGCCTGGGCGAAAACGACTCGCATTTCGGCCACATCCATTACCTGAACAAGGTCTATACGCACGTGCCTTTCATCCTCAGCGGCCGGGGCGTCCGCGCCCGGGGAGCCCGCCGCGAACTGGCCTCCAATCTCAGCGTCGCCCCCACGCTGCTCTCCCTGGTCGGCGCCAAAAAAGCCCAACACATGCAAGGCAGCGACGCCCTGGGCGCCGCCGCCGAGCCCAAGCTGTTTTTGGAAACGTACTCGCCCGAGGCCTATTTCGACGCCTTCTCGGTGGTCCATTTCCCCTGGCAGGTCGTTTTCCACCCCGGGCGGACGGAACGCAACCTGGAGTTCTTCAACCTGGAAAAGGACCGCTTCGGCACGATCGACCTGCAGGCCGGCGCCGACCCTTCGGGAAAGCGCTCGGAGATGGTGAACTCGGTGCTGCGCATCTCGCGCATCATCACCGCCAACAAGCGCAAGCAGGAATCGCTGAACCAAAAGACGATGGATACGCTGAAATCACTGGGGTACCTATGAACGACATCAAGGCGCCGAAAGGCACGCGCGACATCTTCGCGCCCGAGGTTCACAAGTGGCAGTACCTGGAGGGCGCCATCCGCGCCTACTACGGGAAATTCCTCTACCAGGAGATCCGCACCCCGATCTTCGAGCACAGTGAGCTGTTCAGCCGCGGCATCGGCAGCGAGACCGAGGTGGTGCAGAAGGAGATGTACACCTTCAAGGACAAGGCCGACCGCAGCCTGACGCTGCGGCCGGAGAATACCGCTGCCGTGGTGCGCGCGGCGATCGAGAACAATCTTTTCGAGACCCTGGCCCCGCTGCGCTTCTACTACATCGGCCCCATGTTCCGCTACGACAAGCCGCAGAAAGGGCGCTACCGCCAGTTCCAGCAGTTCGGCATCGAGGTTTTCGCCGACGACTCGCCTCAGGTCGACGCCGAGGTGATCTTCGCCGCCGTCGACTTCCTCAAGAAGCTCGGCATCGAAAAGGTGCAGCTGGAGCTGAACTCGGTGGGCTGTCCGAACTGCCGGCCCGCCTACCTGCAGGTGCTGCGCCGGGCGGCGCAGGCGGAAGCGCAGCGGCTCTGCGAGGACTGCCGGCGCAAGCTCGACGGCAATCCGCTGCGCATCTTCGACTGCAAGCAGCACGCCTGCGCCGAGATATCCCGGAGCTTCCCGGTAATCGGCGACCACCTGTGCGCCGAGTGCCGCGACCACTTCGCGGCGGTGCGCGAGGCGCTGAGCTGGATGAACGTCCCCTTCCAGCTGAATCCCCGTTTGGTGCGCGGCCTGGATTATTACACCAAGACCGCCTTCGAGGTCACCTCGGGGCAGCTCGGCGCCCAGAACGCCCTGCTGGGCGGCGGCCGTTACGACAGCCTGATCCGCGAGCTGGGCGGCCCGGACACGGCCGCCGTCGGCTTCGCCGCCGGCATGGAGCGCATCATCCTGCACCTGGAGCAGCTGGAGGCCCCCTGGCCCAAGGTCCTGTTCATCGCCTACAGCGACCCCAAGTGGCTGGCCCACGCCGTGCAGCTGGCCCAGGTCCTGCGCGAGGAGGGCTACCCGGTCTACCTCGACTTCCAGGGCAGGAACCTCAAGAAGCAGTTCAAGAAGGCCGACCGTGTCGCCGCCGCCTTTACGCTGGTGCTGGCCGAGGACGAGATCCGCAGCGGCACGGTGTCGGTCAAGAACATGGCCAGCCAGGAGCAGGTAAAAATCCCCCTCAAGGAACTGAACGCATGGCTGAAGAAAAACTACTGAAGCGCGGGCTCTACTGCGGCGAGCTGCGCGAGCAGCACAGCGGCGAACGCCTCACCGTCTACGGCTGGGTGAACAGCATGCGCCTGCTGGGCGGGCTGACCTTCATCGACCTGCGCGACCGCGAGGGGCTGCTGCAGGTCGTGGTCAACGAGACCTTCGCCGCACCCGGACTGCTCAAGGAGATCGGCAAAGAGACGGTCCTGGCCGTGAGCGGCAGGGTAGTGAAGCGCACCAAGCCCAATCCCGACCTGCCCAGCGGCCAGGTGGAGCTCATCGCCGAAGGCATCGACATCCTGGCCGCGTCGCTGGTGCCACCCTTCGTCCCCGAGGGCCGCGGCGGCGTCTCCGAGGAACTGCGCTTCAAGCACCGCTATATCGACCTGCGCAACCTGGGCATGCAGCGCAACTTCAAGCTGCGCTCCCAAGTCAACCTGCTGGTGCGCAACTTCCTCGACCGCGAAGGCTTCCTGGACATCGAGACGCCCATGCTGAGCAACGCCACTCCCGAGGGGGCGCGCGACTATCTCGTTCCGTCCAGGATCTACAAGGGGAAGTTCTTCGCCCTGCCGCAGTCGCCGCAGCAGTTCAAGCAACTGCTGATGGTCTCGGGCTTCGAGCGCTATTTCCAGATCACGCGCTGCTTCCGCGACGAGGACCT
>DCVK01000039.1 GCA_002335385.1 Candidatus Aminicenantes bacterium UBA2190
TAGGCGGCCATCTCGGCGAAGCTCCAGGTCGGCGCCGGGATGAGCTCGCGGCGCTTCTGCTCGTCGCTGCTGTGCAGCGAGAACTGGAACTGGAATGCCCCGGGGCGGAAGCTCTCCTTGACCTCCAGCAGCCTTTGGAAGAATTCCCCGCAGCCGGCCGGGGCGATGGTCGACAGCGACACGATCAGCCCGGGTGCCTTCAGCCTTCCCGGGAGGGCGGCGATGGCCTCGAGCACCGCCGGGTTCAGCGCCGGCTCGCCCATGCGCGCGAACTGGATCTTGAACTTTTCGCAGGGGATAACGCCGTTGGGGAAGCGCTTTTTGACCGGGTAGTCAATCTGGAAGTCGATTTCCTCCCGGCTCAATTTTCCCTGATACTTCCCCCCGGCATCGCACATGCGGCAGGAAAAGGGACAGCCGAAAAGGCAGGAGACGACCAGCACCCATTTTTTTTCCCTGGGCAATGGCGGTTGCAGGGATTCCACGAACTCGACATGGCGGCCGGGGCCCGCCCGGGCGATGTACACTCGGGCCAGGTCGTCCCGGCCCGTCGCGGCGACTACGTGCATCGACTGCCTCCTTCATGGATCTCCATGGCGGCCCGCAGGCCGCCGGCGGCGGCGATGGCCGCCTGGCGGAAGCCGCCGTTGCCCACGTCGCCGGCCAGGAAAACGGCTTTTCGCGCCGCCAGTTCAGGCAGCGCCGCCCGCAATTCCGGAGCGAGGAAGCCCAGCGCCGGCTCGCGGCCGATGGCCGTGAGCAGTCGCTGACAGAGAATCCCGCCTGTATCTTCCCCGTGCGCGTCGCGAGCATGCAGGACCATGCCCGCTTCGCCCGCAAGGACTTCGGCGCGGGTCAGCCGGAAGTTCTCGTGCCAGACGACGCCCAGGCGGCGGCAGCGATCGACCAGGAGCGGCAGGGCACGGGGCCGCCTGGAGCGGACCAGGATGTGGACCTCGTTGTTCCCGACCAGGCTCAGGGCGTAGTCGCAGGCGGCGTCGCCGCCGCCGATGATGGCGATGGTTTCGCCCCTGGCCTTGAGCAGGGGCAGCACGCCGGCGAACAGGCGGCCGCGCAGGTTCTCCGTGTCCAGGGGCGGACCCGGAGGGAGGGGCACGGTGCCGCAGGCCAGGATCACCCGGGCGGCCGTAAGGGTCTCCCGTTCCGTACACAGCGTGAAGCGCCGGTCGTCATACGCCAAGTGCGTCACCCGGGCCTTTTTGATTTGGATGCCGGCCGCGGCCAATTGCCGCTTCAGCCGCGTGGCCAGGAGGCGGCCGGCCACTCCCCCGGGAACTCCCGGGAAGTTCTCCACGCAATTCGCCTCGTTCAGCAGGCCGCCGGCCCTGCTCTTTTCAAGCAGCAGGAACTCGATGCCGCTGCGCCGCAGCTGGACGGCGGCTGTGATGCCGGCCGGGCCGGCGCCGATGATGGCGATCGGGACCGTCATGAAGCCCTCGCCAGCGCCGCCAACAGGTCGGAGACGAGAAGCGGGACGGCAAAGCCATGAGCCAGCGCCCGCAGGCTGGCAAGGTGCAGTTCCCGGTTCAGGGTCGCCGTGCCGTCGATGGCCATGAAGACGGCGAAGCCGCGCATGAAGGCGGAGCGGGCCGTGCTCTCGCAGCAAAGGTGGGTCGTTACCCCGGTGATGACCAGCTGTTCCACTCCCTGCCGGCGCAGCACTTCCTCGAGATCGGTATGATGAAACGCGTCATACTGGCTCTTCACCAGGACCTTGTTCTCCGGGGCCGGGAGGGCGCCGGCGATGGCGCCCAGGGGGTGGTCGCCGGTGAGCAGTTCGCGCCACCAGGCGGCCATCTGCCCCGCGTCCCGGGCGTTGTTGGCGTGGCGGGTGAAATGGACGGGCCGGCCGGCCTGGCGGAATGCCCCTGCCAGTGCCCGGATATTGGGGACGATCGCAGCCGCCGCAGGAAGAAACGCGTGGCTGTCCGCACGCAGGAAATAATCCTGCATGTCGATGATGAGCAGGGCCGAGCGCTCCGCGGCCAGGGCGGCGGCGCGGGGGTTGCGCGGCAGCTCCCCGGCCATCCGGGCGGCCTCGGCGGCGATGTTCTCGCGGGTGTAGTATTCTTCCTTGCGCATGGATGCTCGATGGAAGCTGCATTATACCATAGCTTCCTGAGACCATTGTCAGTGGTGGTGTCGGGAGGGGGATCAACGGAAATCAGTGACGGTGCCGAGTAATAATTTCATACTCCTCTTTATTGATCCCGCTGCAGCGCTGATTGCCACCCTGACACGGACAATGACACCGGAGATCGCCTGTCTTCTATTTTGGAAATTGCATTTCCCCGGGGCAAAACTTATAATTTGCCCATGAAAAAGAAAATATTGAATCTGGCGCTGATGCCTGTCTTCGTGCTGTTCGCGCTGGCGGCCTGCGGCTGCAATTGCGCCGGCAGCCGGCCCGCCACCGAGCCCGGCTCTGTCATTGACCTGCAGGAGGTCAGTGCCGTCCAATTGCGCCAGGGATACGAGGCGGGGCGCTTCACCGTTGTCGACGTCGTGCAGGGCTACCTGAACCGCATCGAGGCCCTGGACCGTAACGGCCCCCGGCTCAACGCCATCCTGGCCGTCAACCCCGACGCCCTGAAGATCGCGGCGGAACTGGACGCCGAGCTCGAGGCGGGAAACCCCCGCGGCCCGCTGCACGGAATCCCCGTCATCCTTAAGGACAACATCGACTCGACCGACCCGATGCCCACGACGGCCGGCGCCACGGCGCTGCGTTCTTCCTACGCGCGGAAAGACAGCTGGGTGGCGGAAAAGCTGCGGGCGGCCGGAGCCGTCATCCTGGGCAAGGCCAACCTGAGCGAGTGGGCCAACTTCCGCGCCAGCTATTCGTCGAGCGGCTGGAGCGGCGTGGGCGGCCAGACGCGCAACCCCTACGTGCTGGACCGCAACCCCTGCGGCTCCAGCTCGGGCTCGGGCGTGGCCGTCGCGGCCAGTCTCTGCGCCCTGGCCATCGGCACCGAGACCAACGGCTCGATTGTCTGTCCGGCGACCAACAACGGCATCGTCGGCATCAAGCCCACGGTCGGACTGGTCAGCCGCTCCGGCATCATCCCCATCTCCTTCAGCCAGGACACGGCCGGTCCCATGGCGCGCACCGTGGAGGATGCGGCGTTGTGCCTTGGCGTCCTGACCGGGGTTGATCCCGCCGACGCCAAGACGGCGGCCGCCCAGGGGAACCATCGTGAGGATTACACGAAATTCCTGAAGGCGGACGGGCTGAAGGGGAAGCGCATCGGCCTGATGAAGAACCTCATGGGCTACCACTACCGAGTCGATATCCTGATGGAACAGGCGGCGGACTTCATGAAAAGCCGGGGGGCCGAGGTCATCGAGGTGGAAGGGCCCAAGGAGGGACCGATCGAAAGCGACTCCTTCCAGGTCATGCTCTACGAGTTCAAGGACGGGCTCAACAAGTACTTCGCCGGAGTGGGCGCTGCTGCAGCGGTGCGGGACCTGGCCGGGCTCATCGAGTTCAATAAAAAAGACCCGGTGGAGCTGCGCTGGTTCGACCAGAAGCTCCTGGAACAGGCGAATGAGAAAGGGGGCCTGGAGGCGGCCGAATACCGGAAAGCTCTTGAGTCGATGCTCAAGGCCGCGCGCGACGAGGGGATCGACCGGCTGCTGGCCGAGCACAAGCTGGATGTCCTGATGGCGCCGACGGGAGCGCCGGCCTGGAAGACCGATTGGATCGACGGCGACCACTTCACGGGCAGCAGCTCTTCGCTGGCGGCCATCGCCGGCTATCCGAGCGTCACCGTGCCCATGGGCTTTGTCGAGGAGCTGCCGGTGAACGTCTCATTCTTCGGCCGCGCCTGGAGCGAGCCGCTGCTGCTGGAGATCGCCTTCGCCTACGAGCAGGGGACGAAGCACCGCCGGGCGCCCAAATACCTCGTTTCCGATTGAGCAAAAAAAAAGGGCGGCGCGGGCCGCCCCATATGCGCTGTGCGGAATGCGGTCCTAGTCGGGAACGGTGAAGGAGAAACCGGAAGTGTTGTTGCGGGAAAAGTCGTCGGGACTGGTGATGGTGGCGACGACGCGGTAGGTCGCCCCCTCCTTGAGCTTGGGATGGTGGGCGTTGCGGTGGCCCTGCTTGCCGAATTTCTGCTCGGCCGTCTTGACCCATTCCTCGCCGCTGGCCAGCGACTCGATGGTCCAGCTGCCGCCGGCGAAGCGCATCAGCCCGCCGGAGTCGAACATCTCCCACTTGACCCGGATGCCCCGCAGCGGGAATTCCCGGTTATGGCTGACGCGGATCTTGAACTTCAGGCGGTAGTCCCAGCCGCCCTGCATGTACAGACGCGACAGCTCCAGGTCGTCGCGCGGCGCCGAGATGCGGATGTCCAGGATGGAGAAGCGCGTCTCGATGGTGTTGTCGTTCTCGTTGGTCTCGTCGATCTGCGAGGTCGGACCGTCGGCCATCACCCGGACCAAAAGACCCGTGACGGTGACGCCGTCCGGGGCCAGGGGATGCAGGTAGATGTCGCCCTCGGCGCCTGCGGCCAGGGTGACGCGGCGGACGACGGTCTGGGCGCCCGGCCCGCCCCCTTCGGGGAAGGTCAGGCGGAAGGAGACGTCCATGTCGATGGCGCTGATGTGGTTCTTGACCCGGGCGACGATCCAGCCGCCGCGGCTCAGGACATGGCGCACGCTCTTCAATTCCAGGTTGCGCAACACGTTCAGCACGCCGGGGAACACGAACTCGCCGACGGTGTAGTTGGTCAGGGCGAACTCGGGGCTCTTCGAGGCCACGGAGTTGTCGGTGGTCGAGACGCGGATCTTGTAATCCGTGCCGGGCTCGGCCGTGCCGCCGATGTACTGGCCGGCCGGCCAGTTGTAGGAAGTGGTGCCGGCCGGCAGGGGGTCGGCGATGACCCCGACCATGTCGCCGCCGGTGCGGGTCAGCTGCAGCCGGAGCGGCTGGCTGACGCCGGTCAGGGACCAAGTGATGGTGCGGCTGTCGCCGATGCGGTGGGGCGATGTGCCGCTGAGGCGCACGTTGCTGATCGTGCCTGCCGGGCCCGAAGGCTCCTCGCCGCCGACAAGGTAAAAAGTCCGGTCGCTGCGGCCGTACACATCCTCGTTCGCCGCGTAGATGCGGATGCGGTATTCGCCGGCGGCCGCGGTCCCCGGGCTCAGCTGGCCGACGTTCCAGGTATAGCTGTGATCGCTGGCCGGCACGGTGGCGATGGGGCCGACACGATCGCCCGAGGGATGGATCAGGTTGATGACCACGTTGCCGGTGACGCCGGAACAGGTCCAGGTGATGGCTTCACTGTGGCCCAGCGTCCAGCTCTCGCCGCCGGCCGGCGTGAGCACGGTGATCGACTGGCCGAATGCCAGCCCGGCGGCAAAAAACGCCGCAATGACGAATAGCGCTGTTCTCTTCATGAAAGAACCTCCTTGTTGGACTTTGCCTGTTAGATACCGTTTTTACCTTTTTATCTCAGCGAAAAATATTTGTTGCCCTCCGCGGGAAAGCGCTTTTCATGGCGCGGCCACTGGAATATAATCAGCAGGCAAGGAGCCGGCCATGCTCACGAGGAAGCAATTCTGCCAGAGCTGCCTGGCCCTGATGCTGGCCGGGTGCTTCGCGAAAGCGCAGCCGGCAGCCGGGCGCAAGGAGGATATTGTGCATCAGGAGGAGGAGAAGGAAATGAAGGAAAAGATCATCGGCGCCTGCGGCATCGTCTGCAGCGCCTGCCCCACCTATATCGCCACGAGCAGCGACGACGACGCCCTGCGCGCCAGGACCGCGCAGGAATGGTCGCAGATGTACCACGCCGACATCCAGGCGGTTGACATCAACTGCGACGGCTGCCCCAGTGACGGGCCGCGCCTGTTCGCCCACTGCCTGGAATGCGAGATTCGCGCCTGCGCCCACGGCCGCAAGCTGGTCACCTGCGCCCCTTGCCCGGAATATGCCTGCCGGAAGTTGCAGGAATTCTTCGCCATGGTGCCGCAGGCCCGGGAGACGCTGGACGGGCTCAGGAAGCAATAGGAAACCGTTCGACGCTCGAAGTTTTCAGAACAAAGACATCGGGATGCCATGAGGAAAAAAAAGACATGGATCGTTGGTCTCGCCGCCATGTCGTTCATCTTGGTCTTGTTTGTTTTCAACAAGTTTTTTGCCAGCCCGATCGTCCTGTCGGCCATCAACACCTACTTGGGGGAAAATTTCGGCACGTCTGTTTCGGCGGCGGCAAGCGATTTCAACATATTTTCTCTCGGTTTTTCAATGGAGCAGCCTGTTTTTTATGCCATGGGAAAAAAACCCGGCCGCGCTTTCCTGAAAGCCGAAAAGGTCGAGATCCGGGTCACTCTGGATCTTTTGTTGGGCAGGAAAATCCATTTCAGGCAAATTCACTTGGATAAGCCCTATATTCTTGTCCAGATCCTGAAGGACGGCTCCGATAATTTGCCAATCATCAAGCCGTCGGCGGAGATGGCCGCCATCCCCGAATTCATTTTCGATCGACTGACCATGAGCGAGATGCGGGTGTTCTGGAGCGATGAAACAAACAAAATGACCCTGCTTTCCCCAATACTGAATGTGGAGCTGATAGCAAAAGGGGATGGCGACCACCAATTGTCCGTCGATCATTCGGGTCCGGGCGAGCTTTCTATCCATGGCCGCAATAAAAAAATAAGTAAGCTGCACCTGGACGGCCGGATCAGCCACCAGCGCCTGGCCATTGCCCAAGCGGGCATGCAGATCGAAAAATCAGAGTTGGATATTTCGGGAGTTCTGAGCAATTGGCTGGCCATGCAATTGGACATGCAAGTCAAAGGCAATGTATCTGCCGGGGATTTTTCGGACCTGCTGCCGCCGGGAAGCGCGAACCGGGAGCTGGGGCGCCTGGGCCGCATCCGCTTTGGATGGCAATTGGTTCAAGATCGGGAATTCCTGAAGCTCAATGAGATCGACATTTCCGCTTTGCATGGCGAAATTCTCGGCCATGCCGTAATTTCGCGCCTGGCTGAAAAAACTCCCCATCATTTGCTTTTGAACTGGAAGGGCCTGGATCTCAGCCTGCTGAAAGGGGTCCTGCCGGCCGATATTTTTTCGTATGCTTCCGGCAATATGGATGTTTCCTTCCTGACTTTTGCGCGAACGGCGCTCGAGGGTTCCCTGAGCGCTCAATTCAAGCCAAAGGCCATGCGGGCGCATGAGCCGGACGGGGTGGCACTGGCAGGGGACTTGCGCCTGGGTTTTGCCCGAGGTGCCATCCTGGTCAAGAAAGCGCACTTGCACTCCCGGGGGAACAGCATCCAGGGCGAATTCAATATTGATCAGGACACGCTTTCCGGGTTCATTCATGGCCAGATCAACCATCTGCGGGGGATCCTGCTTTCTCTCTCGCCCTTCAACGATACGGTGCGCTCCCTGGCGGAAATGAAAATCGACGGCGAGATGCGGATCGCCGCAGCTCTATCGGGCACAATGGCAAAACCTGTTTTGCAGGTCCGGCTTACTCAGGGCAAGATCAGGAATCTCACGCGCTCGCCCCTGGAATTCGCGGGATCGCTGTTGTTACAAAACCGGGTTTTGCAGATCGGCGACATGCGCATCAGCCAATCCGGGGGAATGGTGGTCGTTAATGGCGCCCTGTCCGCAGGGGCCGCCGGCCAGGGCATGGACCTGCGGCTGCAGTCCTCGGGGCTGGACCTGGCCCATTGGGGCAGGGAATTACCTTTCGCTTTGCCGCCCATGCAGGGCATATTGGATTTCGACGTCAGGCTGACCAAAAAACCCGATGTGCCTTTCCTGTTCAACACATTGGCCGACGGAGAATTTTCCCTGAGCGATTTTAATTTCGCGCAGATGCAATTGGGGAATGTCCGGGGGAAAATCAATTCCACCAGGGAGAAAATCAATTTTTTGCTGCACATACCGTCCAGCAATTCTGAGCTTTCCGGCGCCATGGACTTGCGCCAGCCATTTGGGACAAAAATCGAGATTTCGACCCGCGATGGTTCCCTAAAGGAAGTTGCAAGGCTGCTGCCCATGCCGATCCGGGACCGACTCTCGGGAACGGTCAGCGGCCGGGCGCAAGTGGCGTTTCTGCCAATGCAATTCAGGGAATCTCTTTCCATTTCCTGCGAGATGTCGGATCTGCACATGATCTCGGGGAATCGGGAACTGCGGAACAAAAACCCACTGCACCTTGCGTATCGGTCCGGAGCCCTGGCCATGGAGGACGTTTCTTTCATGATGGAGCAGGTGGAGGTTCACGTTTCCGGTGAGCTCACGTCGGAAGCGCGCCCCGGAAAGGAGATCACTGTTTCGGCAAAGGGCACGGGGGATTTTCTGAGCATTTTCCTGCCGGATCTGCTGTTGGAAGGCGATCTGGATGCCAAGATAGTGATCAAAGGCTCAATGGCCGCTCCGGTCTACTCCGGGTCCGTCCGGGTTGAACAGGGCCGGTTGCTCACGTATTCTCAGGCCCTGCCCCTGACCAACATGCACGTGCAGCTGGAGTTGAAAGATAACCTGTTGATCCTGCATTCGCTCCGCTTCAATATTCGGGATGGGGAAGTGAGCGGCAGGGGAACCGTGCCCATGTCATGGCTTAAATTGCCGATCGGAAACCTGCCCCACTCCCAGGCAATGGGAACCGGCAATGTGGATCTGACCCTTTCGCAATGCCCTCTGGCCGGCATCGCCGCTTTCCTGGTCGGGAGCTTCCCGGCAAACACAACCGGTGCCGTGAGCGGCAGCATCCATTTTCAGGGGGAAAATCCCGATCTTTCGGACCTGGTCGGCTCCGCCACGCTGTCATTGGCTGATTTGAGCATCAATGGCCTGCATTTTTCCCTGAAGGAGCCGATAAAAATCATCAGCAAGGAGCAGCGGATCATTTTGCAGGAAGTGGCTTTATTCGGGCAGGAGGACCTGCAACTAACGGCGAAAGGCTTTGTCGGCCTGCAAAAGGAAAAGCCGCTGGAATTTTCCCTGAAAGGGAAACTGGATTCGCGAGTCGTCACCGGTTTTTTACCGGAGCTGGCCGCTTCGGGGCGCATGGCCTTTGCGTTGCATGTGGGCGGGACCATGAAAGACGTGGAATGGAACGGCCGGATCGAGGTCATGGACAACAGCCTGCAATTCGAAGCGATCAATCTTTTTGCGAATCAGCTCAATGGCGCCGTCAGCATCAATAACGGCAAATTTGTCCTGGAAGGATGGAACGGCAATCTGAACGGCGGAACCGTCGAATTGCATGGGTCGGTGGCATTGGAAAAGCAGCAGCAGCCGGAAGTCGACCTGCGGCTGCAGATGGCGGACGTGAAATTCAACTTTCCCCAGGGCCTGTTTACGGACATTTCCGGTGAATTGCAACTGCGCACTTCCCGGCCGGATTATCTGCTCCGGGGAAACATCGACCTGAACGGCGGCAATTACAATGAGGCATTCCATGTCGGCTCCTATTTGTATGAAGTTTTGTTTGCCAGGAAAGAGATCCTTATCGAGGGGGAGAAAGCGGGCATTCAAGAGCGGCTCCGGCTCGATATCCAGTTGCGAACCCTCCGGGCGATCGTGGTGGACAACAATGTTTCCCGAGCGGAATTGAGTGCCGGGCTGACCGTAGGCGGGACGGTTTCCCGACCCCTGTTGACCGGAAGAATTCATGTTACGGAAGGAGGAAGCATTTTTTTCGGTAACAGGATATTCGCCATTGAAAAAGGCCAGATCGATTTTGTCAATCCCAACGCGATCGAACCTGATTTCAATATCGATTCGCGCACGCAGGTCGGCGCATATGATGTTCGCTTGGCATTGAGCGGTCCCCCGCAGGCTTTCGTCGCCCGCTTTTCCTCCGTCCCGTCTCTTTCAGAACAAGCCATTGCCTCCATGCTCGCTACCGGCAAGGCGCCGGATGACCTGAGCGGCTCGGTCTTCTATGAAACCGGCAATGTCGCCCTGAATTACCTGGGCTATGCCGTTTCCGGGAAGCTGCAGGAGCTGATCAAGAAAAATCTGGACCTGCATAGCTTCCGCATCGACGGCAGCCTGCTGTCGTCAAAAGAGGATCCGGGCGCCAAGATAACGATCGGCAAGAATATCGCCCCCAACCTCGAATTGGCCTATTCGCAAGGGCTGCGGCAAACACAGGACCGGACGTGGGTCGTCAACTACAAGCCGTTGAAAAGTTTGAATTTCCAGGGAACCAAAAGCAGCATGGACCTGTACACCCTGGGTGTTCAATACCGGCTCAGCTTTCATTCCGCCAAGGGCGCAGCGGTTCCGGCCGACACCCAAGTCAGGAAACCGGGGCCTTTGCTCATCGAGAAAATCCAGATCGAGGGAGATGCGGTCCTGGCGCGGTCCGTGATCATGAAGCGGATCCAGCAGAAAGCAGGCCGTGTTTTCAGTTTTGCCAAGCTCCAGGAAGACAGCGAGCGCCTCCGCGGGCTTTTCCGGAAGGAGGATTATCTTTCCGCCAGGATCTCGGCCAATTATTATCCGGGTGAAGGCGGGGTCACCCTGGTCTATCGGATCGCTCCCGGCAAGAAGGTTTTTCTCAACTTCCTGGGGGCGGGGACCCCGCAGTCCCTGAGGGAAGAATGCCGCCGCCAGTGGCTGATGGGACAATTTGACATGCAGCGCGTCAGCAACGTGAACCGCGAGCTCACTCGCTTTTTTATCGGGAAAAAACACTTTCAAGTGAAGGTCTCTTCCCGCCGGGTAGAGAAAGGCCAGAGGTTGTTTGTTTATTTTTTCATTGCCCAGGGAAGAAAGTACGGCCGGTTGGAGTATGATCTGACCGGGAATCGCCAGGTCACGAAAAAGGAGATCGTGCGGGAACTGAAGAAACAGCGGCTGGAGGCGCTGTTTTTTTCAGATCCCGGCGAAGTCAGGAAAAAGCTCGAGGGATTTTATAGAGACCGAGGGTTTGCCAAGGCAACGATCTCCATGCCGCAGATTTCCTTCCGTGATCATGAGGAGACGGCCGTGATCCGCTTTCATATCGATGAGAACGCTTTATTCAGAATCAGCAAGGTCTCTTTTGCGGGGAGTGCTGTTATTCCCGAGGATGAATTAGTGGAGCTGTCCAAGCTGAAAAAAGGATTGCCGATCTCTGAACTCCAGGCCCAAGATCCCGTTGCCAGGATCGAGGAGTTTTATCGGGAAAAGGGCTTCAACCAGGTCAATATAACGCTGAAATCTGTTTTGGCGGTCGAACAAGGCCTGGCCGACATCGAATTCACCGTCTCCGAGGGAGTGCAGAGTGTCATCAGTGAAATCAAAATCACCGGCAACAAGGAAACCCGGGGATCGACCATTCTCCGAGAACTGACCTTCCAGGCGGGCGATCGTGTCAATTTTTACGAGATCAACCAGTCCAGGAAAAACCTGTATGACCTGGGCATCTTTGACCTGGTCGATTTTGAATTGACGGAAGCAGCTGCCGTGCCGGCGAAGCCCGCCGTTCCCGATGGATCGGCGGCTGGCGGACAAAAAAAGTATTTCCAGGTCCGGATCAAGGTCAAGGAAAGCCCTGTTTACCACCTGCGGGGCGGCGGCCAGTACGACACGGATTCGCAATTGGCCGTCCGCTTGGAGGGGGAGAACAGCAATTTGTTCGGGTTGGCCCATTCCATCGGCGCCGGGTTCCAATGGAGCAGGAAGGAGATCGATGTCAGAGGGTATTACCGCCTCCCGTATCTGTTTTTTAACAAAGGGAACACCATCGTCACCGCGTTTGCCAATCAAAAGGAGGAATCTTCCTTTCGCAATGATCGTCAGGGTTTCACCGTTCAGCAGCAGGTCTTTCTGGGTAAAACCCAGATCCTTTCGCTGAACTATACTAGAGAAAGAAGCGAAATGACGAACTATCTGGATCCCGGCTTGCTCACCGAGAGCGCTGATGTCGCCCACGTGACGCTTGGCTACTTCCATGACCAGCGGGATAATATCTTCAATCCCGCCAGGGGGATTTCGGTTTCCGGCAGCATCCAGCATGCGGCCAGGTTCATGGGTTCGGACTATCCCTTCACCCGCTATTCAGGGCAGCTCGATTTCTATTTGCGGGCAGCGCCCCGTTTGACCTGGGCCACCTCCCTGGGCGTCGGCCTGGTCGACGGGCGGGGGCAGACGCTTTCTCTGGCGGAGAAGTTTTTTGCCTCCGGCCGGGGAACTCTCCGGGGTTTCGCCGCCAACGAGGTGGGGCCGGTGGACGCGGCCACGGGCCAGGCGATCGGCGGCGAGGCGGTCCTGATCTTCCGGCAGGAGCTGCGCTGGCAGATCGTGCCGCTGATCAGCGTGGTCGGTTTTTCGGACTGGGGAAATATCTTCGCCAGGGGCGGCGATTTCGCGATCCTCAAGTTGCGAAAATCAGCGGGAATAGGGGTTCGCTTCCATCTGCAGCCATTGCTGCTCCGTTTGGATTGGGGGATGAAGCTCGATCGCCGCCCGGACGAGAAGTTTTCGTCTTTCTATTTCGGGATCGGCCATATCTTCTGACCATCGCTTCCCTGTCGGCCATATGTTCCCGTCCCGGGGAAAATGGCAGGGAGACGTTGGACGGATTCAGGAAGCAATAAGAATAAGTTCGAAGTTCGAAGTTTTCAAAACAATGACATGAACGATCTTCGAGCTCCAGAGGTTCGCCGGTAAGGAAAGTGAACGCTGAATGGGAAAAAACATAGTTCGACCCCCTTGCAATTTATCTTGTTTCTTCAACATCGAACATCGAACGTCGAACCCTTCTTAATCTCCTGAACATTGAACCTGCCTCAGCATGGGAGTCGCTTTCTTCCCCGTCACGCTCCTCAGCGGGGACCTTCAGTGCCGTCATTCGTCACAGAACTTCGGTTCTCCTTGAGTCTGCGCAGCATTTCCCTGATATCTCTGGCACCGCGGAGGGCGACGTAGATCGTGATCGTGGAGTACCAGAGGATGCAGGCGGCAGCGAGCAGTTTCCAGAAAAAAGGGCCGATCATTTCGTCTTCTCCAGGCTGGGCTTCCTGAGCAGGGAGCCGATGATCATGGCAGCGGCTGCCAGCCCATACGCGGCGATCCCCGAGTGGTAGGGACCGATGTTCCCGCGTACCCAAACCGACGTGGCCGGTACCTGCTCCAGCACCAGGTAAATGACGGGTACGGCCGCCCCGCAGGCGATGGCCGCCGCAGCGCCCAGCGAATTGGCGCGCGGCCAGTAGCAGCAGGCCACCAGCAGCACCGACATGCTCGAGAGGTAGATCGTGCCGGTGACTCCCAGGTAGGTCCACAGGTCGCCTTTCAGCGGATACCACAGGCCGTAGACCAAAAGAAAGAGGCCGATGGCGGCCACGATCAGGCGGTTCAGGCGCAGGCCGCGGCGCTCCGACCAGTTTTTTCTGCGCCAGGGGGCCAGGATGTCATTGTAGATCACGCTGGCCCAGGTCAGCATGTAGGAGGAATCCGTGGACATGTCGGCGGCCAGCATAGCCGCCACCAGCAGCCCCATCAGCCCGACCGGCAGGAAGGCAGCGAGGAAGCGCGGCATGGCCTGCAGGCTGTCGGCGGCCGGCCCCAGCATGGCCAGGGCGGCGATGCCCCAGATGCCGGGGATGAGGAAGCGGGCCACGAAAAAGAAACTGGTGCGCGTGTAGACCTTCTGCCCCGTCTTGGCGTCGCGGGCCGCCAGCACGCGCTGGATGACCGCCATCCAGGTCAGCACCGCGGCCAGGTTGAGCAGTGCGTTGAAGAGCACGTAGGCCCATCCCATCTGCGGATGACTGAAGGGGTTGAAGCCGCCGCTGCCGTGCGCGGCCTGGACAGTCTGCACCAGCCGCCCCCAGCCGACCTTGAGCAGCACGAGCACCGTCACCGCCAGCATGCCGGCGCTCATGACGATGAACTGCAGGTAGTCGGTGACCAGCACCGAGAGCATGCCGCCCAGGACGGTGTAGGCGGCCACCATCAGCAGCAGAGCCGTCATGGCCAGCTCCAGCGTGTGGGCCTGCATCCAGGCGGCCAGGCCCGCCGTGCCGGGCGCCGCCTGCAGGGAGATCCCGGTCACCTGCACCAGGAACTCACCGCCGGTGCGCAGGAACATGCCCATGTTGAGCAGGCCACCCAGGACGATCACCACGCCGGCGGCGCGGCGCACGCGCGGGCCGAAGCGGCGCTCGAACAGTTCCGGGAGCGTCACCACGCCGCTAAGGCGCAGGGGCTTGATGCAGAAGCCGGTGAGGCCGACCGCCAGCATGGCCAGGGCGTAGAGGATGCCCGGGGTGGCCCCGGCGAACCCGTAGCGGAAGCCGTTCTCGGCCGAGTACATGCAGGTGACGATGCCGAACTCGGTGGCCGCCAGCGAGGCCACCCCCAGGTAGACGCTCATCTCGCGGCCGGCGACCAGGAAGTCCTCGACGCGGCCGATGTACTTGCGCATCATCAGACCTGCCGCCATGGTGGCCAGGAGGTAGAGTCCGACGATGCTGCCGTCGACCGCCCAGTTGAAGTGAACCATGGCGGCATTGTACCTGCCGGGTTATAAAATGAAAAGGATCCTGTCGCCTGTCCGACCGGTCTGACGGGAATTCACCGCTCGATTGAACTGCTGCTCCTGTGCTACAATGTCGCGGCGGTGGATGATGAAGAAGATCGCGTTTTGGGGCACCCTTCTGGCGTTCGCGGCTGCGCTGCCGGCTGGCGGCGGGGCGCGGATTCTGGTCAATCACCTGGGCTACGAGTGCCGCCTGGCAAAGAAAGCCGTGATCGCCGCACCCGAGTCGCCCCCCTTGACGCGCTTCACACTGGTCGATGGGCGCGACAAAACGGTCCTGGAAGGGAAAATGGTTCGCGCCGGAGCAGTACCGGGCTGGAAAGGGCGCCATTTCTGGGTCGCCGACTTCAGCCGTTGGCAGGTCCCCGGGCGCTTCCGCCTCGTCGTGTCCGGTCCGAGTATTGCCACCGTCTCCGAGCCTTTCGAGATCCGGGACGGGCTGCTGGCCGACTCCTGCCTTTCCGACATCCTCTTTTATTTCAAGAGCCAGCGATGCTCGGGCGAGTATGACTCCTTCGACTGCCATGTCCCCTTTTTCGGCGGCCGTCCGGGGACGGTCGATGTCCATGGCGGCTGGTTTGACGCTTCCGGCGACGACAGCAAGTACCTGACCCACCTGAGCTATGCCGCCTACATGAACCCGCAGCAGCAGCCGCAGGTGGTCTGGAACCTGCTGGCCGCCGCCGACCTGATGCGCGGCGCCATGCGCGAACGTCTGCGCAGCCTGATCCGGCGCGTTGAGGACGAGGCGCGGCACGGGGCCGATTTTCTTGTGCGCATGCAGGATCCCGCGGGATACTTCTATACCACGGTGCACGACATCTGGACTCACGAGCCCGGGGACCGCACCATCTGCTCGTTCCGCCTGCAGACCGGCGAGCGCGACGACAAGTACAGGGCAGGCTGGCGCATGGGCGCCGGCTCGGCCATCGCCGCCCTGGCCCGGGCTTCTGTCCTGGGCGGGGGCGGGGATTTCCCGGCCGCCGCTTACCTGGCGGCGGCGAAAAAGGGCTTCCGCCACCTGCAAAAGCACAATCGCGAGTATCTCGAGGATGGCCGCGAGAATATCATTGATGACTATTGCGCCCTGTTGGCGGCGTGCGAACTGTTCAAGGCAACGGGGGAGGCGGAATTCCTGCCGGAGGCGCGCTCCCGGGCGGCGTCATTGTGCGCGCGCCTGGCCATGGACGAAAAATACCAGGGCTGGTGGCGCGCTGACGACAAGGGCGAGCGGCCGTTCTGGCACGCGGTCGAGGCCGGGCTGCCGGTAGTGGCGCTGCTGCGCTACCTCGAGATCGAGCCCGACGAGGCTCGCAGAAGAAACGCGCGCGTCGCCGTCGCAACATCCCTGCGCTTCGAACTGGACATCACCGCCGAGGTCTTCAACCCCTTTGGCCAGGCGCGGCAGTACGTCCAGGGGACAAAGAGCCCAAGGCGTTCCGCCTTCTTCATGCCCCACGACAATGAGAGCGGCTACTGGTGGCAGGGGGAGAACGCCCGCCTGGCCTCGCTGGCCGCCGCGGCGCTGCTAGCAGTACCGCGGATCGTTGGGCCGGCCGGGGAGGCGCTTCGGCGCTACGCCGTCGACCAGCTTGACTGGATCCTGGGGCTGAACCCCTTCGACGCCTGCATGCTGCAGGGTCGGGGGCGGAACAGCCCCGACTATCTGCCCGGCTTCCCCAACGCCCCGGGCGGCATCTGCAACGGAATCACCTCCGGCATGGAGGATGCGGATGACATTGCCTTCCTGCCTCCGCCCTGGGACGCCGACCCCAGCCACAACTGGCGCTGGTCGGAGCAGTGGCTGCCCCACGGCGCCTGGATGTTTCTGGCGCTGGCGGCCTTGGATGGCGCACGGCCGGCCGAATGAGGAGATAAGGATGAAGCGGATCGTTGCGTTGGGCCTGCTGGTCGCTGCGCTGGCCGGCTGCCGAGTCCGTCTGGAGTTTCCCTGGCCGTATCCGTCTGAGCTGGAGGTCGCGATCATTCCCCAGCCGCTGCAGGTCGCGGTTCATGGCGGCCGCTGGACGATCGATTCCGGCGTTCCGCTCATCACCGACGCTGCGGATGCCGGCGAGGCCGAACAACGGCAAGCAGCCCGGCTGCTGCGCGATTTCGGCGAGCATCTGGTTTCGCTGGGCTGGACCGGATCGCCGGCGCCGTTGCCACTCATCGGAGAACCGATCCACACCCGGCCGGCGGTGCGGTTCGCTCTCGATCCCGCTGCGAAGGAAAGGCTTGGCGACGATGGCTATTCCCTGAGGATTACGCCGTTCGAAGTATATCTTCAAGCCGCCCGCCCCGCCGGGCTGTTTTACGGCGCCCAGACCCTGCGCCAACTGCTCATGATGAATTCTGCGGCGCCGGCCGGGCCGCCGCTGTCGCTTCCCTTCCTGGAGATCATCGACAAGCCCCGCTACTCATGGCGAGGCTTCATGCTCGACTGCTGCCGCCATTTTTTCCCCAAGGAATTCATCAAGAAATGCCTCGATGAGATGGCGCTCTTCAAGCTGAATCGTTTCCACTGGCACCTGACCGAGGATCAGGCCTGGCGCCTCGAGATCAGGAAGTACCCCGAGCTTGCGCTCAAGGGGGGAACTCCCAGCGGCGGCTTTTACAGCCGGGAAGACGTGCGCGAAATCGTGGCCTACGCCGCCGAGCGCTTCATCACCGTGGTTCCCGAAATCGAGATGCCGGGCCACGCCACCGCCGCCCTGACCGTCTTTCCGCGCCTTTCCTGCACCGGCGGCCCCTTTGCCCGCATGCCCCAGTGGGGGGTGTTCGAGGACGTCTACTGCGCCGGCAGCGAGGAAACCTTCGATTTCCTGGGGGACGTCCTGGATGAAGTCGCCGAACTCTTTCCCGGTCCCTGGGTCCACGTCGGCGGAGACGAGTCCCCCAAGTCGCGCTGGAAAGCCTGCCCGAAATGCCAGGCCCGCATCGCGGCCGAAGGGTTGAAGGACGAGACGGAGCTGCAGAGCTGGTTCATACGCCGCATGGAGGCGCATCTCAGGGTCCGCGGCAAGCGCCTCATCGGCTGGGACGAGATCCTCGAGGGGGGGCTGGCGCTTGAGGCGACGGTCATGTCGTGGCGCGGAATGGAGGGGGGCATCGCGGCGGCGCGCCAGGGTCATGACGTGGTCATGGCGCCCACTTCATATGTCTATCTTGACTACTACCAGGGCGACCCGCGTTTCGAACCGCCGGCCATCGGCGGTTTCCTGCCGCTGGACAAAGTATATGCTTTCGAGCCGACCCCCGTCGAGCTTTCCGCAGAGGATGCCGGGCATATACTCGGCGGTCAGGCCAACCTCTGGACCGAGTACGTCGCGACCCCGACTCACGCTTCCTACATGATGTGGCCGCGTCTCGGCGCCCTGGCCGAGGCGGTGTGGAGCGTTCCCGACCGGCGCAACTGGGAATCGTTCCTGTTCCGTTTGGACCGCCTGCGCCCGGGTCTGCGATCCGCGGGATTGGCCCTGGCCGATACGGCCTGGCGGCCGGGCATCTCGGCAACGGCGCTGCCGGAAACGAAGGCGTGGCGGATCGAGATGTCCGGTGGACTCCCGGCGGCAACGATCCGCTTCACGCGGGACGGTTCCCTTCCCGGACATCGCTCCCGGCTCTACAAGGGGCCTTTCGAGTGCCTGGACGAGGGGAGCGTCCTGGCGGAACTGTTTCAAGGCCGGGAGCGATTGGGACCGGCCGTGGGACTGGAACTGGCGAAGCACTTGGCGGTATTCGCGTCGGTGCGGTTGCGCGTCTCCGGGAACCTGCGGCCGGAGAATGGCGGTGAGGCACTGTTGCTCGACGGCCTTGGCGGCTCGCTGTTCAACAAGGACGGAGCCTGGCTGGGGGTGGAAGGTGGCGACCTGGAGGCGACCATCGATCTGGGGGCCATACGCACGGTCAGGAGGGTAATGGCCCGCTTTCTGGAGACGCCGGCGTCCTGGATCTTCCTGCCGGCGGCGGTCCAGGCCTTCGTTTCGACCGACGGCCGGGAATGGACATCGGCCGCCTCGCTGGAGTGGCCCCGGACGGACGACTTCACCGTGCTGGGCAGCCGCGACGCCGACCTGCGTTTCGTGCCGCGTCGGGCGCGCTACGTGCGCCTGACGGCCCGTGGCATCGGGGATTGCCCCGCCGGCCACGCCGGCGTCGGCAGGAGCGCCTGGTTCTTCATCGATGAAATCATCGTTCAGTGAGAGCTGACGCCAAACAGCGCGCGCTGAGGCGGCCCGGCCGCCTCTCTAGAAAAAGCTGGGCACGAAATCGGTGATCTTCTCCTTTTCGATCCTTCCCAGGAAGGGGCCGGTGCAGCGCAGGTCGCGCCGTCCGTAGGAGCCGAGGAACATGCGGTTGCCGGCACGGCAGCCGCCGCCGCAAACCGAAAGGTAGGAGCAGGCGGCACACTCGGCCGGCGGCGTTTTGAAGGCGATGTAATTCGGGTGGAGGTGCCTGCGGCGGTAGATCTCCCAAATGTCCGAACCGTGGATGTTCCCCAGCGGCAAGTCGTCCACGAACGGGCAGGGCTGGACGCTGCCGTCGGCCTTCACGGTCAGGACGAAGTTGCCGCCCGAGCAGGCGTTGCCGGTTAGCATGTAAAAATGGCGGACGAAGTCCATGTGCCGGGGGTTCTTGTCCGCTAGCGCCCAGTGCTTGATGCGCCGCCATTCCTCGTTGTCCATCCGCAGCGGATCGGCCGGGCGCTGCGGCACGTACTGATAGAAGATCGGGCGGCATTCCAGTTCCGAGCGCACGTAGCGGTCGATGGCGGCCACGTCGCCGCAGTTTCCGGCGTGGACGGCGGTGAATGAGTACACGGCGATGCCGGCCTCGCGCAGGCGCGCCATGCCCGCCGCTGCCGCGGCGAAGGAGCCCTGGCGGCCAGCCAGGTCGTCATGGGTTTCCGGGTGCCGGGACATGAGCGAGACGATGGCGGCGTCCAGGCCCGCCTTTTTCAGCTCGCGGGCCAGCCCGGGCCCGGCGCGGGTGGCGGTGGTATACAGTGAGACGAAGGGCGCGCGGCACTCCCTTTTTGCCAAGGCGATGATGTCGCAGATATCCCCGCGCAACAACGGTTCGCCGCCGAGTATCTCCACCCGCACGCCCTTGTCGCGCAGGCGGGCGAAGAGGGTTCGGATGGCCTGCCAGTTCAACTCGGCGTCGCGGTCGCGGATGTAGCACATGCGGCATGCCTGGTCGCAGCGGCTGTTCACCTCGACCTTGAGGGAATAGAGGAAGGCGCCGATCAGCCTGCGCGCGGCGCGGGCGAACAGCCGGTCAAGGTCCGTTCGCTTCGCCAGGCCGGCGAAGCCGGACAGGATGCGCCGCTGCGCACGCGCAAGCCAGCGGTTGCTGATGCCGGGAAAGCGGTTGACCAGCCCCGCCCTGACGATCTGCCTGCCGTAGTCCAAGGAACGTTCCTCAGCGCAGGATCGGCGGCGCGCCGAACCGTTTTTCCGCCATGGCCGCGATGAAATCCTGCCATTTTCTCGCAGATTCCCGGTGGAACACGGCCTGGAAAAGGTCCTGGCCGTCATAGACCTGCAAGCGGTCCGCTTTTTCGATCGTGGCGGCACGGACCTGCCGCAGCGGGATCGACCGAGCCGGGACATCGGTGTGCCCATCGGGCTCGAGCACGATCCGGTCCTGGTGCAGCACCAGGCGCCCGTGAAAAAGCCCGGCCAGGGCGGATCCCCTGGCGATCGAGATGTCGGCTGCCTTCGACGCGATGGCGTCCGTCTCGAGATCGCGCCGGTCCACGCGGATCTGCTGGTAAAAATCGTCGATGGAGAGCGGGCGGCCGTCGGCATCCCTGACGGCATAGCGGCCATCGAGCGCGTAGCGGCTGCCGCAGGCGGCGCATTGAAAATCGTTGCCCTGCGCCTCCAGCCGGTCGAAGGCCCGGCAGGATGGACAGCGGTAGAGGATGAGCCCGATATCCCGCGCCAGGCCTCCCCGGCGGCAGGCGAGGCCGCTGTCGTCGGGGCGGATGGCCGCGGCCACGGCGGCCAGGATTTCCCGCTCGTCCTGGCCGGCGCGGAAGCGCAACAGGGGCTTGAACTCCACCCGCACCGGGCAGCGGCGCAGGCGCCGGCCCCAGCGCGGCCACAGGAAATAGTTGCCGGAGACGGCGACAGGGAACACCGGTACTTCAGGGTAGCGGAGGAAGAGCCGCGCCACCGGGGCCTTGAGCTCGAGCAGCGCCCCGGTGAATGAGCGCTCGCCCTCGGGGAAGATCCCGATCACTCCGCCCTGCTGCAGCGTCGAGCGGATCTTCTGCATGGCCCCCAGGTCGGAGGTGTATCTTTTCTTGGCGATACAGCCGAACAGGACCGTGAAGACGAATGCGGAGAGCCGGTGTCGGAACACTTCGAAGGTGGCGACGTAGTGCAGCCGGTAGGGGAGACAGTATTCGATGATGAACGGGTCGAGATAGCTGCGGTGGCTGGAGACGATGAAGAACGGCGCCTGCTGCGGCAGGTTCTCGGGGTGAATGACGCGGATCGGAAACCAGACGCGGGCCAGCACCCCGAAAACGAGCTTGCGCCAGTGATGGAGGCCGGGCAGGACCAGGCGCGCCTGCTCCTGGTAGGCGCGGTAATCGGGGCCGAAGCGCCGGGCGAGGAAAACTTCCTCGACGCGGATGTAAAGCAGCTCCAGGGCGATGAAGGCCGGCATGGCGACCAGGATCATGGACGGCGATCCCCAGGCCATGCCCGCTCCGTAGAGCAGGGTGGTGAAGAACAGATAGATCGGATGACGCCAGACCGAGTAGACGCCGCCGCGGACGATCCTGCCGGCCGGGAACGCAGATACCGGCAGGTTGCCCGTCGTTTTCGTGTATTGGACGATCGACAGAGCGAGCATGGGCAGGGAGACGGCCAGCAACGCCGCGCCGGCGGGCCGCAAGGCCCACAGCGGGGGAAAGCCGAAAGCACCATCCAGGGAACGGGAGAAGGCGACCAGCCCCAGCGGCAGCAGCAGCCAGAAAACCGCGATGTACAGCAGGATGACCAGCGTTTTCTTGATCATCTCTCCGTTCTCCCTGATTATAACCCCGATTATAAATTAGAAAAGTCACTATTTACAAATATTTTCCCGCCGGCCTGCCGCCCGGCGGGTCCGAAGAATGGACTTCCAGGAACGAATCAGGTATGATATTGCAGTTCCCAGCAAGGACGAAATCCTACGGATCGCACACGAACTCTTCATTGAAAGAAAGGACCAAAGAAACAGCATGTGCATGAACACGGAAGCGAAGGCAACATGAAAAAGACAACCCTGGCCCTGGTCTTCTGGCTCGCGTACTGTATCGCTCCGCTCGGCGGTGAGGAGGCCGCCGAGGCGCTGCGGTTTTCCCTGCGTCAGGCCCAGGACCACGCCGTGCAGTTCAGCACCGAGACGCGCAACTCCCGCATCGACGTGGCCCTGGCCCGCAAGAAGATATGGGAAACCACCGCCAGCGGCCTGCCGCAGGTCAATGCCGCGCTGTCCTACCGGGATAACCTGAAGATACCCACCACGCTGATCCCGGCCAGGTTCCTGGACCCCGACGCCGGCGAGGGCGAGTTCATCGGCCTGAAGTTCGGCACCCAGCACAACGCCACGGTCGACGTCACCGCCAGCCAGCTCGTGTTCAACGGTTCCTACATCGTGGCCCTGCAGGCGTCCAGGGTTTACCTGCAACTGGCCGAAAACCAGCAGGAAAAAAAGGAGATCGATGTCCGCGAGACCGTGGCCAACACCTACCACCTGGTGCTGCTGGCGGAAAAGAACCGGGAGATCCTGGGCTCCAGCCTGGAGAACATGCGCGAGACCTGGCGCGAGACCGACGCCATGCACCGGGCCGGCTTCAGCGAGGCGACCGCCGTCGACCAGCTGCAGCTGGCGGTCAGCGACCTGGAGAACACCCTGGCCACGACCGAGCGCCAGATCGAAACGGCGTACCGGCTGCTCAAGCTGCAGATGGGCGTGGACCCGGACCGCCCCGTCGCGCTCAGCGACACGCTGGCCTCGATCCTGGCCGCCATGGACGGCGAGCTGCCGCCGCCGGAGCGCTTCGATCTTTCGCGCCATATCGACTTCCGGGTCATGGAGACCCAGGAACGCTCCATGGCCATGCTGCTCAAGCGTGAAAAAGCGGAGTACCTGCCCACGGTGACGGCTTTTTTCAGTTTGAGCCAGTCGGCCATGCGCGACCGCTTCAATTTCTTCAGCGCCGGCGGCGATTGGTACCCGGCGACCATCCTGGGCTTGAACCTGTCGCTGCCGGTCTTCACGTCGGGGTCGCGGCCGGCCCGCGTGGCCCAGGCCCGGCTGGAGCTGGAGAAGACGCGGAACCTGAAGCGGCAGGTGGCCGACAGCTTGCAATTGGCCGTATCCCAGGCGCGCTCCGATTTCGCCGCCGCCCTGGAGCGGGAAAAGAACACGGCGAAAATGGCCGCCCTGGCGCAGCGCATCTTCGACGACACGCGCGGCAAGTTCGGCCAGGGGCTGGCCGGCAGCATGGAGCTGACCCAGGCCCATAACCAGTATCTCAACGCCGAATCCGCCCATTCCCAGGCGGTGGTCCAGCTGCTTGACGCCCGCCTCCGGCTGGACAAGGCCCTGAATCGACGGTAAGGAAAACCACAATGAAACAAAACATGCTCCTTTTCATCCTGCTCATTTCCCTCGCCGCCCTGGCCGCCTGCCAGAAAAAACAAAACACGGCGGCGGTCGCCGCTGATGAAAGTCTGCTGGTCGAGGTGAAGACGGTCGTGCCCGAGGAATTCGCGCACTTCTTCACCGTCAACGGCGCCCTGGAAGCGCTCCAGGACGCCTTCATCAGCGCCGAGACCAGCGGCCAGATCCAGTCCGTTCACGTCCAGGAAGGCCAGCGCGTGCAGAAGGGCGACCTGCTGGTCACCCTGAATTCCGATATCACCCGCAACGCCGCCGCCGAGGTGAACAGCGCCCTGGAGCTCGCGCGCACGGTCTTTCGCAAGCGCCAGGAACTGTGGGACCGGAGGATCGGCTCCGAGATCCAGTACCTCGAGGCCAAGACCAGCAAGGAATCCCTGGAGAACCGCCTGGCCTCGCTGCAGGCCCAGCTCGACCTGGCCCGGGTCAAGGCCCCGTTCAGCGGCATCATCGACAAGATCTTCAGGAAGCCGGGCGAACTGGCCGTGCCCGGCCTGCAGCTGATGCAGCTGGTCAACCTGGGCCGCATGCGCCTCAACGCCGAGGTGGCCGAGACCTACCTGGGCCGGATCCGGCAGGGAGACGTCATCGAGGTCACGTTCCCCACCTATCCCGGCTGGAGCCTGGAAGCCGTCATCTCGCGCATCGGCCAGGTGGTGAGCGCCAGGAACCGCACGGTGCTGGTGCAGGCCGTCCTGGACAATCCCCAGGAGAAAATGAAGCCCAACATGATGGCCACCCTGCGCTGCCGCGATTTTTACGCCCCGGCCGCGCTGGTGGTGCCGGCCATCGTGGTCAAGAACGACATGGCCGGGACCTATCTCTATACCGTGGAACCGGAAGGCGGCCGGGCGGTCGCCCGTAAGGTCTATGTCACTACCGGACTGACCGAGGGCAACCGCACCATGGTCGTGGCCGGGTTGACCGCCGGCCAGAAGGTGATCGTCAGCGGCTACAACCTGGTCCGCAACGGCCTGCCGGTCACGGCCGGCAAGTGAGCGGCGACCGGAAGCGAACATGGAAAAAACCGACCTGAGCGAAAAGAAGCTGGTGCGCGAGTTCGGCCTCACCACCCTGGCCCTGCAGAACCGCAACACGGTGATCCTGTTGATCGGGCTGCTGGTCCTGTTCGGGCTGATGGCCTACCGCGGCATGCCCATGGAGCTCTTCCCCCAGGTCAACCTGCCCTACGTGTTCGTCAATACCATCTACGCCGGCAACTCCCCGGTCGACATCGAGAACCTGATCACCCGGCCGCTGGAAAAGGAGATCAACGCCATCAGCGGCATCCAGCAGCTGCGCTCGATCTCTTCGCAGGACAACTCCAACATCTTCATCGAGTTCAACTCCGACGTCAGCATCGAGAAAGCCCTGCAGGACGTCAAGGACGCCGTGGACAAGGGCAAGAGCGAGCTGCCCAACGACCTGCGCGTCGACCCCATGGTCGTCGAGCTGGACTTCAACGAATTCCCCATCATCAACGTCAACCTCTCGGGCGATTTCAGCCTCGACGAGCTGAAGGAGCACGCCGAGTACCTGAAGGACGAGATCGAGACCATCCCCGAGATCTCCAAGGTCCAGATCAGCGGCCTGAACGAGCGCCAGATCCAGATCAACGTCGATCCGCTGAAGATGGAAGCGTTCAAGATGAGCTTCAACGACATCGAGAACGCGGTCAGCGCCGAGAACACCAACAGCGGCGGCGGCGACCTGGTGGTGGACAAGACCACGCGCTCCATCCGCACCGTGGGCGAGTTCCGCAGCATTGAGGAGATCGCCGACATCATCGTCAAGCAGGAGGACGGCAAGGACATCGCCTACCTGCGCGACGTGGCCGAGGTGACCGACGGCTTCGAGGACCCCCTGAGCTACGCCCGGCTCAACCGCCAGCCGGTGGTGAGCCTGCAGGTGATCAAGAAGGCCCGGGAAAACCTGATCGTGGCCATCGACAAGCTGAACGCCGTCCTGGCCAGCGCCCGCCGGGGCAAGGCCATCCCGGCCAGCCTGACCGTCACCCAGTCCAACGACCAGTCCCAGTACGTGCGCAGCATGGTCAGCGACCTGGAGAACAGCATCGTCCTGGGCGTGATCTTCGTGGTCGGCGTGCTTTTCCTGTTCCTCGGCCTTCGTAACGCGCTGCTCGTCGGCCTGGCCATCCCCTTGTCGATGCTCATCTCCTTCATCGTGCTCAGCGCCCTCGGGGCCACGGTCAACATGATGGTCCTCTTCGGCCTGGTGCTGGCCCTGGGCATGCTGGTCGACAACGGCATCGTGGTGGTGGAGAACATTCACCGCTTCATCGGCCAGGGCTACTCGCTGTTCGAGGCGGCGCGCTATGCCACCGGCGAGATCGCCGTGCCGATCATCACCTCCACCTTCACCACCCTGGCGGCCTTCCTGCCGCTGCTGTTCTGGAAGGGGATCATGGGCGAGTTCATGAAGCACCTGCCTGTCACCCTGATCATCTCGCTCAGCGCTTCGCTGTTCGTGGCCCTGGTGATCAACCCCGTCCTGGCCTCGCGCTTCATCCGCCGCCAGGGGGAGGCGCAGGCTCCGTCCTGGATGAAGACCCGCCGCACCCTGGCGGTCATGGCCGGCCTGGTCGCGTTGTTCTACCTGGCGGGCTGGACCTCCCTGGGGACGCTCACCCTGATCATGGGCCTGCTGGTGGCGTGCTACCAGCTCTTTTTGCATGACCTGAGCGCCTGGTTTCAGCGCGTGATCCTGCCCTGGCTGGAGGGCTACTACCTGAAACTTCTGCGTTTCACCCTGAAAGGCAGGAATTCCATCTGGAGCCTGCTGGCGGTGTTCGCCCTGCTTTTCTTCGCCATCGCCTTCTACGGCGTGCGCCACGGCGAGGTGCAATTTTTCCCGGTGAACGAGCCGCGCTTCATCAACGTGTTCGCCGAGCTGCCCATCGGCAGCGACATCCAGGCCAGCAACGAGTTCATGCTCGGGCTGGAGGAGAGGATCTACGAGCTGTTGAAGCCGGAGCTGCCCTACATCGAGTCGTTTTTGACCACGGTGGGCAAGGGCGTGGGCGGCGAGAACGAGACCTCGGTCGGCAACACGCCGCAGAAGGGGATGGTCACCGTCACCTTCGTGGAGACCCAGTACCGCGGGGGCCTGAAAACCTCGTCGCTGCTGAAGCGGCTCAGTGGCGCCCTGCTCAACCGCTATCCCGGAGCGCAGATCCAGCTGGTGAAGAACCAGATGGGCCCGCCCACGGGCAAGCCGGTGAACATGGAGCTCAGCGGCAAGCATTTCCCCGGGCTGCTGCAGCTGGCGACCGACGTGCAGCGCTTCCTGACCGAGAAGCGCGTGCCGGGAGTGGAGGGCCTCAAGCTCGACATCGACCTGAGCAACCCCGAGCTGGTGATCCGCATCGACCGCGACAGCGCCCGCCGCTTCGGCCTTTCCACCGCCCAGATCGCCGCCACCATCCGCACCGCCCTGTTCGGCCGCGAGGTGTCCAAGTTCAAGGAAGGCGAGGACGAATACCCCATCGTGGTGCGCCTGGCCAAGGAGCACCGCGGCCAGGTGGCCGGGCTGCTCAACCAGAAGATCTCGTTCCGCAGCAACAGCGGCGCCCTGATGCAGGTGCCCATCTCCAGCGTGGCCCGCTTTGAGTACGGCACCACGTTCGGCTCGGTCAACCGCCTGAAAATGGAGCGGGTGATCACGGTCTGGTCCAACATCATCGAGGGCTACAACGCCAACGCCGTCAACGCCCGACTCAAGGAACTGATGAAAGCCTATCCCATGCCCGAAGGCTTTGCCTACAAGTTCACCGGCGAGCAGGAGGAGCAGGCCGAGACCTCGGCCTTCCTGGGCCGGGTGATGCTGATCGCCCTGGCGCTGATCGCCATGATCCTGGTGCTGCAGTTCAACTCCTTCGTCAAGCCGCTGATCATCATGATCACCGTGCTCCTGAGCACCATCGGCGTCTTCGGCGGCCTGGCCGTCTTCAAGATGGACTTCGTCATCCTGATGACGGGCGTCGGCATCATCTCGCTGGCGGGCGTGGTGGTCAACAACGCCATCGTGCTCGTCGACTACTCCGACTATCTCAAGGCCAACGCCAAGAAGCGCCTGGGCCTGGATGAGGACGACGAGCTCTCCCTCGAGGACACCAAGGATTGCATCCAGCAGGCAGGCCGCACCCGCCTGCGCCCGGTGCTGCTCACCGCCATCACCACCGTGCTCGGGCTGCTGCCCATGGCCGTCGGCCTGAACTTCAATTTCGCCACCCTGCTCGCGGAGTTCGACCCGCACATCTACTTCGGCGGCGACAACACCATTTTCTGGGGCCCCATGTCCTGGACCGTGATCTTCGGCCTGAGCTTCACCACCGTGCTCACCCTGGTGCTTGTTCCCTGCATGGTCTACCTGAGCCACCGCCTGAAGCTCGCTTTCAAGGCCCGGTTGAGGAAAGGATGAAAGGCGGGTTGCGCGCCGGGGCCCGCCGTGCTATATCTTCTGTTCAGGCGGCCGCGCGCCACGGGAGGCAACCATGAACCAGGCCGGCGGATTCGCGTACGAAGACGTTTCCCTGAAGGCCTACATGTCCGACGGCGTCGCCGTGCTGCGCATCCAGGCCGATTCCTTCGCCGCCCTGACCGACCTGGCCGAGAGCGGCCGTTTCCTGGCGCTCTTTCACGAGGCCGAGGTCAACACTCAGGTCCGGGCGCTGCTGCTGCTGAGCCGGCCGGGCGTGTTCGCCGACAACGAGTACGAGAAGTTCATCTGCCACGAGGAGGCCGCCCTGGGCAAGCCCGGCCAGGCCACCCATCTCAAGACCCAGGTGATCCGCCATATCAACACCCTCAACCGCGTGGTCACCCAGATCGCCGACTTCAAGAAAATTTTCGCCTTCGGCCTGCAGCAAAGCGTGGTCACCCCGTTCTTCGGCGCCAGCCTGGCCGCCGATTTCCGCTTCGCCTGCCGGGACATGTTCTTCTCGCCCGCCCACTGCCGCCACGGCCTCCATCCCACCGGCGCCCTGCCCTATTTCCTGCCGCGTTACGTCGGCCAAAGCAAGGCCGCCGAGATCCTGTTCAAGGGCGAGCCGCTGGCCGCCGCCGCCGCGCTGAAGCTGGGCCTGGTCACCGAAGTGCTGCCGCCCGACGATTTCGAGCAGCGCTGCATCCAGGCGCTGCGGCCGTGGTGCGGGCTGCCCGGCGAGGTGATCCTTTCCAGCAAGCTGCTGCTCAACCAGGCCAACCGCCAGGGATTGAAGCGCTACTTTGATACCGAGGCGGCCCTGCTGCACTGATCGAAGGCATCCCTGTCATTTACGGCGTTTTCCCCACCGGGGCCAGATAGACGGTGAACTCCTCGTCGCCGTCCACGCCCAGCAGTTTGTCCATCCGCTCCTGGTCGTAGGCGGCGACGGCGCAGGTGCCGGCGTCGATGGCTTCACACGCCAGGTACAGGTTCTGGCAGGCGTGGCCGGTGTCGAGTGCGATGACTTTATAGGAGGCCTCGGCGTAACGCCACTCCATGCGCGCCGGCACGGCCGTCCAGATGAAAGTCGCGGCGCCGGCGCTGCAGAAGCGCTGGCCGAAGGTCGCCTCGGCGAGAAGTCCCTCCAGGCCGGGAAGGCGTGCCGCCTCGACCAGGGCGTGGTCGATTGGCAGGTAGCGATAGATGGCCTTGTCCAGGCCTTCCACCCGCAAGGCGGCGATATAGGTCTCCAGGGCATGCCGGCAGCCGGCCGAGGGAACGGTGCGGAAATTGTGTTTGGCCGTTGCCGCCGCCCTCAGCCCCTGCGTTGCCCAGAGCAGGAACGACAGCTCCTCGATGGAGAGGCCCGCGTTGGCGAATCTCCGCCGCGACATGCGGCGGGCAATCGCATCCTCCAGGCCGATCCCGGGAATCTTCCATTCGCCGGCTGCGACCAGGGTGATTTTCTTTTCATCTGGACGGCACGGCTTATGCCACGGCGGCTCCGCCTCTCCCCGGCTCTGCGCGGTTTCCGAGAAATCGATCGTCTTGCGGATGCTGTCCTTTAAAAAATCACGGTAGTTGTTCGCCATGAAGCGCCTCCCTAGGTGAGATTATATGGAAAACAGTGGGTGGATGATTGAAGTGGGGAGTCTGACATCCAGCGTCTGACCTCTTCTTCTATTTCGCCAGGCGCTTGCGGCCCAGGCGCACCACGTTGGCCACCAGGTCGACGGCGATCATCAGGGCCACGAAGCACAGAGTGACGGTCAGGGTGATGTGGATCCAGGAATGGAACCTGGCGGGGATGTTGACGGCAAACAGCGAGGGTTGCGGCTGGCGCAGCAGCAGGCCGAGCATGACCAGGGCGAAACCGTCGGCAACGACGTCGATCCAGCATGCGGCGCGCCGGGGCAGGGAGAAGAGCTTCAGGATCAGACCGATCGTGCCGGCAGCGAGCATGGCGATGACGATCAGCGAGATACGCCGGCCGGCCGTGGGCAGGAACAGCGGCCGGAACCTTTCAAAGTTCAGGCTGACGAAAAATACGGTATCGAACTTGAGGAAGAGCCCGACGGCCCAGGCGGTCAGGGACAGCATGATGCCGGCGCCGGCCAGGGTCGCGATCCTGGAGGCCAGTGTCTTGGCGGCCGGCGCCTTTAGCGGGTCCATGTCGAGAGCGAGTTTCGGCCAGGGCAGCCGAATCTCCTTGCCGCTGCGGGTGATGAGATAGAGGACCAGGGCGGCGGCGCCGAAGTCGGCCAGGAAGGCCATAGGCAGGTACATGACGGCGTCGACGATACCCAGGCGGGGAACAAAGAGAAAGGGAAAGACCATGAAGCTTTTTTTAAAGATCACCGCAGCGGCGATAAAAACGAGGTGGATGGCGAAGAGGAGCGAGGCATAGCGGAATAGGTGGCGCTGGAAGGCCGGGGCGATGACCGGCCGGCCGTCCAGGTATTTCTCGGCCACCTGGCGGGGCTTGCCGTAGGCGGCAATGACCTTGTGCAAAGACGCATCGCTGAGGGGGCCGGCTTCATGCTCCGCCTTTTCCAGGATATGGCTGCGGATCTCGGAGAGGATCTCCTCGCGCTCCTCGCGGCCGGCGAGAAAATGGCTGATCTCTTCGAGATAGTTTTCAAGATTCTTATGCATGGTTGTTCTCCTTGATGACCTGCTTGATGATCTCGTCCTGTTTTTTCCAGATGGCGAGAAGCCCGTCGCGCATCTCGCGGCCGGCGGCAGTGACGGCGTAAAACTTGCGCGGCCGCTCCTCGTTGACATCCCACTTGCCCTTCACCAGGCCTTTCTTCTCCAGTCGGCGCAGCAGGGGATAGAGGGTGTTCTCCTCGACCTCATAACCCAGTTCGCGGAAAGCCCGTACCATGGCGTAGCCATAGGCGTCCTTTTCCAGCAGAACCAGGACCAGGAGCTGCAGGAACCCCCGCTTCATTTCCGTCTCGATGCTGCCGAGTTCATTGTCCATGGCCAGGCCTCCCTGCGATCGCAGCTGCATACTGTTTGATGACATTAGATTGCATGATATAATAATAGTGTATATCGCACAGTATGTCAACAAAAAAATATATGTTCTTGGCGAGAGGTCCGCAGCCCGAAGTCAGATGCCGGATGCCAGACGCCGAATACGCAGCAGGAAAACCACCCGCCGGGAATCCGCTTTCGCTGTCTTGAAAGTTCTGCTCACTGGCTGACGTTTAGCGTCTGACGTCCATGGTCAACTATTTTGCTTCCGCCCTAGCTCGTCCTGCTTTTTTTGCTTGATAGAGCAGATCATCGGCCCAGGCCAGAATGGCGGCGGAGGCGGCGATGTTCCCGGAGGGAACTTCCACGGCCCCGCAGGCAGCGGTGACGTTGACGGTCGCGTCACCTTCCCCGGCCTGGCAGACCAGGCCGCTGATGCGGCGCTCGACCGAGTGCAGCGCTTCGGCATCGGCGCCGGGCAGCACGACCAGGAATTCGTCGCCCCCCAGGCGGCCGAGGGCGTCGCCCTGGCGCAGGCACTCCTGGATGCGGGTGGCCATGTTTTTTAGGACCTGATCGCCGGAGGCGTGGCCCAGGGTGTCGTTGACCTGCTTGAAGCGGTTGAGGTCGATCATGATGCATCCCAGCTGGCGGTTGCTGCCGCGCTCGGGGCGCAGTTGCCGCTCCAGGAAGGCCAGGATGGCGCGGCGGTTGAAGAGGGTAGTGAGCGGATCGTAGGTGGCCAGGTATTCCAGCTCGGCGGTGCGCTTGCCCACTTCCTTCTCCAGCTCGATGTTGCGCCGCCTCAGCAGACGGGTGCGCCAGCGCCAGGCGCCCACGGCGGCGGCCAGCAGGAACAGGAAAGCCGTCAGGCGGAACCACAGGGTCATCCAGAACGGCGGTCGCACGCGGATCGGCAGCCTGACAATGTCGCCCCACACGCCCGACTCGTTGACCGGCTGCAGCAGCAGCGTCAGTTCACCGGCGGGCAGGTTGGTGTAGCGCAATTCCTTCAGGCGCTGCAGCGGCAGCCATTCGTTCTCCATGCCGTCCAGGCGGGCGCGATAAGCGGTCCGGGAGCGGTTGCGGTAGGAGAGAACCGCGATTTGGAAGATCAGGGTCCTCTCCTTCCAGGCCAGTTCCAGTTTTTTGGGAAATGCCAGGGAGCTTTCCGGCAGGCGCACGTTCTCGATGACCAAACGCGGCGGTTCGCTGTTCAGGCTGCGGTTGCCCGGGTTGTATTGCGACAGGCCGTTGACCGTGCCGATCCAGATCTCGCCCCGGGCGTCGCTGTAGAAGCCGTTGCCGTTGGTCTCCCAATCGGCCAGCCCGTCGTTGGGGGTCAGGGAATGCATTTGGTAATCGGCGAGGAAGCTGAAGACCCCATGCGCCGTGTTGATCCATATCGTCCCCTTCCAGTCTTCGCCGATGAAATAGACATGGCGGTTATCGAAGCCGGGGCGGTCGTTGAGCAGGCGCCAGTCCCCATCGGCTTCCAGCACCGCCAGCCCGGCGTCGCTGCCGGCCCAGAGGCGGCCGCGGCTGTCTTCGTAGATGCTGGAGATCGCGCTGGCCTGGGGAAGGGGGTAGGGAGCCGCCAGCTCGCTCAAGGCCTCGCCGTCGAAGATGAGCAGTCTGTTGCGAACGGCGACCCAGACGCCGCCGCGCTGCCGGCGCGTGACCCGGGATGCGAACGTGAGCGGTTCGCCGGCCGGGGTCTTGTTCCAAACGCGCCAGACGCCCTTGGCGTCGCGCCGGGCCAGCCCGCCGCCGCTCCATTCCCCGCAGACCCACAGATTCCCCTGGGGGTCGAAGTTCATGTCCCAGGGAGCGATGCGCGGATAGGCTGGGGCGGCCGGGAGCTCGCGAATGGCCCTTTCTCCCGGCAGGCGGTAGCGCAGGGACGTATCGGTCTGGAACCAGAGGATGCCGTCGGCGGTGCGCAGGACCTTCCATATCCATTCGTTGTCCAGGCCGTCCTTGGCCCGGACGGTCTCGATGACCTTGGGCAGCGGGCGCACCTGGTAATGGACGGCACCGTGCATGGTCCCCAGCCAGAGCGAATCCGGGCTGTCGCCCGGCGTGATGCCGAAGACGCAGGCGCTGGGCAGCCCCTGCTTCTCCGTGTGGTTGATCACGGCCATGCCGCTGAGCCGTGCCAGTCCGCCGATGTAGGTTCCGATCCAGAGATTTCCCTCGTGGTCCTCCAGCGCGGAATTGATCACGTTGGAAGGCAGGCCGTTGTCGGTTCCCCAATGCTTCATCACTTCCTGGCCCGGGCGTTTCACGAATATGCCGCTGCCGTTGGTGGAGATGTAGAGGGTGCCGGACGGCTCGACGGTCATCTGGTAGATGGAGCGGGCGGCGGCGGTACCCGAGGCCGGCCGCCAGCCCGAATCGTTGCGCAGCCAGACGCCGTGGTCGTATGTTCCCAGCCAAAGCCCCTCGGCGGTCACGGCCAGGGCGCGGAGATTGTCCGGGGCGACGCCGGGCGGCAGCGGAAGGCGTAACGGCTCTTCGTTCCCGAAAAAACGCCACAGGCCGTTGTTGGCGGCGACCAGGATGCCTTCGCGGTCGGCGAGGATGTCGTAGACCAGGGGGCCTTTGTCGCCCGCACCGGGATGAGCCAGCGAGAATTTGCCCCCGGAGAGGACCACCACTCCGTTGTCGGTGCCGAACCATATCCTGCCCCGGGCGTCCTCGGCCAGCGCCTGGCAGCGGACGGAGCCGATGGCCGGATCGTCGAGCTTTTCCAGGTGATGGTCCAGCCAGCGGGACACGCCGCCGGCGGTGGCCACCCACAGCGAGCCGTCGCTCGCGGCGAGCAGCTCCTGGACCCGGGAGCTGTGCAGACCGTCCTGCATGAAAAAGCTCCTGAATTCGCCGCCGTTGAAGCGGGCCAGCCCTCCCCATGTGCCCACCCATAGGTAGCCCTCGCGATCCTGGGCCAGTGACGTGATCTGCGACTGGGGAATCCCTTCCTTCAGCCCCAGCACTTCAAAAGGGAGCACCTGGGAGCGCTGGGCGGAGGCGATGGGGGCCAATATCAGCACGACGAGCAGGAGAAACCGCTTTTTCATTTTTGAACTATATGCGTTTCGCCCGCCTTTGTCAAAAGTGCCGCGGTTGGACCGAGGGCGTGCGAAAACCATCTGCGATCGGAGGCCGTACCAATGATTTATTCGGCAAAAGAAGGTCGATCGGGTTACAATTCCGGGCGGCCGTCTGCGATCACGCCGGCAGCTCCACGCGCAAAGAGGCTCGACAATGATAAAATGGACGGTATTGCTGATGCTCCCCGTGATCCTGGCCCTGCCCGCGGCGGCGGCCGAGGTCAGGGCCGCGCGCGTCGAGCAGGAACCCAGGATCGACGGCCGCCTGGACGATCCCGTCTGGCAGGCCGTTGCCGCCTTCACCGCCTTCCGCATGGCCGATCCCCTGCCCGGAGCGGAGCCGAGCGAGATGACCGAGCTGCGGATCGTCTATGACGACGCCAACCTGTACATCGGCGTCCGCTGCCTGGACAGCGAGCCGGCGAAGATCGCGGCCCACTCCATGGCCCACGACCGCAGCGGCGGCAGCAATTCCCACGGGGGCGGTTCCAGCGGCAACAATGATGACGTGCTGCGCGTCCTGCTCGACCCCTTCCAGGACAAGCGCACGGCCTATTTTTTCTCGGTTAACCCGCGCGGCGCCCGCTCCGAGGGGCTGGCCGCGGCAGGGTCGGCCAGCCTGAACTGGGACGGCATCTGGGACGCCGCCGCCCGCATCGGCGCTGACGGCTGGAGCGCCGAGCTGCGCATCCCGTTCAAGACCATCTCCTTCAACCCCGGGCTGACCTCCTGGGGGATCAACATCGAGCGTTTCATCGCCCGCAAGCAGGAGACCGTGCGCCTGGCCGGCACCACCCGCGACAGCAGCTTCTACAACCCCATGGATGCCACCGCCCTTTCCGGCATCGCCGGCGTTGCGCAGGGGATGGGGATCACCATCCGCCCCTACGGCCTGGCCAGCGTCCAGGACGACCACGGCAGCGGCGGGGCGCGCTGGGAACTGGACGGCGGCTTCGATGTCTACAAGAACTTCACCCCCAACCTGGTGGGCGCCGTCAGCGTCAACATGGACTTCGCCGAAACCGAGGCCGACGAGCGGCGCATCAACCTGACCCGCTTCCCGATCTTCTTCCCGGAAAAGCGCATGTTCTTCCTGGAGGGCTCGGAGACGTTCGCTTTCAGCTCCAGCGTCAGCTTCCAGCCGTTCTTCAGCCGCAAGATCGGCCTGTACCAGGGCCGGCAGGTCCCGATCCTCTTCGGCGGCAAGGCATACGGCAAGGTCGGCCGGACCAACCTGGCCTTTCTCGACGTGCAGACCGAGAAGTTCGCCGGCATGCCGGGGAGGAATTTTCTCGCCCTGCGCGTGACCCAGGACATATTGAGCGAGAGCAAGATCGGATTGATCTTCACCAACGGCAGCCCGACGGGAGAACGCAACACCCTGGCCGGCGCCGATTTCCGCTACGCCACCTCGCGCTTCGCCGGCGACAAGAACCTCAACCTCGCGGCCTGGGCCGCCTACAACTGGAACGAGCGCGAGGAGGGGAGTCACCTGGGCTTCGGTTTCCGGGCCAACTACCCCAACGACCTCTGGGACGTCCAGAGCACCTACGCCTACTACGGGGAGGCGCTCGATCCCGGCCTGGGCTTCATGATGCGCCATGGCATCCAGACCGCCTACCTGCGCGTCGGCTTCCAGCCGCGCCCGCAAAAGGGGCTCCTGAACCGGTTGGTGCGCCAGTTCTTTTTCAATGCCAGCGGCGATTTTTACTGGGATCTGCACGGCAACCTGGAAACCAGCCGCCTGGAGGCCACACCGCTGAGCTTCCGCACCGAGAGCGGAGCCAGCGCCGGCTTCGAGGTCACCCTGAATCGCGATGTCCTCCCCGATGACTTCGAGGTGGCCGAGGGGGTGGTGCTGCCTGCCGGCTCCTATAATTTCGCGAGCTTCAGCTGCGACTTCAGCTCGGCCCCGCACCGGGCCTGGGTGCTCGACGCCGGCATCGACTTCGGCCAGTTCTACTCGGGGCACTACAAAGACGTGAACATCGGGCTGAACTACAAGTACAAGGGCTATGCCAACCTCGGGCTGGACGTCAACCTGGTCCGCGGCCGCCTGCCCCAGGGCGACTTCAGCGAGAACGTCTACCAGCTCAAGGTTGATCTCTTTCTCTCGCCCGACCTGGGTTTCATGAACTATATCCAGTACGACACCGTCTCGCGGCTGCTGGGCTGGAGCTCCCGGCTGCGCTGGCGCCTGTCGCCCGGCAACGAGGTGGCCCTGATCTATAACAAGAGCTGGGAACGGCGCTGGGACCCCACGGCCCGTTTCCTCCCGTCGGAAGAGCGGGGAGTGCTCAAGCTTTCACTTTCGATTCGACCTTAAAAGCACTCCGTGACGTGTAACACGTAACGCGTGGCGAGTAAGAATGCTGCGTGAGCCAGGAAGAGAGTAAACCAGAAATCCCCATTTTCCTGAAAAATCAGGGAAAATCGTCTTTGTGTACTCCTCTTTTCTTTCATGTCACGCGTCACGCGTTACGTGTCACGAATGTTCGATCTTCTATTCTACTTGCAACTCGATCTTGATGGGAATTTCGCGTTTCTGTCCGTCGGGTTCCGAGCGGGCAATGGTCAAGGACAGCGATCTTTTTTGCGACTCCGCGTTGAAGTCCTTCATTCGCTTTGCGATCTTCTTGCCGGCCAGGTACTTGGCCAGGGCCATGGCCATCCCCAGCACCGGCACCGATTGGCCGGATGGCTGAGGGCGGAAGGAGGCGCCGCTCAGCGGGTCAACGACCGGGGCCGCCGGCCCGGTCGTCAGCTTGACGAGGTCCTGCATCCGCTTTCTGCGGAAACCGATGAGCCTGCCGGAGTGGAACATCTCCAGGCCGAAGCTGCCGGTCAGGGCGGCCGCGGGCACCGCCGCCGCCGTCCGCCCCCCGACCGTCACCTGCAGGCGGATGAATTTCTGCTGCGCTGTTTCGTCGGCGAGGATCTCCAGAACAAGGAGGACGGACTGGCTGCGGGCGGAGAGCCCCGGCCGGGTGAAGCGCAGGCTGTTGGGCCCGGGAAGGAGCTTGCCCGCCGCCAGGACTTCGTCCCGTTCGCTCAGCTTGTAGTAGGCTTCGCGGCGGATCGTCACCGCCAGCGCCAGGGTGTCGGCGGCGAGCAGCGAGGGGTCGGCGAGCAGCGTTTCGGCATCGAGTTCGATGGAGCGGAGCAGCGGCAGGGGAACCGCACGGTCGCCGGGCGGGATGGTCGGCGCCGGCAGCAGCAGGATGGCGAGCAGCAGGCTAGCCATTGTAATTGAAGACGAGCGTGAAGGTGAAGAGCTCGCCGGCGACGGGGTCGGGCAGCGGCGGCAGCGGCAGGCTGGCTTCGATCGCATGCAGCGCCGCCAGGGTCAGCGGCTCGGGCAACGTCGAGTCGTCGATGACCAGGGCGCGCCGTCCTCCCTGCCTCTCGATGGTCAGGGTGATCTGCACCCGCCCCGCAAAGGCGAGTCGCGCCGAAGCGGGAATGATCCAGTTGCGCTCGATGCGGTCGAGCGCCGCTGCGGTCCAGTCGGCCACCATCCGCTCGCGGATGTCGAAAGGCAGCAGGAAGACGACGCCGGGGCCGCCGGTCGTGCCTGGGGCCGCTCCCGGGCGCAAGGCGTTCAGGCGGTAGCGCAGGGGCCGGGGCGACGGGCCCGGAGCGCTGGGGATCGCCCAGGGTTCAGGGCTCTTGCCGACCGGGGCCAGGCGGAAGGTGCCGGCTGAGGCCTGGTTTTTCAAGTTGAATTCTCCTGCCCCGGGCAAGGTGAGGTCGGGGCCCGCCGACGGCGGCCAGGCGCTCGCGCCTCTTGTCATGCCCGAGGCCGCTCTTGTGCCGGCACCGCCACTGACCGCTGTCGGCGAGATGCTGCCCGGCGGTATTTCGACCGCGGCGGTGTCGGGGAAAAAGGGCAGGGGTGGTTCGGCGATGCGGACAGCGACCACCCGGGCCGGCTCCGGTTGAAACGTGACCTGGAAGCGTGTGTTCAGGATGATCAACAGCAGCAGGGCATGCCCGGCGAGGGACAGGGAATAGCCAAGTCTTCTCATAAGGAAGATCGATCCCTGGGGGCAACAGGCGAAAGGCAAAAGGTGAAAGCATGGAGCAAGCCCTTTTGGGATGCGGCGGCTGCGATTCGCATTGGGGCTTTTCTCCTCACTTTTTCCAATTTCCTATTTGTCCGGCATTTTTTATTTTGGATGCATTCTTCCCCGGCTGCATAGACGTTTACATTACGACAATAGTTTCGGGCCGTCAATCCGGGGCTTAATGATGTCGGTATATGGGGACGGTGAAGAAGTCGCTTCTAAATGGAACGAGCTCTTCGTGTTAGTGTTAGTAA
>DCVK01000044.1 GCA_002335385.1 Candidatus Aminicenantes bacterium UBA2190
CCGGATGCCGTATTTCTGCGCGTACGGCTTTCCCGCCGGCGTATATATGTCGTGGAAGACGACCCTCACCTTTCCGGCGTACTCCTTTTCGATCTCCTTCATGATCGGCTGCATCATCTTGCAGGGGATGCAGCGCACCGAGCCCAGCTCGACAAAAGTGACCAAATAAGCTTCCTCAGCCGCCGCCGTGCTGTTTTTCTCGTCAGCCTTCGAACCAGCAGCGTTGCAACTTACAGAAAGGACTCCAAGCAAAAAAAACAAAATGAACCCGCGGATGAATGTGTTTTTCATTTCCTGCTCCTTGATTATTTGGCCAGCATTTTCTTTATGTCTTCCACACCCGGCACCTTGCCGGCCACTTTCACGACACCGTCGACGACCAGCGCCGGGGTGATCATGACTCCGAAAGCCATGATCTGCTGCAGATCCTTTACCTTCTCAATGTGAAAATCAAGGCTTAGCTCAGTAGCCGCCTGGCGGGCATTCTCTTCCAGTTTCCGGCACTTGGGGCAGCCGGTTCCTAAAATTTGTATCAACATGTCTCCTCCTTAACCTTACTCATGGTTCCGTCAGATTTTTCCAAAGATGAATCCGGCAATCGTGGAGAGGATGACCACCAAGATAACGAAGACAGCGGTTTTTTTCAGGCCCATGACCTTGCGCAGGACCAGCATGCTGGGCAGCGACAGCGCCGGTCCGGCCAGCAGCAGCGCCAGCGCCGGCCCCTGGCCCATGCCCGAGCCGAGCAGCCCCTGCAGGATGGGGACCTCGGTCAGGGTGGCGAAGTACATGAAGGCGCCGGAAATGGCAGCGAAGAAATTGGCCAGTAATGAGTTTCCGCCCACGGCGTTGCTGATCCAATGGGAAGGTATCAGTCCCTCATGTCCCGGGCGGCCGAGCAACACGCCGGCAACCAGCACGCCGCCGATGAGCAAAGGGAATATCTGCTTGGCGAAGTCCCAGCTCGAGGAAAACCACTCTCCGCCTTCACCCTTATCAAAACTCAGGACCAAGGAAAAACCGATCACTCCCACCCCGAACGACAACAGCGGCTGGGCGGGGAAAAGGAAAGCCGAAACCAAAGGCGGGACCGCAGCCGCGATCACTTTCCAGCGCGGCAAGTGGAACCAGAAGACCAGCATCAAGGCCAGCCCCAGGGCGGCCAGCCCGGTGATCAGCCATTTGAGCGAAAAGACGACCGCGAAAAAGCCCCCAGCGCCGCTGGGCTTGCCCCAGTTGGCGAAAACCAGGATGGCGACCAAGGAGAAGAAGAAGAGGGCATTTTGCCAGAGCGGCCGGCCGGCTTCGGGTTCGGGCATGGCCATTTGGGCATTGGCTTTTTCCGTCTCTTCCTTGCGGAAGATGAAATGCATCAGCAGGCCGATGACGATGCTGAAAAGGACGGCGCCGACGGCGCGCGCCACGCCGATCTTCAAGCCGAGCACCCGCGCCGTCAGGATGATGGCCAGGACATTGATGGCCGGGCCCGAGTAGAGGAACGCCGACGCCGGGCCCAGCCCTGCGCCCATGCGCCAGATGCCGGAAAACAGCGGCAGCACCGTGCACGAGCAGACGGCCAGGACGGTCCCGGAAACCGAGGCCACGCCGTAGGCCAGCGCCTTGTTGGCCTTGGGTCCCAGGTATTTCATGACCGATTCTTTCCTGATAAAAACGCCGATGGCGCCGGCGATGAAAAAAGCCGGGATCAGGCACAGGAGCACATGCTCGCGCGCGTACCATTTAGCCAGGTGCAGGGCCTCCATGATCGCCAGATCGAAGCGCAAGGTCCCCACCGGCAGGTAGAACAGGGCCAGGAAGGCGGCGACGATCCAAAGCAATGGCTTCCACTCTTTTTGCCAATCCATGTCTGCTCCTTTTATTGCAGCCGGTTGTTGTCGCTGAATCTTTTGTTCAGGAAGAAGATCACGGCGCCGAACAAAATGGCGGCGGGAACGATCAAAAACCAATGGTTGATGCGCAGAAGGACGGAAATGTCTCCATTCACTTCAGCCGACAAAAACAGGGTCTTGACCGGCTTGATGGTGAGCGCGTAGATGAAGATGCCGAACGCCATTCCGAAAACTGCGAAGATCGACTCCTTCTTGCCCTCGCCGATCCTGGCAGCCATGGTTCCGGGGCAATAGCCGAGAATTCCCATCCCGGCCCCGAAGATCAGCCCGCCGACCAGCTTGCCCCAATCCAGGTTCTTCGGCACCACCTGCAGCCAGCCGAGATCCCCCAGCAGGTGGAAGAGGATCATGGAAGAGATCACGGCGGTCAGCATGAATTTCATTATCTTGAAATCCTTCAGCAGCAGCATGCCCATGACGCGGGGATACTTGGTGATGCCGGTTCTGGTCAGGATGAAGCCGAAAAGGAAGCCGACCGCCAGGCCGAACAGTATCTTGATGATGATCATTGTTCCCCCCGGATCCGCGGATAAAGGATCCTGGCGACCAGGATCCCCGCGGCAAAGAATGAGATCCCGGCCACCATGCTGCCCAGCGAGAGGTGGGCCCAGCCCTGCAGGATGTTTCCCGTCGTGCACCCCGAGGCCAGGGCGGCGCCATATCCCAACAGGACACTGCCGATAAGGACGAACAGCCCTCTCTTCCACAAGCTCGGGCCGTGATGCCGCTTCCACAAGTCGGGAATTCCTTCCGCGGCGAATGTCCCGGTGATCCTGGATGCCGCGTAACCGCCGGCGATCAGTCCGAGGATCGTGAAGAACTCAATGAATGCGTCAGGCTTCATCGCAAAGCGCTGGATGACCGGGTTGGCCGACAGCGTTTTGAAAAGGCCGCCGAATTTTCCCGCCAGGTATCCAAATCCGGCGGTGATGCCGAAGGGATAGTTGCGGTTGGCGATAGCGGCAAAAATGAAGTAGGATGCAACGGATAGCAGGGAGACGAGAATGCCCCCCTTGAACCAGTGCCATTCTTTCGAATTGTCAAAGTTCATTCTTTCTCCTTTGCGCCAGTTTCAATTGATCATCCACAGCAGGAGCAGCCGGCCGGCTTCCAGGCGCGGACGGTGATGCTGGCCAGAAAGGGCTCCTGCCCCTGCAGCTTTTCGGCGGGCAGGTCGAGGGCCTCCAGCCAATCCTGCATGATCTCGTTGCCGTACGGGCTGTCCTTCAGGACCTCCAGGCGCGTGCCCCCGGCCGCGGTGATGGCCGCCAGGTATTCGTCCTTGGGAACGGCGCCGGAGATGCAGGAAGCATAGGCGGCGTCGTTGTCGCGCAGGAAGGGGGGGAGGTCCCGCAGCAGGACGATGTCGGAAACCACCAGGCGGCCGCCCGGCTTCAAGGCCCGGAAGATTTCCCGGAAGACTCGCCCCTTGTCCTCGGCCAGGTTGATCACGCAGTTGGAGATCACCACGTCGGCCGTGCTGTCGGCTACGGGCAGACTTTCGATCTCGCCCAGGCGAAATTCGACGTTGGCGATCGCGCTTTCAACGGCGATTCGCCTGGCCCTATCGAGCATCTCCGGGGTCATGTCGACGCCGATGACCCGCCCCTGCGGCCCGACCTGGCGCGCCGCCAGAAAACAATCGACGCCCGCCCCCGAGCCCAGGTCCAGCACGGTCTCTCCCGGCCGCAACTCCGCGGGCGCCGTCGGATTACCGCAGCCCAGTCCCAGGTCGGCTTCGCCGGGGATGCCTTGCAGCTGGCCGGCATCATATCCCGCGGCCAGGTCGGGACAGGAGCAGCTGCTGCCGCAGCATGAGCCGCTTTCCTTGGCGATCTTCCCGTATTCGTTCCTGACCGATTCCTTTTTATCTTTTTTCATCGATCCTCCTTTTTCCTTTTGCTTTTTGTGCCAGGCAGGCCTGCTCCCGACCGGGAAAGCCCGACAGTCTCTCCAGGTCGAGGCGCGCCTGCCGCGGCGAGATCCGCTCTTCGATGGACAGCAGCAGCAAGCGGATGAACATGTCTCCCTCGTTCAGGCGGTAGACGATCCAGCGCTCCTGGCGGCGGTCAACGATGATGCCCGCCTCTTTCAGGATGCGCAAGTGGAAGGAGAGCCGAGGCTGCTCCAGGCCCAGGGCGGCGGCGATCTCGCAGACGCACAGCTCGCCGCGGCCCAGCAGCTTCAGCACCCGCAGCCGCGTCTCGTCGGCCAGGGCCTTGAAGATCCTGACAATATCGCTCATCGCTCACCTCACATATCAAATATATTTTATGCATCCATTTTACCTCCGGAAGCAGGAGCTGTCAACGGTTTTGTTTATTGCGGCCTGCAATCATCACCGGCGGCGATCGACGCCTTCACCGGATCAAATAATGTTTATTCGACGAACCGGCAGCGGCAGCCGGCGGCGACGGCTTGCCATTCCGCGCTGTTATGATATAATCGGGCCAAATCCGACCGTGAAAGGAGATGCGATCATGGCCAAAGGCAAAGACAAGGTCAAGGAAAAGTCGAACAAGCCCAAGCTTTCCATCAAGGACAGGAAGAAGAAAAAAAAGGAAAAGCTGGAGAGAAAGAGCGCTGCCATCTGATCCCGGCCTTGATGCCGGCGACCGCGGCGCGGCGCAACGCGCCGAATAAATAGAGCACCCGCATATCCCCTTACGCCATCAACCTGAGCCGCCATTTCGCGAAATCTTCATAGGCCATGGTCACGCGGATGTTCTTGTAGCGGAAAGAGGTCTTCTCCCAGGCGATATGCTGCCTTTCGCTGCGCAGGTCGATCTTCATGAACGGGCGGCGGAAACGGTAGATCACCAGGGCTTCCCCTTCGCGGCACAGACAGCAGGCGCTGAGCTGACGCCTGGCAAAACCGCTGATGCGCAACGTTGCATGGGGTGTGCACTCATCGCCGCAGGGATCGGCCCGACGCGGGCAGGAACCGCTGAAACGGTTGACCCGCCAGATGATCAGCAGGACCAGGGCGAACAGGGCCGCCATCATGGCCAGCAGCTGGCCCGGCGTCTGCATGACGAAGGGCGAGACGCGGCGCCGCCAGCCGGCGACCTGGCCGGACGCCTGCGCGGAAACGCGCCGCCCGCCGATCTCCAGGTTCAGCATAAACCGTTCGAAGGCGCGGCAACTGAGGTCCAGGGAGCTCGTGGAGACCATGTCGGCCCAGAAGATCGCGTCACCCTCGTGGAACAGGCAGGTCATGCGATAGCCCTTGGCCTGCCGCTGCAGGACAACCAGGCCGCCGGCGAACAGGTCCAGGTCGGCCCGCGGCGGCGCGCCGGGGAAGTTCTTCCGCTTCAGCGCCTGGAAATCCTCGCGCGGGCTGGAGGAGGCGCGGCGGAAGAACCGGAATCTTCCCGGCAAGCTGACGCCCTGCCAGCCGTTCTCGGCGTCGGGCACGGCCACGGGATCACCGAGCGGAAAGACCGAGCGCACCCCCATGATCTCGGTTTCTTCGCCCGGGATGTCCAGCCGGGCGACAACGAAGAACACGACCAACAGGGGCAGCAGCATGAGTACGGCCAGCAGCCCCATCATCCGTTTCCATGTCATGACGTCGCCTCCTTACGCCAGCAGCAGCAGCACCAGGAAAACGGCGCCGCCGAGGAAAGCCAGCGGCCTGGCCGCCCGCCAGCCCGGATTGGCCCGGCGCAGCACCTGAAAATCGGTGACGTACACGGTCTCGCAGGCCCCGTCGCCCGTGTCGTCGCGCACCGTGCTCGTGCCGCGGCTGAACTGGTTGGCCGGCTGGCTGTAGGACGCCAGGTAGCCCTGGAATCGGACCTGGTCGCCGGGGCGGACCCCGAGGATGCGCCGGCGCAGCGCCCTGTCGGCGCTGAGGATGTGGTTGTTCGCCAGGTGGCTGACGGAGAAAAGACCGGCGGTCTCCTCGTCGGCGAAGCGGCACATGCAGGTGAAATCACGGTTCCAGAACTTCATCTCGCGGTAGACGCCGCTGCGGATATTCCGCCCCCAGACCACGCACAGGTCCTTGATGTTGAGGTAATCGCGCCAGCGGCGGTGGGAAATGTCCAGGAACGAATCGCCGCGGTGCTGGCTGACCACCAGCCCGGAAAGCTGATAATGAAAAAGCGGCTTCACGACATAGGTCAGCTTCTTGACGCTGACCTGGAACGGGACGGGAAGATCACCCGCGGCCTGCAGCGGCTCCTCGTGCAGCTCGGGCAGGATCGCGGACTCGGGCGGCAGCCGGTCGTCAAGGAGCAGGGCCAGGACCCAGAACAGCAGGCAGACCAGAAACCCCAGGCGGAAAAGCTTGATCCGGGTCCCCGCCGCGCCGCTGATGAAGGCGAGGACGGCTTCTCTCCGCCGGGCGAAGGGCGAAGGCTTTGCTGGTTTGTCGGCCGGAAAACGGTAGCCGCAGGGGCATTCCCGGCTGTCCGGGGGGCAATAGCACTGGCATTGCGGGCAGTTCATGGATTCCCTCTCTGGCGTCCGGCATTCTAACCCAAACGGGCGGCCGGTGCAATCCGCAGGCTTTGCGCTGGCCGCGGGCGGGAGCGGAACGAATGACCGCCATGCCGGATCGCCGTCCCCTTGAAAAGGCCGCCGATCCGTGTATAATTCCCATGCATGATTTCACCCGCCGCTCGCCGGATCGCCATGCCGGGGGCGCTCCTGTGCGTCCTGTGGCTGCAGACCCTGCATCGGGTCCATCCCCTGGTGATCTGCAAGGATGGAAACGGCGCGAGGATGGAGTGCGCCGACCTGCTCGATCGTTGCCCCTGCCACATTCATGGCGAAACCGACGACGCGATCGCTCCGCAGCAAGAGATCATTATCGGCGAAACGCCGTTTATGCGCGCCGGCGGCACCGGGCACCGCTGCACGGATACCGCCATCTCCGTGATCTGGAGGGGAAGCCGGGGCATTCAGCTGGCATTCAGCCCGACCGCATCCTCCTCTCCTGCGCCGGAAGCATGGCCGGGCCTGCTGGCGCCGATGACCCCGGCACCCGCGCCGGGGCCCTCTCCGCCGGTGGTCGGGATGGGCAGACATTCCCGGCTTTTCTCCTGGCGCTGCTGATCCACCGCTCTCCTCCTTCTTTCACGAATCCGCGCACACAAAAAATGAGGAGACGAGGATGCAAGCGAAAACCTTTTTTCTGATGATGGCCGCCCTGGGCTTCTGCCTGCGGGCGGAAGAACCCGGGAGCACTTACGCGGTGGACGAGCTGGTGGCCCGCCTGCTTCAGGTGAATCCGGCCCTGCGCATCCAGGACCGCTCCGGGGCCATCGATTACGAAAACCTGCGACTGGAGGGACGTTTGCCCAACCCGCGCCTGTCCGCCACCATGGGCAGCGGCAAGCCCCATGGCGCCGCTGAAGCCGAAAGGCGCATCTGGGGCATGGGCGTCGAATGGACCCTGCCCAATCCGGCGACCCGCGCCCACACCCTGCGGGGCCGCCGCTGGGAAATCCGGGCCGCAGAGGCCTGGAGGCAGAAGGAGCGCTGGCAACAGGTCCATGCCTTCAAAGCCCGCCTCTATGACCTGCTGCGACTGGAGTCCCAGCGGGAGATGCAGGAGGAGATGGTCGCCGACCTGGAGCGGATCGCCACGATCGTCGACGCCCGGGTCGCCGTCGGCGAGGCCAAACGCCTGGATTCGCTGTGGACGAAGTCGGCCCTGGCGCTGGCCAGGACCCGTCATCGTGAAATGGCCGGTCTCATTGCCGCCCGGCGGCAGGAGATCCATGCCGCGCTGGCGGGGACACTGCCGCCGGAGATCGCCGTGGCCGATGAAGCCGGGCCCCTGCCGGCGGTTCCCGCGTTGCCGGAACTCGTGGCGCGGCTGCGCGATAACCCGGGATGGCAAGCCCGCAGGTCACTGGTTTCCATGTGCGCGGCCCAGGTGACGGCAGCCAAAAGCGGCTGGTTTCCCGATCTTGGCTTCCACATCGAACGGGCCCGAGAGGTGGATGCCTCCGTCTGGAAGGGCGGGGTTTCCGTCGAGATCCCCATCTTCTCCAGCGAGCTGAGCCGCGTGCCCCTGCTGCAGTTCCAGCGCGAGCGGGCGGAATTGGAGGCCCGGCGCCAGGAACTGCAGGACGAGGAGGATCTGGTGCGGCTGCATGCCGAAATGAGCGCCCTCCGCGACGGCCTGAACGCCCTGGAAAGCGGCGAAATCGCCGCCGGGCGCGAGGCCATGCGCCTGGCCGAACTGGGCCTGCGGTCAGGGGAGCTGTCGCTGCTGCACTACCTGGAGGCCCGGAAGAGCGGGCACGAGTTGAGCATGAAACGCCCGGAGCTGGTCGCCCGGCTGCGGGCGGCGAACTCCGCCCTGGAAGCGCTGATCGGAGGATGGCATCATGAGGAATGAAGACGGTTCAGTCAAGGCAAAAATAATCCCGGCTTCCCGCTGGCCCCTGGCGGGGATTTTGGCGCTGCTGCTCGTGAGCGGGTCCGCATGCGGCAGGAACAGCGGGCGCGCGCCTGCCAGTCACGATCATCCCGGAGACGAGCAGGCCGATCATGTCCCGGCCGGAAGCGCGCCCGGCGAAAAAGACCCGGGGATCGCTGCCGCGCCGCGACCGTTCTCCGGCCGGGACGAGCACGACCATCTGCACGTCTCGGAAGCGGATAGCGGCCGCTTGTCCTGGCGGAAGCCCGAATTGGGAGAGCCGCTGCATATCCTGGAGCTGATGGGTGTCATCAGCGCCGACCAGGACCGCAGCGAGGTGGTCACGGCGCGCATCGGCGGCCGCATCGCGGCGGTGAAGGCCGATGTGGGGCAGCACCTGGCCAGGGGGGCCACCCTTTTCATCCTCGACTCGCCGGAGTTGCTGTCTCTCAAGGAGACCTTCATCCGCTGTGCCCAGGAGCAGCGGCTGCACCAGGCGGCCTATGAGCGGGCCCGCATTCTTCTGCCTCAGCAGGGCATCGAAGCGGGAACGGCCGAGGAACGGCGGGCTCAAGCCGCCATCAGCCGGGCCCGCTATCTGGCCGCTCGCGAGGCGCTGATCCGCCTGGGCTTGAGCCTGCGGCTGCTCGACGAAGCCGCCGCGGCCGATGCGCCGGAGGAAACGGTTTCGGCCTTCATCACCCCCCGGCTGGCCGTCGCCTCGCCCCTGGCCGGCCTGGTGCTGGAACGTGACCTGGTCGCGGGAGAATGGGTGAGCGCCGAGAAGCCCCTTTTCAGGATCACGGACAATCGCCGACTTTGGGGCGTTTTCAACGCCACCGCCGCCCAGTACGAGCACCTGCGGCAGGACGCCGATCTGGAGCTGAGCATCCAGGGCTTGCCGGGCCCCATGCCCAGGAGCCGCATCCTGCGCATTTATCCCCTGGTGGAGGAAAGTTCGCGGACGGTGAAGGTCCGCCTGGGATTCGCCAACCCGGGAGGCCGCGTCCGCCCGGGGATGTTCGCCAGCGCCCGGCTGCGCGTCCCGGCCGGCGTCAGGCGCTGGCTGGTCGCCGGCGAGGCGCTGACGACCATCAACGGCGTCGCCGGCGTTTTCCTGCACGAGGGCGACGGTTTCCGCTTTCTGCCGTTGGAACAGGCGGAACGCGACGGCGCCGGCCGGCTGATCCTTCCCGATGCGCTGGCCGGAAAGGAGATCGTCACCCAGGGGGTCTTCGCCCTAAAGTCGGCCCTGCTGCTGCGGACCGCCGGCGGGGATGAGCATGCCGGCCACGGCCACTAGGCGAAGCGGCGACCATGAACGCTAACATGAAAACAAGTTCCTTCCCGGGATTCAGGGTCGTGGCGCTGGCGCTGGCCCTGGCCGCCCTGCTGGGCTACTGGTCGCTGACCGACCTGGCCATCGATGTCTTTCCCGATCCCTCGCCGGTGCTGGTATCGGTCACCGCCGAGGTCCCCGGCATGGGACCGGAGGAGATCGAGCGCTTTGTCACCTACCCGCTGGAGCGCAGCCTGGCCGGCCTGCCCCACCTGCGCAAGACCACTTCCGTGTCCACCTTCGGCCTCGCCACCGTCAACGCCTATTTCGCCGACAACGTGGACATCTACTTCGCCCGCCAGCTGGTCAGCCAGCAGCTGGGGGGCATCCAGGAGAGCCTGCCGGCCGGGGTCGAGGGGCCCAGGCTCTCGCCGGTCAGCAGCGCCCTGGGGATGGTCTACATCTACGCCCTGGAAGGGGAGATGTCGGCCATGGACCTGCGCAGCATCCAGGACTGGCTGGTGAAGTTCCAGCTGCAGGCGACCCCGGGGGTGGCCGCCGTCTTCAGCCACGGCGGCGACATCCGCCAGATCCAGGTGATCATCGCGCCGCAAGACCTGCGGAAATTCGGCGTCACCCTGGAAAGTGTGATCGCTGCCATCCGCGGCGGCTCCCACGCCGTTACCGCCGGCATCATGAAGCGGGGCGAGGAGGAGGTGCTGATCCGCGGGCTGGCCCTGGCCAAAAGCGGCGCTGAATTGGGCGAGGTGCTGGTCAAGCGGGCGGACGGCGTGCCGGTGCTCCTGAAGGACGTGGCCGAGATCGTGGACGGTCCGGCGCTGAACCGCGGCGATGCCCTGCTGGACGGCCGCAGCGGAGCCGTCAGCGGCCTGGTGATGAAGCTCATCGGCGCCAACACCGCCCAGCTCATCGAGCATCTGGACGCCCGCATCGAGCAGGTGAACCGCAACCTGCCCCGGGGCCTGCGCATCGTGCCCGTCTACAACCAGGCGCTGATCATCCGCTCGGCATTCCGGACGGTCATGGAGGCGTTGCTGCTGGGGATATTCCTGGTGGCGCTGTTGCTGTTCCTCTTCATCAACGACCTCTCCTCGGCGCTGGTGGCCGCTCTCGCCATCCCCTTCGCCGTGGTCACGGCCCTGGTGGCGATGAAGCTCAGCGGCACCACCGCCGACCTGATGTCGCTGGGCGGGCTGGCCATCGGCATCGGCATCTTCGTCGACGCCGCCATCGTCGTGGTGGACAACATCGCCCGCAAGCGGCGCGACGGCCGCCTGACTCCGGAGGGCGTGAGCGAGGCCATGGCCGAGATCCGCCGCCCCCTGCTGTACGCCATGGGCATCATCATCCTCTCCCTGGCCCCCATCATGGCCCTGACGGGCATGGAAGGGAAGATGTTCCGCCCCTTCGGCCTGACCCTGCTCTCGGCCCTGGCCGGCGCGATCGTCTTCGCCCTGTGGCTGGCTCCGGGGTTGATGTCGCGGCTGCCCGCCCTCTCTTTCGACCTGGGGGGACGCTTTTTCAACGCCCTGCAGCGGCCGTACATGAAGCTCTATGACTTCTGCTTCAGCCACCAGCGCTCCACGCTCCTCTTTTTCGTCGGCAGTTCCATCCTGGCGGCTTTCCTCTTTTTCAGCGCGGGTTCCGAATTCATCCCGCGCCTAAACGAACAGACCTTGCAGCTGGAGCTGCTGCTGCCTCCCAGTACGGCCATCGAGACCACCCTGGAGACAATGGCCGCGGCCCATCGCCGCCTCAACGCCCTGCCGGAAGTGGCTCGCGTGTACACCCGGGTCGGCCGCGGCGAGGCCGGCGACCACGCCCATGCGGTGAACGAAGGCTTCATGATGGTCATGGTCCGGGAGCGCAAGGAGTGGCAGGCGGCGAATTGGCAGGCCCTCATCGACAAGGTGCGCCGGGAAGCCGCCCGCGGCGCGCCCCAGGCCCTGATCAACGTCACCCAGCCCATCCAGCATAACCTGGACTACCTGCTCACCGGATCCCGCGCCGACGTGGCCGTCAGGATCTACGGTGACGACCTGGCGGGGCTTTTGCCCGTCGCCAGGCGCATCGAGAGCCTGCTCGCCGGCATCGAGGGGGTGGTGGACCTGGCCGTGAGCCGCACCAGCGGGCAACAGGCCATCCTGGCCCGCATCGACCGGCGTGCCCTGGCTCAAAATGGATTGTCGGTCGCCCGGGTGCTGGAAGACCTCGAGATCGGACTTGGGGGCAAGGCGGTGAGCCGCATCTACCAGGGCGATCAGGTCCTCGATGTCTTCGTGCGCTTCGCCCCGGACGCCCGCGACCATGGCGAAGACGTTCACAACCTGCTTCTGCAGGGTCCCGACGGCCAGATCGTCCCCCTGTCGGCGGTGGCCCATATCAGCGAAGATCAGGGGTATGCCGCCATCCATCGCGAGAACGGCAAGCGCTTCGTTGCCGTCCAGTTCAACACCAGCGGCCGCGATGTGGGCCGCATCGTGGAGGAGGGGCAGCGGCGCATCGCCGACGCCCTGGATCTTCCCTTGGGAACCATCGTCGAGTGGGGCGGGCAGTACGAACTGAAGCGCCAGGCTGAGCGCAGGCTCTGGACCGTTCTCGCCCTGGCCTTGGCCGTCATCGTCTGGCTCCTCTATCGCTTCGTGGCCGGCTGGCGGCTCCTGCTGCTCATCGTCCTCAACCTGCTCGCTGCCCTGACCGGCGGCATCGTGGCCCTGCGCCTGGCCGGGGTCTATCTGTCCATCCCCTCCTCCATCGGCTTCGCCGCCCTGGTGGGCATCACCCTGGAGAACAGCCTGCTCCTTGTCGACTTCGCCTGCGAACGCCGGCGGGGTCAGCGCCGCCTCGATGCGGCCCTGCGCGAAGCGGTGCAGGTCAGGCTGCGGCCCATCCTGATGACCAAGTTCACCACCATCATCGGCCTTTTGCCACTGCTGGTCAGCAGCGGCGTCGGTTCGGAGATCCAGAGGCCCCTGGCCCTGGTGGTCATGGGCGGGCTGGTCTTCTCCATATTCACCACCCTGCTGCTGCTGCCCATCATGCTGTGCCGCAGCCGGGCATTCCAGGAGGCCCGGTTCCCGCGCTGAACCGGGGCATGGACACCCAGGCTTTCCGGCAAGCCGTGATCTTGCGCCTGCCTGGGCCGCCACCCGGTATTCCAGCGCCGGACTGTTTTTCCCCGTCGCTTGCGCTATAATGGGAAAAGAATGATGTCCATCCGCATCGACCAATGGCTGTGGGCCGTCCGCCTTTACAAGACCAGGAGCCTGGCCAACCAGGCCTGCCGCGGCGGCAAGGTGCAGATCGCCGGCAGCGCGGTCAAGCCGGCCCGGCCGCTGCGCGAAAACGAGATCGTCCAGATCAAGCAGCCGCCGATCGTGCGCCTGTTCCAGGTCAAAAAACTCGCCGTCAAACGCGTGTCGGCTGCGCTGGCCCGCGAGCTGGTCGAGGAGATCACGCCGGCCCCCGAGTTGGAGAAGCTGGCCCTGGCCCGGCGCGACCCGCTGGGGCTGATCTTCGCCGCCCGGGACAGGGGCAGCGGCCGGCCGACCAAGAGGGAGCGCCGCGAGCTGGAGAAACTGCAGGGAACGTAAGCTCAATGCCCGGGCATGAGCGCCGCGAGCGCATCCAGCGTCGCCAGGGCGCTCCCTTCCAGGCCGATCTGACCGGCCGGGACATCGGCCTCGCGGGCATTAATGCGCACCAGGCGCGTGCGCGGCCTGGCCAGGAGCCGCTCGGACATGGAACGCACGCTGGGCACGGCCGTGCCGGCGCCACACTCGACGATGACCAGCCCTTTCCCAGCGAGCGCCTCGAGCCAGTCGCGCATCCCCAGCGCCTGCGCCTGGCTGCGCCGCGGCTGCCAGCCCCAGTCGCCGAACATCAGCACGTTCGGCCGCGCCAACCGGCCGCAGGAAGGGCAGGCGGGCAGCGGCGGCTGCGCCCGCATGTTCTTTTCGTCGATGGCGATCGTCACGTCCCCGGCCGGCCATGTCCCCCGGCCGCAAGCACCGGCGCATTGCAGGTGGTGGATGGAACCATGGCACTCGTGAACCCTTTCTTCAGCGAAGCCGGCTTTCTGGAAATGGCCGTCGACGTTCGAGGTGAAGACGAAGTATCCGCCCGGCTTGCCGGCTGCCCATTTCAGCAGCAAGGCAAAGCCGGGATGCGGGACGGTTCGCCGATAAAGATCGAGACGGTGTCCATAGAAACCCCAGGCCAGCCCAGGGTCGCGGGCGAACCACTCGGGGCTGGCCAGGTCGTAGAAGTCGAGCCCGAGCTCCTTGTACGGAGGATAGGCGCTCCAGAATCCCGCGCTGCCGCGGAAATCGGGCAGCCCCGAATCGACGCCCATGCCGGCGCCGGCTGCGATCAGCAGCGCCTCGGCCGCGGAGATGACGTCCGCCGCATCATGAATCCTTCTTTCCTGCTCCCGCGTCCTATTTATCATGATCGTGATGAGTCAACGATCTCATCGATCGCCAGTGCTGACCTTGAAGGCCCCCGACGATGGGAGTGCTGAGAAAAAAACTGGATATGGATCGGCTCAGCGTTGTTACTTTTCACTTTTCACTAATCACTTTTCACTTCTTTAAACAACGGCGCCACGGCCATTTCCTTTTCCCGGCGCACAGGTTCGAAATTGGACAGGGCGATGCCGGCCAGGCGCACCGGCCGCGTTCCGGCCTCGGTGCGCGCGAGCAGGGCGCACGCCGCCCCGTACACCTCCTCGGGTGAAGAATGAAAATTGTCGCGCGTGCAGCGGCGGCTGATGAGCTGGAAATCGGAATACTTGACCTTCAGGGTCACGGTCCGCGCCAGCTTGCCCTCCTCGTGGAGTTCGCTGAAGACCCGTTGGGAGCATTCGCGCAGGAACTCCAGCAGCGGACCCTTTTTAACGATGTCGCTGGCGAAGGTCTCCTCCGCGCCGTACGACAACCGTTCGCGCCAGGGCGTGACCGGCCGCTCGTCGATGCCGCGGGCAATGTCGAACAGGTAACGGCCAAACTTGCCGAAATGCTCCTCCAGAAAGGGCAGGGAGCGCTGCTCCAGGTCGGCCACGGTGCGGATGCCCAGCCGCTGCAGGCGGGCGTTGGTGACCCGGCCAATGCCCGGGATCTTGAGCACCGGCAGGGGGCGGATGAAATCCATCACCTGCTCGGGCCTGACCACGCACAACCCGTTCGGCTTGCGGGCGTCGGAAGCGATCTTGGCCACGAACAGGGTCGACGCCACGCCGGCGGAGGCCGTCAGCCCCGTGGCGGCGAAGATGCTGCGCTTGATCTCCCGGGCCAGGCGGGTGGCGCTGGCCTCGTTCTTCTTGTTGCGCGTCACGTCCAGGTAGGCCTCGTCCAGCGATACGGACTCGACCAGGTCGGTGTATTCGTGAAAAATGGCATGAATCCGCTCCGAGACGCGGCGGTATTTCCGGAAATCGGGGGGGATGAAGAGGCAATGGGGACAGAGGCGCCTGGCCATGGCGCACGACATGCCCGAGTGGATGCCGAATTTGCGCGCCTCGTAGTTGGCGGTGGTCGCCACCGAGCGGCTGTCGGGCCGGCCGCCGACCACCAGCGGCTTGCCGCGCAGCTCGGGACGGTCGCGCAGTTCCACGGCGGCGTAGAACATGTCCATGTCGACGTGGATGATCTTGCGCGGTTTCGGACTGGCAGCCATGAAGGAAAACTAACATGGCGCCTCTGGCGTGTCAATTCTCAGGTTATGCTGGAAAACTCATCCCCCACTTCCTTCTCTTGCAAAGAGAAGGGGAGCAAGTAAAGAAGGTATTGCCCCCCTCTTTTTTAAAGAGAGGGGGAACGGGGGTGAGTTGCGAATGAAAACCTCATTGCCACGATCATTTTTTTCGGATACAATATCATTTCGCGTGCTTGGGTTTTCGATCAAAAACTGAAATCTGCCAGCCGCTTTTTGAGGAGAAAATATGCCCCTCGACCTCTTGGGAAAACTGCTGGCCCTTCTGTGCGCGATCTCCTGGGCCGGCGCGGTCATCCTGTTCAAGCTGGCCGGGGACAGCATCCGGCCGCTGGCGCTGAACCTCTACAAGACGGCACTGACCGTCGCCATCCTCCTTCCCATCCTGCTGCTGCTGGGCATCCCGCTGCGGCCCGAGGCGATCGGGGCCCGCGACGCGCTGGCGGTGGCCGCCAGCGGCATTCTGGGCATCGCCATGGCCGACACCCTGTTCTTCGGCTGCCTGAACCGCCTGGGGGCGGGAACAACGGCCATCGTCGACGCGCTGTACGTGCCCTTCGTGATGACGGCCTCCTGGCTGGCCCTCGGGGAAGAGCCGCGGCCCGAACAGATCGGCGGCGCCGTGCTGGTCATCGCCGCCATCCTCGTCGTCGCCTACCGCCGGAACGGGGACGAACGGCCGACCCGCCGGCTCGTGGCCGGGTTCGTCTTCGGCGTCGTGGCCATGGCCCTGATGGCGGTCAGCATCGTGCTCATGCGCCCGGTCCTGAGCAAGGCCCATGTCTTCTGGGTCACCGAGCTGCGCATGCTGGCGGCGCTGCTGGTGCTGCTGGCCATGTTCGCCCTGCAGCAGGGGCGCCGGAAGCTGCTGGCGCCGCTGTGGCTCCCCGGCGGCCGCGTATACGCCTTCCTGGGCGCCCTGCTGGGCAACCTGATCTCCATGACCCTGTGGATCGCCGCCTTCAAGTTCACCACGGTCAACTCCGCGGCCATCCTGAACCAGACCAACACCGTCCTGGTCGTGGTGCTGGCCGCCATCTTCCTCAAGGACCGCTTCGACACTCGGCGCCTGCTCGCCACGCTGCTCGCCGTCGCCGGGTCCGTGCTCATTCTGCTGGGATAAGGACGGCCTGACCATCCGATCTGTCGTGATTCGTTTTTCGTAATTCGTAATTCGGAAGAGATCCTGTTTTTCGGGGCAGTGCCTTCACGAATCACGATTCACGAATCACGAATCACGAGTGATCGTCGAATCCAACGGCGAATGCTTTTCGTTTACACGCCGGCTCTTCTCTGATAGAATCGGGCTATGAAACGCGCGCTCCTGCTCCTCTCCCTGCCGCTCCTGATGCTGCTGCCCTTGCTGCTGCCGGCGGCCAGGGATGAAGCGGCATTCACCGCCGCGCGGGAAAGGATGGTCCGGGAGCAGATCCTCGAGCGCGGCATCACCGATCCCCGCATCCTCGGCGCCTTCCGCCGCGTTCCCCGCCACCTGTTCGTCGCACCCTCCTACCGCGGCCAGGCCTATGGCGACTTCCCGTTGCCCATCGAGGAGGGGCAGACCATCTCCCAGCCCTACATCGTGGCCATCATGACCGCGGTCATCGCCCCCAGCGACAAGAAGAAGGTGCTGGAGATCGGCACCGGCTCGGGCTACCAGGCCGCGGTCATGGCCGAGCTGGTCCGCGAGGTCTACACCATCGAGATCATTCCCGCCCTGGCCGATCATTCCAAGAAGCTCCTGCAGCAGCTGGGGTACAAGAACATCCACTTCCGCACCGGCGACGGCCATGTCGGCTGGCCCGAAGCCGCCCCGTTCGACGGCATCATCGTCACCTGCTCGCCGGACCACATCCCGGCGCCGCTGCTCGAACAGCTGGCCGTGGGCGGACGCATGGTCATCCCCATCCGCTATTCCAACACGGTGCAGGACCTGCTGCTGGTGGAAAAGCTGCCCAGCGGCAAGCTGAAGAAGACCAATTTGATATCCGTCCTTTTCGTGCCCATGATCCGCGCCAATGCCCGCTGAAGTCCTGGCGGGGCTCAATCCCGAGCAGCGGCAGGCCGTGCTGCACTTCGACTCGCCCCTGCTCATCGTCGCCGGCGCCGGCTCGGGCAAGACGCGGGTGATCA
>DCVK01000012.1 GCA_002335385.1 Candidatus Aminicenantes bacterium UBA2190
AACAAACAATATCCAAATTCCAAATTCAAATGACCCAAACGAAGAAGTTGAAGAGTTAAAGAGTTCAAGAGTTGAAGGGTTCGGGCATATTCCGATCCTAAGCTGTTAACCCGTCAACCCTTCCACGCTTCAACCCGTCAACAAGCGCTTGCTCTTGGTTTTGGTCATTGGGTAATTGGAATTTGGAATTTGTTTGGGATTTGGTGCTTGGGATTTGGAATTTAATTCTTACTATTGCTTGTCTGTCTGACCTCTGACTTCTGTCAACTGACCTCTGACCTCTCGCCTCTCACCCCTGGCCCCTCACCCTTTGCCTCTCGTCACGCATATTTGATGAGTAATGCCACCGCTATTCCGCCGTTATGGAACAGGATCTTTTTGTCGTGCGGCAGTCCCAGGGCCTTTTCCAGTTCCAGCCCGGGAACGATGATGGCATAGCCGCAGCCGGCATAGTCGCGGCGCACCTTGTCGCCGATGCGGCGGTAGAATGCGGCGATATCGCCGCCCGGCCCCTGGCGCTCCCCATATGGCGGGTTCATCGCCAGCAGCACGCCGGCCGGGTCGCCGGCGGGGGGGTGCAGGCGGAAAAAATCAACCGGGTCCACTGCCGCGATCGCGGCGAGGCCGGCGCGCTCCAGATTGCGCCTGGCCGTCTCCGCCGCCCTGGCATCGATGTCCGAACTGTAGATCCTGCGTGTCCCGGCTGGGGCGTTTTCGCGGCAGCGCATCTCCAGCTCGCCCAGCTGATGCTGGAAGCGCGCCGGCCTGTAGGCGGGCCAGCCCTGGAAGGCGAAGGGGCGGCCGCTGTTGACCAGCCGCCCGGAAAAGATCGCCCCGGCCTCGAGGGCGAACGTCCCCGAGCCGCAGAATGGATCGACCAGCACGCCGTAGCGCTCGACTCCCGCCGCGCGCAGGACGGCGCAGGCCAGGGTCTCGCGCAGCGGCGCAGCCCCGATGAACTTGTCGCGGCCGCGCCGGTAGAGGAGCTCGCCGCTCGTGTCCAGGCTGACCCGGCAGCGGTTTTCCTCAAGGCGGATGAAGACGTGCTGGATTGGCGCCGTTCCGTTCTCCCCGGCGCTGGCGAAAACGGCGCAGCGGCCGTAGGCGGCCAGCCGCTTGGCGATCGCCTGTGCGGCCTCCTCCTCCAGCTTGCCCTCGTGCCACAGCCGCGAGCTCGCCGAGTTGACCGCGAAGCGCACGCGGGCCCGGTCGGCCAGGTGCAGCTCCCAGGGGCAGTCGGCCAGCTTGGCGCGGAACTCGGCGAAGCCGGTGGCCTTGAAATGGACGAGACGCATCAGCAGGCGGCTCACCGTGCCGGCGCCCAGGTTCACCCGCCAGGCGTCCTCGATCCGGCCGCTGAAGGCGACCCCGCCCGTCCCGCGCACCTCGGGGCAGGCGATGCCCAGCCCCTGCAGCTCGCGCCGCGCCGTCTCCTCGAAGCCGGGATGGACGACGGCGAAGAATTCATGGCGGCGGCCCACGACATGGTCCTTGACACGCCGCGCCAGCGCCTTCTCGTTCAACGGCGCAACCGCTGGACGGGTCACTTCACTTTCCAGCCCTTGCCGCGGAAGATATTGTCCATGGATTCCTTGCGCTGGCGCGCCTTGCGGTCCTGCCATTCCCCGGCAATGGAATCGAAGTACTCCTGCGCCGCCTGCAGCTCCGCGAAGTGGACCAGAAAGACCCTGTCGCCTTCGAAAGCCGGTGCCGAGTAAAACTCGAACACGGCATTGTCCTTGCCGTTGCCTCCCTGGAAGGCCAGCGGGAAGGGGATGTCGAGCAGGTCGCCGACCTGGACCTCCTTGCGGGCGTCGCGCCACTTGCGCGTGAAGATCTCCTGCTTCAGGCCGGTGTTGTGGCTGGCGGCGGCGGCGGCCCAATCGGGGAAGCGCTCACCGTCCAGGAAGAACCCCGGTTCCTCGCCGCCGGGCAGGCGGAGGTCGGCGGCTTCCAGGCGGTGGAACTGGGCGCGGTCCAGCTTCAGGAACGGCCGCCCTTCATGGAATTCGACCGGGAGCTCCATGTCCCTGGCCTGCAGACTGGCCGGCCAGCCGGCCGTCTTCAGTTTCTTCAGCCAGCGGTAGGGGAGGAAGTGGCGCAGGGAGAGGCGCTGCAGCGCCGGATGGAACTGGAAGAAGAAACGCAGGTCGTCGATCTTCAGGCTGCGGCGCAGCTGGCGGTAGAGGAACTCGCGCAGGGCGCCGTCGAAGGGGGGGAGCTTCTCGCCCAGCGCCTGTTCGGCCTCGGCGAACCAGGCGCGGTTGCGGTCGATCTCGCCGCAGCCGGGAAGGGTGGCGTAGTTTCGTGCGAACCAGTCCAGGGCCAGGGTCAGGATGGCGTGTTTTTCTCCGGGCTGGTCCCAGTCGGGTTCGACCGCCAGGGCCTTGACCAGGCGGTTGCCGAAGAATACCTCTTCCGTGACCGTGAGCTTGTCCCCATCCAGGGCGACGCGGCGGCGCTTCTCGTAGCTGAAGGGCTTCAGCTCCTCCAGCTGTTTCAGGGACACTTCCGAGCAGAAGGTGAGCAAGGGGATGAAGCGCTCCTCCTTGACCCCGGTGCGCGGGTCCTCGCGCTGGACCACCAGGTCGAAGGGCAGGCCGGCGGCCATCTCCGGCCGGCTGGCGTTCAGGATCGAGGTGCGCTCGATCTGCCGCTCCTCGCCCTCGCGCCAATAGACGCCCTCGCCCTTGAAATAGACCCCGTCGCAGAAGCCGGAGAGGATGGCGCGGAAGAGGTGCTTCTGGTCGTTCATGGTGAGCGGCCCGCGCGCCGGATCGGATCTCCCCCTGCGGAGGGCCGCAGGGTGCCGGTCGGCGGCCGGCGGTGGCTGCAGCCGCTTTTTCAGCTCCAGGTAGATCTCGCGGGCCAGCGCCGACTTCTTGCCCGAGACCAGGCGGGCATTGCGCCGCATGTCCTCCAGCAGGTCGAGCTGGTTGAGCAGGTCCGACTTGTAGGGGGCGGCGGGGTTGTAGCACTCGCCGGCGAACTCCTTGCTGACGATGCCTCTGGCCTCGAAGATGGCGATGGCCTTGAGCGCCCGGTCGACGACCCGCGGCCCCCCCTTTTCTCCCTCGAGCAGCAGCCGCGCCGCGCGCAGCGACAGCGGCAGGTCGGCCATGCGCCGGCCGTCGGCGGTCACGCGGTTCTCCGCCGTCAGGGCGCCGAAGGTCCTGAGGTTCTGGATGGCCTTGAGGATCAGGCTGCGGTTGGGCTTGTGGAAAAAGGTGAATTCCAGGGGTGACATCCCCCAGGTGAACATGCGCAGCACCACGCTCTCCAGGTTGAGGCGGCGGATCTCGGGTTCGGGATAGTCGAGCCGGTCCTCCATGCCCCGCTCGGAGCAGAGGATGTACCAGCCCTTCTTGACGCGGCCGGCGCGGCCGGCGCGCTGCTTGCATTCCGAGGTGGATATTTCGGTGGGATAGAGCCCCTCGATGCCGCTGACCAGGCGCACCTCCTTCTTGAGGCCGCTGTCGATCACAGCGTCGATGTCGTCGATGGTCAGGCTGGTCTGGGCGATGTCGGTGGCAATCACCGCCTTGGGCAGGGGATAGTTGCGGAACACCTTGGACTGCTCGCTGATGGACAGCTCGGAGTGCAGCGGCAGGATGACCGCCTTGCGGCCGTCGTGTTCCAGCAGCTCCTTCAGGTTCTCGATCGTGTCGTCGATCTCCTGCTTGCCGGGCTGGAACACCAGGATGTTATGGCCCTCCTCGAGCAGGGTGGCGGCGTCGGGCAGCAGGAAGCAGGGGTGGCGGCGCTGGCAGTCGACCGGGAAGCCGCGGCCCGGGACGGTGATCACCGGGGCGTGGTGCAGGAAGGCCGATATCTGCCTGGCCTTGAGGGTGGCGCTCATGATCAGGGCGCGCTGGCCCGAGCGGCGGAAGACGCCCTCGTCGAGGTTCTTGCGCATCTGGCCGACCAGCACCTCCTGGTTCAGGTTCCATTCGTGGACCTCGTCGAGGACCAGCACGTCGTAGTCGCGGCGCCCCTGGATCTCGCGCACCATCTGCACGCCGTCGGTCAGGTAGAGCAGGGTGGTGGCCGGCGACTTGTTGGCGTCCAGGCCGGTCTGGTAGCCGATTTCCCGCCCCCACGGCACGCCGCAGGAGCGGGCCAGAAAGTTGGAGAGGGCGCGGGCGGCGATGCGCCGCGGCTGGGTGACATGGACCTTTTTGCCGGCCCGCCACAGCCACCAGGGGACGCGGGTCGACTTGCCGGCGCCGGTCTCTGCGGTGAGGATCACCACCGGGTTGTCGGCGACGGCGCGCTCGATCTCGGCGCGAAAGTCGTCCACGGGCAAGCGATCCTGGAAATTCATGTTCCATTATATCAGATGTTCGACGTTCGAGGTTCGATGTTCGATGTTTTGGAAAAAAGCGCTTATCGTGGATAGCGCCTTGTTCTTTCATATCGGGCTTTGACCTCGTTTAATCTCTAACGAGATGCATCTTTTTGGTTCTCTTTCTTGTTTTTAAACGTCGAACTTCGAACGACGAACTTCGAACCTCTCTTTAATTCGACCTTGTTTTTGGGCGAAAATCGCGCTACAATCGTATAACCCGCTGAGGAAGATCAATGAAAGCCAAATTGTTGCTGGTCCTGCTGTTGTCCCTGCTGCTGTCCGGCGCCCTGCAGCCCGGCGCCCGGCTCCCCGAACGCGAAAAGATCCTGAGCAAGATGATCGGCAACTGGCTGGCCAACTGGCATTACAGCGGCAAGAAGATCGACGACGAGTTCTCGGCCAAGAGCTTCGCCCAGTACACGAAATACCTGGACAACGGCAAGAATTTCCTGATTCAGGCCGACCTGGAAGCGCTCAAGCCCTTCACCCACAAGTTCGACGACAGCCTGCTCTCCGGCGACTTCACGGTGCCCCGCCTGGGCAGTGAGCTCCTGCGCCAGCGCGTGCTGCAGGTGCAGGGCTTCGCCCGCGAGATCCTCTCCCGGCCCTTCGACTTTTCCCTGGAAGAGTCCATCGAGCTGGACGCCGACAAGCGCGGGACCAGCCGTGACCTCGACCAGCTGCGCTCCTGGTGGGGCCAGTGGCTGAAGTACCTGACCCTCACCCAGTACATCAACCTGCAGAAGACGGACATGACGGTCCCCGCCGAGGGGGCCGACGGCAAGAAGGAGGCGGATGCCGCCCCTGTCGCGGCCGCGTTCTCCCCCGGGCTCGAGGCCAAGGCGCGGCTGGCGGTGGGCAGGAGCAGCGAGCGGCTTTTCGGCCGCCTGCTCAAGGAGAGGTCGGAGGAGATGCAGTCTCTTTTCTTCAACTCCCTGACCTCCATCTTCGACCCGCACAGCCAGTATTTCCCGCCGCGGGCCAAGGAGGACTTCGACATCGAGATGTCGGGCACGCTGGAGGGCATCGGCGCCCTGCTCGGCGATGACGACGGCTTCATCAAGATCTTCGATGTCATTGCCGGCAGCCCGGCCTGGATCCAGGGCATCCTCAAGGTCGAGGACGTCATCCTCAAGGTCGGCCAGGGCGACGAGGAGCCGGTCGATATCGTGGGCATGAGCGTCGCCGACGCCGCCCGCCTGGTGCGCGGCAGGAAGGGGAGCATGGTGCGCCTGACCGTGCGCAAGCCCGACGGCCGCATCCTGCAGGTCTCCCTGGTGCGCAACGTGGTCGAGCTCAAGGAGACCTACGCGCGCTCGGCGCTCCTGGCCAACGATCAGCTGAAACGCTCGTTCGGCTACGTCTACCTGCCCAAGTTCTACCACGACTTCAACCGCTCGGGCGGCCGCAACGCCGCCGACGACGTGAAAAAGGAGATCCGCAAGCTGACCGCCCTCGGGGTGGATGGGATGATCCTCGATCTGCGCGGCAACGGCGGCGGCGCCCTGGAGGACGCGGTGAGGATGTCGGGGCTGTTCATCGAAAAAGGCCCGGTGGTTCAGGTGAAGGACCGCCATTCCGCGCCCCAGGTCTACGAGGACCGCGACGGAGAGATCAGCTGGGATGGACCGCTGGTCATCCTGGTCAACTCCTTCAGCGCCTCGGCCTCGGAGATCGTCGCCGCCGCCCTGCAGGATTACCGCCGGGCCCTGGTGGTCGGCGACCAGACCTTCGGCAAGGGGACGGTGCAGGTCATGCTGGACCTTGACCGCTTCCTTGCCCCCGACCAGGGACATTTGAAGCCGCTGGGAGCACTGACCCTGACCGTGCAGAAGTACTATCGCATCACCGGCGGCTCCACCCAGTACCAGGGGGTTGTCCCCGACATTCCCCTGCCCGACGTCTACGCCTATCTCGAGATGGGCGAAAAGACCCAGAAGCATTCGCTGCCATGGGACACCGTCGCTTCCCTGTCCTTCTCCACCTGGAAAGAGTCGCACCCCGGCCTGGCCGAGATCCGGAAGCGCAGCGAGCAGCGGCTGGCGGTCAACCCCCGTTTCCGCAGCGTGGCGGATAACGTCACCCGCCTGAAGAAGCAGCGGCAGAAGACGATAGCCACGCTGAACATCGACAAGTTCATGGCCGAGCAGGAATCCCTCCACCGCCAGGCCGAGGCCTACCGGCGCGAGCAGGTCGCTTATCCCCACCTGCGCGCGCTGACGAGCGACGATCCCGCCGCCCTCGAAGCCGACGAAAAGCGCCGGGAGTGGCTCGAGGATCTGCGCCAGGACCCGGTCATCGAGGAGGCCACCCGCATCCTGGACGACCTGCGGACCGCCCCGCCCGTCTTTTGACCGTTCCCTCTACCCGCCCTCGCCGGCCCGGCCCGTTTTCCCGGGGACGGCGAGCAGCAGCAGGCCGGCCGCCAGCACCAGGAAGGAAATGAGCAGCAGGCTGCTGGCCGTGCCCAGCAGGGGCAGGAAAAAAGCCGCCATGAGCAGCGAGCCGATGGCGCCGCCCAGGTAATCCCCGGCATTCAGGAATCCCGCAAACTGGCCGGCCGGGCGGCGGTCGAGGACGCGCAGTCCCAGGGGCAGAATCGCTCCGCCCAGCAGACCCATGAGTCCGAGCCAGGCGGCGAGGAGCACCTGCCCCGTCCAGCCCGTCTCCAGGCCGAGGCGCAGCAACAGCAGCAGGGCCAGGTTGAGAACGGCGATTAGCGCCTGCAAGGCCGCCAGATGCCGCGAGGCGGAAGCCGGGGACGGCGATCTTTTTTCCACCCAGCGGCCGGTCCAGGCGGAGCCGGCGCCCAGGCCCAGCATGAACAGGGCGATCAGCATGCCCACGGCCTGATAAACGAAGCCCCAGGTGTTCTGAAAGATGAAGATGGCCGTGATCTCGAAAGAAAGCCCCGCGAAACCCCCGCAAAAGGCGGCCAGCAGGGCCGGCAGCGCCCGGGCGCGTCCCCGGCGCCCGATCAGCGCCAACAGCGCCGCCGGCAGCAGCAGCAGGGCCAGTGCCAGCAGGGCGGTGAAGAAAGTGAAGCGGCTGAAAAATTCGAAGAGGCCCGAGACGGGGCCGCCCGAGCTCCAGCCGAGGAGGCGGCTGCCCAGGAAATAGGCGATGGGCCGATTGTCGCGGTTGAGCGCCGGCGGCCTGTTCCTTTCCAGGGCGTCGGTGATGAAGGCGGTCTTGCCCTCGGGATAGAGCGAGGTGAACAGCGGGGCGAGGCGGGCCGGCGCCGGGGCCAGGGCCCGGTAGCGCCGCGCCAGGGTCGCGGGGTCGATACTGACGCTGGAGCACGAACTGGAGGCGAAGATGGCGTTGCTCGTTCCCGGCAGCACGGCCACGGCGGGGAGGACGCTCTTCAGGGTATGGTAGATGGCCGCTGTGTAGGGGGTGACGATCTCCGAAGCGTAGTTTTCCGCCGATGCCAGGCGCAGGGCCACGACCCCGCCCGGGGCCAGGATCTCCCTGAGATCGCGAAAGAACTCCTTCGTGTAGTAGCGGTTGAGCTGGGCGGTCCAGGCATCCGGCTGGTGGATGAAGATCAGGTCGTAGTGCCGGCGCTCCCCGGTGGCATGACGCGCCGCCAGCAGGACGAAGCGGCGCCCGTCCATGGTATGGGCGCGCAGACGCACGTCGGCCAGCCCGGCGCGATCGTCATCGCCCAGATGCTCGCGGATCAGTGCCGAATGGCCTGCGTCGATCTCCACCGCGGTGAGCGTGGCGAGAGGGTAGCGCAGCAGCTCCCGCGCCAGCCCGGCGAAGACATCACCGATGACCAGGACGTTCCGCGGCCGCGGATGCTGGCTGAGGAGCTGGGCGGCAAGCATCTCGTTGCCGGCCGGATCGGGAAAAACGGCCGACAGCTGGCCGTTGGCGAACAGGCTGTACTGGCCGTTGGCGAATCCCAGCTGCAGGTTCTGGTATTTGGTGTCGCGGGCGGCGACGAGCTCTCCGGCGGCGATGCCCAGCCAGCGCTGGTGCACCAGCAGGGACTCGCCGCCGGCGGCGGCGCCGCTGAACAGGGCGATCGCGACCAGCAGGGCGGCCAGCAGGCTGGCGCCACGGGCCGGCCTGCTGCCGTTGTCGCCGGAGACTCCTGCCGCGGCCAGGAGCAGGGGCAGGGCGAGCAGGGCCATGATCGAGACCGGGTCGAGCCAGCCCACCAGCCCGAAGGTGTACGCCAGCCCGCCGGCCATGGCTCCCAGCGACTCCCAGGCGTAGGCGCCGGCCATGACGCGGGCCGCCTTGTCCTCGGCCAGCGGGCGCAGCTTGTCGGCCAGCGGAAAGGCGAAGCCGCTCAGGAAGCTGAGCGGCAGCATGAGCAGCGGTATCAGGTAAAGCGTCCTGGAAAGCGGCAGCAGCGCCCCCTGGGGCATGGCGCCCAGGCTGTGCAGGCTGCGCGCCGCCGCCAGCAGCAGGGGAGCGGTGATGCACAGGGCCAGGGCCGTCCAGGAAAAAGCGCTGCGGGTGGAGTCCTTTCTCCGGGTGAACCAGGCCCCGGCCAGCGAACCGGCGCCGACGCCGAGCAGCCATCCGGCCATGGCGATGCCGAACGAGATCTCGTTGCCGGCCGCCACCACGAAGAACTCGCGCAGCAGGATGGTCTGCATGACCATGGCGAATGCGCCCAGGGCGCCGTAGGCGAGGCGGATGATCCAGGGCATGGGGAGATTATAAAGTGACAAGTGACAAGTGACAAGTAAAAAACGCAATGCAGTTCGACGTTCGATGTTCGAAGTTCGACGTTGAAGAAAAGCACTGAAGCTCGAAATGACTGCCAATTCCGAGGAGTCCTTTGAATAATGTTTTTTTCTTGTTAACGTCGAACTTTTCCAGATCGCAGAAATCTCTTCTCCGGAAACATCGAACGTCGAACGTCGAACTTCGAACTCCCGTGTTTTTCTTAGAAAGGCCCCCAGTTCATCAAGACTGGCGGGATGAGCAGCAGCAGGCTCAGGGCCATCAGGACCAGCAGCAGCGGCAGGAACCAGCGGGCCCATTTTTCGTAGGGGATGCGGGCCACGGCCAGCACGCCCATGGTCACGGCCGAGGTGGGCAGGATGGGATTGACGAATTCGCAGAGCTGGAAGGCGAAGACCGAGGTCTGGCGCGTGATGCCCACCAGGTCGCTCAGGGGCGCCATGATGGGCATGGTCAGGGCGGCCTGCGCCGTTCCCGAGTGGACGAAGAAGTTGATCACGCTCTGGGTCAGGAACATCATCTGGGCGCTGATGATGCGCGGGAAAAGCGAAATGAAGCCGGCGGCGTGGAACAGCAGGGTGTCCAGGATCCTGGCGTCCTGGGCCACGATCAGCACGGCCCGGCCGCAGGCGATGACGAAGGCCACGCCAACGAAATCGCGGGCACCGGCGATGAAGTTGCGCGCGATGCGGCTCGGCCCCTGGCCGCCGAGGAAGCCGGCCGCCAGGCCCAGGGCCAGGAACAGGGCGGCGATCTCCTCGATGTACCAGTGCTGGACCAGTATGCCCAGCACCAGCACCGCGATCCCCAGAGCGAAGGCGGCCAGGACCGCCCGGTGGCGCCAGTTCCACGCCGCGAGGTCGGGAGCGGCGGCGGCCGAGGCGGCGCGCTCCCTGTCCAGGGCGTGCACCGGGCTGCGGGACGGGTCGCGCCGGATCTTCGCGGCGTAGGCCATGACGAAGGCGATGGTCAGCGCGGTGCCGAGCATCCAGGCCAGCAGGCGGTATTTCAGCCCGGAATAGAGGGGCAGGTTGGCCAGGCCCTGGGCCACGCCGACGGTGAAGGGGTTAAAGAAGGCGGCGGCGAAGCCGGCGGCGGCGCCGAGGAAGGGGATGGCCACGCCGACGATCGAGTCGTAGCCCAGCGATATCGCCAGCGGAATGAAGATAAGGACGAAGGGGATGGTCTCCTCGCACATGCCGAAGATCGAACCGCCCAGGGAGAAGACCAGCATCAGCGCCGGGATGATGAAGCGCTGCAGGCGCGGGCGGCGCGAGAAAGCGGCCGTCATTTTCCTGATGGCCAGGTCGATGGCCCCGGTTTCGTTGATCACGTTGAAGGCGCCGCCGATAATGAACAGGAAGACGATGATCAGCATGCCGTCCTGGAAACCGCGGATCGGCGCCAGCAGCAGCGCTTCCAGGCCGGCCGGCTGCGGCTCGACGTGGTGGAACGTGCCCGGGATTGTGACCAGGCGGCTGCTGCCGCCCACCTGGGCCTCGGCGCGCTCGAACTCTCCCGCCGGGACGATCCAGGTGAGCACGACCATCAGGATGACCAGGGCGTAGATCAGGACGATGGGGTGCGGCATGGCGAAGCGCGACTTCTTTGTCGGTTCAGGCATTTCGGGATTATAAGGAATCGGGAAATGAATATCAATGGACAGAGGTCAGAGGTGAGAGGTCAGAGGTCAGAGGTGAGAGGTGCGAGGTCAGAGGTGAGAGGACAGAAGTCAGATGACAGAAGTCAGAGGTCAGACAGACAAGCAATAGTAAGAATTAAATTCCAAATCCCAAGCACCAAATCCCAAACAAATTCCAAATTCCAATTACCCAATGACCAAAACCAAGAGCAAGCGCTTGTTGACGGGTTGAAGCGTGGAAGGGTTGACGGGCTAACAGCCCAGTATCGGAATATGCCCGAACCCTTCAACTCTTGAACTCTTTAACTCTTCAACTTCTTCGTTTGGGTCATTTGAATTTGGAATTTGGATATTGTTTGTTATTTGGAATTTGGGATTTGGAATTTAAGCTCTTCCATGTCACGCGTCACGCGTTACGCGTCACGGATATCAGACTTGCCAGTATGCCGCATAATCCCTGGCTCCGGGAACTTTCAGGGTCAGCGGCCCGCCGGCGGGTATTGTCTGGAAAGGCTGGCCGTTGAAAGACCAGAACGTCTGCAGTTGGAATTCGCTCCCTTCCCCTGCTTCCAGCGCCGCCAGCGGCAGCCGCCACTCGATGATGCGGCCGACGGCGGCGGCGGCGCCGGGCGGCAGGCCACATATCTCCGGCGCCTCGCCGTCGAAGCCGATCTCGCCCTGCAGGCTCCGGCCGCCGCCCTGCAGCTGCAGCCGCAGCGAGAAGCCGGTCTCGAAATAGGTGCGGGCGTGCTTCTTGGTGTCGATCCGGAGAAAAACATGGTCGCGGTCGAACCCGAAAAAGAGGGTCTTGACCAGCGGATTGGCGATGTTCATCGCGCCGCCGAAGGCGAGGATGTCGACGCGGCCGGCGTCGAGCCACTCGAAGTAGTCGCTGACCTCGCCGTCGATGCGGACCGCCATGGCGTCGCGCGGCGCCACGACCTGCAGGCCGCCGGCGGGAGTGGCGGCGGGGATGGGCGTGAGCAGTGCGGCGGGCAGCGGCAGGCCGAGCAGCGTGTAGACCTTCTGCAGGTTCAGGCGGAAAAGGTTGTCGAAGATGTCGATGTCCGGGGTATAGTTCTCCTTGCCGTACCACCAGAACCAGTCGCTGCCCTGGGCGACGCGCAGCAGCTCCTCGATCTCCCGCGCCGTCGCCTCGGCCAGGGAGTCGCGGGCGGCGAGGAAGGCATCCCGGGCCCCCTTCAGCAGCTCCCACGCCTTCTGGTCGTCGCGGTCGCCGATCCAGATGTCGAAGTTGCCGTTGATCCAGGAGCCGCATTTCAGCCTCGGCAGCTCGCGCCCGGCGCCGGCGGCGGCCTGGGAAAAGGTCACGGTCTCGATGCCGTTGTCGGCGCAGAGCAGGCGGTAGAATTCGCGCAGGAAATCGCGACCCGAGCGCGGGTAGAACTCCCAGGCGTTCTCGCCGTCCAGGATGATCGGAATGATCATGCCGGCGGGGCCGGCGGCGGCGCTGGCCTGGATGCGCTGGAACAGGTCGGCGGCCGCCTCGCGGGCCGGAAACTTCTGGTAATAGAAGCCGATCAGGTCGGAGAGCAGGTGGTCGCGGAAAAAGATCTTCAGCGGCAGCCCGGACAGGATGTAGGGCGAATACAGGACGCCGGGGTCGCTGATCGCCAGGTGGCCGTCGCGCTCCAGCGGCCGGGGCAGCGAGCGGCTCAGGACCTCCTCGTCGGAAGCGGTCCAGGCGATGCCCGACCTGGACAGCAGCCGCAGCGTCGGCTCGGAAAGCCCGCCCTCCGGCGGCCAGACGCCGCGCGGCCGGGCGCCGAACGTCCGCTCCATCAGGTCGAGCCCCGACTGCAGCTGCGCCCAGGCATCCTCCTCCCAGCAGAAATCGAGGTCATAGGGCGCCAGGCGCTCGTTGGCCTTGCGGCCGGCCTGCGGGTCGAGCAGCAGCGGCAGGATGGGATGGTAGAAAGGGCTGGTGCACAGCTCGGCCTGGCCGTTGTCCTGGAATTTCCTGTATTCCGGCACCACGCGGCGCAGGATCTCTCCCTCCACGGCGCTCACCGTCTCCTTGTCCTCCTCGCTGAACCCCTGCCCCCGGCGCAGCAGGGCGCTGACCCGCGCATCGTTCTGCTGGTAGGACTCGTCGAAGTAGGTCAGCTGGAACCAGACCTGCAGGTCGCGCAGCTCGGAGGTGCTGAACACCTGCCGCCAGTCAGGGTCGCCCTGCCGGCCCAGGCGCGCCATTTTCTTGCGGTAAAGGAAGTCGTAGCGCCGGTAGGGCTTGATGTGGGTCTCGTGGTGGATGGAGAAGAAATGGCGCACCAGGTATTGCACCTCCTCGGACGCCAGGTCGGCGGCGGGCTTGCGGAAGACCTCGCCGCAGGTGTCGACGGCGCCCGCGAGATACTGCTCCAGCCCGTCCAGGAGAGAGGGAACCAGGTTGAAGGTCAGGCGCAGCCCGGGAAATTCCTCCAGGAGGTGGACCATGCCGAAATAGTCCTTCAGGGCGTGCAGGCGCAGCCAGGGGAGATCGAAACGGCCGCTGTAGGGGTTCCTGTAGCAGGGCTGGTGCATGTGCCACAGGATGGCCAGACGGGTCTTAGGAGGCATCTCCCTTCTGCTGCAGCTCGTAAAGCACACCGGAGAAGCTCTTCGGATGGGCGAAGGCGATGCGGGCGTTGTGGGCGCCGACGCGCGGCTCGCGGTCGATCATGCGCACTTCCTTTTCCTGCAGCTGGCGGATGGTGGCCTGGATGTCGTCCACTTCCAGGGAGAGGTGATGCAGGCCGCCCCCTTTCTTCTCGATAAAGGCGCTGATCGGCGAATCGGGCGAGAGGGGTTCGAGCAACTCGATGCGGACGTCCCCCACCTGGAAGAAAGCCACGGTCACCTTCTGTTCGGGCACGACCTCGGTGCCGAGGAACTCCAGTCCCAGCACGTCGCGGTAGCGGGCGATCTCCTCCTGCAGATTCTGGACGGCGATGGCGATATGGTCAATCTTTTTTATCATGCGGGCCTCCTGTTTTCAGCAGTTCGAGGATCCTGTCGGCCGCCCGGTAGGGATTGGCGGCCCCCGACCCGCGGATCAGGTCGCTGATGGCGGGATCGGAACGCATCGTCTCCTGGATGCGCTCGACGACGATCTTTTCGATGTAGTTCTCCCTCATGCGGACGCTCTTCTCGCTGATGCGGCCGCGCTCCTGTCCCTGGAAACGGCGGATCCCCGCCAGCAGCTCGGGGATGCCCAGATCTTCCTTGACCGAAGTGGGAAAGATCAACGGCTCGCGTCCCGACAGGGCGAAATAGTTGCGGATCTCGGCGACCTTGCCGGCGCTCCCCCCTAGGTCGGACTTGTTGATGACGAAGATGTCGGCGATCTCGATGATGCCGGCCTTGAAGATCTGGATCTCGTCGCCGCTCTCGGGATTGAGCACCATCAGCACCACATCGGCAACATTGACGATGTCCACCTCGGACTGGCCGACCCCGACCGTTTCGATGATAATGACGTCCCGGCCCGCCGCCTGCAGCAGGTCGATGATCTCGTGGGTGGAGAGGCTCAGCCCCCCGAGGTGGCCGCGGTTGGCGATGCTGCGGATGAAGACATTGGCATCGTTGCTGTGCTGGATCATGCGCAGGCGGTCACCGAGGAGCGCCCCTCCGGAGAGGGGGGAGGAAGGATCGACGGCCAGGACGGCCAGCGACAGCCCCTGCATCTTGAGGGTGGCGAGCAATTTTTCGATCAGGGAACTCTTGCCGCTGCCCGGAGCTCCGGTAATGCCGATCTTCAGGGCGGTTTTGCCGAGCGGATAGATAGCTTCCAGCAGTTTCTTGTAATCCTTCTTGCGGTTCTCCACAATGGAGATGGCCTTGGCCAGGGCGACCGGGTCGTTTTGGCGTAGCCGGGAGAGTAATTCCGGGATTTTCATCGACTTTTACTATAGCCCAACCACTGGTGAAAATCAAGAGATAAAAAAGTTATAAGTTGACACATTAAGACTAAGATATATTTAATGTAATTAAAATAAGATTTGTTGACAAATGGGAAAATTTATTCTATATATCTCTTGAAAATCAACCAAAGGAGGTTAAGATGAGAATAACGAAATGGCAACCTTATTCGGATCTGGTCAATATCGCCGACCGCTGGAATCGCTTTTTCAATGAGGATCTTTTTGATGAATCGGCGAAGAACGGCCTGATCCCGAGTGCCTGGCGCCCCATGACCGATATTTACGAGAACAAGGACTCGTACGTGTTCAAGGTGGAATTGCCGGGCTTCAAGAAGGAAGACATCAAGGTGGAATTCGCCAACGAGACACTCACCCTGCGCGGCGAGAGAAAGCAGGAGGAGGAGACCAAGAACGAGAACTGCCACCGCCTGGAGCGCAGCTACGGCTTGTTCGAGCGTTCGTTCACCATTCCCAAGAACGTCGACCCCAGGAAGATCGATGCCTCGCTCAAGGACGGCGTCCTGCTGCTGACCATTCCCAAGGTGGAGGAAGCCAAGACCAAGGCCATTCCCATTTCAGTGAAATAGCGGGCAAAAAAAAATGGCGGCTTCGCATGAAGCCGCCATTTTTTTGTTCGAAGTTCGATGTTCGAGGTTCGAAGTTCAAGAGAAAAGCATCCGCTCGAATTTTTGGCTGATAATTCTCTATTCTTCAACGTCGAACGTCGAACATCGAACGTCGAACCCCATCTGATTTCGACTTGTCATTTGAAACTGATATCGTTATAATTCTTTCATGAAGCGCGAGATCTTTGTCGGCAAGGTGGGCATCGGCGGCAGCCACCCGGTATCGATCCAGTCGATGACCAACACCGCCGCCGAGGATGTCGAGGGAACGCTGCGCCAGATCCGCCGGCTGAAGGCGGCGGGCTGCGATATCGTGCGCGTGGCGGTCCCGCAAAAGACGTCCCTGGCCGCCTTCAAGCGCATGGTCGCCCGCTCGGTGCTGCCGGTCATCGCCGACATCCATTTCGACGCCGCACTGGCGCTGGGCGCGCTCGAGAACGGCGCCCACGGCGTGCGCATCAACCCCGGCAACATCGGCGGCAGCGCGAAGCTGAAAGCCGTTATCCGCCTGGCGGCGCAGAAAAAGGTCCCCATCCGCATCGGCGTCAACGCCGGGTCGCTGGAGAAAAAATACCGCCGCCCGGGACTGGACCGGGCCGAGGCCATGGCCGCCTCCCTCCTCGACAAGGTCAAGTTCTTCGAGGACCAGGGTTTTTTCGACCTGAAGCTTTCCCTGAAGTCGCACGACGCGGCAGAAACGGTGGCCGCCAACCGCCTGGCCGACCGTTCGTGCGCCTATCCGCTGCACCTGGGCGTGACCGAGGCCGGTTCCTATTTCGCCGGCAGCATCCGCTCGGCCGTGGGCATCGGCAGCCTGCTGCTGGACGGCATCGGCAACACCATCCGCGTTTCGCTGACCGCCGACCCGGTGCGCGAGATCCGCGTGGCGCGCCAGATCCTGGCCAGCGTCGGGCTGGGCCGCGGCGGCATCGACGTCGTCTCCTGCCCGACCTGCGCCCGCGCCTCGGTGGACCTGATCCCGCTGGTGGAGGAATTCGCAAGGCGGTCGCGCCGCCTGCGCTTCCCGGGCCGCCTGCGGGTCGCGCTCATGGGCTGCGAGGTCAACGGCCCAGGCGAGGCCGCGGACGCCGACGTCGGACTGGCGTTCTCCCGCCAGCGGGCTTTTTTGTTCCGCAAGGGGAGGATCGTGGCCAGGACCGGGGCCGACGAGGCCATCCCGCGCCTGTTGGAGCTGATCGGCGAGCTGGCCATGGAGGCCGATCGTGTCTGACATCGTCACCTGCCCCCTCTGCGGCGCGAAGAACCGCGTGCGCACGGGCATGCGCGGCGTCCCCTTGTGCGGCCGCTGCAAGAAGCCGCTGCCGCTCCCCGGAGACGCCGGGGTCCGGGTGCTGACCACCGACGGTTTCGAGTCGGCGATCGCGCTGAACCCCAAGCCGGTGCTGGTCGATTTTTGGGCCTCGTGGTGCCAGCCCTGCCGCGTCATGGCCGGCAACCTGGAGCGCTTCGCCGCCAAGCGCGACGATGTCACCGTGGCCAAGGTCGATATCGACGCCGAGCCTGGCCTGGCGTCGCAATACCAGATCTTCGGCGTGCCCACCCTGGTCCTGTTCGTCAAGGGGCGCGAAGTGCACCGCGTGAGCGGTGCCGTGGGCGAAACGCAATTGCAGAAGGAATTCAGTCCTTGGCTTGAGAAGAAGTAATCCGCCGGACGGTTGCGGGCATGAAGTGAATTTGGTTTACGGTGAAGGGAATTGATGAAATCGGTTGACGGTATACGGTTTACGGTTGACGGTTTATGGTCAGAAAGAGGCAATAGGAAGACTTAAATTCCAAATCCCAAGCACCAAATTCCAAATAAATTCCAAGCTCCAAATTCCAATTTCCAAAACGAAAGCCAATGAAAGTGTCAGTGACAGTGTCAGTGTCAGCAAGAAAGTAAGGATTCGGTTGACGGTTTACGGTGGCTGCCTTTTTTTGAAATTGGTTTAAGGTTGAGGGCTCAAGGTTTAAGGCAGGAGAAGAGGGCCACCTTACGCCTTAAACCTTACGCCTTACACCGATTGCAATATCTGTTTCCCTTTGAATTTTTTTCTTTATCCTTACGCCCTAAGCCTTGCGCCGAGCTCTTTCTAGCGTTGCTGCAACTGCATGTTGGTCGGGGCACCGGTGCAGTCGTAGCCGGCCTTGGTCCGGGCGTCGGTATATCCTGCCTTGCCCGGGAATTTCGCGATGTAAGTGAAGCCGGCCGAGCTTTTCGCCACGGCGGGGACGTCGCAGGAGAAAACATAGCTGGTGTTGGCGGTCACGTTGAATTCCTTGGTGGCGCTGCCCTTGCTGGTGCTGATCGTCATGCCGATCTTGCCGCTGCCGCCGATGTTCTTCACGTAGCTGAAAAACCGGAAGCCGTTCGCCAGGACCTCCTCCAGGGGGCATCCCGCGCAGGCGCTCTCGATGAAGTTGGGATCTTCGCTGTCGTCGCCGTTGTTGTTATCATTCCCCCCGCCAAGGCAGGAGGTGGCACTCAGAATACCCAGCGTGAGCATCCCGACCAAAAACAAGCGCGTCATCTTCATCTTGTTCTCCTTATGCCGGGGGAATGTTTGCATTCCTGTATCCCCCCGTTCCTATTCTCTGGCAATGGAATGGCAATGTCAACAAAAAAGAGAAGATATAGTGACGGATGGCGGCCGGCCGGCAGCGGGTGGAAGACGGCAGGTGAGAGGTGCGAGAGGGAAGAAGAAATAGAAATCGCTGTAAGGTTAAGGGTTTAAGGTGTAAGGTGGAACTCCTCTCTTCCTGTCAACCGTAAACCGTATACCGTCAACCGATTTCATCTATTCCCTTCGCTGTAAGTCGATTTCACTTCATGCCCGCAACCGTCCGCCCTGCTCCGGGAACCTAGCTGTTCTTGATCTTTTCGTACAGGTTCAGCGCATAGTTGTCGGTCATGCCGGCGATGAAGTCGATGGCGCGCCGGGCCACGCTGTCGCCCGCGGGGTAGGGGTTGATGAGCTCGCCGCCGTGGCGGCGCACGTGGGCATGGATGGCCAGCAGGACCTCGCGGATCCTTGTCTTCTCCACCAGCCGCTCCTCGCGCGAGTAGACGTTCTGGAAGAGGAAGTCGCGCAGCTTGAGCAGCTCGGAGAAGACCGGCGCCGAAACGGCGACGGCCTCCAGTCCGTTCTTCAGCGTCTCGTCGATGACGTCGATGACGATGGTGTCGATGCGCCGGGCGTACTGGGTGCCCAGCAGCCGGCGGCTGGATTCGGGGATGTCGGAGTCGGAGATGAGGCCGGCGCGCTTGGCGTCGTCGATGTCGTGGTTGACGTAGGTGATCATGTCGGCCAGGCGCACGATCTGCCCCTCCAGGGTGAACGGCAGCAGCTTGCGGTCGCTGGGAATGACCTCGCCCTGCCCCTTGGAGTGCTTGAGGATGCCGTCGCGCACCTCGCGGGTCAGGTTCAGCCCCTGGCCGCCGTTCTCCAGCTTGTCGACCACGCGCAGGCTCTGCTCGTAATGGCGGAAGCCGCTGGGGCAGAGCTTGTCCAGGACCGCCTCGCCGATGTGCCCGAACGGGGTGTGGCCGAGGTCGTGCCCCAGGGCGATGGCCTCGGTCAGGTCCTCGTTCAGGTTCAGCGCCCGGGCGATGGTGCGCGCGATCTGGCTCAGTTCCAGCGTGTGGGTCAGGCGCGTGCGGTAGTGGTCGCCCTCGGGGGAAATGAACACCTGGGTCTTGTGCTTCAGGCGGCGGAAGGCCTTGGAGTGCAGGATGCGGTCGCGGTCGCGCTGGAACTCGGTGCGCACCGGCGAGGGCTTGTCGGCGCGCTCGCGGCGGGCGCCGGCGCTGCGCGCGGCGCGCGGGTGCAGGGCGGCGTTCTCGCGGGACTCGAGCTCCAGGCGGATGGTGCTCACGGCGTGCTCAGCCGGTCGGGGCAGCAGAACGAATCTTCGGTGCTCTGCAGCGGGCAGCCGCCGCCGCACGTCGGCAGCCATTCGCAGGCCCGGCACATTTCCATGGCCCAGTCGCGGCGGCGCAGCGCGACCAGGAAATCGTGGTGGTAGATCTTTTCGAAGGGATCGTTCAGGATGCTGCCCAGCGGTCGGAAAAAGCTCTGGCAGGGGATGACCGTGCCGTCGGGCTCGACGGCCAGATTGTACTTTCCGGCCGTGCACTGCTTGACGCCCAGGTCATGCTCCACCGGGTTCAGCCGGCAGTAGCGGGTCGGCGTGTACCAGGTGAAGCTCATGCCTTCCGTCTCCGCCTGGCGCCGCAGGTCCTCCAGGACGGGCAGCAGCTCCTCCTCGGTCAGTCCGCCGTCGGCATGGCGCGATCTGCCCGCCTTGATGATGGAGTTGACGGCGAATGAGCTCACGCCCAGTTCCTTCAGGAAGGGGACCAGCTCGGGGATGGAATCGCGGTTGTCGCGGGTGATCGTCGTGTTGGTCAGCACGTGGATGCCCGCCGCGATGACGTTGCGGATCCCCTGCACGGTCAGGCGGAAGGCGTCGCTGTTCACCATGCGGTCATGGACCCCGGCCCGCGCCGATTCCAGCGTGACCTGCACGTAGTCCAGCCCCGCCAGGCGGAGGCGGCGGACGAAATCCCCATCGGCCAGGCGCACGCCGTTGGTCAGCAGCCCGGTGATGGCGCCCAGGTCCTCAGCGAAGGTGATGAGCTCGGGCAGGTCGTCGCGCAGGGTCGGCTCGCCGCCGGTGAAGTCGAAGTGGGGGATGCCGTGCTCCCAGAGGATGCGGATGGCTTTCCGCCATTCGTCCGTGGTGAGCTCGGCCGACTCGCGGCGCTGATTATAGCAGTGGGCGCAGTCGATGTTGCAGCGGTAGGTCAGGGCCAGGTCCATGCGGTAGGGGGCCGAGACCGGGGTCTGGAACGCTTCGATCTTGTCGATGCCGAAATAGGCCACCGGGCAGACGTCGCCGCGGTTGACCAGCAGGTCGATCTTCTCCAGCGTCTCCTTGTAGTCGCGACGCGCCTGGGCCCTGCCGACCCGGAAGGCGGCGGTCAGCTGCCGCAGGCTTTCCTGCGGGGGAAAATCGTCGAGAAAATACTTGACCATCGCGGCCGCCGTGGGGTTGAGGTGCACCACGCGGCAGGCGTCGACCATCAGGATGGCCGTTCCGTCCTGTTCCAGCCGCAAGTGGAGGCGGCGGGCGGCGAACTTCCTGCTGTTGTAATAATGGTACAGCCCGGGCGCCAGCACCTCGGCGCGGCTCTTGCGGGCATAGGAGCGCCAGAGCAGGGGCACGAGCACCAGCATGACGGCCAGGAACACGATCAGCGCCGGCAGCATGCCGTCGGCACGGCCGTAGCGCGGAAGATCCAGGTCCAGCGCCAGGAAACGGCCGCGGCGAAAGAGGCTGGCAGCGAAAGCGGCGGCAAACGATGCGGCGGCCAGCGCCACCAGGGTGGCGGCGGCCCCTTTTTTGAAGGAGTAGGTCCTCATCGGCCGCCTCCGGCGCAGGCGCAGGCGCAGCCGGCGCAGGCACAGGCGCAAGCGCAGCTGCCGCCCCCGCCGCCGCTGCGGTGGCTGCTGTTGCCGGCGGGGGGGACCGGCGGCGGATTGGTCACTCTCGTGATCGCCGAGGTGAACGCCGCGCTGTCGCCGAGCAGAGCGCCGGAGAAGGCCTGCAGGCTGCCGACGAGGTTGGCCGCCGCGCCGCCGACGCCCTGGCCGGATCCCTTGCCCGGGACAGAGACGCCGCCTGCCGGGCGCTGGGGGAAATGCCGGTACCAGTAATCCGCGCCGCCGGGCAGGAAGACCGCGTTGTCGGCGTAAGGCTCCAGTTTCCTTTCGTATTCCGGGTCCAGGGCCAGCCACTCGAGCGACTGCGCCAGCTCCGCGGGCAGCTTGTCGGGCGGGCAGTCCTTGACTTGCTCCCAGGCCTTGTTCATGATCGACTGGTAATAGGCGTTGGTCTCGCGCCGGGAGAAGCCGGCCATTTTCTTCTCCAGGGCGGCGATCATGTCGGTGAACAGCCGGCGCAGCAGCTTTTTATCCAGGCGGTTCTCCCTGTCGATGGCGGCGATGAAAGCGGTCTCGTATTCCTGCAGTTCCAGCCCCTCCGGCTTCTGGGCGTGGTAGCGGAAGTCCCTGGGGCGGATCTCCTTGATCGCCAGCTTTCCTTTTTTCAGCAGGCCGAAAATGACCAGCATCAGCACCTTGGCCAGGGGCAGCTCCTGCAGCAGGGCGGCTTCCGCCGGCGGCAGACCGCGCTTGATGCCGCCGCTTTCGATGCCGATCTTCGGCGGCAGGTATTGCTGCAGGCGCTTGCGGTTGCTGCGCACGGCGAACACGATGATCAGCAGGATGATCCAGACCGGGGACAGGGAAAAAACAAAGGCGATGAACGCCAAGATCACGGATGAGACGGTCGTGAGCATGGACCGTCCGCGAGGGGCGTAGACGCTGGCCACCAGGTCCCTCGGGAAGGAGGCGCCGGCGGCGTAAGGCACGGTGGCGGGCCGGTCGAGCCAAAGCCAGCGGTAGATCACCCGGTCGCCCTCCTGGAACATCTCGCTCGGCTCGTAGCCGCTGCTCCCGAAGTCGTGGAATTTCACCTTCTCCGGACGGCTGCCCGGGGGAAGATTGAAGCGGATCTCGATGCGCTCGGCATTGCCCGAGACGTACCGGCTGTCGTACCAGGTGGTCTTGAACTGCAGGGAAGCAAAGCTGGCGTCTTCGCTGTCCGGATAGATCATCCGCGCGAGAGGGATCGAGAATTCCAGCGTCCCGGTGCGCCCGGGGGCGATCGCGCCGGCCCCGAGGTGGACCTCGACGCCGGGCTTGACGAATTCGGAGCGGCGGATATCGCTCAGGGGCACGCCAGCGATCGAGGCCCGCGCCGCGCCCAGCTCATAGCTCTCGTTGGGCATGCCGATGTCGACGATGTCGACGGGGTGGCTTCCCGGCTTCGGGGTGAAGGTAAGGTCGTAGCGCAGCTCGACCCGCCCGTCGGCACGGACGGTGAGCTCGGCCTTCATGTCGTTCACCGTGAAGCGGTAGTCGGCGGCCAGCGCCGGCAGGCTGAGGGCCAGCGCCAGCAGCAGCGCCGCGCTGCGTCCGCGCCTCACCACTTCGGCTCCTCCTCCAGCTGGTACTGGCTGTGGCAGTAAGGGCAGGCGATGAACACGGCGCCCAGCTTCACCTCCATGGCCTCCCGGCTCAACTCGGCCCCGCAGTTCCTGCACTGGAGCAGCTGCGAGCTGACGTCGCCGCCGATCTCGATCTTCTGCTGCAGGACCACCGTCTCCCTGCGGCGGAAGGCCAGATAGGCGAGGAACAGGGAGACCGCGATCAGCAGCAGGCCGACGGCGGAGCGCCCGGTGATCAGGAAGGCCAGCCCGATGACGAAGACGATGAACGAGAAGATCAGCGCCAGGACTTTTTCCATGCCAGGAACATAGCAAATCCGATCCGCTTTTGCAATCTTTACTTTTGCCCTCCTGCATGGTATGTTGAGTGGCCATGAAAAAGCACAATGCTCTGCTCGCGATCGCGCTGTCGGCCGTTCTTTTCACATGGTTGGCCGGTGTCCCGGCACTGTTCGCTTCCCCGCCGGCAGCCGCCGAGGAGGCTTTCGTGCGGGTGGCGGTGCGCTTCGCCAAGGCCCGCGCCCTGCCCGACGCCGGCGCCCGCGTCGTGCGCGAGATCGGCTTCGGGACCATGCTGCGGGTCCTGGATAAAAAGGGGGACTTCCTGCGCGTCGCGCCCCTGCAGGCCCCGGATGCGGGAGGTACGGAGCCCTGGTACGTACAGCGCAGCGACGTGGAAGATGCCGCCGCATCGACCGCCCAGGCCTTGGTGGAGACCCGGAGCGTGATGTTCAGCCCGCAGGCTCCCGTTGCCGGGCAGCCCGTCCTGTTCACGGCCAGGGGCTTCCGCACGCCGAACCTGCTGAATTGGGACATGGGCGACGGCACGAGGCTGACCAGCGGCGGCAAGGCCTCGCCCGGAGATGATGCCGCTCTTTCCTACGCCTATGCCGCTCCCGGGAGATACCAGGTCAAGGTCTTTGACGAGGGCGGCAAGGACTCCCTGCCGCCGGTCACGGCGCAGGTGACGGTCTCCGCCTTTGCCCGCTCCCTGCGCGTCAGCCCGGCGCTGCCCGCCGCCAACCATCCCGTGGAGATCAGCGCCCTCAATTTTCGCGAGCCGGAGAAGATCGCCTGGGACCTGGGCGACGGGACCGAGATCAAGCCCGGGTCGGGTCCCGGCGTGATCAAGCCCGGTTTCCTGATCCGCCATGTGTACGAGAAGGCCGGCACCTACGTCGTGAAGGCCTATGATGGGGGCGACAGGAGCCAGCCGCCCCTGACAAGCGAGCTGCAGGTGGTCGCCGACCCGCGGCGTATCCGCGTGGAACCGGTCCCGTCTTCGCGGGACGGTGCGGTCCCGTCGTCGCGGGACGGTGCGGTCCCGTCTTCGCGGGACGATGCGGCCCAAGCCGCCGCCGGCACCGAGCTGGAATTCAGCGCCGTCCACTTCAACACCCCGGACGACCTGCGCTGGGACATGGGGGATGGGACGATGATCCCCTCCGGGAAGGATGCCGGAGCAACGGCAGGTTCGCGGGTCCGTCACCGCTATTCCAATCCGGGCACCTACGTGATTCGGGTCTATGACTGGAACGGGGACCCTGGGAGCCGCCCCATACTGCTCGAGATCGTCACGAGCGAAAGCGCCCGCGCCGCCCTGACGGCGCCGCGGCCCGTCGCCGCGGCGGCCGCCGCGCCCGCCGTTGCCCCGCTGGCTGCCCCGGCACGACCGGCCCGGAAAAAATACAACCTGATCAAGTTCGGTCCTTACGCCGGTTACTTCCAGCCCCAGGACGAATGGTTCAAGTTGATATACGGCGACGGCGACATGCTGTATGGCGCCAGGCTGGGGATCCATGTCTGGAACGGTTTTCATGCCTGGATTTCGCTCTCCCTGTACGAGGCCGTCGCCGGGACGACCTACACCGCCGACCGGACGACCCTGACGCTGATGCCGATCAGCGCTTTCCTGCGCTTCAACGTCGGCAGCGGCACCTTCAGCCCCTATGCCGGCGTCGGCTACACCTTCATGAGCGTCAAGGAGGAGTCGGAATTCGTCGGCAACTTCAAGGGCAGCGGCGGCAACATCGCCGCCGAGGCCGGATTCGAGATCAGGGTCAACCGCCATTTCTTCCTGGACCTCGGGGCGCGCTTCGACCAGATCAAGATCAAGCCCGATCAGATCCCCAACGAGATCGACCTGGGCGGCCTGCAGGCCGGCATTTCGCTGCTGGTTTCTTTTTAAAGTTCGCTTTTTATGTTGACAGCCGGCGAAAAATATTGCACTATAGTATCTAATCTAGAACTTTTTAATGGATTTTAAAGAAAAAATAAAAGAGCAAATCTCTATCGTCGATGTCGCTTCGCTTTATGTGAGCCTGAAACCGGCGGGCAAGAACTTTAAAGCGCTGTGCCCTTTCCATAGCGAGAAAACCCCTTCTTTTTTCGTCATGCCCGACAAGAATTCCTTCAGCTGCTTCGGCTGCAACCGCTTCGGCGACATCTTCACCATGGTCCAGGAGATGGAGAACATCTCGTTCGTCGAGGCCATGCATTTTCTGGCCGACAAGTTCAATATCCCGATCGAAAAGGGGCGCTCCCAGACGGTCAAAAAGGACGATTACCTGCAGCTGAACGAGATCGCCCTGGAATTCTTCAGGGAAAGCCTTTTTTCGTCCGCCGAGGGCAAGGCGGCGCTCGATTACCTGGCGAGACGAGGGCTGACCCGCGAGACCATCGAGCTCTTTTCCCTGGGGTTCGCCCCCGACGCCTGGGACGGCCTGGCCGGGCGTTTGCGCCGGAAGCGGGCGCCGCTGGACAAGGCGGTGGAGCTCGGTCTGCTGGTGAGGAACGATGCCGGGCGCACCTATGACCGTTTCCGCGGCCGCGTCATCTTCCCGATCTTCTCAGAGACCGGCGCCATACTGGCCTTCGGCGGCCGCACCGTCGTCGACGCCGCCAGCGCGGGCGGCGCGGCTCCCGGGGCAAAATACCTGAATTCCCCCGATTCGCCGGTATACCGCAAGGGCAACCATCTATACGGCTTCCACTTGAGCAAGAACTTCATGAAGGAGGAGAAGGCCGGCCTGCTGGTCGAGGGCTATCTGGACATGGTCAGCCTCTACCAGGCGGGCTTCCGCCACGCGGCCGCTTCGCTGGGCACAGCCCTGACCGACAAGCAGGTCCATTTGCTCAAGCGCTTCTGCGGCCAGATCCATCTCTTTTATGACCGGGACGCCGCCGGCGAGGCGGCCACCATCCGCAATATCGAGAAGTTCTTCGAGCAGAACGTCAACCCGCGCATCGTGGTCATCGAGGGCGCCAAGGACCCCGACGAGTTCATCCGCAGCCAGGGCGCGCCGGCCCTGCGCGACGCCCTGCAGCACACCGAGGACGGCTTCAATTTCCTGCTGAACAAGGCCGCCCGCGAATTCGACCTTTCCGACCCGGCGGGAAAGCGCCGCGGGATCGACCTGGCGCTGGGTGCCGTCGGCCGCATCGGCGACCCGATCGTCCGCGAGGAGTACGTGCAGCGCCTGGCATCCTTCTTCCAGGTGCGCGCCGACCTGATCCAGGTCGACGTTGCCGTCGCCCGGCCGTCCGCCGCGCTGGGGTCGGAAAACGCCGCGCCCCTGGCGATCAGCCTCATGGAGGAGAAGATCCTGGAGGCGGTCCTGCGCGTCCCGGAAGTGGTGCCCGAGATCCGCGAGTTCTTCAGCGACGAGCTGCTGGCCGCTTTGGCCGGGCGCAACATCATCCGCCAGCTGTTCGCCAGCTATGCCCGGCACAACGAATTCCGCTTCAGCGAGATCAACCAGCAGCTGAACCCGGCGGAGAAGGCCCGGCTCAACGATGTCTTTGCCAAGAAAATGCTGGTGCGCAAGGAGCGCTCGGAGCTCGAGAAGGACATCATCACCGGCATCAGCAACTTCCAGCGCAAGCTGGCCTTGAACCGGACCCGTTTGCTGAACCAGGAGATCGCCGCGGCCGAGAGGGAGCGGAACAGTGATAAATTGCAGCGCTTGATGAAGCAGAAAGCCGCCCTGGTCAGGGACCGGGCCGGGCGTTTGCCGGAGGAACCAGTTGAAAAAACCACCTAGGAAGAAGGCCGCGGCCAAGCCCGCCAAAAAGCAGGCCGCCGCCAAGCCCGTCAAGCGGGCGGTCGCCCCCCGCGCGGCCAAAACCGCCAGCCGGCCAGCAGCCAAGATCTCCGCCAAGCCCGCGGCCGCAAAGAAAGCCGTCGTTGCCCGGAAGCCGGCAGCGAAGGCCGCGGCCAGGCCCGGCGCTGGCGCGAAGGGCCCTGCCGCCCCGGCCCGGAAGCAGCCGCCGCCTGCGAAGCCGAAGGCCGCGGCCCTGCCGTCCTCCGGTGCCAAGCGGCAGCCGACCCAGCCGGCCGTTTCCGTGGCCAAGGAAGCGGTTTCCTCGGTCATGCTCAAGGAGATCGTGGCCCGGGCGCTGAACGACGATTCCAAGATCAGCCACGAGGGGTTCATGACCTTCCTCAGCGAGAACAACCTGCTGACGAAGAAGAAGATGATCGTCGCTCACCTGGAATCGCTCAGCATCCGCATCCTGAAGAAAAAGTCGACCCTGAGCCTGGAAAAGATGAATGAGTACAACGCCTTCCGCGAGAACTTCCAGAAAGAGCTGAAGGCGATCCTCAAGCGGGTAAAGAAGGGCCTGGGCATCATCGAGACCGCCGCCATCAACTACATTTTCGGCGGTGACGAGACGGTGCGCAAGAACCAGAAGTTCATCAAGCATTTCCTCAAGGAGAACGAGATCAAGCCGGCCAAGACCCCGGCGAAGAAGGCGGCCAAGGCCGGCGGCGAGAGGTCCGAGATCGTCGGCGATCCGGTGCGCCAGTATCTGCGCGAGATGGGCAGCGTCAACCTTTTGTCGCGCAACGAGGAGATCAGCATCGCCCGCAAGATCGAGCGCGGTGAAAAAAAGGTGATCAAGGCCCTGTCCAAGACCAACATCGTGCTGAACCTGGTGATCAAGCTGGGACAGGACGTCCTCGAAGGCCACAAGAACATCGACGAGGTCATCGAGGTCAGCGAGGACATCTACGACGAGTCCAAGAAGCAGGAGCTGCGCGACAATTTCCTGCGCCAGTACGAGGAGCTGAACCGGCTGAAGCGCGAGTTCAAGAGCCTGAAGAAGTCGAAGTCCTCCAACTTCGTCCGCGCCAAGAAGCTGGTCGAGATCACGCACCTGATCCAGGACATGTCCATCCTCGACGAGCACCGCCGCGAGTTCATCAAGAAGATCATGGATCTCCAGGCGAACTACGAGCACGTGCGCGAGCGGGTGAAGAAGCTGAAGGGGCAGATGACCCGCTGTTCCTCGCGCTCGGCCGAGCGCAAGCGCATCGGCGGCGAGATCGAGGAGCTGCACAAGCGCCTGGAGCGCAACAACGAGAAGTTCGAGACCAACGAGGAGGACCTGGAGAAGACCTGCAACGACATCAAGGACGGCCTGAAGCTGATCGAGATCTCCAAGAACGACCTGGTCGAGTC
>DCVK01000014.1 GCA_002335385.1 Candidatus Aminicenantes bacterium UBA2190
GGGCTGTACAAGATCAACGAGGACAGCAGCAACACCGGAGTGCCGATCCTGAGCAAGATCCCGCTGATCGGCTCGCTGTTCAAGAATTCTCGGAAATACGGCAAGACGCAGGAGCTGATGATCTTCATCACTCCGCGCATCATCAAGTAGGAGGCAAGCATGAAACTGAAATTCTTGGTCCTGATCATAGCGGCGCTGGTCTTGGGCAGCTGCCTCGCCAAGGAGGACGACACGACCTCGGCGAGCTTCCTGGTGATCAACTCCCTGACCGGCAACGATCTGGAGGGCAACGCGGGATCGACGACCGTTTTTTCCGACGTGGACAGCTCTGGCAGCATCATCAACGACAACGGCGTGGCTTCGGTCAGCACCCTGACCTACAACCCCACCGAGGATTCCGAGGCGCATGACATCACCTATTACATGAACGTCATCGTCGACCAGATCGACGTGGAGTTCATGCGCACCGACGGACGTAACACGGAGGGCGTGGACGTCCCCTATCGCTTCACCCAGCCGATGAACATGCTGGTGCCCGTTGATGAGGCGATCGAGATCCCCTTCGTCCTGATCCGCCACGTGGCCAAGCTGGAAATGCCCCTGCTGGCCCTGCGCGAGGTGCCCAGCCAGGAGTTCGTGCTGCAGCTGGTGGCCAAGGTGACCCTGCACGGCAAGGACCTGGGCGGCCACCGCGTGGTGCCGGTGAGCGGCTACGTAAGCGTCTGGTGCGCCAATTTCGCGGATGCGGAACCGGAACCGGAACCGGAAGACTGAGGCTGGGAGGCAACAAAAATGAAAAAAACATCATATCTTCTGATACTGGCCGGCCTGATCCTGGCCGTTGCCTCGTGCACGCGCAGCGAGATCGCCGACCCGACCTGGAACGACCCGGCGGGCTTCTATATCCTGCTGGAGGGCTCGGCCAACCCGGCCGTGTTCTTTGTCGACGGCAACATCCACACCAGCCAGGTCATCGTGCGCCTGACCGACTCCAAGGGCAACCGCCTGGCCGGCAGGACGATCTTCTTCGAGCAGCTGCGCGACAGCCTGAGCCATCAACAGATCGATTGGGGCTATTTCGAGAACAACGCCCCGACCATCCTCAAGGCGACCGACGCCAACGGCGAGGTGCGGGTGACCTACTACAGCGGCGTGAAATACCTGACCGGGCATATCTACATCCACGCGCTGATGCAGGTGGACGGCCAGGCCTACCGCGGCAGCTCCAGCCACGTGGGCAGCGTTCCCCAGGACTTTATCACCATCACCATGATCAATTCCAGCGGCAGCGGGGCGGAGGCGGCCCACTAGCGAGGCCGGGCTGGAAGTGTCGAGCGCCGGCGGCGGACTTGCACAGTCCCGGCGACTATGGTAAAAGAACGTGTCCGCGACGCTGAGAGAGAGAGGTAAGCGTGGCCGCTTTTCAGAGTGAACGGGAACAGCTGGCGCAGGTCGAATGGCTGTTCGAGCAAGGGAAATTCGCCGAGGGACTGGCTCGCACCGAGGAGGTCCTGCGCGAGTTCCCCGCCTCGTTCCACCTGAAATTCCTGCGCTACCGCTTCCTGCGCCAGCTGCAGCAGAACACGGAAGCGCTCCAGCTGCTGCGCCAGATGCATGCCATGTCGGGGGACAACATCATGGTGGTCAAGGAACTGGCCGACCTGCATTTCCAGCAGAAGCAATTCCCGGAAAGCCTGCTGTACTATAAAAAACTGCTCTTTCTTGATTCCTTCAACAGCCAGGCCCAGGAGCGGGTCAAGCTGCTCCAGGGAGGACTCGAGTCCGGCGTCTCCGACCGCCTGGCCGATACCAAGGCCGAATTCCGCCCGGACCCCGTCCCCGCCCGTCCTGTCGTGCCGCCCACTGCTGCCGCGCCCGGGCCGGAAACCGCGCCCGGGACAGAGCCGCCGCCGATCTCTCTCGACCTCGGCGATGGTCCCGGCAAGCCGTTCGTTGAGAGCCCGCTTCCCGCCGCCGGCGACGGGCTGCATTTCCATACGGAAAGCGCCGCGGAACTCTATCTGCAGCAGGGCATGTACCGGGAAGCGCTGGCCATCTTCAAGAACCTCTTCGAAAAGACGGGCCGCACCGATCATTTCCAGAAGATCCAGGTGATCCTGCAGCGGCTGCGCGCCGAGCGCAGCGACCGCATCATCGAGAGGCTGCAGCGTTTCCTGCAACTGCTGCAGCGCAGGGGGGGGCAAATTGTTTAAAGAGATATTCGACCTGATCCACGACCATAACCCGGAAACCTACCTGATCGGCATCTGGGGCAAGGACGGGCTGGAGCTGGAGAAGTCGGTTTATCTTCCCCCCGATGCCGACATGGACCTGATCGGCGCCGAGCTCGCCGATGTGGTGGGCAAGCTGGACAACCTGGACCTCGACCGCGCCGGCTTCCAGATCGAGTACGTCTCCGGCAAGTTGAAGATCATGGTCCTCTCGCTGAACAGCGGCTATTTCCTGCTGCTGGTCTCCGGCAGGAACCTGATCTCCGGCAAGTTGAAATTCTATCTGGAACTGAAGCGCGACAGCATCCTCGCCATGCTGTGAGCGGGACTTCCCCGGATGTCCTGCGCAGGAGTGAAGATTCATGCCAAGTTTTAAGAAATTCAAGGTCATCCCCGACCTGCCGGAAAAGCTGAAGCCGCTGCTGGAGATCGCCTCCAACCTGTGGCTGACCTGGAACCCCGAGGCCATCAAGCTGTTCATCAACCTGGACGGAGACCTGTGGGAGAAGAACCAGCACAACCCGGTGCGCATGCTGGGCGAGATCAGCCAGGAAAAGCTGGAGGATCTGGCCCGTGACGAAGGGTTCCTCAGCGAGGTGCAGCGGGTCGGGGAGCAGCTGGACCAGTACCTGCACGTGCTGCGCAGCATCAACCACGACCATACGGCGAGCATCGCCTATTTTTCGGCCGAGTACGGACTGAGCGACACGCTGCCCATCTATTCCGGCGGCCTGGGCATCCTCTCGGGCGACCACGTCAAGGCGGCCAGCGACCTGAACCTCCATTTCCACGGCGTCGGGCTGCTCTATCAAATGGGCTACTTCCAGCAGTACCTGAACATGGACGGCTGGCAGCAGGATTTTTACCAGGTCAACGACTTTCACAACATGCAGGTTCTCGAGGTGCGGCGCCCCGACGGCGCCCCGCTGGAGATCGATCTGGATTTCCCCGGCCGCAAGGTCTGGCTCAAGGTCTGGCAGATCAAGGTCGGCCGCGTCTCCATCCACATGCTCGACTCCAACCACGAGCGCAACAGCGATTACGACCGGCGCCTGACCGCCCAGCTGTACGGGGGCAACCCGGAAATGCGCCTGCAGCAGGAGATCATCCTGGGCATCGGCGGCGTCAAGATGCTCGACGCCCTCGGCATCCAGGTCACCGCCGTGCACATGAACGAAGGCCATTCGGCATTCACCCCCTTCGAGCGCGCCCGGGTGCTGATGAAGGGCAAGGGGCTTTCCTTCGCCGAGGCCATGGAGGTGGTGCGCCAGTCCAACGTGTTCACCAGCCACACCAACGTCCAGGCCGGCCACGATGTCTTCAGCCCCGAGATGATCCGCACCTATTTCGGGCACTATCTGCGGGAATTCAACATTCCGTTCCATGACTTCATGGCCTCAGGCCGCATGTACCCCGACAATCACCAGGAGGGTTTCTCCATGACCGTGGCCGCGGTCAAGAACTCGGCCTTCGTCAACGGCGTTTCGGCGCTGCAGGCCGAGGTGTCGCGCGAGATGCTGAAGAACATCTGGCCGGCCGTGCCGCCCGAGCATGTCCCCATCCAGGCCATCACCAACGGCATTCACATCCCCTCCTGGATCTCCTTCGAGATGAATGACCTGTTCGAGCGCTACCTGGGCGGCAAATGGCGGGAGAAGCAGGATTACCGCGACGCCTGGGAAAAGGTGCAGAACATACCCGATCCCGAGCTATGGAGCGTGCATGAGATCCGCCGCCGGCGGCTGATCGCCTTCGCCCGCCAGCGCCTGCAAAGACAGCTGATCGCCAAGGGGGCCTCGAACCTGTTGATCAGCGAGTCGCAGGAGGCGCTGAACCCGACGGCCCTGACCATCGGCTTCGCCCGCCGCTTCGCCACCTACAAGCGCGCCTACCTGATCTTCAGGGACAAGGAGCGGCTGCTCAGGATACTGAACGACCCCGACCGGCCGGTGCAGCTGGTCTTCGCCGGCAAGGCCCATCCCCAGGACCAGGCCGGCAAGGAGCTGATCAAGAACATCATCGCCTTCATGTCTGCCGGGCACCTGCGCTCCAAGATCGCCTTCATCGAGGACTATGACATCAACGTGGCCCGTTACCTGGTGTCCGGCGTCGATATCTGGCTGAACACCCCGCAACGCCCCCTGGAGGCGTGCGGCACCTCGGGCATGAAGGCCGCCTGCAACGGCGTGCTGAACTTCAGCGTCCTGGACGGCTGGTGGGACGAGGCCTACGATCTGAAGAACGGCTGGGCCATCGGCAACCGCGAGGCGTACACCGACAAGGAATACCAGGACGAGGTGGAGAGCAAGGCCATTTATTCCATCCTGGAGAAGGACATCATCCCCCTCTTCTATGAGCGCGGCTCCGACGGCCTGCCGCGCGAATGGATCCGCATGATGAAGCACTCGCTGATCTCCATCGCCTCGCGCTACAACACCCACCGCATGGTCAAGGAGTACTTCAACCGCTTCTACAAGCCCGCAGCGGAAAACTTCCTCAGGCTGAGCGCCGACGATTTCCAGCCGGCGCGCGAACTGGTCGAATGGCGGGAGCGCCTGCGCGGCCAATTCCCCGCCCTGCGCATCGAGGGCATCCATGCCGACACGGCGCGCACCTACAAGAGCGGTGAGAGCTTCCAGGTCCAGGCCGACCTGTCGCTGGGGCAACTGACCCCCGCCGAGGTGTCCGTCGATGTCTACTATGGCACCATCGTCGGCGAGGACGTGCTGCAGAACTCGGCCTTGGCCCACCTGGGCGAAGTGGAAAAGACCGGCGACGGGCGCTACCGTTTCAGCGGCGTCATTACCTGCAACCGTACCGGCAGTTTCGGCTTCAGGCTGCGCGTTACCCCCAGCCATCCGCTGCTCCTCGATCCCTACGAGATGGGCCTGGTGCTCTGGAGCTGAAGAACCTGAAGAAGGTTCGACGTTCGATGTTCGAAGTTCGACGTTGAAAGGCATTGTTGAGGTGTTGACGGGTTGAAGCGTTCAGGCATTGCTTCAGGGAAATGCTTTTTCCCGAACTCTTTAACCCTTGAACTCTTCTACCCTTGAACTATTGCATCAATGCGTCAATTATCGGATCTCTCGATTCTCTTCCCGAGTCACTCGTCACTTAGGTTCAAGCAAGGATATATAGAACAAGTCATTGTTCAGGTCAGAAGGCAGCAGATAAACCCCGAATTCCCCCTGGCGGATGCGGAACCCGTATTTCTGCAGCAAAGGCGCCAGCGGCTCGGGCCGGCGGCCGTGGGCCACGGCGGCCTTTTCCACGACCTCCTCGCCTTCCTCGGCCAGGAACGAGCATACGGCGTAGAGGAGGCGGGCGCCCGGGAATCGCGCCGCCAGGCTGGCCAGCATCAGTTTCTGCAGGCCGGCGTTCGCCCGCACCGTCTCGGGGGTGATCTTGTTCTTCAGGTCGGGATTCTTGCGCAGGGTGCCGCTCGAGGTGCAGGGGGCGTCGAGAATGACCAGGTCGGCCGCCTCGCCACCGGGAGGATAGCGCAGAATATCCGCCTGGAAAGAGGATAGATTCTCCAGGCGCAGCCGGCGGACGTTCTGTTCCAGCAGGCGCAGGCGCGGGGCGCTGATGTCGCTGGCCCTGATCTTCAGCTCGGGGCGCAAGCAGGCCAGGGTCAGCGATTTGCCGCCCGGTGCCGAGGCCACGTCGCAGACCTCATGGACGGCCCGGGCGGCGGCCACGAAAGCGACGGCCTGGGAGCCCGTGTTCTGGATGTAGAAATCATCGAGGCGCCCGGGCTTCTCCAGTACCCGGCCGGCGGCGAGGGTCTCGAAGCAGCCCAGCGTTGGCAGTTCGCGGCAGGGAATGCCCTCGGCTTCCAGGACGCGGCGCGCCCGCTCCATGGTCATGCGCCCGGGATGAAAGCGCAGGTGGAAGGCGGGCTCGCGGTCGAGGTACTCCAGGTCGGCCGACCCGGCGGCGCCGAGGCGGCCCAGGGCGTCGAGCAGCAACGGCGCGATGGCGTACGTCAGTCCGGGGTCATCCCCGCACTCGATGCGCTCGCGCACTTCCCGCTTGCGGCGCAGAAGCTGGCGCAGCACGGCGTTGACGAATGGCTTCTCCTTTTTGGCGGCGGCGTTTACCGCCTCGTTGACCACGGCGTACTCGGGATAGGAGTCGGAGTAGAGCAGCAGGAAAACGGCGATCTTCAGCAGCACGTATGTGGGCAGGGGCGGCTTCTGTCCCTTTTGCTTCAAAAACAGGCCGATGACGTGCTCCAGGGAGATGTCCTTGCGCACCACCCCGTATACCGTGCGCGTCAGCGCGTTCTTGTCGCTGGCGGAGTAGTCGCGCAGGAAGCGGGTCAGCAGCAGCCTCAGGTTGGCCTGCGGCTCGCGGAAATAGTCAAGCAGCACGGCGGCGGCCGGGGCGAGGAAATTCAAGACAGCCTCGCGGGGATGTGATGGCCCAGGGAAAATTGCCAGGGACTCATCGCCTTCCTGCCCTCGGGCTGGATGGCGCTGATCTCCAGGACCGTCCCCAGTCCGCAGGCGACCTGCATCCCGCCCGGCGAGAGAGCCAGGATATCGCCCGGACCGGACCGGTGCTCCCGCTGGGAGACGGCAGCGGCCAGAACCTTCACCTGCTGTTCTTCCATCCGGAAGAAAAGCCCCGGCCAGGGGGTGAAAGCCCGCAGCGTGTCGTAGAGCCGGCGGGCGGGCAGCTGCCAGTTGGCGAGGCCTTCCTTCTTTTCCAGGGCCGGGGCCAGGCTGGCCAGGGATTCATCCTGGGGGGCGGTCTGGATCGTCCCGGCGAAGATCTGCTCCAGGGTGCGGCGCAGGAAGGGGGCCGCCCGCTCGCCCAGGCGCTGCTGGTAGGTGGCGCTGCTGTCGTCGGGGCGGATGGCAATCTCCTCGCGTGCCCAGACCGGACCGGCGTCCAATCGGCCGCTCAGCTCGAAAATGGTGATGCCGCTGCGGCTTTCGCCATTCTGGATGGCCCGTTGCACCGGGGCGGCGCCGCGGTACGCCGGCAGCAGCGAAAAATGGACGTTGAGCGAGTGGAAGCGGGGCAGGTCGCGGATGTCCCTGGGAATGAACTGGCCGTAGGCCACCACGACGGCGATGTCCGGCGCGATGCGGCGCAAGGCCAGCTCCAGCTCGGGTTCGCGCAGGTCGGGCGGCTGCAGCAGCGGCAGTTGGTTCTCCAGGGCGAACTGCTTGACGGCGGGAACGAGCAGCTGGCGGTGACGGCCGCCCCTGCGGTCGGGCTGGGTGACGACCAGGCTCAGGCGGAAGGCCTTGTTCAGCTCCCTGGCGATGGGCAGGCCGATGGCGCTGGTGCCGAAAAAAACAACGTCACCATTCGCCACTTTTCCTCTTTTGGCGGATCTCCTTGCGGATCAGGGATCGCTTCAGGGTGGAGACGCGGTCGACGATCGTGAAACCGTCGAGGTGGTCGATCTCATGCTGCAGGACGCGCGCCTTGAGGCCGTCGAACTCGGCGCGCAGCTCGCTGCCGTCCAGCAGAACTCCCACGAGCAAAAGGCGGGCGCTGCGCCGGATGGGCAGCGAATAGCCGGGGACCGACAGGCAGCCCTCCTCGCTGGTCTCGTGCCCCTCCGCCTCGATGACGCGCGGGTTGACGACCACCAGCAGCTCCCCGGGATTTTCTCCCACCGACAGGTCCACGGTGATCAGGCGCAGCGATTCTCCCACCTGCGGGGCGGCCAGTCCGATCCCCGGGGCCCCATGCATGGTCCGTGTCATGGAAGCGGCCAGATCGACGATGCGCTGGCTGATGTCGCGGACCTCCGCGGCCTTTGCCTTTAGCACGTCATCGCCGTATTTGCAGATTGTAAGGGTTTCGGCTTCCACGCCGACATTATATTTTGTTAGGGCAGCGCTGTCAACGAGTCGGAGGAGACCGGGAGAACGCCGAAAATAAGTTCGAAGTTCGAGGTTCGAAGTTCGACGTTTTCAAGCACTCGTTCAACGGTTAAAGAGTTCAAGGGTTAAAGAGTTTGGAAAAAGGCATTTCCCGAAAGCAATGCCTTAACGCTTCAACCCTTCAACTCGTCGACGCTTCAACAGTCCCTTTATTGCAAATACTGCCGCTTTATGCTATTTTCCGAGGCTGACGGTGCTTGCAACCGACGTGGAGAGCGACTGTGGGAAATATTAAGGTTTTAGCAGAGAACGTATACCGGAAGATAGCCGCCGGCGAGGTGATCGAGCGCCCGCTTTCCGTCGTCAAGGAGCTGGTGGAGAATGCCATCGACGCCGGCGCCGGGGCGGTCACCGTCGAGCTGAGCGCCGGCGGCAAGGAGCTGGTGCGCGTCGAGGACGACGGGGGCGGCTTCGCCGCCGACGACATCGACGTCGCGTTCCAACGCCACAGCACGTCCAAGCTGGCCGAGTTGGAGGACCTGGACCGCCTGCAGTCCCTGGGCTTCCGCGGCGAAGCCCTGCCGTCGATCCGGCAAGTGGCCGATATCGACCTGGAGACGGCCGACAACGACGAGGGGCGCGGCTGGCGTTGCTCCTTCCGCGATGGCGCCCTCGCCGGCAAGGTCCAGGCCGCGTGCCGCCGGGGCAGCGTCATTTCCGTCCGCCGGCTGTTCGCCAATTTCCCGGTGCGCCGCAAGTTCTTGAAGAGCGACCAGGGCGAGTTGCGCCAGGTCAGCGCTTTCATGGAGACGATCGCCCTGGCCCGCCCCGGCATGGCCTTCACGCTGAAGCACAACCAGCGCACCGTGTTCCACTATCCGGCGGCCGCGGCACTCGCCGAGCGCATCTACCAGGTCTTCGGCAAGGAGTTCCTCGACGGGCTGCTGCCCCTGGATTTCGCTGCCGGCCCGTACCGGCTCACCGGCTTCGTGTCGGCCCCCCGGGGGGGGGTCAGCGGCAGGAACCGGCAATTCTTCACGGTCAACGGCCGGACGGTGCGCGAGAAGACCCTGCAGGCCGCGTTCAACAACACCCTGCAGCCCTACCTGGAGAAATCGCTCAGCCCGGCCGGAGTGGTCGACCTCGTCGTCCCGCCCGCCCAGATCGACGTCAACATCCATCCGATGAAGCTGGAGATCCGCTTCCTGGATGCCCAGCGCGTCTACCAGCTCGTGCAGCAGGCGATCCACGCCGCCCTGGGCGGGATGCCGCGCTCCACGGCGGGTCTGACGCGCGGCGCGACCGGATGGGCGCGGGAAAGCGCCCTGCCGATCCCAGCCCGGTCGGGCGAATCCACGGATGCGGCGAAACTTTTTCCCACGGAAAAGGCCGCCGGGGAAGAGGATTTCCGCGTCCTGGGCCAGTACCGCGACTCGTACATCGTTGTCGAGAGGAACGGCGAGCTCCTGATCATCGACCAGCACAACGCCCGGGAGCGCGTGCTGTTCGAGCGCTTGCAGGCCGGCCGCGCTTCCGGAGCCGCACCGGCCGCCCAGGCCCTGTTCCCCCTGCTGCTGGAGCTGACCCCCGTGGAGCAGGCGGCCCTCGACGATGCCCGCATGGAGCTTTTGCGCCAGGCCGGCTTTGATATCCGCCGCCTGAGCGGCTCCGCCGTCGAGGTCAAGGCCTTCCCGCAATTCCTCGGCGAGGGACGCATCCGCGAGAGCCTGCGCGCCGCCCTGCGCGAGCCGCTCGAGGACGGCGGGGCCGGCAGCGAGGATCGCCTGCTGGCGGCGCTGGCCTGCCACGACGCGGTGAAGGTCAACCAGCGCCTGCAGGCCGACGAGATGCGGGCCCTGGTCCGCGACCTGTTCGCCTGCGCCAATCCCGATCTCTGCCCCCACCGCCGGCCGATCATCGTCACCCTGACCCTGGAAGAGATCGAGAAGCGCCTGAAGCGGCGCTGAGCGCCGGGTGGAGAGCGTGAGGAATGTCGGCTGCCGAGCAGCGGACCGGGTACCGCTTCTCCTGGGCTGGTACAGGCGCCATCGCCGCGACCTGCCCTGGCGCCGGCGTCATGATCTCTATGGGATCTGGGTTTCCGAGGTCATGCTGCAGCAGACGCGGGTGGAGACGGTCGTACCCTACTTCCGGAATTTTATGAGGCGGTTCCCGAGCCTGAAGCGGCTGGCTTCGGCGCCGTTGCAGGATGTGCTGAAGGCCTGGGAAGGCCTGGGGTATTATTCCCGCGCCCGCAACCTCTGGCGGGCGGCGCGGATCGTCCAAGAGAAGTACCACGGCGTCATCCCCGGGCGCCATGCGGACTTTCGCGGATTGCCCGGGGTGGGGGAGTATATCGCCGCCGCCGTGCTCAGCATCGGCCGCGGTTTGGCCGTTCCGGTGGCCGACGGCAACGTGCTGCGCGTCGTTTGCCGCTGGCAGGGGATCAGCGGCGACATCCGTTCGGCGGCGACGAAGAATAAGGTCCATTCCTTTTTAAAGGCCATCCTCCCGGAAAAAACCCCCGGCCTCTTCAACGAAGCCATGATGGAGCTGGGGGCGCTGGCCTGCCGGCCCCGGGATCCCGGGTGCCGGACATGCCCCTGGCGCCGGGACTGCTTCGCGTTCCTCCAGGGCCGGACCGCTTCGCTCCCGGTCAGGAACAGGAAGAGGCCGGTGCCCGAATACCAGGCGGCGCTGGCCGTGATCCTGCGCGGCGGGAAGATCTTCATCCAGCAGCGCCCCCAAGAGGGCCACTTGGGCGGACTCTGGGAGTTCCCCGGCGGCAAGTGCCGTCCGAAGGAGAGAGCGGAACATGCGGTCGTCCGTGAATGCCGCGAAGAACTGGGCGCCCGCGTCATGGTCTTGGCCAAGCTGGCCGAGGTGCGCCACGCCTACTCCCATTTCCAGGTACACCTGCATGTCTTCATCTGCCGGCCGGGTGCAGGCCGGATCCGCACCGGGCAGCCCCATGCCTGGGTGAAAGCCCTGGACCTCGAAAATTATCCGTTCCCCGGGGCGAATCACAAGTTTTTCCCCGAGCTGAAACGATATCTTAACGCGCAATCCGTCATTCGTGATTTGTAATTCGTAATTCGAGAAAAAAGGCGTCCGAGCGGCCGTTGCGGTCTCGAATCACGATTCACGAATCACGACTCACGATGGTTCGTTTTGACAACCCGCAAGCTCTGTGCTACCATTCCGCTTCCGCCCGGCGTATCCGCCCGGCAATCCGGAATACCGAGGAGCAGAACGATGTTCAAGTCCCTGGTGCCGAAAAACGACGTTTTTTATGGACTTTTCGACAAGATCAGCACCAACATGGTCGAGGGGGTGCAGATCCTGGTCAAGATGCTCGACGAGTGCGACCGTTACAACGAATACGCCATCAGCCTGAAGTCGCTGGAGCACCAGACCGACCTGCTGGTGCACAGCGTCATGTCGCACCTGCACAAGACCTTCATCACGCCGATCGAGCGCGAGGATATCCACCAGCTCGCCGTGCGCCTCGATGACATCCTCGACCTGGCCGAGGCGGCCAGCTCGCGCATCGACCTCTACCGCCCCTGCGACGTTCCCAACGAAGCCAAGGAACTGAGTCACGTGTTGCTGGCGAGCGTCAAACTGGTCAAGGAAATGGTCGGCTTGCTGCCCAACCTGAAGAATACGGTGCGCATCATGGAATTGACCGTGGAGATCAACCGCCTGGAAGACCAGGCCGATTATATCCGCCGCAGCACGCTGGCCCGACTTTTCCGCGAGGAAAAGGACCCGTTCGAATTGATCAAGTGGAAGGACATCCTGGAATACATCGAGCGGGCGACCGACCGCTGCGAGGACGTGGCCGACATCACCGAGGGCATCGTCCTGGAAAACGCCTGAGCGCAAGAACGCCATGATGATCCTGGTCGTCATCATCGTCCTGCTGGCGCTGCTGTTCGACTTCATCAACGGCATGAACGACGCCGCCAACTCGGTGGCGACCATCGTCTCGACGCGCGTCCTGTCGCCGCGCCAGGCGGTCGTCTGGGCCGCCTTCTTCAATTTCGCCGCCGCCGCCATATTCGGCGTGCATGTGGCCAACACCATCGGCAAGGGGATCATCGACCCCGGGGCCGTCTCGGCGCCCATGATCCTGGCCGCTCTGTCCGGAGCCATCGTCTGGTCCTATTTGTGCACCCACTTGGGCTTCCCCATCAGCGTGTCGCATGCCCTGGTCGGCGGCCTGATCGGCGCCGCCGTGGCCAAGAGCGGCCTCAAGGCGCTGGTCGTCCCCGGTCTGCTGAAGATCGCCCTCTTCATCGGCCTGGCGCCGCTGATCGGGCTGCTGCTCGGCTACATCATCATGATCGCGGTCCTGTGGACCTGCCGCAAGCGCTCGCCGCAAATGATCGACCGCTGGTTCCGCCGGTTGCAGCTCCTCTCGGCGGCACTCTACAGCCTGGGTCACGGCACCAACGACGCGCAGAAGACCATGGGCATCATCGCCATGCTGCTCTTTTCCACCGGCCACCTGGGCCGTACTTTCTACGTGCCCTTCTGGGTGATCATCAGCTGCTACCTGGCCATCTCCCTGGGCACCCTGACCGGCGGCTGGAAAGTGATCGAGACCATGGGCATGAAGATCACCAAGCTGAAACCGGTGCACGGCTTCAGCGCCGAGACGGCCGCGGCCTTTTCCATCCTGTTCTCGACCTTTCTCGGGGTACCGGTCTCCACCACCCACACCATCACCGGCGCCATCATCGGCGTGGGCGCCACCACGCGCCTGTCGGCGATCCGCTGGGGGCTGGCGGTGCGCATCGTCTGGGCCTGGATCTTCACCATCCCCGGCTCGGCCCTGATCGCGGCCCTGAGCTGGTACGGCGTCTCGCTGCTCCATCTCCCCGGCTGAATCCCGGGAGCGGAAGCCAGCCGGATAATATCCGGCCGAGGAAACGGCGGGTCGGTTCGCCTTCCCTGCCCCGGTCCATGGCGCCGGACGGTTTTTTTTCTTGACAATCATCCTGAAAATGATAGAATTTGATCTATCCCACCGTTTATCCAGCTTGCGATCCTGCTATCTCTAAAAGAGAGGAGGGAAAAGTGGCAAAGACAAGATGGTTGCGTTCAGGCCTGTTTTGCTGTCTGACGGCGATATGGATCTTGAGCGGCTGCAGCCGGCAGAGCCAGCAGGCCAGTTCCATCCAGATCAAGGGCTCCGACACCATGGTCAACCTGGGCCAGGCCTGGGCCGAGGAGTTCATGAAAGCGAACCCCAAGATATCGGTGGCCGTCACCGGCGGCGGCTCGGGGACCGGCATCGCCGCCCTGCTGTCCAGAACCTGCGACATCGCCGAACTGTCGCGCGAGCTCAAGCCCGAGGAGCTTACCATGGCCCGGCAGAGGGGCCTGGATCCCCAACAGATCACCGTCGCCCTGGACGGGCTGGCGGTGGTGGTCCATCCGGCCAACCCGCTGTCGCAGCTGACCATGGACCAGCTCGCCGCCGTCTTTTCCGGCGCGGTTACCAACTGGAAGGAGATCGGCGGCGCCGACCTGCCCATCGTGGTCCTGTCGCGTGAGGTCAACTCCGGCACCCACGTCTATTTCAAGGAGCACGTGCTGCGCGGCAACCGCACGGACGGCCGCGCGGAGTTCGCCGCCAACGCCCTGATGCTGCCCAGTTCCCAGGCCATCGCCGACGAGGTGGCGCATAACCAGGGGGCCATCGGCTACTTCGGCATGGGCTACATCTCGCAGAAGGAAAAAGCGCTGGCCATCGCCAAGGATGATGGTTCGCCATTCGTTCAGCCGACCATCGAGAACGTGGTCAGCCAGGATTACCCGATCTCGCGCCCGTTGATCATGGTCACCCGCGAAAAGCCCCAGGGGCTGGTGGCCGATTTCCTCGACTTCGTCCTCGGCCCCGAGGGACAGCAACTCGTGGTCAAGATCGATTTCGTGCCGGTGAAGAAGATCTAGCCCCCGATGTCGTCCAAGCGGCTGCGCAAGCTGAAGGAGTGGTGGATCGAGAAGGCCATCCTGCTCAGCGGCATCTTTTCCGTCGTCTTCGTCCTGCTCATCTTCCTGTTCCTGCTGCGCGAGGGCTTCTCGCTTTTCCGCGGTGAAAGTGTTGCCGATTTCCTTTTCGGCAAGAGCTGGTACCCCATCTCCGACCCGCCGCGTTTCGGCATTCTGCCGCTGATCCTCGGCTCGCTGCTGGTGACGCTGGGCGCCGCCGCCATCTCGGTGCCCATCGGGCTCGCCGCCGCCCTGTTCATCGCCGAGATCGCCCCCGGGCGGCTGAAGGAGGGGTTGAAGGCGGGCATCGAGCTGCTGGCGGCCATCCCCTCGGTGGTCATCGGCTTCATCGGCATGATCACCCTCGGCCCCTGGATCAAGAACCTTTTCCACATCCCCACCGGGCTGACCGCCCTGACCGGCTCGGTGACGCTGGCCTTCATGGCCATGCCCACCATCGTCTCCATCGCCGAGGACGCCATCACCGCCGTGCCGCGGCAGTATCGCGAGGCGGCCGTCGCCATGGGCGCGACGAAATGGCAGACCACCTGGCGCATCGTGGCCCGCGCCGCCCGGCCGGGCATGGTCGCCGCCGTCATGCTGGGCATCGGCCGCGTCATCGGCGAGACCATGGCCGTGATGATGGTTACCGGCAATGCCGCCACCATCCCCCACAGCATCCTGCAGCCGGTGCGCACCCTGACCGCCACCATCGCCGCCGAGATGGGCGAGTCGGTGCAGGGCGGGGCGCACTACGCCGCCCTGTTCGCCATCGGCATCGTGCTGTTCGTCATCACCTTCCTGATCAACGGCGTGGCGGACCTCTACCTGCACCGCTCGCGCAGGTAGCCCCATGAACCCGCGCCTCTCCCAGAAGATCGCCTTTTCGCTCCTGTTCCTGGCCACCCTGCTGGTGGTGCTGCCGGTGGTGGTCATCCTGGCGATCATCGTCGCCAAGGGCGCCAGCGCCATCAGCTGGGAATTCCTCTTCTCCATGCCCCGGGACGGCATGCGCGCCGGAGGCATCCTGCCGGCCATCCTGGGCACGCTCTACCTGGTGCTGGGCGCGGTCCTCTTCGCCGTGCCGCTGGGCGTGGCGGCCGCCGTTTACCTGGTCGAGTATTCGGGCAACAACCGCTTCTCGCGCCTGGTCAAGCTGGCCATCGTCAACCTGGCCGGCGTGCCGTCGGTGGTCTACGGTCTCTTCGGCCTGGGCATCTTCGTCATCTTCTTCCGCTTCGGCGCCTCCATCCTTTCCGGGGCGCTGACGCTGGGCATCATGATCCTGCCGGTGATCATCACCTCCTCGCGCGAAGCGCTGGAGAGCGTGCCCCGGCATTTTCGCACCGTCAGCCTGTCGCTGGGCGCCAGCCGCTGGCAGACCATCCGCCACTCGGTGCTGCCGCATGCGCTGCCCGGCATCATGACCGGCATGATCCTGGGCCTGGGGCGTGCCGCCGGCGAGACCGCCCCCATCCTGTTCACGGTGGCCGCGTTCTACCTGCCGCGCCTGCCGCAATCGGTCTTTGACCAGACCATGGCCCTGCCCTACCACCTCTACGTCATCTCCACCCAGGTGCCGGGCATTCCCGAGAATGTTCGCTACGGCACGGCGCTGGTGCTGCTGACGCTGGTGCTGCTGCTGAACCTGGCGGCCATCATCCTGCGCTCGCGGTTTCGCGGGAAGAAAAAATGGTGAACCGGGCGACGAAATTCTCCATCCAGGGGCTGCACGTCCAATATGGAGGCATGTACGCCCTGCGTGACCTGAACCTGGAGATCGCCGCCAACGAGATCTTCACCGTCATCGGCCCGGCCAACTCGGGGAAATCCACTTTCCTGAATTCCCTCAACCGCCTGATCGACCTGGAAGCGCACAGCCGCGTCAGCGGCATGATCCGCCTGGATGGGATCGACATCCGCGCCGGCTTGGAGGTGGAGGCGCTGCGGCGCAAGGTGGGCATCGTCTTCGCCCTGCCGCTGCCGCTGCCCGTCTCCATCTATGAAAACGTGGTGTACGGCTTGCGCATGCAGGGCGTTCGCGACGCGAAGTCGCTGGACGCGGCGGTGGAACGGAGCCTGATCGAATCGTACCTGTGGGAGGAGGTCAAGGATCGCCTGCGCACGCCGGCGATGAACCTCTCCGGCGGACAGCAGCAGCGCCTGTGCATGGCGCGCATTCTCGCCGGCCAGCCCGATGTTCTGCTCTTTGACGAACCGACATCGGGGCTGGACCCGATCTCCACGGCGCGCATCGAGGAGACCATGCTGGTCCTCAAGGAGAAGTACACCATCGTGCTGGTGACCAACAACGTGGCCCAGGCGGCCCGCGTCGGCGACCGCACAGCCTTTTTCCTGATGGGGGAGATGATCGAAGTGAGCGAAACCAGCACGATGTTCACGACGCCGGCCGACAGCCGCACCAGCGACTACATCACCGGCAAGTTCGGGTGAGCATGGGCGACTTCTGCATCGAGACAAGGGGCCTTGACCTTTTCTACGGCGATTTCCAGGCCCTGACCGCCGTCGACCTTCAGGTGCCGGCGCGCGAGGTGACCGCCCTGATCGGCCCCAGCGGCTGCGGCAAGAGCACGCTGCTGCGGGTGTTCAACCGCATGAACGACCTGATCGACGGCGTGCGCGTCGCGGGCAAGGTGCTCGTCGACAACGAGGATATCTACGCCCCCGACGCCGACCTGCTGAGGCTGCGCGAGAAGGTGGGCATGGTCTTCCAGCGCCCCAATCCCTTCCCGCTTTCTGTGTACGAGAACATCGCCTTCGGCCTGTCCGTGCACAGGCTGGCCGGCCGCCGCGAGTACGGGATGGTCGTGGAGCAGGCGCTGCGCGACGTGCTGCTCTGGGACGACCTCAAGGACAAGCTGCACAAGTCGGCGCTGAGCCTGTCGCTGGAGCAGCAGCAGCGCCTGTGCATCGCCCGCGTCCTGCCGCTGAAGCCGCAGGTCCTGCTCATGGACGAGCCCTGCTCCGCCCTCGACCCCATCGCCACCCTGCACATCGAGGACCTGATGCGCAAGCTGAAGAGCGACTACACCATCGTCATCGTCACCCACAACATGCAGCAGGCGGCGCGGGCTTCGGACCGCGCCGGCTTCATGTACCTGGGCAAGCTGATCGAGTTCGACGAGACGGCGAAGATCTTCACCCAGCCGCGGCAGGAGTTGACGGAGAACTACATCAGCGGCCGCTTCGGCTGACCCGAGGAGGACTTCATGGCCAGAGAACACTTTCAGAACATGCTGCGCGAGGTGGAGCACGAGCTGGCGGGCATGGGCGAATTGGTCGTCGCCGCCATCGAGCGCTCCGTCCAGGCGCTGAAGCACGCCGACAAAGCCGAGGCCGAGCGCATCATCGCGGCGGATGAAGCGATCAACTGCAAACGCTGGCAGATCGAGAACCAGTGCATCCAGCTCTTCGCCACCCAGCAGCCGGTGGCCGGCGACCTGCGCGAGATCGTCTCCTTCATGGACCTGGTCACCAACCTGGAGCGCATGGCCGATCATGCCAAGGGCATCGCCAAGATCGTGGTCATGCACGACCAGACCCCCCTGCTCAAGCCGCTGATCGACATCCCGCGCATGGCGGAGAAGGCCGGAGAGATGATCCGCAAGAGCCTGAACGCCTTCATCACCCAGGACGTGGCTGCCGCCCGGGCCATCATGGCGATGGATGACGAGATCGATGCGCTCTACGAGCAGATCTTCCGCGAATTGCTGACCTACATGATGGAGGACCCCCGGACCATCACCCGCGCCGTCTACCTGATCTGGGTCAGCCACAACCTGGAGCGCATCGCCGACCGCGTGACCAACATCTGCGAGCGCATCGTCTTCATGGTCACCGGCGAGACCTGCGGCAACTGAATCCTAGCCCCGTTCCTGAAAAATTGTGCAAATAATGTTTCCAATCTATTGACACGTCAGAAAAATTGAACTATATTCGCATTCGAAAAGCGGGAGGCACTGAAATTGAAAAAAGCCATTCATGCGGCGGCGTTGAAGGAAACTGAAATTCCCGGTGAGGAGGCCGAACCTCCAAGCACAGCGGTGCTGGAGGAAAGCAACAACACCGCCCCGTCGTTGCTCTTTCCCGAGCTGATCCAATTTCCCAATTCCAAGCCCGACCGTACCTTTCTGAAGATCGGCGCGCGCTCCCTGCAGTTCCAGCGGAAGTTCTTCCCGCTGGCCACCACCGCCGACTGGAACAGCTGGGAATGGCAGCTGCGCAACAGCATCATTAGCCTGCAGGCGCTGCAGAAGGTCCTGCAGCTGTCCGACGACGAAATGCGCGCCATGGCGGTCGATTGCGGCAACCTGCCGCTGCGCATCACCCCGTATTACGCCAGCCTGCTCGACCCCCTGGATCCCCTGCAGCCGCTGCGCCGCAGCGTCGTGCCGGTGACCGCCGAGCAGCTCATCTCCTGCGGCGAGGCCGCCGACCCGCTGGGCGAGGACACGCACAGCCGCGTTCCCGGGCTGGTGCACCGCTATCCCGACCGGGTGCTTTTCCTGGTCACCGGCTTCTGCTCCAGCTACTGCCGCTACTGCACCCGCTCGCGCCTGGTGGGCGACCAGAACAAGCGCCATCTCAACCGCGACCAGTGGGACCGCGCCCTTTCCTATATCGAGATGAACCCCGACGTGCGCGACGTGCTGCTCTCGGGGGGCGACCCGCTCACCCTTCCCGACAGCAGCCTGGAATACCTGCTGACCCGCCTCAGCCGCATCCCGCATGTCGAGTTCGTGCGCATCGGCTCCAAGGTGCCGGTGGTCCTGCCGCAGCGCGTCACCCACTCGCTGGTCAACGTGCTGAAACGCTTCCGCCCCCTGTGGATGAGCCTGCATTTCACCCATCCCGACGAGATCACCCAGGAAACGGCGCAGGCCTGCGAGCGCCTGGCCGACGCCGGCATCCCCCTGGGCAGCCAGACGGTTCTGCTCAAGGGGATCAACGACTCGGTGCCGGTCATGAAGAAGCTGATGCACGAGCTGCTCAAGCTCCGTGTCCGCCCCTATTATCTCTACCAGTGCGACCCCATCCTCGGCTCCTCGCACTTCCGTACCCCGGTCGAGAAGGGCCTGGAGCTCATCGAGGGCCTGCGCGGCCACACCAGCGGCTACGCCGTGCCCCATTATGTCGTCGATGCCCCCGGCGGCGGCGGCAAGATCCCGCTGCTGCCCGACTACTACCAGGGCCGCGAGGAAGGCGACGTGATGCTGCGCAACTACCAGAAGAAGATTTTCCGCTACCCCGATGCCGAGTGCGCCGGGGATGTTCCCGCGGACTCCTGATCGCCCCGCCCGGTTGCGGGTCCTGCTTGCTTATCCCCAGGCATTGACATACAATCGCGATGAGTTCGTAAAGCGGAGAAGACAGCATGATCATCGGCATGACCTATGACCTCAGGCAGGATTACCTCGACGCCGGCTACGGCAGCGAAGAAACAGCCGAGTTCGACAAGCCCGACACCATCGAGGGCATCGAGACGGCGCTCCGCAGCCTGGGGCATGAGACGCGGCGCATCGGCCATATCAAGAGCCTGGTGGGGCGGTTGGCCGCCGGCGAGCGCTGGGACATGGTCTTCAATATCTGCGAGGGCATGTTCGGGCTGGGCCGCGAGGCCCAGGTGCCGGCCCTGCTCGATGCCTACGAGATCCCTTATACGTTCTCCGGGCCGCTGATCCTGGCCCTGGCCCTGGACAAGGGGATGACCAAGACGGTGGTGCGTTCTTTCGGCGTCCCCACCCCCGACTTCGCCGTGATCGCGGCGCCTGCGGACATCGCCGGCATCGACCTGCCTTTCCCCCTGTTCGCCAAACCGCTGGCCGAGGGCACCGGCAAGGGGATCGACGCCCGCTCCAAGATCGATTCCCGCGAACAACTGGCCGCCGTTTGCCGCGGCCTGCTGGAACGATTCAGGCAGCCGGTGCTGGTGGAGACCTACCTGCCCGGGCGCGAGTTCACCGTGGGCATCACGGGCAGCGGCGCCGCCGCTGAAGTGGTCGGGGTCATGGAGGTCATGCTCAATGACGGGGCCGAGGCCAACGCCTATTCCTACATCAACAAGGAGCAGTACGAGGAGAAGGTACGCTACGCCCTGGCCCCGGATGCGGATGCCGCCGCCGGCGCCGGGGTGGCGCTGCGGGCCTGGCGCGGCCTGGGCTGCCTCGACGGCGGCCGCGTCGACGTCAAGATGGACCGCGACGGCCTCGTCAACTTCATCGAGGTGAACCCGCTGGCGGGCCTGAACCCGACCCATTCCGACCTGCCCATCATCTGCCGCCTGCGGGGGATCCCGTTCACGGAACTGATCGCGCGCATCATGGCCTCCGCCGCCGGGAGGCTGCGCCGGTGAAAAAAAGGAACGCGGTCATCCTGCACAACCAGGTCGGTCCCGATTCGCCCAAGGACGAGCTGGACGTCCTGGTCCAGGTCGAGGCGGTGCGCCGTTCCCTGGCCGAGCTGGGCTACCGGCCGCTGATCATCCCCTTTTCCCTCGATGTCGGCGCGGCGCTGCGGGCCCTGCGCCGTGCCGAGCCGCTCTTTGTCTTCAACCTCGTGGAAACGGTGGCGGGCGACGGCCGGCTCATTCACCTGGCGCCGGCGCTGCTGGACCATCTCCGCCTGCCCTACACCGGCAGCGGCCAGGAAGCCGTCTTTGTCACCTCCAACAAGGTTCTGAGCAAGAGGCTTTTCCAGCAGTCCGGGATCCCGACCCCCCGCTGGATGGAAGCGGCGCAGCCGCCTGACGTTCCCTGGGCGGAAACGGGGACTTGGATTCTCAAGTCGGTCTGGGAGCATGCCTCCAACTGGTTCGGCGATGATTCCGTCGTTTGCGCCGCGAGCGCGGCCGAGTTGCGGCGTCTGCTGGAGCAGAAGGACCGGAAAGGAGGATTCTTCGCCGAGCGCTACATCGAGGGGCGCGAGTTCAATCAGGCGCTGCTGGCCGGGGAGTGCCTGCCCGCGGCCGAGATGCGCTTCGTCGATTACCCGGAGGACAAGCTGCGCATCGTCGATTTCCGCGCCAAATGGGAGGAGGATTCGTTCGAATACGCCCATACGCAGCGCGGCTTCGATCTCAGCGCCGCCGACCGGCCCCTGGTCGAGGAGCTGCACGACATTTCCCGCCGCTGCTGGGAGAGGTTCGGGCTGACGGGCTACGCCCGGGTCGACTTCCGCGTTGATGCCGGCGGCCGCCCCTGGGTGCTGGAGATCAACACCAATCCCTGCCTGGCGCCCGACGGCGGTTTTTTCGCCGCCGCCGCGCGCGCCGGCCTGTCGTACACGCGCATGGTGGAGCGCATCGTCGAGGATTGCCTGGAGCGGCGGGCCGGTTCCCGGCCGCATCATGATGGAGGGTAGGATGAGCGAGCATGATAAGCTGGCATTCCGCGAACAGGTGCGGCCCGATGATGCCGCCGCCGTTTGCGAGATCGTCACCTCGACAGGGTTCTTCCATGACCATGAGGTCGCCGTGGCGGTGGAGCTGGTGGAGGAGAGGCTGGAGAAAGGGACGGGCAGCGGCTACCTCTTCCTCTTCGCCGAGCTGGCGGGGCGCACCGTGGGCTACAGCTGCTACGGCGAGATCGCCTGCACCGCAGGCAGCTATGACCTGTATTGGATCGCCGTGCACGACGCGCAGCGCCACCGGGGCATCGGCAGGGTCCTGCTCGAAAGGACCGAGGCGCTGATCGCGGGTCTCCGCGGGCGCGTCATCTTTGTGGAAACCTCGGGACGGGAAAAATACCTGCCGACGCGGCAATTCTACCGGCGCTGCGGCTACCATGAGGAAGCGGTGCTGAAGGGGTTCTACGCCGACGGCGACGACAAGGTCATCTACGCCAAGCGCCTGGAGGCGGCATGGTCGAAAAAGTAAAGAAAAGGTCGGCCAAGGCCGGGCTGCCCCCGGGAGTCCTGGTCCATGTCGGCACGCAGAAGGTCGCGGAAAGCCGCGTGCGCATTCTCGATTACGATGAGCGGGGCGTGCGCGAAAAGAACCCGGCGCTCCTGGACGAATGCGTCCCTTTCCGCGACACCGATACGGTGACCTGGATCGACATCGAGGGGCTTCAGGACGTCGACTTGCTGGAGGGCCTGGGCCGCTGCTACGGCCTGCATCCGCTGATCCTCGAGGATATCCTCAATACCGACCAGCGCCCCAAGTCCGACGACATGGACGACTATATCTACGTCGTCCTCAAGATGCTCGATTTCGACCCGGCCAGCCTGGAGATCGTTTCCGAGCAGGTCAGCGTCGTCTTCGGCCGCAACTTCGTGATCTCTTTCCAGGAGGGGCGCGAGGGCGACCTCTTCGAGCCGCTGCGCCAGCGCATCCGCAACGGCAAGGGGCGCATGCGCCGCATGGGGCCCGACTACCTGGCCTATTCCCTGCTCGACACCATCATCGACCACTATTTCGTCATCCTGGAGAAGTTCGCCGAGCGCATCGAGAAGCTCGAGGAAGAACTGATCAGCGATCCCCGGCCGGACACCCTGCACCAGATCCACCGCCTCAAGCGCGAGATGATCTACCTGCGCAAGTCGGCCTGGCCGCTGCGCGAGGTGATCAACGGCCTGGAGAAGAGCGGGTCGGACCTGATCCGGCCGGCGACCAAGATCTTCCTGCGCGACATCTACGACCATGCCATCCATATCGTCGACAGCATCGAGTCCTACCGCGAGATGCTCTCCAGCATGCTGGACATCTACCTCTCCTCGGTCAGCAACCGCATGAACCAGGTGATGAAGGTGCTGACGATCATCGCCACCATCTTCATGCCCCTGACCTTCCTGGCCGGCATCTACGGCATGAACTTCCGGCACATGCCCGAGCTGGGCTGGCCCTGGGGATACCCGCTGGTGCTGGTGCTCATGTTCGCCCTGGCCGGGGCCATGATCTATTTCTTCAAAAAAAGGAACTGGCTGTGAAACAAAGCAGGTATACGGTATACGGTGTACGGTGTACGGCAAGAAACTGGAACTAAGCAAGCCAGTTCATTCAATGGCTTTCGCCTTGAACCGTAAACCGTAGACCGTAAACCGAGTACCAATAGTTCTTCAACTTCGAACGTCGAACTTCGAACTTCGAACCTTTCCGAGTATGGCTTGACCTCTCTCCCAAGTTGTGGTATGTATATCGCCGATGTCAATTGAACGGGTTCTCCTGTCGCCTGCCGTCGCCTGGCTCCGCGCCTGGCGCTGGGCGGCCCCGTCCGCCTGAAAATCCAACCATCCATCCATTTTTCTTTTTTTTAAGATCAAAATACCAAGGAGAAAAAACATGGAACGATTTTCAGGACGTAAAAAAGAGTATTTGCCGACCCATTTCTATAACATCAAGGCCGACCTGGCCGAGCTCCCCAAGCCGCCATTGCATCCCGCGACCGGCGAGCCCCTCGATCCCTCGGCGCTGGCGGCGATCTTTCCCGAAAGTTTCATCGAGCAGGAGATCAGCCGGGAGCGCTTCATCCCCATCCCCGCGGCGGTCCTGGAGGCCTATGCCCAATACCGTCCCACGCCGCTGGTGTATGCCGCCGAACTGAGGAAGCGCCTGGATACGCCGGCGCGCATCTTTTACAAGTACGAAGGGGTCAGCCCCATGGGCAGCCACAAAAGCAACACGGCGCTGATGCAGGCCTACCTTGCGGCGCAGGAAGGAGTGCGGGAGCTGGTCACCGAAACCGGGGCCGGCCAATGGGGCTCGGCGCTGGCGTATGCCGGGGAACGCTTCGGGGTCGGTGTACGCGTCTTCATGGTGCGCGCCAGTTATCGGCAGAAGCCGGGGCGGCGGACGATGATGGCCCTTTGCCGGGCGCGGCTCGAGGAGAGCCCCGGGCCGAACACGGAGGCGGGAAAGGCCTTGTTCCTTGAGAACCCCGACCATCCGGGCAGCCTGGGCATCGCCATCGCCGAGGCCGTGGAAACCGTAATGAAGAACCCGGGCAGCAAGTACGCGCTGGGCTCGGTGCTGGACGCGGTGCTGCTGCATCAGACGGTGATCGGCCAGGAAGCCGAACGGCAGCTGGCCGGCCTGGGGGTGGAGCCGGACATCGTCATCGGCTGCGTCGGCGGCGGATCCAACTTCGCCGGCATCAGCTTCCCTTTCGTGAAAAAGAATTTGACCGCCGGAAAAAATGTCGAATTCATCGCCGTCGAGCCCGCCTCCTGCCCGTCGATCACGCGCGGCGATCTGCGCTACGACCACGGCGACAGCGCCGGCCTGACCCCGCTGCTGTTCATGCACACCCTGGGCAAGGATTTCATTCCGCCGCCCATCCATGCCGGCGGGCTGCGCTACCACGGCATGGCGCCCCTGGTCAGCCACCTGGTCCGCGGCGGTACGGTGAAGGCTCGTTCGTACGGCCAGGAGCAGGTATTCCACGCGGCGAAGACCTTCTTCGCCAGCGAAGGGATCCTGCCCGCGCCCGAGTCGTCCCACGCCGTCGCCGCGGTCATCGAGGAGGCGCTCAAGGCCAGGGACGGGAAAGGGGAGCCGGTCATCCTGTTCAACCTTTCGGGCCACGGGCATTTCGACATGCACGCCTACGAACAGAACGGCAGATGAAGTAAAAGAAAGACGCCAGACGTTAGACGTTAGTAGTTAGCAAGAGAAAAGCCCTAGAACCATGGTTCGTTCCATGTCTTGCTAACGTCTAGCGTCTAACGTCTAACGTCTTCTTCTATGCTACAATGAGTATCCATGGCTTCCTCGACCTACGACGTCATCATCGTCCAGCCCTATCCCTTCGCCGACCACCCTTCCTTCCCCGAGGGGATCCTGAAGCGGGCGCTGGCGGCGGCGGGGTTCAGCGTCGGCGTGCTGGAGACGCCGTTCTGGCAGGACAAGGAGTCTTTTACGGCGCTGGGCCGGCCGGCCCTTTTTTTTGCGGTGGTCTCCGGCCCGCTCGACTCGGTGGTGCTGAATTACACCGCCGGCCGCCGCCGGCGGCGCGAGGACCTGTACCAGTTTGGCGGCGCCGCTTTTTTCAGCGGCCGCCCCCCGGACATCAAGTTCAAGATCAGGCCCGACCGCACCCTGACCGTTTTCACCAGCCGTCTGCGCGAGGCTTACCACGGGGTACCGGTGGTCATCGGCGGTGTCGAGGCATCCCTGCGCTGCTTCGCCCACTACGATTTTCAGGAGGACAAGGTGCGGCGCTCGCTGCTGCTCGATTCCCGGGCCGATATTCTGGTCAGCGGCAACGGTGAAAAGCAGGTCGTGGCCATCGCCCGGCTGCTGCGGCAGGGAGTGTCGGCCCGGGAGATCGACATTCCCGGGACGGCGCGGGTGGTGGCGCAGCGGCCTCTTGGCAGGGATCTCCTCGAGCTTCCCTCCTGCGAGGCGGTCCAGGCCGATGCCGGCGAACTGCTGCGAAGCCAGCAGCTGATCAACGACGCCGGGGGCGGTCGGGCCGTCGCCCAGCAGCACGGCAACCGCTGGGTGGTGCAAAACCCGGCCGAGGTCTACGTCGGCGCCGACCTCGATTTCATCTATGGGCTGGAGTACGGCCGCTGCCACCCGGGACGCTCTTCCTATTCCCCGGCCCTGCGCATGAACCTGTTCTCCGTCACTGCACATCGCGGCTGCGCCGGCGGCTGCTCGTTCTGCTCGATCATCCGGAGCGAGGGGCGGCGGGTGGTCTCGCGCAGCCCCGACGCCATCTTTCGCGAGATCCGCGCCCTGGCTCACCATCCCCAGTGGCGCGGCGTGGTCTCCGACATCGGCGGGCCGACCGCCGAGATGTTCGGCAGCGATTGCTCCATGGCGGCCTGCGCAAGGCCGTCCTGCCTCCTGCCCGGCATCTGCCCGCGATTCAAGCAAGGGGATGCCTACCGCGAACTGCTGCGCCGGGCGCGGGCGCTGCCGGGGGTGAAGAAGGTCATGCTGGGCTCGGGCGTGCGCCATGATCTGATGCTGTCCAACCCCGACCTTCTGGAGGAAATCATGCGCGAGCACGCCGGACGCTTCCTGCGCGTCGCGCCCGAGCATACCGAGGACGAAGTGCTGGACCTGATGGGCAAGCCGCGCTTCGCGGTTTTCGAAGAATTCGTCGCCCTCTTCAACCGGCTGAACCGCCGCCTGCAGCGGCCGATCGTACTGGCCCCCTACCTGATCGTCGGCCATCCCGGCGAGACGGCGTCCATGGTGCCGCTCATGAAGAAAAAATTAGATGCCTTGGGCCTGAAGACCCGGGACGCGCAGATCTTCACTCCCACGCCGGGCACCCTGTCCACCTCCATGTACCACTCCGGCCTGTCCCCGGACGGCAAGCCCCTGGCGGTCGAGAAGGACATCCGCGCCCTGCAGGAGCGAAAAAGATATCTGATCGGCGAGTAGGATGCGCGAAACTGACAAGCCCATGCCGATGGCGGGTTTGCTTTTAAAAATCAATTGCGCTACAATCGCCCCTTATGCCTGTCAAGGAGATCCGCGATGCGCAGTGAAGCTCATGCCCATGGCGTTGGCGCCGCGCTGTCCGATCGTGTCCGGGAAAAGACCGGCGTCGACGTCGCCCGCTGCTACCAGTGCGGCAAGTGCTCGGCCGGCTGCCCGCTGGCCTCCGAGATGGACTTCCCCCCCAGCCAGGTCATGCACCTGCTGCAGCTGTCCGCCGCTTTCCCCGAGCTTGCCGAGCAGGCGCTGCGCTCCCATACGATCTGGCTCTGCCTGACCTGCGAGATCTGCTACTGCCGCTGCCCCATGGAGCTTGACATCCCGGCGATCATGGATGCCCTGCGCCACGAATCGCTGCAGCAGCGGAAGGTCAACCCCAGGGCCAGGGACATCCTGGCCTTCCACCGCGCCTTTCTCGACTCGGTCAAGTACACCGGCCGCCTGTTCGAGATGGGGCAGGTGGTCGACTACAAGCTGCGCAGCGGCCATTTCCTGCAGGACCTGCTGCAGGCGCCCTGGATGTTCCTGGTCGGCAAGCTGCACCTGCTCCCCGAGCGCGTGCGCAACCGGCGCCAGTTGGCCCGCATCTTTGCCAAGACCCTCAAGGCCAGGGAGAACCGCCCATGAAGACGGGATTCTATCCTGGCTGCTCGATGAAGGGCTCGGCCCGCGAGTACAGCGAGTCGCTCCTGGCCCTGGCCCGGGAGATCGGCCGCGAGCTGCCGGAAGTACCCGATTGGAACTGCTGCGGGGCCACCGCCGCCCATAATCTCGACCGTGACCTGGCACTGGCCCTGCCGGCGCGCATCCTGGCCGCCGCCGAGAAAGCCGGCATGGACGAGGTGCTGGTCCCCTGCGCAGCCTGCTACAGCCGCCTGAAGGTCACCCGCCATGAGCTGCTCGCGGATGACTCCCTGCGGCAGAGGATCTCCGGTCTGGTCGAGGCCGACTACCGCGGCTCGGCCGGGGTGCTCAACATCATCGAGTGGCTTGGACGCGTCCCCGACCTGGAGAAGCTGGTGAAGAAGCCCTTCCAGCGCAAGGTGGCCTGCTACTACGGCTGCCTGCTGGTGAGGCCGGCCGGGGTGGTGAAGTTCGACCGCCCCGAGGATCCGCAGTCGATGGACCTGTTGATGAAGAAGATCGGCGCCGACCCGATCGACTGGGCCTTCAAGACCGAGTGCTGCGGCGCCGGCTTTTCGGTTTCGCGCACCGACCTGGTGGCCAGGCTGAGCGGCCAGATCCTCGACGACGCCGTTTCGCGCGGCGCCGAGGCGGTGGTAGTCGCCTGCCCCATGTGCCACCTGAACCTCGACTTGCGCCGGCCCAATATCGAGAAGCGCGCCGGGAAGAAGTTCCACCTGCCCGTCATTTATATCACTCAGGCCGTCGGCATGGCGCTGGGGCTGAAGCCAAAGCAGTTGGGGCTGCAGCGGCACAAGGTTTCCCCCTCGGCCTTACTAGCCCCTGCGTCGGCCAAGCCGCCCGCAGGGTCCAAGTCCGCCTCGGGGGACTCCCCGGCCTCAGCCCCCTTATCGGGATCTTCGGCCGGGGCGCCCGCATCCACGGCTTCGAAGGTGAATTGACCATGGCGCGCATCGGCGTATTCATCTGCCACTGCGGCGAGAACATCAGCGCCACCGTCGACGTCATGAAGGTAGCCGCCGAGGCGGCGAAGATCCCCGGCGTGGCCCACAGCGTCGAGTACAAGTACATGTGCTCCGACCCCGGGCAGCAGCTGGTCAAGAACGCCATCAGGGAAAAGGGCCTGACCGGCGTGGTGGTGGCCGCCTGCTCGCCGCGCATGCACGAGCCGACGTTCCGCCGCGCCTGCGCCGAGGCCGGCTTGAATCCCTTCCTCTGCGAAATGGCCAACATTCGCGAGCACTGCTCCTGGGTACACGAAAAGGGCGACGCCACCACGGATAAGGCCATCGACATCGTGCGCACGCTGGTGGCCAAGGTGAAAAAGAACAAGGCCCTGCAGCCGATCAAGGTGCCGGTGACCAAGGTCGCCATGGTCATCGGCGGCGGCATCGCCGGCATCCAGGCCAGCCTGGACATCGCCAACGCCGGCCACCAGGTGATCCTGGTGGAAAAGGAGCCCTCCATCGGGGGACACATGTCGCAATTGTCCGAGACGTTCCCCACCCTCGACTGCTCGCAGTGCATCCTGACGCCGCGCATGGTCGAGGTAGCCCAGCATCTCAACATCACCCTCTTCTCCTATGCGGAACTGGAGAGCCTGGACGGCTTCATCGGCAACTTCAAGGCGCGCATCCGCAAGAAGGCGCGCAGCCTCGACGAGAAGCTCTGCACCGGCTGCGGCCTGTGCACGCAGAAGTGCCCGTCCCGGAGGATTCCCAGCGAATTCGACGCCGGGCTGGGCCTGCGCCCGGCCATTTACGTGCCGTTCCCCCAGGCCGTGCCCAACAAGCCGGTCATCGACCGCGAGCACTGCACCTATTACCGGACCGGCAAGTGCCGTTTGTGCGAGAAGGTCTGCCCCACCCAGGCCATCCGCTTCGACCAGCAGGATGAGATCGTCGAAGCCGACGTCGGCGCCGTCGTGTTGGCGACCGGCTTCGACATCAAGCACGGCGACTTCTTCCCCGAGTACGGCTACGGGAAATACCGGGACGTCATCGACGGCCTGCAGTTCGAGCGCCTGGCGTCCGCCTCGGGCCCGACCCTGGGGGAGATCCGACGGCCGTCGGACGGCCGGGTGCCCGAAACGGTGGTCTTCGTCGCCTGCGCCGGATCACGGGATCCCGCCAAGGGCATCGAGTACTGCTCCAAGATCTGCTGCATGTACACGGCCAAGCACGCCATGCTGTACAAGCACAAGGTGCACCACGGCAAACCCTATGTCTTTTACATGGACATCCGCGCCGGCGGCAAGATGTACGAGGAGTTCGTGCGCCGGGCCATGGAGGAGGACGGAGTGCAATATGTGCGCGGCCGCGTATCGCGCATCTTCGAGCGCGGCGGCAAGCTGGTCGTCAAGGGCGTCGACACCCTGCTCGCTGCCCGGCCGCTGGAGATCGAGGCTGACCTGGTGGTGCTGGCCACCGCCGGCATCGCCCAGCCCGGCGCCGAGGAGCTGGCCCAGAAGCTGCACGTCAGCTATGACGCCCACAAGTTCTACGCCGAGGCCCATCCCAAACTCAGGCCGGTGGAGACCAACACGGCCGGTATCTTCCTGGCCGGCGCCTGCCAGGCCCCCAAGGACATCCCCGAGTCGGTGGCCCAGGCCTCCGGCGCCGCCGCCAAGGTGGCCGCGCTCTTCTCGCAGTCGGAGCTGGTGCGCGAGCCGCTGATCGCCGTGGTCGACCGCCAGGCGCCCCCCGTCTATTCATCCTGCGTCGGCTGCTTCCTTTGCCAGAGCGCCTGCCCCTACCAGGCCATCGAGAAGGAGGAGATCCGCGGCCGCGACGGGCAGCTGCTCAAGACGGTGGCCAAGGTCAATCCCGGCCTCTGCCAGGGCTGCGGCACCTGCGTGGCCTTCTGCCGCACCAAGTCGATCGACATCCAGGGCTTTTCCCACGAGCAGGTCCATGCCGAAGTGCTGGCCCTGCTGAACCGAGGTGAGCGCGATGCCTGATTTTGAACCCAAGATCGTGGCGTTCGTCTGCAACTGGTGCACCTACGCCGGGGCCGACCTGACCGGCACCAGCCGCATGAAGTACTCTCCCCAGGTCGCCATCATCCGCTTCCCCTGCACCGGGCGCATCGATTTCATGCTGCTGCTCAAGGCCTTCGCCAGCGGCGCCGACGGCATCATCGTATCGGGCTGCCACCCCAACGACTGCCACTACAGCAGCGGCAATTTTCACGCCCGCCGGCGCTGGATCGTCTTCCGCGGCCTGCTGGATTTTCTGGGCATCGACGTGCGCCGCGTGCAGTTCTCCTGGGTTTCCGCCGCCGAGGGGGCCAAGTGGGCGCAGCTGGTCAACGAAACCGCCGAGCATATCCGCGGGCTGGGGCCGTTCACCGGCTACCAGCGGCTGCGCGGACTGGGCGTTGAGTAAGGGGGCGGCATGAGCGCCTTGCAGGAAAAAGCGCGCGAGCTGCTGGCCTCCGCTGCGGTGCAGGTGGTGATCGGCTACGGCCGGGGCAGCGGCGGCGCCGCCCGGGCGGTCTTCATCCGCGAGGCAACAAAGGCCGGCGACCTCGTTTTCGACGGCACCTGCCTGCAGAACCTGGCCGTTTACCTCATGAAGCCCGAAGTGCGCAAGCTGGGCAAAGCGGCGCTGGTTGTCAGGCCGGCCACCCTGCGCACAATCCTGCAGCTGGCGGCCGAGAACCAGATCGCGGAAAACAGCCTGCTGGCCCTGGTGCCGTCCGCTGAGGAAATCGTCCTGCTGGCAACCTTCGCCGCCATCGAGGCGCACGTGGCCGCCCTGGATAGCGACCTGAGCACCGCCGAAAAGGCGGAACTGCAGAGATTCACGGCCCTGGGCCTCGACGAGCGCCGACGGTTCTGGGAGGAGCAGTTCTCCCGCTGTCTCAAATGCTATGCCTGCCGCGCCGCCTGTCCCTTGTGCTATTGCACGCGCTGCACGGTCGAGTGCAACCAGCCGCAGTGGATCCCGGTGCCGGCCCATGACCTGGGCAACCTGGAGTGGAACGTCATGCGCGCCATGCACCTGGCCGGCCGTTGCGTCAACTGCGGCGACTGCAGCCGGGCCTGTCCGGTGGGCATTCCCCTGTACCTGTTGAACCAGAAGCTGGTCAGCGACGTGTTCACGGGCTTCAACTCGCGCAGCGGCATCTCCGCCAGGTCCGACAACGCCCTGTCGACATTCAAGCCGAACGACCCCGAGGATTTCATCAGGTGAAAGGCATGGAAAGCGAAAAACGATCGATCGGGCGCGAGGCGCTGGCTGAACTGATCTCGCAATGGCGCAGCGCCGGCAAACGGGTCCTGGCCCCGAAGAGATCCGGCGACAAGGTCGACTTCGCCTGGGTCGCGTCACTGGAGGAAATCAGCCTCGACCACGTGCAGACCGTGCAGTCGCCCAAGGCGGCGCTCTTTCCCCGCGTGGAGGAGCTGTTCTCCTTCCGCAGCGCCGATGGCCGGGTCGAGGTCAGGGAACGCGACCTCGGCGCCCTGCCCGAGACCGTGGTCTTCGGCCTGCGGCCCTGCGACGCCGCCGCTTTTACCGCGCTTAAGGCCATCTTCAACTGGGACTCGCCCGACAGCCTGTTCTCGGCCCGCCTGGCCAGGACCACCCTGGTAGCTGTCGCTTGTTCCAGCGCCGACGAGTACTGTTTTTGCACCTCCGTGGGCGGCGGCCCCGGCGCCATTGCCGGCAGCGACATCCTGCTGACCGACCTGGGCGACGGCGATTTCCTGGCGGAGATCGTCAGCGAAAAAGGCCGGCTGATGCTGCAGGGTGCCGAGGCGCTGTTCCGTCCGGGCGCGGGCCGGGAAAAAGAGAGATGCCTGGCCAGGGTGGAAAAAGCCTTTGACCTGGAGAAGGTCGATCCGGGCCTGGCCCGGCGGTTTGACGATGACGCCTTCTGGGCCGGGCAGTCGCTGCGCTGCCTGGGTTGCGGCGCCTGCGCCTATGTCTGCCCGACCTGCGCCTGCTTCGATATCCAGGACGAGGGCGGCATTACGGGAAAGAGGCTGCGCTGCTGGGATTCCTGCGGCTTCGGTCTTTTCACCCTGCATACGTCCGGCCACAACCCGCGGCCGCTGCAGAGCCAGCGCTGGCGCCAGCGGCTGATGCACAAGTTCTCCTACATGCCCGAGCGCCAGGGAGTGCTCGGCTGCGTGGGCTGCGGCCGCTGCTCGCGCGCCTGCCCGGTGGATATGAACATTCTCGAGCATATTCGGGCGATAGCCGAGGCGAGACCATGAACGCACGCGATGTTTTCAAGCCGTTCCTGATGAGGATCGAGCAGGTAACCGAGGAAGCGCCCGACGTGCGCACCCTGCGCCTGGTGTTCCAAAACGAAGACGAAGGGCGGGGATTCATTTTCCGCACCGGCCAGTTCGGGGAGTACTCGGTGTTCGGGGAAGGGGAGTGCACCTTCTGCATCGCCTCGTCCCCGACACGCCAGGGCTATATCGAATGCACGTTCCGCAAGGCCGGGCGCGTCACATCGGCGCTGGCCGCCCTGGAGACCAACGAGATCGTCGGTTTTCGCGGCCCCTACGGCAACGTGTTCCCCATTGACCAGTGGCAGGGGAAGAACCTGCTGTTCATCGCCGGCGGCATTGCCCTGCCGCCGATGCGCAGCGTCATCTGGAACGTCCTCGACCTGCGCGACCGTTACCGCGACGTGACCATTGTCTATGGCGCCCGCACCGTGGCCGACCTAGTCTACAAGCGTGAACTGCAGGAGTGGGCGGGGCGGGATGACGTGAAGCTGGTCACCACCGTCGACCCGGGCGGCGAGACCCCCGACTGGCAGGGCGAGATCGGCTTCGTCCCTGCCGTCCTCGACAAGCTGGCCCCGGCCAGCCATGACACCGTCGCTGTGGTCTGCGGCCCGCCGGTGATGATCAAGTTCACCTTCCCGGTGTTGGCCCGGCTGGGTTTCGCCCCGGGGGACATCTATACGACCCTGGAGAACCGCATGAAATGCGGCGTGGGCAAGTGCGGCCGCTGCAACACCGGCAAGTACTTCGTCTGCAAGGACGGGCCGGTCTTCACCTTCGCGCAGTTGCAGGAGATGCCGCAGGAGTATTAATCCGTGACGCGTAACGCGTGACGCGTGACCCGGAAGAATTAAAATCCCAAATCACAAATTCCAAATTCCAATTTCCAAATAAATCCCAAGTTCCAAATTCCAATGACCCAAACAAAAATTAGGAGAAAAAACATGCAGGGATTCGATTAATCAAACCCCTGTCGATCGAAATATTGAAAAATTGGCAGCGCTTTTGATTCTATTATTGGAATTTGATTGGAGGCTGGTGCGAGTGATTTATTGCCTTTAGTCTTGTCTTGGGTTTCTCGCGTCACTCGTCACGCGTTACGCGTCACGTATACTTATAGGTCCAAGCGGATCGGCATTGTCACCGAGGCGATCTCGTCCCAGTGCAGCTGGCGCTGGATGGCGAAGGCCGTCTCGTTGTGCAGCAGCTTGTGATAGAATTTTTCGCGGCGGAAGGCCAGCTTGCCGGTGAACACCGTCGAGCGCGGGAATTCCTTCTTGATGTCCTTGCACAGCTGCGTGGCCGTCTCGACCACGTCGGTGCCCACGGCATAGCGATACTCGGCGGCGAAGCCCAGCCGGCGGGCCAGGTCGACATACTTCTGCAGGGTCGCCCGGGAAGCCTTCTCGAGATTCTTCATCTCTTTGATGCCCTTGAACGATCCCGAGTCGACAACGGCCACCGATGCGAAGATGAAATTCCTGTAGAGGTTGGGAAAGTTGCGGATGACCGACAGCACGGTATGCACGCCGAAGCCGTTGTAGGCGCTGACCAGCTGGATGGCGGTCATTTCCTGGGGGTTCGGCCGGTCCGTGCTGGACTTGCGGCTGGTGGAAATGTCCATCAGCAGCTCGTCGAGCTGGCGCACCGCCTTCGTCACGTTGGCGTAATGCCTGCGGATAAGGAAGCAGAGCGTGACCAGGGTGCCGGTGATCAGCAGGGTCATCCAGCCTCCCTCGCGAAACTTCTCATAGCTGGTGACGATCAGGATGACGAAGCAGAGGACGAAGCCGACCAGATGGACCGGCAGGTGACGCATCCAGTCCTTCTCCCGGCGCCGGTTCCGAATATAGTACCTGGACATGCCCAGCTGGGAAATGGAAAACGTGAGGAAGACGTTGATGGCGTACATGGTGACCAGGCTGGAGATCGATCCCTGGGTATAGAACAGGAGGAGGATCGAGGCGCCGCCCATGAGCAGGATGCCGTTGTGCATGGTCAGGCGCTGCGAGAGCGAGGCGAAGCGGTGAGGCAGCCAGGAATCGATGGCCATGTTGGCCATGATGCGCGGGCCGTCGATGAAGCCGGCCTGGGCAGCGACGAAAAGGATCGCCCCCTCCGACAGGATGGTGACCAGCGCCAGGGGGTAACCGATCGACCAGTCGCCGTACAGGGTATTGGCCAGTATCGAATTAAGGGTCTTGCCCTGGCCGGGAGCGACCTTGAAGAGCAGGTAGCAGAAAAAGAGGCCGCTGGCGGTGAAGGCCAGCGATACCGACATGTAGAGCATGGTTTTCTTGCCGGTCTGCACCTTGGGCTCGCGCAGGATCTGCATGCCGTTGGCCACGGCCTCGATGCCGGTGTAAGTGCCGCCGCCCAGCGAGTAGGCGCGGAGGAAAAGGGCCAGCATGCCCAATCCTCCGAGGCTGGCGAGGCCGGAGTTGAAGTCGGTCCGGATGCCGTGAACGACAGGGCCGATCTGCGGCAGGTGGGAGAGAATGCCGTAGCCGATGAGGAAAACGTGGGTGATGACAAACAGGATGAAGATCGGCGCCAGAATGGTCACCGACTCCCTGACGCCGCGCAGGTTCAGCACGATGAGGAAAACGATCAAAAAAAGCTCGAACATGATCTTGGTTCCGTGCAGGTCGAGGGGCAGAAAGCTGAACAGGGCGTCGCCGCAGGCGGCGATGGAGACGGTGATGGTCAGCATGTAGTCGACCAGCAGGGCGCTGCCCGACACGACTCCGGACTTGGGTCCCAGGGTGTGGGTGGCGACGATGTAGCCGCCGCCGCCGTGGGGGAAATGCTCGATGATGCGGGAATAGGAGTAGGAGATGATGAAGACGGTCAGTGAAGTGGCCAGGGCCAAAAAAACGGCCAGGTAGGTATGCTGGCCCAGGGCGCGGAAAGCCTCCTCCGGTCCGTAGGAGGAGGAGGAGAGGCCGTCGGCGCCCAGGCCGATCCAGGCCAGCAGCGGCACCAGCGAGAGCTTGTGGAAGATGGACGGGTCCTTGATATTGCGCGGCGCGCCGACCACTGTCTGGCGCACCTTTTCCAATAGCGAGTCTTGCTCGTCCGAGCCGTTTTGGGCCATGGTTTTTCCTCGGTCGGCGCCGGACCGGCAGGGATTCCGGTCGGCTTCATTACGAGTTATTTTACTCTTTCCCTGCCCCGGCTGTCAAATCAACCCATGCGGAGCGCTGCCCTGGCGGTTTTTATTGACAGCATTTTTCCTTTGTGGTACTCAATGGAGGGCCGCGGCGGGCCGCACTGCGGATAAGGGGGAAAACCCATGGAAGAAGAACATCGCGAAACGCTGAAAAAGAAAATTCAGATCCTGTTCCAGCTCGGAAAATGGTCGGACGTGGCCAAACTTTGCGCATCCTACGGCGAGAAATTCGGCAAGGACGTGGAGATCGACATGATCCGCTTCAAGAGTGAGCGCCACATGGGCGTGCCGGCTCCGACGCCGCCGGCTGAAGCCAGCAAGGACATGCCGGAAGACAGCGAGCCGTCCCTGCCGGCAAAATCCGTCACCGATCCCTCCATTCCCCTGATCTCCCCCGTGCTGGAGCCCGAATTGTTCGATCTGAGCCAGGAGGAGGACGAAGACGGCCCGAGCCTGCAGGCGGAAGACATTGACATCGGCGACCCGTTCGCCGCCGATGAGCTGGTTATCACCGATCCATTCGCTGTCGCTGAACCGGTCGCCGACAATCCCTTTGCCGGCAATGCGCCAGAGTTCCGCATGGCCCCTGAGCCGCCGCCGGTCATCGTCAAGGAGTCCCACGACGACCTGGAAATCGTTGGCTCCGCCGCCAACGAGCTGGAGCTGGATGAGCCGGAGGCACCCCCCTTCAGCCTGCAGCCCGGAGAAAACGAGCCCGATTTCAGGAATATCGGGGCCATGACCCTCGATGCCGAGCCGGAGTTGATTCCGGCGAAAGCCGAGGCGCCGTTTCCCCCGGAACCGCGGCCCGAGCCTCAACCCGAGTCCGCCGCCGATGGGTACCCCGGGGCGGAGGTTGAAGCCCCGCTGCGCGCCCCCCGTTCCGCCAGCGCCGGTCCCGACAGCAGCGATGAGCCACTGAAGGAAAAAAGGGAGCCTGAATCGGTGCCGGCGAAGGCGGAGAGGCCTATGCCCCTTGGGTCGATGTTTGCGCCGGAGCCTGAAAAGGAGGCCCCGCAGGCAAAAAAGACGTTCAGCCTCAAGCCGCTGCTGCTCATTCTCCTGCCGCTCGTGGCCGCTGCCGCCTTGTGGCTGGCCCTCAGCGGCAGGCTGGATTTCTCGGGCGCCGAGGAACCGCCGGCCGAGCCGCAGCCCGTGGCCCAGCCGCCGGCCCGGAAAAGGCCGCTTCCGGCCAAGACGCCTCCTGCCGTTGCCCCAACAGTGCAGGATGCTGATCCCCGGGCGGAGGAGCAGGAGAAGGCGTTCGCCGAAAAGTTCCAGCAGGCGGAGGCGCTGAACCGGATAGGGGATCTGCTCAATGCCCAGGCGGCTCTGCTGGAGGCAAAGAAGATCAAGGTGACCGAGCCGCTGAGCCGGCTCGAGGAGGAGCTGTCGCGAAAGATCCGCGAAGCCGAAGCGCTGGCCAAGGCCACGGCCGAAACAAGCGCGAGCGACCCGGACAAGGAGGGCGCCGCGCTGGCCGAGGCCAGAAAGGCGGATACCATCGCCGGCTGGCAGGCTTTCCTGCGCGCTTTCCCACGGAGCGAATCAACGCCCCTGGCCCTGGGGCGGATCTCCGTCCTGGAAAAAAGGGCCCAGGCGGACGCCCAGCAGCAGCTGCTGCGGCGGATCCAGCAGACGCGGAAAATCAGTCCGCGCAGCGCCTACATGAATTTGAGTCCGGCCGATGTCGATGCCCTGGGCCGCCAGAGCGGCCGGCCGCCCGGCCAATTCGAGGCGCATGCCCACGGAGGTGCCACGGTGATGCTGGACCTGACCTCCGGGCTGATGTGGACCCTGTATAATAGGCCGATGGCCTACGACAAGGCCAAGTGGTGGGCCAACCGCCTCAGCGCCGGCTACAGCGGCTGGAGGCTGCCCACGGCCGAGGAGGCTTTGTCCCTGCGGCAGATGGACCGCGGCCATTATTCCGGGCTGGCCGGTTTCGCTGTCTGGACCGGCGATATGGTCAGCGACCAGCCGCGCACGGCCTGGGTGCTGAAGCTCCCTGAAGGCCAGTATCTGGCGAAGAAAAGCGATGAGGTCAGCTATGTCTGGGCCGTGCGCAATGCCGTGAAGTAAGCGCTGTTTATGAAATACGTCGGGGCTCATGTCAGCGCGGCCGGGGGGGTGGAGAATGCGCCTCTCAACGCCGGGCGCATCGGCGCCCGGGCCTTTGCCCTCTTCACCAAGAACCAGAAGCAATGGCAGGCCAAGCCCCTGCAGGCGGCCAGCATCGCCGCCTTCAAGAAGAATCTGGCCGGGTCGGGCATCGCCCCCCGCCATGTCCTGCCCCACGACAGCTACCTGATCAACCTCGGCCACCCCGACCCGGAGCAGCGCGAGAAGTCGCTCCTGGCACTTCTGGATGAAGCCCGCCGGGTCGAGCAGCTGGGACTCTCCTTCCTGAACTTCCACCCCGGCAGTCACCTGGGGGAATTGAGCGACGAACAGTGCCTGGACCAGATCGCCGCCGGCATGAAGCGGGTCCTGCGCGAGACCGACGGCGTCACCCTGCTGGTGGAGGGCACCTCGGGGCAGGGCCATCACGTCGGGC
>DCVK01000037.1:0-77497 GCA_002335385.1 Candidatus Aminicenantes bacterium UBA2190
AAACTTTATTAGGACAGTAGTGAATCCCAAATCACAAATTCCAATTTCCAAACAAGCACCAAATTCCAATAACCAAATGACCAAAACAAGATTAATTCCATGCAAGGAGCTTTCGTTTTGGAAATTGGAATTTGGAATTTGTTTGTGATTTGGTGCTTGGGATTTGGAATTTAAGTCCCATCAATACCTTATCTTCCGCCGTCTGCCGTCAACCAAGTACTCTTTTCTTTCAACATCGAACATCGAACGTCGAACGTCGAACTTCTGGCTTCGCAGTTCTATTGGAAGGTCAGGCCGAACGTTATGGAGACGGTGAAATAGATCGGCCGCGGAATGCCGTCGACGACGTAGGGCTCGTACACCCACTGGCGCACCGCCGCCAGCGCCGCCTGGTGGAAAACGGGATGGCCGCTGATGATGCGCGCCCGGCTGACGAGGCCGTAGACATCGGTCATGGCCTCGACGATCACCACCCCCTGCAGCCGGTTGGCGAAAGCTTCCTGGGGATACTCCGGCTTGACCTCGCGCAGCAGCTTGGGGACTTTCTTGCCCGAGACGAAGAAAGGCTGCTCCGTGGGCATCTCGCCGCCCAGCACGCCGCCCAGCACGCCGCCGATGACGCCGCCTTCCACGCCGCCCTCCACGCCGCCGATGACGCCCCAGGGGACGCCGCCCTCGACGCCGAAGTCGCTGCCCTCGTCCTCCTCGATCGTGACCGGCACCTCGATGGGGGCGATCAGCCTGCCGAAGATGACGGGCGGCTTCACTTCATTTTTTTCGGCAGCGGACTTGGAAACACCCGCCCCCCTTCTCCGGCCCAGGGGCGGCGGCGGGGGCGGCGGCGGCGCCGGCAGCGGCGGGACGACGATGAGCACGTTGGTCACCTGGATCTCGGGAAGGTCGGATTCGGCCATCAGCAGCGGGAACAGCACCAGGGCGGCGACGGCCAGGAGATGGACGAGCAGGGAGATGGGCAGCAGCAGCCAGCGTCGGCCGCGCGCCGGCTTGTCATCGGGATCGAGCAGCGATTCATCCAGCATTACCAACCTCGTTGCGTTCGGGTCGTTTCCATGGATGGAATACGTTAGGATACCTCATTTCGCCGGGAAAATCCAGCGCCCGCCGGCCTTCAGCGTTCGAGCTCCGCGATCAGGGCGTCCAGCTCCAGCCGCTCCCGGGGCCCCAGGTTCGCGGCATGCGCATCCCTGAAACGGGAGAGCGCGGCGAGCGCCTCGTCCTTGCGCCCGGAATTGGCCAGGGCAAAGGCCAGGTTGAAATGGGCGTTGACGGAGACCGGTTGCAGCGCGATCAACCGCGCAAAATCCTCCGCGGCCCGGTCGTTCTCTCCCAGCGCCATGCGCACGGCGCCACGGCCGTCGTAGGCAGCGGCCAGGTCCGGGTCCAGGCTCAAAGCGCGGTCGAAGCATGCCAGCGCCGCCGGCAGACGGGCGCGATCACCATCCTTCTGGAACAGGGTGTAGTGGACGATCCCCAGGTTGAAACGGGCCATGGCATGGCGGCCGTCCAGGCGCACCGCCTCCTGGAAATGGGCCAAGGCGGCGGCGAGATCGCCGCGGCGCGCCGCCATGGTTCCTAGCTGCACCCGGGCCCCGACGCGGCGCGGCTCGCTGCGCAGGACTTCCTCCAGGAGCGCACGCGCCTCGTCCAGCCGGTTGCCAGCCAACAGTGCCTTGGCTTTCTCCTCCATGCCATCCAGCCGCTCCGCCGCGGGGGAAACCGATGCCATCTCGGCCAATACATCCTGCAAGCGGGTGTTCTGCGGCTCGAGTTCCTGCGCCTGCCGGTAAAACTCGCCGGCCTCCGCCGCCTGGCCCTCGCGGCGGGCCATGTCCCCCAAAAGGATCAGGGCGGCGGCAAACCGCGGGTTGGCCTTCACGACCTCGCGGCACAGTTCGCCTGCCCGCGCCGACTCGCCGCGGGCGGCGAGTTCATTGGCCAGGATCATCTTGAACGATTCAAGGTCGGGAAATGCCGCGCGTCCCTTCTCCAGCACAGCCAGCGCCTCCTCGGTGCGGCCGGCGCTTTTCTCGAGCGTGAACTCCAGCTCGAACAGGCCGGGCAGCACGGCACCGGGGTGATCGGCGCGGACGGCGTCGAGACCGGCCTGCGCCTCGCGGAGACGGCCGGCCTTGGCCTTCTCCTTCAGCGTCTCCACCCGGACATACAGGGCCAGCCCGTGCTTGGGGTCGATCAGCTCACTGGAAGCGGCCGCGGCGGGAGTGATATAGCCCAGTGTCTTCAGGCTGGCGATATCGTCGGCGCTGAGCCGGCGGCGGCCCGCGCCGGCGGCGGAGGCATGGTCGACAAGGAAGCGGCGCAGCCGTCCGTCGAGCTGCCGCGCCAGCATGTTCTTTTTCTTATAGAGATTGTCCCTCTCGCCGGCGTCGTGTCCCAGGTCGTAGAGCTCGGGCTCGATCAGCGAGATGTACTTGTGCTCATCGACGATCAGGCCCGTGATCGGCGCCCAGTGGTTGGCCTCCAGGCCGAAGCGGCTCTCGAAGTAGACGTCCCGTTGCCCCGCTTCTGCCCTGCCGGCAATGAGGCCGTGAAAGCTCCTGCCCTGGACGGTCTCCGGGCAGGGGATCCCCAGGTAATGCAGGATCGAGGGCATGACGTCCACCAGGCTGACGCGAACGTCGATCTTGCCGCCGCCGGGGATGCGGGGGGGATAGCGCAGGATGAGCGGCACCTTCAGGCTCTCCTCGTAACAGAATATCCCGTGGCCGAACTCGCCGTGCTCGCCGAACGCCTCCCCATGGTCGCCGGCGACGACGATGAGCGTGCGCTCCAACAGCCCTTTCTCCTCGAGGCGGCGCAGCACCCGGCCCAGGTGCAGGTCCACATAGGCGACCTCCCCCTCATGGCGCAGCCTTTCGCTGGCGGCGAACCTGGCGTCCACCTCGGGGTGGACCCGGTAGGGGCTGTGCGGATCGTAAAAATGGAGCCAGGCGAAGAAGCGCCGCTGGTGGTGGCCCTCCAGCCAGGCCGAGAACTTGCCGCTGATCTCGTCGGCGGGCGCCTCGTCGTGGAAATTGAGGGCCACCTGCTGCTGGCGGAAGCCCTCGTCGTACAGGGCGAAGCCCTGATTCAAGCCGAATTTGCCCAGCAGCGTGAACGAGGCGATGAAGGCCGAGTTGAGAAAACCGTTCGCGTTCAGCAGTTCGGCCAGGGTGGTTTCCGTTGCCGGCAGGAAATAGCTCCCGTTGTTGCGCACCTGGTGCGCCGGCGGGTAGCGTCCGGTGAACAGCGAGCAATGGGAGGGCAGGGTCAAGGGGACCGCCGCGTAGCTGTTGCGGAACATGACCCCCTCCCGCGCCAGGCGGTCGAGGTTCGGAGTGCAGGCGTCGCGGTTGCCGTAGGCGCCGATGCTGTCGGCGCGCGTGGTGTCCAGGGTGATGACCAGCAAATTGAAGGGAATGGTTTCCCGGCGGCGGCAGCCGCCGGCCCCGGCAATTGCCAGGGCCAGGCAGGCCAGCAGGAACCTGCGAAAAGGCAGCGAGTTCACGCTGAGATTCTAGCACATCCCCGCGGCCCTGGCCAGGCTGCGGCTATTGCGGCTGCAACTCGACGGGGGCGACCGGCGCGTCGATCTGGAGCGACAGGATGGGGGTGTTCTCGAATATCCTGAACTTCTGGGTGCGCTCCTCGACGATGAGCGTGCGCGTGTACTTGCCGTCGGCGCAGGTCACGCGCACGGTGACCGGGAACACGAAGTCGCTGTCGGCCTGGGTGAAGGTGATCTCGGCGTCCTGGCCGCTGATGACGGCCTGGTAGCGGACCTTGGGCAGCTTGCGCGAATAGACCCAGCCGTTGAAGAATTTCTGCAGCCGCTCCTCTCCCCGGCTGACGTGCTGGATGAAGCGGGAGCTGGCCAGGCTCTGGTACTTGAAGTCGGCCAGCACCCGGCGCAGGCGCTGCAGCAGCTCCTCTTCGCCCAGCATCTCCTTGAGCATCAGGAAGATCAGCGCCGACTTGTTGTAGACGATGCTCTGGAACGCGTGCAGGTCCTCCGTGAGGTTGGCGATGCGCCGGCCGTAGATGACCGGACCGGCGTCGTTCTTGCGCGCCACCCAGCGCTTGGAGGCGGTCAGGATCCTGCGGTAGGCGCCGGCGCTCAGCGTGTTCTCCAGGTAGAACAGGGTGGCGAACTGCGCCAGCCCCTCGGTGAGCCACTGGTCCTGGTAGGTCTTCCAGGAGACGACGCCACCCCACCACTGGTGGGCCAGCTCATGGATCAGGTTGTCGCGGTTGACGTCCCCGAACACCACCGGGCTGTCGCCCCGCAGCCGCCGCACCATGCTTACGTCATCATCGATGAGGGTGGATTCCAGCAGGTTGAAGATCACAAAGCCCTGGTGGCTCAAGCCGCCGAAGTCATGCCAGCGCCGCAGCAGCAGGTTCACTTCCGGGACCTCCAGGGGCCCGAATTTTTCGAACAGGAAGTCGGCGTAGCCCTGGATCGCCGCGGCGGAGTAGGAGTCCCGGAGCCGGAGCCGCGGGGTGCCGAAGACCTGCAGCGGCAGCGGCCCGCTCAGGGTCGCCAGCTTGGCGAACCCGCCGCAGACCAGCGCCACGCCTTTGCTGCCCTGGCTCTCGAAGATGAACTCGTTGTGCTCGCCCACCCGCTGCCGCGAGCGCAGGCTGCCCGATGCCAGGCACTCCATGGAGGCGGGCAGCGTCACCCGCAGCCGGTTCCTGAAGAAGTGCTGGCCGGGGTTTGGATAAAAGTTCTGGTCGCGGTCCAGCACGTAGAAGCGGTCGATCTTCTTGTCATGGCGCCCGCGCAGCAGCGTGACCTTGGCCAGGTCACCGCCCTCGCCGCCGGAGGCGACGGTCCCGGCATAATAGAAGCTGAACTTGTTGAGCTCCTCGCCCAGGAGGTAATAGGTGTCGTCGCGGCGGAACAGCTGCAGCTCGTGCTGCAGCGACCGGCCAAAGCCCTTGACGGTCAGCCCGGGGTGGAGGTTGACCGTCTTGACGCTCGAAGGCTCCTTGAAGTTGAGGACCGAGGTCGCCGACATGAAGCCGGCCTGGGGGTTGAGGAACAGGTTCAGCTGCAGGTTCTCCAGCTCGTCGACCCCCTGCTGGCTGAACTTGAGTCCCTTGACGGCGTTGTAATTCAGGTAGAACTTGTCCTCCGGCATCAGCACCAGGCTGGTGTCGGGCGAGATGCTGCTGTTGAAGATATAGCGGAATTGGGAGCGGCCCGGCTTGTGGAAAAAGATGGCGCCGTTGAAATCGGCGGCGAAGGGGAAAAACCACAATTCATTGATCAGCGAGACAGGCATGCCCCAGCGCTCCTGGAACACCTTGTACAGGGTCCGGACCTCTTCGTCGGAAGGCGCCACGCTGGGCTCGGGGGGGGCAAGCCCGGCCAACAGCTCTTCGGGGCGGCTGACGACGAAGACGCCGGAGCGGGCCTCGCGGACCAGCGTATCGCTGCGTTCCAGCGCCTGCAGCGTCAGTTGTTCCTCCTCGGATTCGGGGCGGATGCGGAACTCCCATTCGCCACTGAACAGGAACACATTGCCCATGGGCATGGCGCGGTAGAGGAAGCCTTTCCTGAAGTGGATCTCGGCGTCGCCCATGCGCCAGCGGCGGTCGGCGACGGCATAGCGGGAGAAGGAACGGATGAAATACAGGGGCTTGATGGTGCGCTTCAGCGCCAGGCGGCGGTAGCGGCCATTCTCCAGCTCGTAGGACAGTTCGCCGATCTCGGCGAAATCGCGGAAGCGGGCGAAGAACATCAGGTTGTTCGAGCGCAGCAGGGTGAAGCCGACCTGCTGGCACTCCTGAAAATAATCGGCCAGCAGGCGGTGCGAGTCGTCGTCGAAGCGCGCGGCCAATGCCGGCCAGTCCTTGGCGCGGACGGCCTCTTCCAGCGGCTCGGCAGCGAACGCCGGCAGCGCGGCACAGGCGGCCAGCAGCAGGGCCAGAAGTCGCAGTTTCATGGGCACCATTGTAACCCTTTGCAGAAATAAATAAAATATGTTAGAATATATTTCAAGAATCCGGCGAGATCAAATGAAGAAAAAACGATCCACCTTCCCCGCGGCGACCCGCTCGGGCAGGAACGCCCTGCAGCTGGCCGGCAGCACCCTGCTGCTGCTGTCCCTGGCCGCCTGCGCGACGAAAGGCAAGGCGGTGCGCGGCATGTCGCCCGATGACCGGCAGTTCCTTTCCGAGGTGCGCTACGTCATCACCAAGAAGGAAAGCAAGCTGTTCAAGAGCACTCCGCCCGCGGAGCGCGCGCAGTTCATCGACGAGTTCTGGAAAGTGCGCGATCCCGACCCCTCCACCGCGGAGAACGAGTTTCGCGACGAATACTACCGCCGCATCGACGAGGCCAATCGCCTGTTCCGCGAGGGCAGCGCCGGCTGGCTGAGCGACCGCGGCCGCATTTTCATCCTGCTGGGCGAGCCCGACCGCCGCGACACCTACCCCAGCGGCTACAGCTTCTACGAGCCGCCGGTGGAGATCTGGCTCTACGGCATGTTCCCCATCATCTTCGTCGATTCCGGGCGCGAGGGCATCTACAAGCTCGATCCGACCAGCGCCCGCCGCCTCAGCATGATCAACGTCGCCCAGATGCAGCTGAAGCCGAAGGGCATCGAGCGCAAGGCCCGCCTCTTCGACTTCACGCTGACCTTCCGGGCGACCGGCCCGGGCAGCGCCGTGCTGGTCATGGAGGTCCCCTACCGGGTGACCAACCTGATCCAGGATGACGCGAGCGGCGCCTACAGGACCCAGCTCAAGCTGGCGGTGAGCGTCAGTGATGGTGAGGGGAAAAAAGTCCTGGAGCAGGAAGAAACGCGCCCGCTATCCGTCTCACCGGACATGCTGGCCGATTTGGGCAAGGACCTGGTGCTGGAATTCGCCATCGAGCTTCCCGCCGGCGGCTATACCGCCCTGGTGGTCCTGGAGAACAGCGCCGATGGCAGCCAGGCCCGCAGAGAGATCCAGTTCAAACTGTAGATCACAAGGAGAAATAAAATGAACATCAAGAAATTCTTCGTCCCGGCGCTGGCCATCCTGATCTTCGCCGCCCTGCCGCTGGCCGCCCAGCAGCCGTTCTTCATCCCCTCCCAGGTCACTGCCGTGATGGACGCCGGCCTGGCGCAGAAGCAGGCGCGCGCCGACATTCCCATGAGCTACCTGAACACCCTCTACCTGCCCGCGCAGCAGGGCCAGGTCTACCCGGTCTTCCTGTTCCAGCTGAAGAACGCCGACCTCGGCTTCGCCGCCGCGACGGACAATCCCGCCCTGCTCAAGGCCGAGCATCTCGTGTTCACCCGCGTCTACCGCCTGGGCGCCGGCGCCGCGCCCGCCATCGTCAAGGAGCGCAACGCCCGCCTCAGCCTGGAGGAGGCGCAGGCGACGTTCCAGCCCGAAGCCCTGAACTATTATTCCATCGCCGGCGACATCTTTCCGGCCGGCGACTACCTGCTGGTCCTGGCCCTGGCCACTCCCGACTACGCCAGGATCGCCACCGCCTACGTCGACTTCACCCTCCCCGATCTGACGCAACTGAAGGACAAGCTGGTCACCACGCCGGTCTTCTCCGTCATCGACCTGCAGATGCTGCCCACGGCCGAGACCAAGATGATCGTCCACAAGAACTCCTTCGTCTACAACACCCTGCTGCTCTCCCCCAAGGTGGTCAACGAGTTCAAGGCCAGCGAGAACCTCGACCTGTTCTATTTCATCATGGGCGGGACCGCCGACCCGGCCACCAACGCCCTCGACCTGCAGATCACCTACAAGTTCAAGAAGGAAGGCCAGGAGGTCAACAAGCTGACGCCGCAGGCCGTTACCAGCCAGATCATCAGCCAACCCATCGACTTCACCTTCACCGAGATCACCAGGGACGCCAAGGGCAAGGAGACCGAACGCCAGCAGAAATTGCTCGAGCCCGGCGAATACGTCCTGGAGATCGAGATGCTGGACAAGGTCTCCAAAGCCAAGGGACTGCAGGAATTCAAGTTCAAGATCGTTCAGTAATCTTTCTCCCCATGCCGGCCGGCTGGCTGCCAGCGGCCTATTCAAGCGGGGCGAACGGCCTCCCGGTCCGAAGGGACCGGGACGTCGGGATTCGCAGATCCCTCCAGCCGTAAAGCCGGGCGGTGCGGCCGGCATTTTTTTATCCTTCGTGCAGAGGATCCGCCGGTTACATTCTGTTTTTTGAATTACTATTCAATTTTTTGAATATTCGCGGCAACAAGAAACCGGCGGCCGCCGGGCAGCCGGCGCCGGCCGCGGACTCCTGCGGCAAAAGCCCTTACAATCAAGCATTTCCAGATCCATTTCCCCGGTTTTTCTTTCTCTCCGTCTCGGCTCAAAAATGGCACGGTTCTTGCTTATTCTTTACTGTTTTGTCTAAAATCTAAAAGGAGGACAAACAGATGAATTACAGCAAACGGTTCGTCGTGCTGGCTGTCAGCCTGCTCCTGTGCGCAGGCATGTTGACCGCCCAGCAAACCAACGCCAAGATCTTCGGCGTGGTCCAGCTCGAAGACGGCTCGCTGGTCCCCGGCGTCAACGTCGAGGCCACCAGCCCCAAGCTCGTCGGCAAGCAGACCACGGTCACCGATGAGAACGGCTCCTTCAGGCTGCTCAACCTGGCACCCGGCACCTACAAGCTGGTGTTCACCCTGCAGGGCTTCCAGACCGTCGTTCGCGAGAACGTCCAGGTCGGCCTGGAACAGTCCCTGAACCTGAAGGTCGCCATGAAGCTCGGCAACATCGAGGAAATGGTGACCATCACCGGCCAGGTGGCCCAGATCGACGTCAAGAGCACCACCAAGGGCATGACCCTGACCAAGGAGGTCTTCCAGACCCTGCCCAAGGGGCGCAACTTCGACTCGCTGATCACCGCCATCCCCGGCGTCTCCAGCGAACCCATGCTCGGCGGCACGTCGGTCGACGGCGCCACGGGCCTGGAGAACATGTACTACATCGACGGCACTGACGTCACCAACATCGTCAACGGCTCCGCCGGCCAGTCGGCCTCCTTCGACTTCGTCGACGAGGTCCAGGTCAAGGCCTCGGGCTACCAGGCCGAGTTCGGCGGCTCGCTGGGCGGCGTCATCAACGTCGTCACCCGCTCCGGCGGCAACGAGTTCCACGGCGAGATCCTGGGCTTCTACAGCGGCGCCGCCCTGCGCGCCGACTACAGCGACCGCCTCGACTACGACCGCGATGACGACACCATCTCCAAGTACTACTCCTACAACGACTACATCGGCGAGAATAACGACACCCGCCTCGAAGCCGGCTTCAACATCGGCGGCTACGTCATCAAGGACAAGCTGTGGTTCTTCGGCTCCTTCCTGCCCATCTTCTACAGCAACACCCGCACCGTCGACTTCGGCGGCGAGGGCACGGTCATCAAGGACTACAAGCGCACCGAAAACTACCTGAACTTCTCGGCCAAGCTGACCGCCCAGCCCGTGCGCAACCTGCGCCTGACTGCCTCGCTGGTCAACAACCACTACAAGTACAAGGGCAACCTCGAATCCTCCTTCGGCAACCCCAACGCCCCCGTCTCGCCCGACGATTACGGCATCACCTATCCCAACTTCTCGGCCAGCGCCTCGGCCGACCTGACCGTGGGCAACAACTTCATGCTCAGCGTCCGCGGCGGCTACTTCATGCGCGACGCCAAGGACCCGCTGATCCGCCCCTCCGACACCTACTACCGCTTCTCCACCGAGGCCCCGGGCGGCTACTTCAACACCTCCAACGCCACCATCCCCGGCATCCCCGCCCAGTACGTCAAGCCCGCCGGCTTCCGCAGCGCCTCGGCCTATCCGTACGACCTGATGAAGAACCTCGACGAGAAGATGAGCGTCAACGCCGACATGACCTACTTCATGAACCTCGCCGGCGAACACTCCTGGAAGGCCGGCCTGCAGTTCGTGCGCCAGGGCCAGGAATATGACGAATCAGTCAGCTTCCCGATCGTCTTCCTGGCCTGGAACCGCAGCTACCAGGCATACGGCACCGACTACGGCCGCGGCACCTACGGCTACTACTCCATCCGCGGCGCCGCCGACGCGGGTCCCTTCGGCGACTTCTACAAGGCCTACGCCAACCGCTGGGCCCTGTACCTGCAGGACTCCTGGACCATCGGCAACCGCGTGACCATCAACCTCGGCGTGCGCACCGAGGCCGAGTACATCCCCTCCTACAGCGACAACCCCGACTTCAAGGACGCCAAGCCCATCGAGTGGGGCTTCGGCGACAAGCTCGCCCCGCGCTTCGGCTTCGTCTGGGACGTCAACGGCGACTCCTCGCTGAAGGTCTTCGGCTCGGCCGGCATGTTCTATGACGTCATGAAGCTCGCCATGGCCGCCGGCTCCTACGGCGGATTCAAGTGGAAGAGCGCCATTTATCCTCTCAACACCTACGAATGGGACAAGATCGGCAAGGAAGGCTGGAACTACGGCGCGCCTCTGGCCGTCTTCGACTTCCGCATCCCCTCCTTCGACACCACCGACCCCGACATGAAGGCCATGAGCCAGCTCGAGCTCTCGGCCGGCGTGGAAAAGAGACTGCGTGACGACCTGGCCTTCACCGCCCGCATCGTCAACAAGAACCTGCTGTGGGCCATCGAGGACATCGGCGTCGTCACCGCGCACGGCGAGTCCTACTTCACCACCAACCCCGGCGGCGACTTCATCAAGCAGCGCTGGATCGAAGCCAAGGAACTCGGCCTGATCCCGCAGGGCGCTCCCGACATCCCGAAAGCCAAGCGCCTGTACTACGCCCTCAACCTCTCGCTGGACAAGCGCTTCTCCAACAACTGGATGGGCGGCATCTCCTACACCTGGAGCCGCCTGACCGGCAACTACTCCGGCCTGGCTTCGGGCGACGAGTACGGCCGCACCGACCCCAACGTCGAGCGCTACTTCGACCTGTGGTACCTGGCGTTCGACAAGCAGCTGAACAAGATCGACGGCGTCATGCCCGGCGACCGCCCCCACTACTTCAAGCTCTACGGCTCCTACACCTTCCCCATGGGCCTGACCGTCGGCACCGTCCTCAACGCCATGAGCGGCACCCCGGTCTCGACCGAGTACTCCATGGACGCCCAGGGCTACCTGCCCTTCAACCGCGGCGACCTCGGCCGCACCCCCTTCTTCTGGTTCGCCAACGCCTACGCCGAATACAACCTGAAACTGGGCAAGAACAACCTCAACATCTCGCTGAACCTCGACAACATCTTCAACACGCGCACCGCCCAGCGCATCTATCAGATCTACAACTACGGCGGCACCGCCCCCTCCTACGAGGAAATGGTCAGCAAGACCTGGGAGATCGAGGACATCGAACTGGATCCCCACTTCAAGAAGGAAATGTGGTTCTACGGCGACGGACTGCGCGGCACTCCGCTGTCCGCCCGTTTGGGCCTCAAGTTCAGCTTCTAAAACGTCAGCTAATTCCTAGTTAGCGACTTTTGCCCCGCCCCCTCCGGGGGGCGGGGTTTTTTTTTGTAGTCGAATACCGGACGAGATCGGTGTACGGTATACGGTCGACGGTTTACGGTGAAGACAAAAGGCGAAAGTGAAGACGAGGTTCCACGTTCCATGTTCCATGTTCCATGTTCGATGTTCGATGTTCGATGTTCGACGTTCGATGTTGAAAGAAAAGTGAACCATCCTCTTCAGAACGGCATGAGACTAGGAATGGATCGACGTCTTGCTCTTTCGAATCACGAATTACGAATCACGAATCACGATATAGTTCGTGTATTGCCCGCTACTACCACTATCACTTTCACTTTTCATTCAGCGGCCAAGGCAATGGCAGCAATTATGCTTGAATATGGATGTCGGGATGTTTTTAGGCGAATTCTGTTATGAAAGGAGGACGGATTCATGAAAGCGACAAGACGATTCTTCCTTACAGCCATTCTGTTGATGCTCATTTCCCTGCAGCTGGCCGCGCAGGCGACGACCGGCACAATTCTCGGGACGGTCACGACCGCGGATGGCATTCCACTCCCAGGGGTTCATGTCACCGCGACAAGCCCGAGGTTGATCGGCGACGCGACCGCGTTCACGGGCCTGGATGGCTCCTTTCGGTTTTCAGCCCTGCCCCCCGGCGTGTACGAGCTGAAATTCGCGCTGGACGGCTTCGCGAAAAAATTGGTTGGGAATCTTGCCCTGGCTATCGGGCAGGCCGCCCTTCTGAAGATCACGCTCGAGTTTCGTCCCTCCGACTTTCCATGGATCCCCGACGTTCTCCTCGACGTGAAGAACCCGGGCAACGGCCTGACGCTGGATCGGGAGACTTTTAGGTCGCTGCCCGGGGGGCGCCGCTTCGATTCGCTGGCATCGCTGGCGCCCGAATTCAGCGACGAACCGCTGCTGCCGGGCGGAACTTCGGTCAACGGCGCCTCGGGCCTGGAGAACAAGTATTACATCGACGGCATCGACGTGACCGACATTCGCGACGGCGCCCTGGGCCAGGCCGTCGCTTTCGACTTCGTTGACTCGGTTCAGTACAAGTCCTCCGGCGTCCAGGCCTCATCCTTCGGCGCCCTGGGGGGCGTGATCAGCGTGGTCACCCGCTCGGGCGGCGAGAGGTTCCACGGCGAGATAGTCGGCTACTACAGCGGCGCCTTGCTGAGTGCGCACTCTGCGGACGTCCTGGCGCTCGATCCGGACGACAGAAGCCAGGCGACCTATCTGCCCTACGAGTATTTCCACGGCGACAACAACGATTCCCGCCTCGAAGCCGGCATCAGCCTCGGCGGCCCCATCTTCAAAAAAAAGCTCTGGTTCTTCGCCTCATTCCTGCCGGCCTTTTACGCCAACAGCCGCACCCTGGATTATTACGGCAACTATTCCAGCGAGTGGCGGCGCACGGAAAGTGCGTTGAACTTCCTGCTGAAGCTCACATCCCGGCCCCTGCCCAACCTGCGCCTCAGCGCCAGCCTGGTCAACCTGTTTCACAAGTACAAGGGCGATCTGCCCAGCTTCCCCAGCGATGCCGACCCATATATATCCTATAATGAATACGGCCACAGCTATCCCAACCTCTCGGCGGGCTTCAGCGCCGACTGGAGTTCTGGAAACAATTTCCAGGCCGGCGCCCGCGCCGTATTCTCCAGAAGCAACCAGAAAGACCCGCTCGTCGGCTCCGGCGCCACTCCATATTATTACTTCCGTACCGAGGCCCCCTCGGGATACTTCTACACCAGCCCATATGTGTTCCCTGATATCCCGCCGGAATATTTATTGGATCCAAACCAGAATTGTTGGGGACCGACCCGGCCTATCCTCTTTAGCATGAAGCGCAACATCGCCGAAAGGCTGAGTCTGGCCAGCGATGTCTCCCTTTCTCTCCATCTCGCCGGCGAGCATCACATGAGAGCGGGATTTTCATGGACCCGGCGCGGCCAGGACGTCGACAACACCCTTGACGCCCCGATCGTCTCCCTGGCCTGGGACCGCTCCCTCGGGGGTATGCCCTACGCCGGGCCCGGCCGCGGCAAGTACGGCTATTACGCCGTGCGCAACAACGAGTTGACCGGTCCTTACGGGGATTTCTACAAGTCCTACGCAAACATGCTGGCGCTGTACGTCCAGGATTCCTGGACGCTGGCCAACCGCCTGACCCTGACCGCCGGTTTGCGCGCCGAGAGCGAAACCATCCCGTCTTACGCCACGGGAAATTTCAAGTACGAAGGATGGCGCCCGATCCGCTTCAACCTGGGCGACAAGCTCGCCCCGCGGCTGGGCCTGGTCTGGGACGTCCGCGGCGACTCGTCGCTCAAGGCCTTCGCCTCCTTTGGCGTGTTCCACGACGAGATGAAGCTGGCCATGGCCGCCAAGGCCTACGGCGGCTTCAAGTGGCAGAGCGCCTATTACACCCTGGACACCTATGAGTGGGACAAGATCGGCGTGAACGGGTACTATCCGGGGGAGCTGCTTCTTCCCGGCAAGACATTCAATTTTCGCGAGCCCGACATGGACGCCACCGATCCCGGCCTGAAGCCCATGACCCAGAATGAGTTCTCTCTGGGACTGGAGAAAGTGCTGGGCCGGAACATCGTCCTGTCAGCCCGCTTCGCCCGCAGGCACCTGGTCCAGGCCATCGAGGACATCGGCGTGTCGACCGCGATCGGCCAGTATTCCTACATCGCCAACCCGGGCGGCGCTTTCATCCGCGAGAAATTCGCCTGGGCCAGGGCGAACGGGCTGCTGCCGCAGGCCGTTCCCGACCCCCAGCCGGCGCGGCGCGATTACGACGGCCTGACCGTCGCGCTGGAGAAGCGCTTCTCAGGCAACTGGCTATGCGGTGCCGCCTACACTTTCAGCCGGCTGCGGGGCAACTACGGCGGCCTGGCCGGCGGCGACGGACTGGAAAACGGCCTGCCCTACAGGTCGGGCAGCTTCGACACCTGGCTCTCCTCGCGCACCCTCTCGCTGGCCGACGCCTCCGGCCCGCTCCCCGGCGATCGTCCCCACCGCTTCAAGGCCTACGGCTCCTATGCCTTCCCCTTCGGCCTGAACGCCGGGTTGGTCCTCCAGGCCATGAGCGGCATCCCTACCTCCACGTTATGGATCGTGGAAGACGCCAGGGGCGAGGCCCTGGCCTTCCTGCCCTACGGCCGCGGCGACCAGGGGCGCTCCCCTTTCCTGTTTCTGGCCAACTTGTACCTGGAATACGGGTTGAATCTCGGCCGCGGCCGCCTGAGCGTCAGCCTGAACGTGGAAAACCTGTTCAACGCCGGGACCGCGCAGCGCCTCTACCCGTTCTACAACCGGTATGCCGTGGCCCTGTTCCAGGAAGAGCTGTTGGCGGGCACCTGGAACATAGACGCCCACGACCCGGAACTGGACCCGCGCTTCCTCATGGCCGCCGACTTCCTGCCGCCGCTCGAAGCCAGGCTGGGGCTTAGATTCAGCTTCTAGAGCGGACTAGCAGAGATTGGTGTACGGTTGACGGTATACGGTTAACGGGAAAAAAGGCAAAAGTCAAAAGTGAAGAACCAGCAGTTGACGTAGGACACAGGACATAAGGCGGAAGAAAGGTACTAATCGGACTAAAATTCCAAATCCCAAGCACCAAATCACAAACAAATTCCGATTAAAACAGATCAAGTAGGGGCGGACCCCCGTGTCCGCCCTGGATTCCGCATAATTTCTTTTGGTGAATTCCATGGGGCAGGCACAGGGGCCTGCCCCTACCCTGGAAAACCGTCACTGACACTGAAGTTCGTTTAGTTTTCCTGCTAACACCAACACTAACACGAATGCCCGTTATGCATGATGAGGAAGAAAGGAAATCGGCGCAAGGTTTATGGTGTAAGGCAATCATCTTCTCTTACCTTGAACCGTAAACCTTCTACCGTAAACCGATTGCTTTAATTTCTTGCTGACACTGTCACTGACACTGTTATTGAGTTATTTGACCCCCGACAGCGAATCGATCAAGCCCTGCACGATCTGGGCCTTGGTCTCGTCGGTATTGTGCTTGAGAAAATCCTGGAAGGCGCCGATGGCCGCCTTCATGTCGCCTTTGTTCAGGTAGGCGTAGCCCATCTTCTCGTAGGGTTCGCTCCACTCGGGCTTGATCTGCGTGGCCAGCTTATAGTACTCGATGGCCTTGTCGGTCTGGTTGCGGCCGAAGAAGATCTCGGCCACGTTGTAGGCCAGGATCTCGTCCTTGGGATTGAGGGCGATCGACTGCGTGAAGTAGTCGCCCGCCTCCTTGAACTTCTCCTGGCGCAAACAGACCTCGCCCAGCGAGGCCAGCGCCCTGGCCTGCAGGACGACATCGGCCTTCTCCCTGGCCTTGGCCTGGGCGATGAGATACTGCTCGTTGGCCTTGTCGAACTCGCCTTTCTCGCGGAAGACATCGCCGATGTTGAAATAGATCTGGTACACGTTGGGGTTCTGCGCCGCGAAGTCTTCAAAGATGACCAGGGCCTCGTCGAACTTGCGCTCGTTGAACAGCTGGTTGCCCTGCTCCAGCTCCTCCAGGGCGGCGGCGTCCTTCAGGCGCATCTTCCCCTCCTTGTCCTCCTTCATGACCAGGGAGGTGAAGTTGCGGGCGCCATCGCGCAGTTGCTCGACGCGCAGGATGGTGCTGGCGGGGAGGTAGCCGTCGGCGGTGGCGGTGACCCGGACCGTGCCCGTGCCCAGGCCGATGAAGAAGAACTCACCCTTGTTGTTGGTCTTGGTCTTGTCGGTCAGGCCGCCCTTGTCGAACTCGATCTGGATGTCGGCGTCGGTCACCGGCTCGCCCTGCTCGTTGGTCACGGTACCGCTCAGGCGCGCCTTGCCGCGGCCCGCCTGGGCGTAGGCCGAGACGCTCAGGACCAGCACGCAGGCCAGGATGGCCCAGAATTTCCTGTTTGTTCTATTCATCTCCACTACCTCCTGTAGTTCGCCGCTTTGCCGGCGGTTAAATTAGACGGATTCATGGTTGGCTTTTCTTCAGGGCGGCGATCTTTTCCTGGATGCGCGGCTGCTGGGGACTGAGGCTCAGCGACTTCTCCCAGGCCTTCAGCGCCCCGGCCGCGTCGCCCAGCTGCTGGTAGCATTCGCCGATCTGGTTGAAGACCTGGACGTTGGCCCCGAAACGGGTGATGTGCTCGGCATACTGGGCGATGGCTTCCTCGAACTCCCCCAGCCCCTGGCAGGCCTGGCCCAGCACCAGGCTGAACTCGAAGCGCGACTGTTCCTTGACCATGGGCCGGGCGATGGCCTTCACCCGGGCGTACTGCCGCTCATGCAGCAATGCGTTGCAGAGATCGATGCCGAAGCGGGTGCTGTTCGGGTCGCGGTGGAAGGATTCCTCCAGCAGGGGGCGGGCCTTGTCCAGCCGGCGCACCTGAACGTACTGACGCCCCAGCTCGTTGAGGAACAGCGCCTCGTCGCCGGCGGCGGTGGGCACCGAGAGCACCCAGGGGCGGGGCAGCGCCGGCTGCGGCGTGATGAAAAACTCGGCGCTCTGCGTCATGACCGCCTTCCGGCCCGCGCCCAGCAGGGTCGCCGTGATGGTATAGTAGGCCGCGGCCTGGTCCTTCAAAGGGAAGGTCGTGATCACGTCGGGCAGGGTGCCGCAGTCGCGCAACGGGCGCTCCTGGCGCAGCACCGTTTCCCCGCGCCGCACCAGGGTGTATTCCAGGACGCCGTTCTCGCGCAGCGCCGCGTCCAGGCCATGGAGCTGCAGGAAGACGGTCAGGTCGTCGCTGGTCAGGAAATCGTTGCGCGGCGAGGGCAGCAGGTGGGTGTTGCCGAAACGGAAGGGCTTGTGGGCGGCGATGCCGGCCACATCGGCCTTGCGATTGGCCAGCAGCAGCGGCGACATGCCCGGCTTCTCATCGGCCGGGATGACGAACTCCTTGTCCAGCGAAGTGAACTCCCTGGTGGTCAGGTTCTTCAGGAACACGGTGAGGCGCCAGCTGCCGGGGATGACCGGTATCATGTCCTGGAAGCTGAACAACTTGTCCTTCACCCGCTGCATTTGGCCAGCGCTTAGCTCGATGGGGATGCGCCGCGAGATCTGGGTGAGCATCTTGCCCGAGTCGTCGGAGATGTTGCCCGACAGCTCCAGGGTGGTATAGTACTTCCCCTCGTGCGCCTCCAGCGAGAGGCGCCGCGGCTCGATCAGGTAGTGGACGAAATAATTACCGGTGCGGTCGTGGAACACGTCGAGCTGGGTGCTGCTCTCGATGAAGTTGTCGGCGTAGTCGATCTCGACCTGGCCGCGGAACTTCAGGAAGTTGCTGGCATAGATATCCTTGATGGCCCGCCGCGGGGTCTCGGGGATCTTCTCGCGGATCAGCAGCTCCGATGCCAGCGAGGGCGTCACGCCCGCCGGCTCGCCCGAGATCAGCGAGAGCGAGACGGCGGCCAGCTGCGGCTGGAGCTCCATCAGGGCGTAGTAGGCGTTCTGGTAGGAGGTGGCGTCGCCCGTGTAATTGCGCATCAGCGCCTGGGGGCCGAATTTGACGGGAGAATACAGCTCGTATTCACCCAGTCCGTGCTGCTTGAAAAAAACGACATTGAAAGAATCGGGGAGTCCCTTGCTGGCCATCCCCTGGTAGAACCACACCACGGAAGGATAGACGTCATTATCGCTCTCGTAGCGCTCGATGGCCTTCGGCTCGCCCAGGGTAATGTAGATGCGCCCCTGATCGGTGCGCCAGCCCGGAGCCGGCGAGTCCTTGCCGAACCAGTTGTTGGCGTAGGCGATGCGCCGGTAGTGCTCCTTGCGGAACTCGTTCTCCGGCAGGTTGGGATTGGGGTTGCGCTGCTTCCAGAAGGCGCTGATGAAGGTCTCGCGCTCCTGGTCAGACCCCAGCTGCAGGAAGACCTCCTTCTCGACCTTGGTGATGATGTACACCACCTCCTCGCTGAGCCACTTGCGGTGCTGGGGCGGGAGCTTCTGGATGAGCTCCTTCTCGGACTGGGCGGGAAGGGAGAAGCACAGGGCGCACAGGCACAAAGACAGGAGCAATCGTTTCATCATCGGCCTCGCTGAAGATCCATGATCCTGCATTATAACAAAACCTGATTTCATTGACAAGGCAAGCTTTCTTCGCCGCGCGGCGATGAAACCGGCGACGCGGAGGTTTCTTGCGGCCTGAACCCGCCGGCGGCCGGTTCAATGGAAATTTATTTTCATCCGGAGGGCACCGGGCCGCATCGAGGTGCGCCGCGCCGTTTTCAGCCGCAATTTCATTCAATTTATTGGCTTTTTCCGCCGCTTCCGAATGGAAATGCAGAAATCCCATGGTAATTGAGAAACAGCGGCCGCGGTTCTCCCGGCGCCATTTGCAGACCGGGACGATGACGCTTCCTGAAAAAGCAGGATGGACAATGTTTTCCGCTGCCAGCGCCTGCCGAGGCAGCTCCGCGCCGCATCCCGGAGCATACTTGGCACGATCTTTGCAAGGTGATGAGTGTTTTGTCAATTCAAAAAGGAGGACAAACAAAATGAGAACTGTAAAACGGTTCACGATGCTGGCTCTCGGCATGTTCCTGATCTCAGGGCTGCTGTGCGCCCAGCAGACAACGGGCAAGATCTTCGGCTCGGTGCAGCTCGAAGACGGCTCGCTCATCCCCGGCGTCACCGTCGAGGCCACCAGCCCCAAGCTGGTCGGCAAGACCACGGCGGTCACCGACGAGAACGGCGCCTTCCGCCTCTTCAACCTGACGCCTGGCACCTACAAACTGGTGTTCAGCCTGGACGGATTCCAGTCGGTCGTGCGCGACAACATCCAGGTGGCGGTCGAGCAGACGCTTAACTTGAAGGTGGAGATGAAGCTCGGCAACCTGAACGAGGTGGTCACCATCTCCGGCCAGGTGCCGCTGATCGACGTCAAGAGCACGGCCAGGGGCATGACCCTGACCAAGGAGATCTTCCAGACCCTGCCCAAGGGGCGCGACTTCAGCACCCTGGTCACGACCGTCCCCGGCGTCTACAACGAGCCGATGACCGGCGGCCTGTCGGTCGACGGCGCCAGCGGCGCCGAGAACGTCTTCTTCGTCGACGGCATGGAGACCGGTGAGGTCCGCGGCGCCCAGCAGCGCATGCAGGCCGCCTTCGACTTCGTCGACGAGGTGCAGGTCAAGGCCTCGGGCTACCAGGCCGAATTCGGCGGCTCCATGGGCGGCGTGGTCAACGTCGTCACCCGCTCGGGAGGCAACGAGTTCCACGGCGAGGCGGTCGGCTACTACCAGGGCAGCGCGCTCCGCGGCAAAACACGCGACATCCTGCGCCTGTTCCCCGATGACCCCTCCCAGTATTCCAAGTACAACTACGAGAACCTGAACAAGCAGGATTTCTCGCGCTTCGAGGGCGGCTTCTCCCTGGGCGGCTACATCCTCAAGGACAAGCTGTGGTTCTTCGGCTCGATCCTGCCCGTCTACCGCCAAACCGACCGTCAGGTCAACTTCGATGAAGTGGCGGGAGCGCCGCTGACCGAGTACACGCGCAAGGACACCTGGCTGAACGGCTCCATCAAGCTGTCGGCCGAGCCGATCAAGAATCTCCGCCTCTCGGCCTCGTTCGTCAGCAACAGCAACCGCTGGCGCGGCGGCCTGCCCGGCGATGATCCCAGCACCGAATTCCCCGACTGGCAGCCCATGGGCTCATCGGAGTTCACCTACGACAAGATGGGGCAGAACGCCCCCACCTGGTCGGCCTCGGGCAACATGGACTACACCCTGGGCAACAACCTGCAGGTCTCGGCCCGTTTCGGCCACTACAACCAGAACAACTCCTCCGTCCTGGAGCCTCCGGGCATCTACTACTACCATCGCGTCTACAACGCCGGCGGCGAGGCCGCGTATGGCTGGCCCGAGGACAAGATCCGGCCCAACTTCTGGGAGAATTACACCTGGGGCCTCTTCTACAAGCTGAGCAAGGCCAATTACACGCGCACCAGCGCCAACGTCGACTTCAACTACTTCCTGAACTTCGCCGGCGAGCATTCGTGGAAGGCCGGCTTCCAGTACGTGCAGATCATGGATGACTATGACGGCAGCGCCCCCAACCCGGTGATCATCCTGCGCGTCGGCCGTCCCTTCCCAGAGCAGATTCCCGGGAGCCCGGTCGATGCCGGCTACCTGGGCAAATACGGCTATTACGAGAACCGCTCGCCCTTCGGCCAGCTGATCAACAAGGCCAAATCCAACCGCTACGCGTTTTACTTGCAGGACTCCTGGACCATCGCCAACAAGCTGACCGTCAACTTCGGCCTGCGCGCCGAAAAGGAGCAGGTGCCCGCTTTCAGCGACCTGCCGGAATTCAAGGATGTCATTCCCCTGGACTTCGGCTGGGGCGACAAGCTGGCCCCCCGCCTGGGTTTCATCTATGACGTGTTCGGCGACTCCAGCCTGAAGCTGTTCGGCTCCTTCGGCATCTTCCAGGACTGCATGAAACTCGCCCTGCCCGAAGGCTCCTACGGCGGATTCCAATGGATCAGCCACTACTATGAGCTCGACACCCCCAACTGGGACCAGATCGGCGTCAATGGCGTCTTCCCCGGCCAATTCTTGGGCAGCAAGAACTGGCGCATCCCCTCGGTCAACGAGACCGATCCCGACATGAAACCCATGTCCCAGCGGGAAATCTCCTTCGGGATCGAAAAGAAGATCAGCGACAACCTCTCCATCTCCGGACGCCTGGTCAACAAGAAGCTGCTGCAGGCCATCGACGACATCGGCATCCTGATGCCCGAGGGCGAGACCTACTTCATCGCCAACCCCGGCAGCGCCTACGTGGAAGAGCAATACCAGATCGCCAAGGAAAACGGCATCCTGCCGGCCGACCTGCCGCCGGCCCTCAAGGCCAAGCGCGACTACTGGGCGGTGAACCTGGCCCTGGAGAAGCGCTTCAGCGACAACTGGCTCGGCGGCATCTCCTACACCTGGAGCCGCCTCACCGGCAACTACTCCGGCCTGAACAGCTCCGACGAGGCAACGCGCAACGACCCCAACGTCAACCGCTACTTCGACCTGTGGATGACCTCATACGACCAGAACCTCAAGCCGATCGACGGCCCCCTGGTCACCGACCGCCCCCACTACCTCAAGGGCTACGTCTCCTACGTCTTCCCCTTCGGCCTCACTCTGGGCACCGTGGTCAACGCCTACTCGGGCGTCCCCTTCACGACCGAGATCACCGTCAACGGCCAGCAGGGCTACTATCCCTACAACCGCTTCGACACCGGCGAGCGCTCCCCCTTCACCGTCAGCGCCGACGTCTACGCCGAGTACAACCTGAAGCTGGGCAAGAACAAGCTCGCCCTCTCGCTCAATATCCGCAACCTCACCGACGCCAAGACGGCGCAGCGCATCTATGGCTTCTACAACCAGGACAACGTGTACGTCGACGACCAGGAATTCCTGGACGGCGGCCTGGACGTCAAGTCGCTGGTCGAGATCACCGACCCGCGCTTCGGACAGGGCTACCGCTTCCTGCCCCCTCTGGAAGCCACCCTGGGCCTGCGTTTCGCGTTCTGATCCACCCCGGTGCGCGGCTACTCGGCGCGCACCCGTTATGTTCCCAGCCCGCCCCGGCCTTCCGGGGCGGGCCTTTTTTTGGACAATCGTCGGCCCGGTGACGTATGATGGAGCATGAAAGCGATTCTTGAGGTTCTTCTGATCCTGGCCCTGATGGCGCCGGTGGCCTGCCGCCCGGCTCCCGACAAGCCGGCGGCGGCGGCAACGACCAACGTCGTGCTGGTGACCCTGGACACGCTGCGTGCCGACCGACTGGGCTGCTACGGCTATGCGCCGGCGCGCACGCCGGTGCTGGACGCCTTCGCCGCCGGTGCGGCGCTGTTCGAGCGGGCGACCACAGTGAGCAACAACACCTTGCCTTCCCACGCCGCCATCCTCTGCGGCCGCCACCCCCGACGACTGGGCGTGCCGCGCAACGGCTTCGAGGTCCCGGCCGGCCAGCGCGGCCTGGCGGTGCTGCTGGCCGAGCGCGGCTACGCCACGGCCGCCTTCGTCTCGGCGTCGGTGCTCGACGCCACCTGCGGTCTGCGCAAGGGCTTCGCCGTCTACGACGACGAGTTCGACATCGAGGAGGTCGACCAGGCGCAGCGGCGGGCTCCGGAGACGGTGCGGCGGGCGTTGCGCTGGCTGGCCGCCCTGCCCGAGGACAAGCCGTTTTTCCTTTGGGTCCATTGTTTCGATCCCCATTATCCTTACACTCCGCCGCCGCCCTACGACCGCCTTTTCTATCCCGAATACTCGGGCCCGGCCGACGGTTCGATCCGCTTCATCGCCGGCATCACCGGCAGCCACGGTTTTCCCAAGATTCCCACCCGCGCCGACGACTACCGCCGCCTCGAGGCCCTGTACGACGGTGAGATCGCTTTCCTCGACGCCAGCCTGGCGCCATTGTTCGCCTACCTCGACCGCGAGCGGGTGCGCCGGCGCACGGCAGTGGCCGTGGTCGCCGACCACGGCGAGAGCCTGACCGAGCACGGGTATTACTTCGATCACGGCCTGGACGTGTTCCAGCCCAGCATGCACGTGCCGCTGATGGTCCGCGCCCCGGGACACGCCCTGGGGCGGCGCGTCGCCGCTCCCGCCCAGACCCTCGATCTCTTCCCCACCCTGCTGCACCTGGCCGGGCTCGACGTTCCCGGAAACAGCGAGGGGAGCGACCTGCTGGCGCCGTCGGCAACTGCCGGCGCCTCCGCACTTGCCTTCGGCGAAGCCTGCCAGCCCTTTGAATTGGAAAAACCGGGCAGCGCCGCCTGGCGCAACGACGACAAGGCGCAGTTCGCACTGTCCTGGCCCTGGAAACTGATCGAAACGCCCTATCTCGGCCGCAGCGAACTCTTCCGCCTCGACGCCGACCCGGGAGAAGCGCGCAATGTCGCCGCCCGGCACCCGGAAGTGGCGGCTTGGCTGCGCGGGCAACTCAACGATTGGCGGCGGGGCACCGCCGCCGGCGGGCAAAGGCCCTTGCCCGAAAACCTTAAAAAGATCCGTTCCCTGGGCTACCTGTAATGCTCGGAGGCAAAATGGACGAGAACAAAAAGGCCGTCCCGGCCGGTAAAAAGGCCACCGACCGCCAGCGCCGAACCAACTGGCGCCATGTCCTGATCGTGCTGGCGGTCGCGCTTGCCGCCCGCTTCGTCTACCTGGCTCAGATCGCGGACAATCCCTTTTTCCAGCATCCGATCATCGACGCCCAGACCTACGACGAGATGGCGGTGAACATCGCCGCCGGGCGCGAGCCCATCCCGGCCCCCTATTTCCAGCCGCCGCTGTATCCCTATTTCCTCGGCCTGCTCTATGCCCTGTTCGGCCGCGATCTCCTGCTCGTGCGCCTGCTGCAGATGGCGCTGGGAGCACTCAATGCCTGGCTGCTCTACCGGCTCGGTTACCGCCTGTTCGGCCGCGGCACCGCCCTGGCCGCAGCGCTGGCCTTCGGACTCTACGGGCCGATGCTGTTTTACGAAGGCGAACTGCTGGCCCCGGTGCTGATCGTCCTGCTCAACCTGCTGCTGGCGCTGTCGGCGCTGGAGGCGCTGGAACGTCCCTCCCTGCCGCGCGCTTTCCTGTGCGGCGCCCTGCTCGGCCTGTCGTCCCTGGCCATGTCGGTAGTCCTGCCCCTGGCCCTGGTCATCCCGATCTATGCCGCCTGGCAGTGGCGCCGCGCCCCTGCCCGGCCCCGGGCGGCGCGCGCACTGCTGCTCCTGGCGGCGTTCGCCGCCGGCATCCTGCTGGTGATCGCGCCGGTCACCTGGCGCAACTGGCGCGTGGGCCGCGAGTTCGTCCCCATCAGCACCAACGCCGGCATCAATTTCTATTTGAGCTCGAGCCCGGACTACGAGAAGAAACTGGCCATCCGCCCAGGCTACGAATGGGACGAGCTGCTCAACGAGCCGATACGCCTGGGCGTCCACCAGGCCGGCGCCCAATCGGCCTATTTCATGCGCAAGGCGCTGGCACAGATCGCCGCCGATCCGGCGTCCTACGCGCAACTGCTGGCCAAAAAGCTCTGCTGGCTGGCCAGCGGCAATGAGATCATGCGCGACCAGGATGTCTACGCGTTCCGGCAGTATTCGCCGCTGCTGGCGCTGCTGGTCTGGAAGCGGGGGCTGGCCTTCCCTTTCGGAGTGATCCTGCCCCTGGCCCTGCTGGGCATGGCCCTGGCCTGGCGGCGGCGCCTACCCCTGACCGGGCTGCCCGCCGTTTTCATCCTGGTCCACGCGCTCGTGCTGCTGGCCTTTTTCGTCACCGCCCGCTACCGCCTGAACGTCCTGCCCTTCCTCGTGCTATTCGCCGCCCACGGCGCCCTGGAGCTGGGACGGCTGCTGCGGCAGAAGCGCTGGCGGGCGGCGATCACGCCGCTGGCGGCCCTGGCGGCGCTGCTGCTGGTCTGCAACTGGCGGGTCGGCGCCATGAAACGCGACTTCAGCGTCGACGCCTACTACAACCTGGCCACCCAGCTGCTCAAGGAGGGGGACGACAGCCGCGCCAAGGCCTGGCTGCTGAAGGCGGCGGCGATCGATCCCCTCAACCCCGAGGTCAACGGCAACCTGGGGGTGATCTACGAGCAGGAGAAGCGGTTCCAGGATGCGAAGAAGTGCTACCTGCGCATCCTGGAACGCTACCCCGACGACGTCCAGGCCCACCTGCACATGGCCGACCTGTGCGCGCGCCTGGGCGAGCTGGAGAAAGCCGGCCAGCATTACGAGCAGGTGCTGGCCGTGGAGACGGAGAACGAGAAGGCCCTGTGGGGCCGGCAGTTCGTGCGCGGCCTCGCGCGCCAGCGCGACGCCGCGGCACGCTACCCGCTGGTGCGGGATATCCTGGAGCGGCTGGGCGCCAAGCCGGATGATCCGGCACTGCTGAACGATCTGGGAGCCGCCTATGTGACATGCGGCTATCCCGACATGGCCATCGAGCCGCTGCGCCTGGTCATCGCCGCCGGTCAATTCCTCTCCAGCGCCCACAACAATCTGGGCATCGCCAGGATGCAACTGGGCGACCTCGAGGGGGCCGAACGCGAGTTCCTCTCCGCTCTGGCCATCGATGCGTCCGACGCCAACGCCCAAATGAACCTGGCTGTCCTGCAGCGGTTCAGAAAGGAGGAGCATGCGCCGAAACCGCGCTGAAAAACGGGACAACGCCCGGCAGATCCGGGGATGGCTGCCGGTTTTGCTGGCAATGGCGCTGCTTCTCCCATCCTGCGGCCGCAGCCGGCCACAGGCCCTGCCCAATGTCGTGCTGGTGGTCATCGACACGCTGCGTCGCGACCATCTGCCCTTCCACGGCTACCCGGTGAACACCGCCCCTTTTCTGACCCGCCTGGCCGCGCAGGGCGTCGTATGCGATTCCTGTTACTCGGCATCTTCCCATACCTCTCCGGCCACGGCCTCGATGCTGACATCGCTCTATCCTTTCCAGCACGGCGTACAGAAAGGCATGATCGTCACGCTGAACCAGCAGGCCCTGGATGCGAGCCTGCGCCTGAACCGCATTCCCGCAGCGGCGCTGACACTGGCCGAATGGCTGCGCGGCAGCGGTTACCGGACCTTCGCCGTCGCCGATAACCTGAATATCTGTGAGGCCGAGGGGTTTACCCAGGGCTTCGACCGTTTCGTCACCCTGAACAACCGCGGCGCCGCGGAGGTCAACCGCCGGGCGCAGCAATGGGAAAAGGAAATGCGCTCCGGCGCGCCGTATTTTCTGTACCTGCACTACATGGATCCCCATGCCCCCTACCTGGGGCATTCCCCCTGGTACGTTCCCGGCAGCGACGACCTGCGCGATAACCTGGCCAGGTACGACAGCGAGATCCGTTTCGTCGACGAGCGGCTGCGGGAATTGGCCGCCGCCCTGGCCTGGAAGGAAAACACCATCCTCGTCGTCACGGCCGACCATGGCGAGGAGTTCCTGGAGCACGGCCAGACCGGGCACGGCAAGACACTCTACAACGAAGTGCTGCGCGTGCCCCTGCTCTTCTGGAGCCGTTCATTGAACCTGGCGCCGCGACGCCTCAACGCAGCCGTCTCCACTCTCGACATCATGCCGACGCTGGGCGCCATGCTGAAACTGGGCGAACGCCAGGGGCTGTCCGGGATCGCACTCTGGCCTTTCGACCGGGCGGACGACGCATCGGCCCCCCGTCCCCTTTACGCCGCGCTGCTGGCCAGCCGCCCCGGAGCCCCCGACGCCGCGCTGCGCGCCACCATCTGGGATGGCTGGAAATACATCGTCACCGACGAGGCTGGCCGCGAGCTGTACGATACGCGCCGCCATCCGCGCGAGCGCATCAATCAGTCCGGCAGCGCCGACACGATCGCCCTGGGCGACCGCATGAACAGCCTTTATCTTTCGTTCAAGAGCCGCTGCCCTGTTTTCCCCCAGGACCTCGGCAGCCGGCGCATCGATCCCGAACTTCTCGCCGAATTGAAGACCCTCGGCTACGTTCAGTAGCCGGGCTCACCCCTCCTTTCCGCGGCTGTCCCGGATCGCGGTTGCCCGGCGGCGGCCGATGAAAACAGTTATTTTTCTCAAGTGGACAGCGGGCCGCAGCGGGATTCGCGCACGCCGATGGCGGCTCATATTTATTCAAATAATTGGCATTTGCCGCTACTTCTGAATGGAAATGCTGAAAGCCTGGGTTTTACCGGAAATAACACCGCTACCGCGAGCAAGCCGTTCGCCGGGCGCGCCGAATTAAAACACCCGGAAAGCCTGAATGGACAGCGTTCTTCACGATCGGCCCCCGGCGGGCGTCTCCACGCGCCAACCCGGAGCGTACTTGGCACGATCATTGCTTGGTTAGCAGTGTTCTGTCAATTTAAAAAGGAGGACGAACAAAATGAGAACTGTAAAACGGTTCACGATGCTGGCTCTCGGCATGTTCCTGATCTCAGGGCTGCTGTGCGCGCAGCAGACCACGGGCAAGATCTTCGGCTCAGTGCAGCTCGAAGACGGCTCGCTCATCCCCGGCGTCACCGTCGAGGCCACCAGCCCCAAGCTGGTCGGCAAGGCCACGGCGGTCACCGACGAGAACGGCGCCTTCCGCCTCTTCAACCTGACGCCCGGCACCTACAAACTGGTGTTCAGCCTGGACGGATTCCAGTCGGTCGTGCGCGATAACGTCCAGGTAGCGCTGGAACAGACCCTCAACCTGAAGGTGGAGATGAAGCTCGGCAACCTGAACGAGGTGGTCACCGTCTCCGGCCAGGTGGCGCAGATCGACGTCAAGAGCACGGCCAAGGGCATGACCCTGACCAAGGAGGTCTTCCAGACCCTGCCCAAGGGCCGGAACTTCGACTCGCTGATCACCGCCATCCCCGGCGTCTCCAATGAGCCGCTGGGCGCGGGCGGCATGTCGGTCGACGGCGCCTCGGGCCTGGAGAACATGTATTACGTCGACGGCGCCGACACCACCAACATCACGACGGGCCGCCCCGGCCAGAGCGTGTCGTTCGACTTCGTCGACGAGGTGCAGGTCAAGGCCTCCGGCTACCAGGCCGAGTTCGGCGGCTCGCTCGGCGGCGTGGTCAACGTCATCACCCGCTCGGGCGGCAACGCCTTCCACGGCGAGGTCGTCGGCTATTACAGCGGCTCCGCGCTGCGCGCCAAGAACGGCCCCAAGCTGGACCTGGACTTCAACGACGATTCCATCGCCGTCCAGCATCCCTACGACGTCTATTTCGGCGTGGAGGATGACTACACCCTCGAAGGCGGCTTCAACCTCGGCGGCTACATCCTGAAGGACCGGCTCTGGTTCTTCGGCTCGGTCATCCCGAGCTACTTCCACAACACGCGCACCACCACCTATCTCAGCGGCGAGACGCGGGATTGGCAGCGCACCCAGAACCAGATGAACTACTCGCTCAAGCTGACCGCCCAGCCGTTCAAGAACCTGCGCGTGGGCGCCAGCGTGGTCAACAACTTCTACAAGTACCAGGGCGACCTGTCCAACGCCTTCGGCAACCCCAATCCCACCGTTTCCTACGACGACTACGGCTACTCCTACCCCAACATGTCGGGCAACGTCAACGCCGACCTGACCGTGGGCAACAACTTCATGCTCAGCGCCCGGGCCGGCTATTTCCGGACCGACCAGAACAAACCGCAGGTCTTCCCCACCGAGCCCTGCTTCCAGTTCATGACCGAGGCTCCCGGCGGCTATTTCCGGACCACCAACATCGGCCTGCTCGACATCCCGGCCGCGTACCAGAAGGCCTCGGGCTATCAGAACTACTCGCGCGCCAATTCCACCTCGGTCAACAAGAACATCAATGAAAAGCTGAGCGTGAGCTTCGACGCCTCCTACTTCGTGAACCTCGGCGGCGAGCACTCCTGGAAGGCCGGCTTCAGCTGGATGCGCCGCGGCGAGAACGTCGACAACACCGCCCTCAATCCGGTCCTCTTCTTCGCCTGGGACCGCGACTTCATCGCCTACGGCACCAATTACGGCCGCGGCAAGTACGGCTACTACGGCGTGCGCGGCAACGACGTGACCGGCCCCTACGGCAACTTCTACAACGCCTACGGCAACATGTTCGCCGGCTACCTCCAGGATTCCTGGACCATCGCCAACCGCCTGACGCTGAATTTCGGCGTGCGCGCCGAGAAGGAGGTCATCCCCTCCTACAGCGACGACCCGTTGTACAAGGACATGACCGCCATCGAATTCGATTTCGCCGACAAGATCGCCCCGCGCTTCGGCTTCATCTGGGACGTCAACGGCGACTCCTCGCTGAAGGTGTTCGGCTCTTTCGGCATGTTCTACGACGTCATGAAGCTCAACATGGCCGCCGGTTCCTACGGCGGCACCAAGTGGAAGAGCGCCTACTACGCCCTGGACACCTACGAATGGGACAAGATCGGCGTCGACGGCTACTTCCCCGGGCGCCAGCTGCTCGGTGACGGCAATACGCTCGATTTCCGCGTCCCCTCGTTCGAGGACACCGATCCCGACATGAAGCCCATGACCCAGCGCGAGATCTCCTTCGGCCTTGAAAAGAGGCTGCGCGAGAACCTGTCCCTCTCGGTGCGCTTCGTCAACAAGGCCCTGCTCTGGGCCATCGAGGACTGCGGCATCGTGCTGCCGGCGGGCGAACTGTATTACACCACCAACCCCGGCAGCGACTTCCTCAAGGGGAAATACGCCGAGGCCAGGGCCGCCGGCCTGATCCCCCAGAACGCTCCCGACTGCGTCAAGGCCAAGCGCGACTACTACGCCATCAACATCTCCCTCGACAAGCGCTTCTCCGACAACTGGCTGGGCGGCGTCTCCTACACCTACAGCAGCCTGAGGGGCAACTACAGCGGCCTGGCCTCGGGCGACGAGACGGCCACCTCCAACCGCTTCGGCACGACGGCCCGCTCCAACCCCAACGTCGCCCGCTACTTCGACAACTGGTACGTCTCACTGGACCGCGACCTGAATCCGTCCATCGGCCCGCTGCCCGGCGACCGCCCCCACTACTTCAAGGCCTATGGCTCCTACTCCTTCCCCATCGGCCTGACCACCGGGCTGGTGCTGAACGCCATGAGCGGCGTGCCGACCTCGACCGAATGGGCCATGGATTACCAGGGCTACTTCCCCTTCGGCCGCGGCAACGAGAAACGCTCCCCCTTCCTGTGGTACGCCAACTTCTACTGCGAATACAACCTCAAGCTCGGCAGCAACAACCTGAACATCAACCTCAACATCGACAACATCTTCAACATGCAGAAGCCGCAGCGCCTGTACGGGATATACAACCAGGGCGCCGTGGCCATCTCCGACGAGCGGATCGCCGAGGGCGCCTGGGACATCAACGACTACGACCCCGTCCTCGACCCGCGCTACCTCATGGGCGAGTATCCCTACTCGCCGCTGACCGCGCGCCTCGGATTCAAGTTCAGCTTCTAAACGTCAGCTAGTCCCATAGCCGACTTTTGCCCGCCCCCCCTCCGGGGGGCGGGTTTTTTTTTGCCCATGGAGCCATGAGCGGCCAGCGCCGCGAACGATCCGTCCTGCCGCGGGCCGGGCTGCAGCCGGCGCGATGTTTTTGACCATTCCCTTCCGCCATGGTATAACTGGCGTCAGCGTTCCGCCCATGAAAAATACCATGCGTACAGGTGCCCTGGCCGGGATCGGCCGCTCGCTGGCCTCGCTGAAGTTGACCGTCGTCCTGCTGCTGCTGCTGGCGCTGCTGGTCCTCGGCGGCACCGCCTGGCAGGCCGAGCACGGCCTCGATGCGGCCCGGCGCGACGTGTTCTCCGCCTGGGTTTTTCCGCTCTTCGGCTTCATTCCCCTTCCGGGCCTGCTGGCGGCCGGGCTGCTCCTCTTCGTCAACCTGCTGGCGGCTGCAGCCTTCCGCCTGCGCTACCGCTGGCGCCACGTTGGGCTGATCCTCATCCACTACGGCCTGCTGCTGCTCATCGCCGGCGGGTTCTACATCGCGCTCTCCAGCGGAGAATATTTCCTGACCCTGCGCGAGGGCGAAAGCGGGAGTGTCCTTTCGCTCCCCGACGGCCAGAGCGGAGTGCGCCTGCCCTTCGCGCTGAAGCTGATCGACTTCGAGAAGGTCACGCACCCGGGGACCGACATTCCCAAGAGCTTCACCAGCCGCGTCGAGGTCATCGCCGGCGACGGGCGCAGCCGGAGTGCCGTTATCGCCATGAACCGCCCGCTGCGCACGGGCGGCTATGCGTTCTACCAGTCCTCCTATGCCGAGGAGGAAGAAGGGGTGGAAAGCTCCACCTTCTCGGTGGTTCGCAACTCGGGCCGCTGGCTCCCCTACGCGGCCAGCGCCCTGCTCTTCCTGGGGCTGGCCTGGCATTTCCTGGCCATGATCGCCGTCCAGCGTAAGGAAGTCGCGCCGGCGACAGGGAGGCATCCATGAAAGCGCGGGCCGCCCTGATGCTGACCGTCTGGCTGGCAGCGGCCGCCACCCTCAGCGCAGCCCCCGTGCAGCTGCGCGAGTTCCGGCGCATGGCGGTCATGGACCAGGGGCGACTGAAGCCCCTGGACACATTCGCCCGCAACCTGCTCAAGCAATTTTCAGGGCGGGCCCGTCCCGAAGGCATCGACGCCTGCGAATGGCTTTCGCGCGTCCTTTTCGCCCCCGGCGCCAGCGCCGCCGATGCCGTTTTCCTGGTCCGGCAGCCCGAGCTGCTGGACGCCATCGGCGTAACGAACCGCGGGCGCGGCCGCTACACGCACGCGCAGCTGCGCCCCGGGTTGCGCCGGCTGCACGAGCTGGCCTTCCGCGGCTCCTCCCGGGACGAGAAAGACCTGGACCGGGTCGAATTCGAAGCGCTGCGCCTGTTCTACAACCTGTCGGCCTACCACGGCCTGCTGCACGCGTTCGCCTTCGCGCTGGGCGGCGAAAGCGCCGCGGGCGGAGCCGGCGGCGCATCGTCGCTGCCGGCCGTCATCCCCCTGGCCGGCGATCGCTGGCTCAGCCCGGGCCGGGCTCTGGCCGGAGGCACGCCGCTGCCGGCAATGGTGCAGGCGGAGATCTCGCTCCTGGCAACGGCAGCCCGGGCGTATGGCCGGAACGATCCCGCGGCGTTTGACCGCGCCCTGGCCGGGTTCAACCGCTCCATCCGCGGCCGCCAGGGGCCGGATACGCCCCGGCCATGGAAGATCTCCCTGGAGGTGCTCTACAACCGCGCCAACCCTTTCTTCATGGCCGGACTGGCATACGGCCTGGCGCTGCTGTTCCTGCTCCTGGCCATGGCCTGCCGCTGTTCCCCGGTGACGCGAATGGCGGCGTGGTCAGTCGCAGCGGGTTTCCTGGCCCACACGCTGGGCATCGCCGCCCGCATGCTGATCAGCGGCCGGCCGCCGGTGACCAACCTTTACGAGACGTTCGTCTTCGTCGCCTGGACCGCCGCCGCGCTGGGACTGGTCGCGGCCCGGCTGCAGAAGCGGGGGCCCGGCCTGGCCGCCGGCGCCCTGGCCGCGGCCGCCCTGCTCTCCGTCTCCGGGCGCCACGCGCTCGAGGGCGACACCATGGGCATGCTGACGGCTGTGCTCGATTCCAACCTGTGGCTGGCGACCCACGTGGTGACCATCGCCCTCGGCTATGGCGGCTGCGTCGTCGCCGGCATCATCGGCCATGTGCTGATCATCCAGGCCGTCCGCGGGCGCAACGACGCCGTCGCCGGCACCGCCCGCCTGCTGTACGCCGTCCTGGCCTTCGGGCTGGTGTTCACCGTCATCGGCACGCTCATGGGCGGTATCTGGGCCGACCAGTCCTGGGGCCGGTTCTGGGGCTGGGACCCCAAGGAGAACGGCGCCCTGCTGATCATCGCCTGGTGCGCCGCGCTGTTCCACTCCCGGCTGGCGGGCTGGATCGGGCCCGTCGGCCTGGCCGCCGGCGCCGTCGGCTCGCTCGTCACCGTGGCGCTGGCCTGGTTCGGGGTCAACCTGCTTGGCCTGGGGCTGCATGCCTACGGCTTCACTTCGGGCGCCATGCGGGGGCTGCTGGCTTTCCTCGCCGTCGAGCTGGTCTTCCTCGCCGTTGCCGTGCCCCTGGCGCGGAAGCGGATCCGCGCCTAGATCAGCATGCAAGGTATTCCGCTTTCGCCGACACATGAAAAGGTCCGGCTGAAGACAATGCTGGCGGAAAACAGGAACGGCGGGAGCGGGCCGGGCGCCGGCCCGCTCCGCGCGGGATCAGTTCTTATCCAGCAACTTGCCCAGGTATTGGCTGATCTTGACCAGGATCTGCAGCAGCAGCACCGCCACCTCGTAGCACAGCGTGATCACCAGGGCATAAAGCGGCGGAACAATGAAGAAGACCAGCGGGTAGATCAGCAATCCCTGGAAACTGTCGAGGGAGAAGAGCTCGGGTCGCATGGGCAGGGTCAGCAGGTCGAGCCCGAAAAAGCGCTGGATGGGATAAAGCGCCAGCAGCGCCCAGAAAGCCAGGATGGCGACGCAGATGAAGCCCCTTATGTAATAGCAAAAATAGTCGATGCCGGCGTTCTCGTTCTCGGTCACCTCGAGGTCCTTCCTGGCGAACTGGACGATCTTGCGGAAATAACGGTAGGGATAGAAGAAGAATGACTCGGCCAGCTTGACGATGCCCACGGCGGCCGGGTTCTGGCTGGCGGCCAGGAAATTGACCAGGATGGAAATGAAGGAGAGGATCGCGGTGATGACGAACCAGGGCTGCAGGAAGGTCGCCGGCTGCACCAGGGCGGCCAGGACGATGAGGAACAGCGGCAGGGCGGCCAGCCAGCGCCAGGGCAGCTTGAGCAGCCGGTCCCATTTGGGCGTGGCCTTGCCCAGCAGCTTCTGCAGCAGGATCCAGCCGCACAGCGGCACCAGCAGCAGGAGCAGGTCGAGCAGCAGCGAGACGACGAGTCCGCCGCTGCTGAGCACGCCCAGGCGCGCATAGTTGCTCCAGGCGCCGATGTCGACGCCGATCTTGGCCAGCGCCGATACGGACTGGATGATCTGGGCCAGGATGATCAGCCCCAGGGCCAGGAAGGAGACGGCCACGAACAGGCGCACCGTGTTCTTCATGCCGACGAAGACGGCATCCATGATCTGGGGCTGTGCCGCCAGCAGATAGAGCACCAGGCCCAGGAACAGGAACAGGAGGAACAGCGGGCTGACCAGGATGTCGAAGGAGAAGAGCGCCACGCTGCCGCCGGGGGCGAACATGCGCTCCATCTGCTGGAACAGCCAGTGCAGCAGCAGGAGCAGGACCGGCAGGAAGGGCAACCATCTGCTTTTTTCCGAGGTGATGGCCTTGCCCTTCAGCAGCGGCGCCAGGATGAAGAAGGCGCCGACGGCCACCGCCAGGTAGGCCAGGAAGTAGGAGATGGTGGCCACGCGGAACGGCTCGCTGAAATCGCCGAAAAAATTCACCCACAGCCCGATGAAGGCGACCAGCCACAGGGCCAGGTACAGCTTCACGTGATCGGCGCGCTTGGAAAGATAAACACCCATGCGATCCTCCTTGGTGCGGAAAGATTATAGGGAAATTGTAATGAAGCCCGCTGGTTTTGTCAAAGACCCGGTGGGCGCAGGGCGGGGAAGCGGCGGCGCAGCCAGGGGTCGCCCAGGGTGAAGAGCATGAAAGTGACGGCATAGGCGCCGATGACGTCGACGGTGTAGTGCAGGTGGGAGAAGAACACCACCAGCAGCGAGGACAGATGCAGGGCCAGGAAGACGCGGGCCGGCTTGCGACCCAGTTGCCGCCCGAACAGGAACAGCAGGAAGGTCGTGGCGACGTGCCCGGAGAAGAACATGTCCTTGGTCAGATAGACGCCGGCACTGTCTCCCACCAGGGCCCGCCAGGGATTCACCAGCTTCCACCAGGTGGGCCAGAAGTCGAAGGGGCGCAGGGCGTTGACATCGGCCCCGTAAGGGGGGCCCAGGCCGGTCAGGGGGATCATCAGTCCGCGAGTCAGGGAGACGGCGCCGTCGATGAGGATGAAACGGGCGAAGAGCCCATGGTCGCGCCAGAGCAGGTATAGGGCGGGGGGAAAATAGCAGGCGATCCAGAGATAGTAGTTGACGTGAGCCAGCCAGTCCAGGCGCGGAATGATCGCCAGCAGCAGATCGGGGACGGTCGGCGCCGGCCGCAGTTCGTTGAGCAGGACCGGGATCAGCATCAGGCTGTGGCACAGGTAGCGGAACACGATGGCGGCGCAGAGGCAGGCGAAAAAGACGTTCCAGGGATAGCCCGGCCGGCCGGGGCGCAGGCGGAGTGGGAGCGGGTCCATGTCAAGGACTAGTACCATGCCGGCGCGGGGCTGTCAACCTGAAAAAATTTCGCTGGGTGTTGACAGGCGGCAGTTATTATACTAAAATGGTTATGTTAGTTTGCATTAACTTACAAGGAGGCGGGCATGAAGGAGATCACGGGCCGGCAGCGGCAGATCATCGCGGCCGCGCTGGAGATCGTCGCCGAGCGCGGGCCCGAGGCACTGACCATCAAGGGCATCGCCGGTCGCGTGGGCTTCAGCGACGCCGCTGTCTACCGCCACTTCCGCAGCAAGTCGGAGATCCTGAGCACCGTCGTCGACCTGTTCGCCGCCGGCTCGGAGCGGCTGCTGGCCGAGATCCGGGGCTGCGGCTGCTCCGGCCTGGAGAAGGTCAAGCTGTTCTTCCTCGACCGCTGCCGGGTTTTCGCCTCGGACCGCGCCATGGCCACGGTCATGTTCGCCGAGAGCCTGTTCCAGCACGACCCGGCCCTGGCCGCCAGGATCCACCAGGTGCTGCAGGGCCACCGCCGCCTGCTGCTGGAGACCCTGCGCGCCGGCCAGCGCCAGGGGACGATCCGCCGGCTGCCGCCCGAGCACCTGTTCACCATGATCATGGGCGCGCTGCGCCTGCTGGTCCTGCAGTGGCACATCGGCGGCCGGGCCTTCGACCTGATGCGTTCCGGAGGGAAGCTGTGGGGCTCTCTGGAAACGGCGATCGCCATGCCAGGGAGCAAGACAAAATGAAGAGAAGGATCATCCGCATCGACCAGGACCTGTGCAACGGCTGCGGCCAGTGCCTGCCCAACTGCCCCGAAGGGGCGCTGCAGCTCATCGACAACAAGGCGCGGCTGGTCTCCGACCTGTTCTGCGACGGGCTGGGCGCCTGCATCGGCAACTGCCCGCTCGGCGCCATCCGCGTCGAGGAACGCGAGGCGGAGCCGTACGACGAGCGTCGGGTCATGGAGAACATCGTGACCCAGGGCGCGAACGTCATCCGCGCCCACCTCGAGCATCTGGCCGCCCATGACGAACTGGGCTACCTGGAGGAGGCGCGGCGCTTCCTGCGCGAGAAGGGCCTGCCGCTTCCTGCAGCCGAGCCGGTGATTGCCGCGGCCGCGCAGGAGGAGCCCCCGACCTGCCCCGGTTCGCGCCTGCCTGACCGGCGCTTTCCGGAGCCGGCTTCCCCGCCCGCGGCCCCTTCTGCGCCCGGGGCCGCCCCTTCGCAACTGCGCACCTGGCCGGTACAGCTGCAGCTGCTCAACCCGCAGGCGTCGTTCTTCGACAACGCCGACCTGCTGATCGCCGCCGACTGCGTCCCTTTCGCCCACGCCCCGTTCCACGAGGATTTCGTCAAGGGCAAGATCCCCGTCATTTTCTGCCCCAAACTCGACCAGGCCAACGACCAGTACCTGGAAAAGCTGACCGCCATCCTCAACCTGCACAGCGTGCGCTCGCTGCATGTGGTGCACATGGAGGTTCCCTGCTGCTCGGGCACCACGGCCCTCGTACGCCAGGCGCTCGCCCGCTCGGGAAAAACGATCCCGGTGCACGACTATACGATCTCGATCCAAGGCCAGCTGCTTGCCGTGAAATAATCCAAGGAGACCACCATGAACATGTTCTGCTACCAGTGCGAACAGACCAGCAACGCCACCGCCTGCACCCGCTTCGGCGTCTGCGGCAAGGGCCCCGAGGTATCGCTGCTCCAGGACCTGCTGCTGCATCAGCTGAAGGGGATCGGCTGGCTGGGCCAGCGCCTGCGCGGGCTCGGGCACGTCGACCCCGGCGCCGACCGCTTCGTCATCGAGGCCCTCTTCACCACCGTGACCAACGTCGACTTCGATCCCCAGCGCCTGAAGGGCCTGATCGACCAGGCCGGCAGGCTCAAGGAGACCCTCAAGAAGGAATTCCTGGACCTGTATCAAAAGAGGAACGGCAGCCCGTTCGCCGCCCGGATCCCCGAGGCCGCGGCCTTCATTCCCGCCGGCACCATGGAGGGGCTGCTGAAGCAGGGCGGCGCCGCCGGCATCATGGCCAACCCGCAGCTCAACCCCGACATCCGCAGCCTGCGCGAACTGCTGGCATACGGGCTCAAGGGCATGGCCGCCTACGCCGACCATGCCGCCATCCTCGGCGAGAGCGACGAGGCGGTCAACGCCTTCTTCCACAAGGCCCTGGCGGCGCTGGTCGACGACACGCTGGACATGAACGCCCTGTTCGAGCTGAATCTGGAACTGGGGCGGGTGAACCTGCGCTGCATGGAGATCCTGGACAAGGGGCACACGGGGCGCTTCGGCCATCCCCGACCCACGCCCGTAGCGCTGGGCGCTCGCCGCGGGCCGGCCATCCTGGTCTCGGGTCACGACCTGCTGGACCTCTACGAGTTGCTGCAGCAGACCGCGGGACGGGGCATTCAGGTCTATACCCACGGCGAAATGATCCCGGCCCACGGCTACCCGGGGTTGAAGAAATTCCCCCACCTGGCGGGCAACTACGGCGGCGCCTGGCAGGATCAGCAGAAGGAGTTCGAGCGCTTCCCCGGCCCCATCCTGATGACCACCAACTGCATCCAGAAGCCCAAGCCCTCCTATATGGACCGCATCTTCACCAGCGGCCTGGTGGCCTGGCCCGGCGTCGGCCATATCCCCGACCGCCGCGACTTCTCGCTGCTGATCGACAAGGCGCTCGCCATGGGCGGCTTCGCCGCCGACGAGCCGGGCCCCAGCATCACCGTCGGCTTCGGCCACCAGGCCGTGCTCGGTGCCGGCGAACAGGTCGTCACCGCGGTCAAGGCTGGACAGATCCGGCACTTCTTCCTGATCGGCGGCTGCGATGGCGCCAAGAGCGGCCGGAATTACTATACCGAGTTCGCCGAAAAGGTCCCGGCCGACTGCGTCATCCTCACCCTGGCCTGCGGCAAGTACCGCTTCAACAAGCTGAATTTCGGCACCGTGGCCGGCCTGCCGCGACTGATGGATGTCGGCCAGTGCAACGACGCCTATTCGGCCATCCAGATCGCCCTGGCCCTTTCCAAAGCCTTCGGGGTAAGCGTCAACGAGCTGCCGCTGTCGCTGGTCCTCTCCTGGTACGAGCAGAAGGCGGTCATCGTGCTGCTCACCCTGCTGGCGCTGGGCATGCGCCACATCCGCCTGGGGCCGACACTGCCGGCTTTCATCACGCCCAATGTCCTGAAGGTCCTGGTCGAAAAGTTCGCCCTCAAGCCCATCGGCACGGCCGACGAGGATATCCGCTTGTGCCTGCAGGGTGAAAAATAAAAGGAGAAAGCCATGGTGGAAATACTGAACGTGAAAGAGCTGGTGGCCTACCAGAATGGGGCCGTCGTCAGCAAGACCCTGGTCGAGAAAGAGACCGGCACGGTCACGCTGTTCGCCTTCGACGAAGGGCAGGCGCTGAGCGAGCACACGGCGCCGTTCGACGCCCTGGTCCAGGTCACCGACGGCGAGGCCGAGATCCGCATCGCCGGCGAGCCCCACCGGGTCGCTGCCGGCGAAATGATCATCATGCCGGCGAACCAGTCCCACGCGCTCAAGGCGCTCACCCCCTTCAAGATGATGCTGACCATGATCCGCGCCAAAAACAGGTGAACGAATAAAGTCCGGCAAATGCCCGATAGCAAATGTTTTTTCGGCCCCGCCCTTGCAAAGGCCGGGAATTGAAATTATAATGGACAGGATGAACGGAGCACGCCATGGATAGGATCTACCTGGACAACAACGCCACCACCATCGTCGACCCGCGGGTCAAGGAGGCGATGGAGCCCTACTTTTGCCAGCTATACGGCAATCCCAACTCCCTGCATGCCTTCGGCACCGAGGTCCATCCCGCCATGCGCCTGGCCATGGACCGCCTGTACGCCGGCATCGGCGCCGGCGACGAGGACGACATCATCGTCAACAGCTGCGCCTGCGAGGGCAACAACCACGTGCTCAAGGGCGTCTGGTTCGACCTGCTGCGCAGCGGCGCCAGGAACGAGATCCTGACCACCCCGGTGGAGCACCCCTGCGTGCGCAACGCCTGCGCCTTCCTGCAGGAGCTCGGAGCCAAGGTCACGACCATGCCGCTGAACGCCGACGGCATCGTTGATGCCGCGACGCTGCGCCGCCACATCCATCCCGAGCGCACCGCCCTGGTCTCGGTGATGTGGGCCAACAACGAGACCGGCCTGATCTTTCCCGTGCGCGAGCTGGCCGAGGTCTGCCGCGAGAACGGCGTTCTCTTCCATACCGACGCCGTGCAGGCCGTCGGCAAGGTCGCGATCGACATGCGCCAGGTGGCGGCGGATTTCCTCACCTTCAGCGCCCACAAGTTCCACGGGCCCAAGGGCATCGGCGGCCTCTTCATCCGCAAGGGGCGCAAGCTGACGCCGCTGCTTCACGGCGGCGAGCAGATGGGCGGCCGGCGCGCCGGCACTGTCAATGTGCCCTATCTGGTCGGCATGGGGCTGGCCATGGAGATGGCCGTCGACAACCTGGCCTACGAGGAGAGCGTCGTGCGCCCCCTGCGCGACCGGCTTGAGGACGCCATCCTGGCCATCCCCGACACCCTGGTGCTGGGCCGGCGCGGGCTGCGCACGCCGAACACCATTCTGGCCAGCTTCCGCGGCATTGAGGGCGAGGCCATGATCTGGGACCTCAACGCCGGCGGCGTGGCCGCTTCCACCGGCAGCGCCTGTGCCTCCGAGTCGCTGGAGCCCAATCCGGTTTTCGTGGCCATGGCCCTCGGCGACGAGCTGGCCCACACCAGCATCCGCTTCAGCCTGTCGCGCTTCACCACGGCCGGGGAGATCGAGCGCACCGCCCAGGTGGTCCGCCGCTCGGCGGAGAGGCTGCGCGCCATCTCCTCATCGTACGGTGACGGGCCGGGCGCGGGGACGACGGCAAAAGACGGAGGAGGCGACTGAAATGGCAAAGAACGACCTGATCGGCGGTTCCCTTTGGGAACAGTACTCGGCCAAGGTCAGCGAGCGCATGAACAACCCCCGCCACCGCGGCGAGATCAGCGAAGCCGAGGCCGCCGCCCTGGGCGCGCGCCTGGTCGTGGCCGACTGGGGCGCCGAATCGTGCGGCGACGCCGTGCGCCTGTATTGGGCCGTCGATCCCAGGAGCGACCGCATCCTGGCCGCGAAGTTCAAGAGTTTCGGCTGCGGCACGGCCATCGCCTCCTCGGACGTGATGGCCGAGCTGAGCGTGGGCAAGACGGTCGACGAGGCCATGAAAATCACCAACATCCAGGTGGAGGAGGCGCTGCGCGACGACGCCGGCACCCCGGCCATCCCGCCGCAGAAAATGCACTGCAGCGTCATGGCCTACGACGTGATCAAGAAGGCGGCCTCCATCTACAAGGGGGTCGACATGGCCAGCCTGGCCGAGGAAGATATCGTCTGCGAGTGCGCCCGCGTCAGCCTGCGCACCATCCAGGACGTCATCCGCATCAACGACCTGAAGACGGTCGAGGAGATCACCCAGTACACCAAGGCCGGCGCTTTCTGCAAGTCGTGCATCCGTCCGGGCGGCCACGAGCAGCGCCGGCACTACCTGGTGGATATCCTGCGCGACACGCGGGCCGCGATGGACAAAGAAAAGCTCACGCTGCAGGCCGATGTCGGCGACTTCGCCTCCATGAACCTCATCCGCAAGCACCGGGCCATCGAGAAAACGCTCGACGAGAAGGTCCGGCCCATGCTGGCCGCCGACGGCGGCAGCCTGGAGGTGGTCGACATCAGGGAATCCCAGGGAACGGTCAGCGTCTACATTCGCTATCTGGGCGCCTGCCGCGGCTGCATCAGCAGCACCAAAGGCACCCTGCAGTTCATCGACGGCCTGCTGCGCCGGGAATTGTCCGACACCATCCGCGTCATCACGCTGTAGCCCGCCATGCCGAGGTGCGACCGGCGGAGACCCCGCGCCCGGGATGCAGGGAAACGCGAGCAACAGAAGGTCTGCAGCCGTCAGAGGAGGCACGCCATGAAACGGTACCCGATCCTTTTCCTTTCCCTGGCATTACTCGCGGCAGGCACCGGCGCCGCAACCGGCGGCGACAGTCTCCAGAAGCGCTGTGACCGACTCGGCAAGGGCCAGCTGCAGAGCGTGATCGAGTTCCTCAGCGCCGACGCCCTGGAGGGGCGTGCCCCCGGCACCCGCGGCGGCGAACTGGCGGAAAACTACCTGCACGCCCTGTTCAAGGAATTCGGGCTGCAGAGCCGCTTCCAGCCCTTCACCTTGCACGGCTTCCGGCTCGAGGCGCTGAGGGCTTCAGCCGGCGGGCGCCACCTGGCGTTCGGCGAGGAGATCGTCGGCAGCCATGTCCGCCCGGACAGGGAGTTCTGCCTGGAAGGCGACGCCGTGTTCGTCGGTTTCGGCATCCGCACGACCCTCTGGAAGTGGGACGACTACAAGAAGGCCGACCTGCGCGGCAAGGTGCTCGTGGTGCGCGTCAACGACCCGGGTCAGTTCGCGCCCGGCATTTTCGACGGCAACGCCCTGACCTATTTCGGCCGCTGGACCTGCAAGATCGCGGAGGCTGCCCGCGCCGGCGCCAGGGCCATCCTGCTCATCCATACCACTCCCAGCGCCGGCTACGACTGGAACGTCGTGCGCAACTCCTGGTCGGGAGAGGAGCTGTACCTGCCCGCCGACCTGGACAACGGCCTGGAGTTCCGCGGCTGGGTCCGCGAGGAAAGCCTGCGCTCGCTCCTGGCCGCACGCCGCCTCGACCTGGACCGCCTGTACGCAAGGTCCCTGCGCCGTGATTTCCGCCCCGTCGACCTGGGATTCAAGGTGCGCATCTCCGGCCGCAACGCCTTCCGCACGCTGGCGGCGCGCAACGTCATCGCCGAGCTCCCCGGCCGCTCGGGCAAAAGCATCGTCGTCAGCGCCCATATCGACCATTTGGGGCGCGACGAACGCAGAGCGGGAGACCAGATCTTCAATGGCGCCATCGACAACGGCGCGGCCGTGGCGGCCATGGCCATGGTGGCCAAGGTCTACGCCGAGGCCGGGCGCGAGCTTCATTACGGCCTGACCTTCCTGGCCTGCCAGGCCGAGGAGGCGGGACTGCTGGGGGCCAAATACTTCGTCTCCCGGGCCGACCGCCGGACGATCGTGACCAACATCAATTTCGAGTCCACGCCGGTCTGGGAAGAGAGCCCGGACATGTTCGCCGAGGGGGCGCAATACTCGACCCTGGAAGGGATGCTGCGCCAGGTGGCCGCCGCCCAGGGGCTGAACTACGCGCCGTTCTCCATGTCCGACCAGGGGCTGTTCTTCCGTTCCGACCAGTTCCCTTTCGCCCAGGCCGGCATCCCGGCAACCTGGCTCTCGGCGGGAGAAAAGACCGCCAGCGGGCGCAACCGCCTTGCCGAGTTCTTCCAGGGCGGCGCCTACCACACCGTCGACGACGAATTCGACCCCGCCTGGGAACTGCAGGGGCTGCGGCAGACGGTCAAGCTGGCCGTGGGCCTGATCGAGCACCTGCAAAAGACCCGCGCCGTCCCCCTGTGGAAGGGCCGCCCGCCCTTCCCGCTGACCGGCGGTCCGCTGCCGGGCGAGGTTGACTCCGGACGCGATTTATGGTATAAAAAGTGACATCCAACCAAGGAGTATGACCATGTTTGCCATATTGGAAACCGGCGGAAAGCAGTATAAAGTGGCCGAAGGCGATATACTGGAGATCGAGCTGCTGCCCGCGGAGCTCGTAAAAAAGGATACGGCCAGCCTGAATACGGTGCTGCTGGTCCAGGGCGATAAGGACGTGCTCATCGGCGACCCCTACGTCAAGAACGCCAAGGTCAAAGCCAAGGTCCTCGGCGAGATCAAGGACGAGAAGATCCGCATATTCAAGTACAAGCCCAAGAAGGGCTACCAGAAGTCCCAGGGCCACCGGCAGAAGCTGCACCGCATCCAGATTGAAAAGATCGAGATCAAGTCAAGCGCCAAGGCCAAGGAAAAGGAGACGGAATAATGGCTCACAAGAAATCGGGCGGCAGCGCCAAGAACGGCCGTGAAAGCACGTCCAAGCGCCTCGGCGTCAAGAAGTTCGGCGGCGAGCAGATCCACGCCGGCTCCATCATCGTGCGCCAGCGCGGCACGCGCATCCGCCCCGGCAAGAACGTCGGCATCGGCAAGGACGATACCCTGTTCGCCCTGTCCAGCGGCAAGGTGCGCTTCGTCGACCGCGCCGGCCGCAAGTTCGTTGAGGTCGATCCCAGCTAAGCCGTGGCGGGGCCGGCTCGCCTCCCCCGCCCGCTTTTCCCCGCACCCGGGGCAGCCATCCCATGTTCGTTGATCGCGTCATCGTTTCTTTCCGCGCCGGGGACGGCGGCGACGGCTCGCGCAGTTTCCGCCGCGAGAAGTTCATCCCCCGCGGCGGCCCCGACGGCGGCGACGGCGGCAAGGGCGGCGACATCGTCATCATCAGCAGCCCGGTTTGCCAGTCCCTGACCGACTTCAAATACCAGCGCCAGTTCGCCGCCGAAAACGGCGGCGCCGGCAGCCGCCGCAAGTGCAGCGGCCGCAACGGCGCCGACATCGTGCTCAAGGTGCCGGCCGGGACCGTGGTCAAGACCTTCCCCGACGAGAAGCTGGTTTTCGACTTCGACCGTCTCGACCGCCGTTTCGTCATCGCCCGCGGCGGCAAGGGCGGCCGCGGCAACGTCCATTTCAAGTCCTCGGTCAACCAGGCGCCGCGCCGCGCCGAGAAGGGAGAGCAGGGCGAAGCCATCCAGGTCGTGCTCGAGCTGAAGCTCATCGCCTATGCCGGACTGGTCGGCCTGCCCAATGCCGGCAAGTCGACCCTGATCTCGAAGATCAGCGCCGCCCGGCCGAAGATCGCCGACTACCCTTTCACCACCCTGACCCCCCACCTGGGGGTGGTGGATTACCAGGGGCGCAGCCTGATCGTGGCCGACATCCCCGGCATCCTGGCGGGCGCCCACCGCGGCGAGGGCATGGGCCTGGAGTTCCTGCGCCACATCGAGCGCACCCGCATCCTGCTGTTCGTCATCGACGTCTCACCCTTCAGCTCCCTGCCGCCCTTGAAGACCTTCGAGGTCCTGGAGAACGAGCTGAAGCAATACCAGCCGCAGCTGCTGCGCAAGAAGCTCGTGGTCCTGGCCAACAAGATCGATTTGGCGGCAGGGGAGCGCGACGGCATCGACGCCTTGCGGAATTTTTGCCGCCGGCGTAAAATCCCCCTCGTGGAGATCTCGGCACTGAAGGCGACCAACCTGGAAAGAATGAAGCAACTCCTCTTTTCGGCCCATGACCCGGCATAAGACCGGTCTGCTGGGCGGCACCTTCAACCCCGTCCACCGGGGGCATATCGAGCTGGGCCTTAAGATCAAGACCGCCTTCGGCCTGGACCGCGTCCTCTATATCCTCTCGGCCCGGCCGCCACACAAGAAGCGGCAGACGCTGCCGGCGGCGGAACTGCGCCTGGCCATGCTCCAGGCCGCGCTGCAGCCCCACCCGGGGCTGGAAACGTGCGAGCTGGAGCTGCGCCGCCAGGGGGAATCCTGGACCATTGACACCCTGCGCGAATTGCAGGCCGCGGCCGCTTCCGGCGAGCGCTTCTATTTCATTACCGGCAGCGAAGGATTCCTGAAAATCCGCACCTGGAAGGAGTACCGCCGCATACTGCGCGAGGTCTACTTCATCGTCGTCCTGCGCCGCCCCGAACACCGGCTGAAGGTCGAGCGGCTGCTGCGCGAGGAGGGCATCCCCTTCGGTCCCGCCCTGTTGGAGGCGGACCCGCCGCCGGGAGCCTTCCTGCACTCCTACGTTTCGGACTACCTGGAGCTCTCGGCCACCGCCATCCGCCGCAAGAGGTCCCACGGGCAGGACGTTTCGCCCTACGTGGAGCACAACGTGCAAAAGATCATGGAGGAAATCAAACTGTATGAAGAAGGATGAATACGACCGCATCCTGGAGGACCTGCAGCATCGCCGCATTCCGGGCGGGATCAAGAAGGCCGTGGCCGCCCTGCTGGACAAGAAGGCGGAAAGGATCACCGTGCTCAAGCTGAAGGGACTCAGCGAGATGACCGATTACCTGGTCATCTGCAGCGGCAACTCGGCCCGCCAGAACAAGGCCCTGGCCGACGCCGTGCGCGACCGTCTCCAGCAGGACCTGCGGCTGCGGCCGCTGGGCAGCGAGGGCGAGGCGGCGGCCGAGTGGATACTGGTCGACTACGTCGACTTCATCGTCAACATCTTTTCCGCCGAGTGGCGGAAAAAGTACGCGCTGGAAAAACTGTGGATGGATGCCAAACGCTACGATTTTTCCCCTGATCTCTAGCCTGGCCGACCCCGCGTCGCTGGCGGTACGGGCCGCCGTGGAGCGCGTCGCCGGGCTGGACACCTCCGTGCTGCTCTGGGGCGAGACCGGCAGCGGCAAGGATTTCTGGGCCGAGGCCCTGGCCGCCGCCAGCCCGTTCCAGCCGCTGCTCAACCTGGGCTGTGGCGACGTGCCGGAGACCCTCCTGGAAAGCGAGTGGTTCGGCTACCGCCGGGGGGCGTTCTCCGGCGCCGACCGCGACAGCGAGGGCAAGTGGCGCCAGGCCGGAGGCGGCACGATCTTCCTGAACCAGATCGACCTCCTGAGCCTGGCCATGCAGGCCAAGCTGCTGCGCGCCATCGAGCGCAAGAAGGTATTTCCCCTCGGCTCCGCCAGCGAGGTCGACATCGCGGCGCGCTTCCTCTTCTCCGCCGACGCCACGATCGAGGACAAGGTGCGCCGCGGCGAGTTCCGCGCCGACCTCTACTATCGCATGGCGACGGTCAGCATCCGCATTCCGCCCCTGCGCGAGCGCCCGGGCGACATCCTGCCCCTGCTGCGTCACTTCTGCACCGGCCAGGGAGTCGCCATCGCGCTCGACGACGAGGCGCAGCAGCGCCTGCGGCGCTACCCCTGGCCCGGGAACATCCGCGAGCTGCGGAACTTCGTCGGCAGCCTGGCCGTGCGCGGCGCCGCTCTGGACGCGGCGGCCGTGGCCGCCCTGCTGGATCGCCCGGGGCCCGTCCTGGACCTGATCCTCTCCGGCGAGCGTACCCTGGCCGAGGTCGAGGCCGAGTACACCGCCTATCTGCTGCGCAAGTACCGCAACAAGAGCCGGGTGGCGCGCATCCTCGGCATCTCGCGCAAATCGCTGTACAACAAGATGAAGCGCCATGAACGCCATTGAACTGGTCTGTCCCGGCGAACTGAAATTCAGCGGCCTGCGGGAACTTGAAAAAAAATATTTACAAAACATAAATTATTATGTAAAATTCAGCGTAAAAACAGTCAGGGAGATTCGCGGCAAGGAGGAGGCTTTCGTGAAAGGCAAGGAAGGCGCGTTGTTCCTGAAGGAGATCCAGCCCCGGGACTACGTCGTCGCCCTGGACGAAAAGGGGAAAAAGATGGACTCGCGGCGCTTCGCCGCCTTCCTGCAGGAGAAGATCTCCTACCACCCGGCGCGCCTGCTCTTCCTGATCGGCGGCTTCGCCGGCTTCGCCCCGCAGGTGAGCGCCCGCGCCGACCTGGCCATTTCCTTTTCCGACATGACCTTCGCCCACGATATTTTCCGCATCCTCTTCCTGGAGCAGATCTTCCGGGCCATGACCATCATTCACGGCACCTCATATCACCGTTAGGAGAAATGACCATGAAAACAGAACAGATCGCCAAGATAAAAAAACGGCTGCTTTCCCTGCGCGACGAGATTCTGAAGGTCATCGATTGGCGCGACGCCCCCGGCGGTGCCGACGGCGCCATGGACGAGATCGACCAGGCCAACGAGCTGATCGAGAAGGAGATGGGCTTCGTCATGTCTAACAACATGCGCGCCAACCTCAAGGAGGTCGAGGAAGCCCTCGCCCGCATCGAGAAGAAGCACTATGGCAAGTGCCTGCACTGCGGCGAGGAGATCTCCCCCAAGCGGCTGGACGTCCTGCCGTTCGCCCGCTACTGCGTCCCCTGCCAGGAGAAGATGGAGAGCCGCGGCCGCTAGGGACTACAATTCCAGCATCAGTCCCAAGCGCAGGCTGCGCGGCAGCTGCAGTTCATTGGCCATGCGCTCCAGGTCGTTGGAGAAGGCGTTCTCCGACAGCTCGCCGCCGAAATCGAGCAGGTTGAACACGGACAACTCCAGACGACCCTTTTTCCCGAAGGGCCGGATATCGCAGCCCAGCTTGAAGTTGAAGTCCCAGATGCAATCCTCCCTGGGCCCGCCCTTCCGCGAATGCTCATCCTCGGCCTGGATGGTCTGGTAGGTGATCACCCACTGGCCGCGGCTCTGGAAGGCGTCGATGAATGCGAAGGGGTTGCCGTCGCGGTACTTGACGCTGCCTCCCAGGAAGAGACGCCGCGACAGGTAATAGCCGAAGAAGATCTTGCCCACGAAGGCGCGATCGCCGTCGACGCGGCCGAAGCCGTTGATCCAGGAATTGGGGAAGGCCTGGCTCTCGGAGATGACGCCGATGTCGTTGGCCTCCGGGCCGTTGCCGAATGCGGTGGTGCCCATGCCCATGTGGGCCAGGAAGGAGAATGAAAAGTACCAGCGCCGCGCCCTTTCCCCGTGGATGCGCAAAAGGAACTGGGCATAGAACGGATCCTTGGCGAAGGGAGCGTTGCCCAGCACGAAGGCGCTGACCGGGCGGTCCAGGAAATAATATTCCTTGCCGTCGACCGGCTCGTAATGTCCGTACTCCTCGGCGAAGGCGGCCCACAGCGGGCGGCGGATCCTTTTGTACAGCCCCTTGATGTCCAGATGGAAGTTGGCGGACAGGCGCGTGGTCAGGAACATTTCCAGGCGTTCGCGCCGGCTCGGCTTCAGATCCGCGGCGGCGGCATGGCTGGCCCCGCCGCTCAGGGCGAACAGCGCGCCCTGCTCACCGGCCTGGAAAAAACCGTCGCTGCTGGCGTCGGCCCAATAGCGGACCTCGGCGCCCGGCCGCCGCGTTTCCAGGAAATCGACGGCGCCGGCGCCCAGCTCGTACGGCAGCACCCCGAAGGAAAGGGAGAGCCTCGTCCGCGGCCCGGCTTGCAGGCCGATGCCGGCCTCGGCCCCGGGCTGCAGGAAGTCGAGTCCGGCGGCCGCGTCCTGGAAGCCGAGGCGCTGGTACTGGAGAAAGAGCCGGGCACGGAGATCGAAGCCGCTGCCCAGGTCCATGCGCAACAGCGTGCCGGTCGCGGCCACGACGCGCTGGTTGCGGTACGCATGAACGACGGCCATCGTCGGCCGCAGGAATACCAAGTAGGGCTCTCCGGCGAAGAACACACCGTTATGGCCGCCGCTGCGCTCGGCAGCGGAATGGAAAACGGCGGACAGGCCCAGGAACGGCTCCAGGTCGGCCTTCCTGTTCCGCCAGACGAAGCGGAGCTTGCGATCGACCGCCAGGGCCAGGGTGTCGGCGCTGAACTCACCCCATTTTTCAAAGGGGAGGAACGCCTGGCCGTCGATGTCCTTCAGGTCCTTGCCGGCGTCGAGGACGACCGGCTGCAGCTGCTGGCGCTCATGGAGCCAGGAGAACCTGGCCTGAAGCGCCCGGCCCGACCAGGCGGCCGCGGCCAGCCAGGAGCTCTTGTCCTGCTGGTAGGTCTCCTGCGGGTAGCGGCCGTCCTCGGCGAAGAGGTTGCCGCGGCGGCCCGAATTGACGGCCAGGTCCAGGTCCAGGGTGCCGCCGGCGAAGCGCCCCTGCCAGCGGCCGAGGAGTCCCAGCAGGTCGTTCTTCTCCTCGAACTGGGTGTCGCGGCGGTTGAAGTCGTTGAAACGCCGCTGCGTGCTGGCGTAGCCCCCCGCCAGCAGCAGCGATGAGCGTCGGCCGCCCTTCTCCAGGCGGAAGTCGAGCTGGTAGTTGCCGTCGAGCCGGCGGCGCGTCTCGTAAAGATCGTCGGCGCGCAGGGTGGCGTGATTGACCACCGCCAGCTTGCCCAGGGAGGTCCAGCCGCCGAGGTTGGGCAGGGCGGTGGAAAGCATGACCCGCGCGACCGTCCCGCCGGATGCGGCGGCGCCGGGACGCGGGGCGAAGAAGAAGCCGTGGTCGCGCCGCAGCGGTGTCTCGCCGCGCAGGGCCATCGAGCCGATGGCCAGGAAGGGGATCTGCAGCGCCGGGGCGCCGTCGTCCAGGCCGGAGTTGATGGCATGCCCCGCGTAATGCCAGCGGAACCGCGTCCAGGGATCGCCTTCGAAATAGACCTTGGGGCGATCGCTCAGGCCGAAGCCGTTGCTCTCCTCGGTCAGCCAGACGGCGTCGGGAGCCAGGTGCTCAAGGGCATTCGGATAGAAATACCCCCCCGGCTGCGTCTCGATGCGGAAGCCGTCGAGGACGAACTCGGTTTCGTCATGGCTCTCCTGGCCGCGCAGCGGCAGGGAAAAGCAGTAAAGCATGAACAAAAAGAAAAATGAAAGAGGGATTCGGGCAGCCATTTGGAAAATATACCATTAAACCGGGGATTCGTAAACTTCAAACTCACCCCAACCCCTCTCTTCCCAAAGAGAGGGGCAAGATTCTTAACTCCCCTTCTCTTCGCAAGAGAAGGGGATGGGGGATGAGTTTTGAACTACCTGATCTCGTAGCTGAATGAAAGCCCGGCGCCCGCCGGGATGAGAGCCGGGGTGATCTGGAAGCGCTTGCGCTGGTTGCGCACCACCATCTTGCCGACGGCGTAGCCGATGACAGCGCCCAGGAAGACGTCGGAGAGCCAGTGGGCGTCCTCGGTAAGCCGTGACAGGCCGGCCAGGGTGGCCAGACCGTAGCAGAGCGGCGGCACCCAGGAGCGGTGGCGGTAGTTCTCGGCGATCACCGTGGCCAGGCCCCAGGCCGAGACGGTGTGGCCGGAAAAAAAGGAATCGTAGTTGGAAAAGTAGCCCTGGTAGCGCTCGAAGAACGCGGCCGGGCCGTTCCAGTGGTCGCTGCCGCCCGCGACCGAAGGGCGCTGACGCCCCGACAGGTGCTTGGCGACCTGGACCAGCAAGCCGGTGTGCAGCAGCGTCTCCCAGGCCATCAGCCCGGTGTCACGCGCCCGGCGGTCCTTGGCCAGCACGCCGCCGAGGAAAAAGACACCGGCGATGCCGCAGTCCAAACCCCAGTCACCCAGGAGGGTGAGGACGGGGCTGGCCTTGTCCGCCCAGGAATGGTTCGCCTGGAACGCCTTGAATTCCTTGTAGATCGCTTCGTCGTTGACGATCAGCAGGCCGGTGGCGGCCAGTACGGTGCCGAAGGCCAGAAGCCCCTTTTCGTCCAGGTGGAACGGCGCGGTCCACATCTCCGCCTCATCCTTCAGGAAATTCGACCTGTAGGGGGCAATCCCGCCGCATTCGCCCGCGGCCTCGGGCGCCACCACCGCCTCTGCCTCTTGGCCGGACAGGGTGGGGCCGGTGAGCAGGCACAGGACCAGCAGGGCGGCGGCGGCCCTTTGGGCGAGGACCGCCTTGGAGCGCGGCGGGGCGGCCTTCAGGTTCTTTTTCATCATCGTGAAAGATTCTCCCATTCGCAAGCGCAAGATGAAGAGAAGATGCATTTTACACCAAGCGGCGGCGCATGTAAACCGTGCGCGGGCTTGACAAGACCGCGAATATGCCGTATAAATAGCCTGTCATGCCGAAGTGGTGGAATTGGTAGACACGCCAGTTTCAGGTACTGGTGAGCATTGCGCTCGCGGGGGTTCGAGTCCCCCCTTCGGCATGTTATTCCGTTTCCCGGGTGACCCAACCGGGCCCCGTCGTTGCCGGGCGGTGCGGCCGGGAACGGCCGGCCAGCCGAACCAGCGACCATGAACAAGGGGAATATCGCCGTCTTGCTTTCCGGGCGCGGCAGCAATTTCGACGCCATCGTCCGCGCCTCGCGCGCCGTCGGCAGCAATTTCACCGTACGCTTGGCCATCAGCGACCGCAGCGACGCCGCGGGGCTGAAAAAGGCCGCCCGCCTCGGCATTCCGGCCCGGCACGTCGACCCCAGGAGCTTTCCCGACAAGGCCGCCTACGAATCGCGCCTGGGCGAGCTGCTGGAGAGCCAACGGATCGACCTGGTCTGCCTGGCCGGCTACATGCGCCTGGTCGGACCGGTCCTGCTCGGCCGCTTTCCCGACCGCATCCTGAACATCCATCCCGCCCTCCTCCCCTGCTTTCCCGGCCTCGACGCCCAGGAGCAGGCCCTGCGCGCCGGTGTGAAGGTGAGCGGCTGCACCGTCCATTTCGTCGACGCCGGCACCGATTCGGGTCCGATCATCGCCCAGAAGGCGGTGGCGCTGCGCCCCGGCGACGACCTGGAAACGCTCAAGCGGCGCATCCTGCGCCAGGAGCACCGCTTGTATCCGCAGGCCATCTCGCTGTTCTTCGCCGGCCGCTTGCAAATCGACGGCCGCGCGGTTATCATCAAGCCATGACGAAACGAGCACCCGGGTTATTTCTGCTTCTGTTGCTGGCCATGACGGTACGCGCCGGCGATTTTTCCCTGGAAAAGGCCATGAAGATCGAAGGCTTCCTGGAGCGCATCGCCGCCCCGCGCCCCGCCTCGCTCTTTCTGAAAAAGGCGGTTTTCAGCGAAAGCGAACTGAACTCCTACCTGAACCTCATCTATGTAAAAAAATATGCCCCGGAAGTAACCTTCATCGAACTGCGCCTCAAGGACAAGAATTTCGTCGACGGCAGCTTCAAGATCAAGCTGGCCGGCGAAAAATACGCCCTTGTCCCGCAGTTCCTTCGCGACTCCGAGGTGCGTTTCCGCGGCGCCTTCGAGTGCAATAACTACCACATGCGCTTCGTTTTCTCCGAGCTGGTCATCAATGGCAGCCAATTCTCCCCCGACTTCCTCGACGAGGCATTCGGCGCCGCCCAGTTGAACGCCCGCGAGAAACGGTCCATTTTCAACTGGTTCACCCTGCTGCCGGGCCTGAAGAACGTGCAAAGCTCGGAAAAGAAGATCATTTTCTACTATTGACCATCACCCCGCGCACCCCGGTCGAGGAGCTCAAGGGCATCGGCCCGGCCCGCGGCGCTGCCCTGCTCCGCCGCGGCATCACCAGCGCCGGTGACCTGCTGCTGCACTTTCCCGACGACTACATTGACCTGACCCGAACCGAGGCGGGTCCCATCCCCGGGGAAGAGCGCCTTTATGCCTTCGCCCCGGGACATGCCCGCGTCCGCCGCAACTTCAAGAAAAGATCGTCGCTGCTCCGCATCGAAGGCCGGATCGGCGGGGTCAAAGTCACGCTGGTCTTTTTCAACCAGCCCTATCTGCTCCAGCCCCTGCAGGACAGGGAAACCATCTACATCCATGGCCGCGTCGAGGAGCGCCAGGGGCGCTGGCAGGTGGTCAACCCGCTGCTGATCCCCGACGGAGCCCACGGCGGCATCCTGCCGCGTTACCGGCCGCTGGGAACACTGAAAGGCGGCACCTTGCGCGGGATCATCGCCGCCGCGCTCGACCGCTGGCATGACGACGGCGAGCCGATCCCCGAGGTGCTGCGGCGCCGCCATGCCTTTCCCGACGCCGTCACCGCCCTGCGCGCCATTCACCGGCCAGCCCGGCTCGACCCGGGAGCGATCGAACGCATGAAGGCGCGCTTCATTTACGCCGAACTCCTCTACTTCCAGCTCGAACTGCAGTCCATCCGCGCCGCCTTTCGCCTGCGCCGCCGCCGGCAACGCTATCGCTTCAACGACGCGCTGCGCCGCTCCATCGCGGCCCGCCTTCCCTTCCGCCTCAGCCCGGAGCAGGAGGAGGCTTTCAGCGCCATCGCCAATGACCTGCTCTCGCCGCGGCCCATGCAGCGGCTGTTGCAGGGAGAGGTGGGGAGCGGCAAGACCATCGTCGCCTTCCTGGCGCTGCTTATGGCCAGGGAGAACGGCTTCCAGGGGGCATTCCTGGCCCCGACCGAGATCCTGGCACGGCAGCACTACGAGAACGCCCGTGCTTTTTTCGGCCCCGACGGCGTGGCCCTGCTCACCGGCGGCTGCGACGCCGCGCAAAGGCGGCAGGTGCTGGACGGACTGGCCAACGGCGCCGTTCCCCTGGTCTTTGGCACCCACGCCCTGATCGGAGAGGACGTCGTCTTCCGCAACCTGGCCATGGTGGTCATCGACGAGCAGCATCGTTTCGGGGTGGCGCAAAGAGCGGCCCTGTTCTTCAAGAGCCATGCCGCCGACCTGCTGGTCACCACCGCCACCCCCATCCCGCGCACCATGCTGCTGGCCCTGTACAGCGACGTGTCGGTTTCCACGCTGCGGCGGCCCCTGGCCGGGCGTCAGCCGGTCAAAACCCGCGTCATCGCCTCCGCAGACCGGGAGCGCTTCTACGCCAGGCTGCGGGTGGAACTGCAGCGCGGCCGCAAGGGCTTCGTCATCCTGCCCCTGATCGAGGCGTCGGAGCAATACCCGGACCTGCGCGCCCTGCGCGACGAGGCGCGGGAGAGCAAGGCGCGCTTCCCGGACATCGCCCAGGCCTCGCTGTCGGGAAAAAGCGGCGCCGCGGAGAAGCAGCGCGCCCTGGAGCGCTTTGCCGCCGGAACGGTGCGCCTGCTGCTGGCCACCACCGTGGTCGAGGTGGGCATCGACGTGGCCGACGCCACCTTCATGGTCATCGAGAACGCCGACCGCTACGGCCTGGCCCAATTGCACCAGCTGCGCGGCCGGGTGGGCCGGGGCCCGGGGAAATCCTACTGCTTCCTGGTCGAATCGCCGCGCCCCACGGAGAAAGGCCGCCGCCGCCTGCAAACGATTGCCTCCAGCCAGGACGGCTTCGCCATCGCCGAAACGGACCTGGAGCTGCGCGGCGGCGGCGTGATCGCCGGCCTCGAGCAGGCCGGGGAGATCGACTTCCGTCTGGCCGACCCCAAGAGGGACATCCGCCTGCTGCAGGAGGCACAGGTCGACGCCCGGCGGCTGCTGGAGCACGACGAACTGCAGAATACCAAAGTCAGGGAGTTTCTGGCCGGGCTGGCCGCCAAGATAAAAGACATTAGCTTCAGTTAGAAGTGTATATTCGATCTGTCGTAACGCGTCACGTCAGTTCCGCTTCTCCGGTTTTATTCCTCTCTTTGAGTTCTTCCATCATCTGCCGGCAAATGATGGCGGCGGGGCGCTCGTCCTGGCGCAGGCTCTCCGCGATGCGCCGGAACTCGCCGCGCATGCTGTTCCGCAGGCGCGGATCGTCCAGGATGATCCTCGTTTCCTCGTAGATGCGCTCGCTGCGGCACTCCTTTTGGATCAGTTCTGCCGCCACCCGGCGCCCGGCCAGTATATTGACGATGGAATAGAGATGGATGCGCATGAAGCGCCGGCCCAGGAGATAAGTCAGGCGGTTGATCCTGTAGATGGCGACGAAAGGGACGCCGAGCAGGGCCGCCTCCAGGTTAGAGGTGCCGCAGGTGGTGATGACCGCATCGGCGGCGTTGAGCAGGTCGTAGCCCTGCTCCTGGCCGATGATGCGGATCTCCGGGTCGGTCGCGGCGGCGGCGAGCCGTTCAGGCTGTATGTTCTGCGCCCGCTGCAGGAAGACCCGCAGGGAAAAATCCTGGCGCAGCCTTCGTACGGCCCCGAGAATCTCCGGCAGCAGCAGGGTCACCTCCGACTCGCGGCTGCCGGGCAGCAGCGCCAGCAGGATGTCGGCGTCGCCCACCCCGTGGCGGCGACGGAATTCGTCACGCCCCACCTTCACGCGCACCTCGGGCAGCAGCGGGTGGCCGGTGTAGGTGAAGGTCACCCCTTCCTGCTGATAGATGGGCACCTCGAAGGGGAAGATGATGAAAAGGCGGCTCACCCAGCGGCGAAGCTGCTCCACCCTGCCGTAGCGCCAGGCCCAGACCGTGGGGCTGATATAATAATAGACCGGGATGCCGGCGCGGCGCAGCCGCCGGGCCAGGCGCAGATTGAAGTCGGGATAATCGATGAGCAGGGCGGCAGCGGCCCGGCGCGCCAGCGCCTGGCGCAGGACGCGCTTCATGATGCCGCGAATGCGCCAGAGATGGGCGATGACTTCGATGATGCCCACCACCGCCAGCGAGCGGTTGTGCACCACGTTCTCGAAACCGGCGGCCTCCAGGCGGTCGCCGCCGATGCCCCAGAAGTGAACATCGCCTTCCCGGGCGGCGAACTCGTTCACCACCTGCACGGCATAGGTCTCGGCCGAGTTCTCGGCCGCCACCAGCAGGATGTTGCTCACGGCGCCACGCCCTCGTAGCGCAGATCGGGCATCTTCTCGGTTTCCTTCTCGCCGACGTAGAAAGCCCACTCGTTGTATTTTTCCATCCCGCGGTACTCGCGGAAAGCCGTTCTCGTTGACGTGGAGCACACGCCGACCAGCTGCGCCCGGCTGAAGTAGGCCTTGGCCATGTGCGCGGGAACGACCAGGTATTTGGCCTCGCCGCTGCTGGCGTCCTGGAAGACCATGTCCCATACGCCGTCGTCGCTCAGCGGATCAGGGTAGAGCTGGCGCAGGAATTTCTCCAGGTGCAGGATCTCGAAGTTCTGCGGGTAGAGGTTGTTGTGGCTCTTGACGTAAAGCTCGATGGCGGTGACGTACTGGCGAGCGCGGAAGATCAGCTCCTCCTCGGCCTCGCGCTGGGCCACGGTCTGCCAGAGCGGCACGGCCATGAGCATCAGCACCGACAGCACCGCCACGGCGATCATCAGCAAGAGCATCACGTAGCCATCGCCGCCGTGCCGCCGCCGGGCGGCGGGCGTCACGGACTCACCAGTCGGCATAGGAGGTGCCGTCCAGGGCGGCGGCCTGGGAAAGACTCTTGACGTCGACGACGCCCTGGGCCAGCTCGGGATCGAACTCCTCGCCCTCCAGGGGCTCGGCCATGACCAACCGCCATTCTTTTTTCTTGAAGATCGGGTCGAAGGGGACCTCGCGCAGGTAGCGGGAAGAAACCAGGTCATCCAGGCTGGCGGGATACTTTTTCTTGTCGAAATAGTACTTGTTGACGGCATCGCGCATCTGGAAGAGGTTCTCCTTCAGGACCGCCTCGCGGGCGCGGATCACCGCGTACTTGTACTGCGGCACCATGATGCCCACCAGGATGCCGATCAGGGTGACCACGATGAGGATCTCGATCAGGGTGAAGCCTTTTTTCGCCATGGTCCGATTATACCATTTTTTCATCATGATCCATCCGTTTCAGACCAGGGCGACCGGCCGTTCGCAGCAAGGTCTCATGTGCAAGGCCAAAAGTGAATGGTGCATGGCGGATACGGCGAGCAAGCCGGGAAACAGGTCGTTCAAACGTCTTGCCATTTCACCTTTCATTGCTTACTTTTTACCTTGCTTTTGCCTGTAGGCTTCGAACAACAGGATCGCCGCTGCCGCCGACACGTTGAGCGACTCGACCGCCGGCGAATGGGGCACGGCCAGCAGCTGGTCGGCGATCTTCTTCAGCAGGGGGGAGACCCCCTTGCCCTCGTTGCCCAGGATCACGGCCGTGGGCCCCTTGAAGTCATATTCGTAGAATTTCATGCCGGCGCGCTGGTCAGCGGCCACGACCCAGAAGCCGCCGGCCTTCAATTTTTCGATGTCCCGGGCCAGGTTGCGCGACGGCACCAGGGGCACCTTGCCCAGGGCCCCTGCCGATGTCTTCCAGGCGGTATCATTGACCGGGGCCGAGCCGCGCACCGACAGCACGATGCCGTCGGCCTCCACCGCCGCCGCCGTGCGCACGATCGCACCCAGGTTGCCCGTGTCCTCGATGCCGTCGAGCACCACGACCAGCCCGGTGCGCGCCGCCGCCAGCATCTCCTCGATGGCGCTGAAACGCACCGGGGAGACCTCGGCCCACACCCCCTGGTTCCTGGCGCCGGCCTTGCGGGCAAGCGCCTCGCCGGGGACGAACTGGAAGACCACCTTGCGCCGGCGGCACCACTCGATGACCGTCGCGATGCGCGCATCCCGGCGCGTGCTGTTGAGCAGCACCTTGTTGATCGGCGCCCCGTCGCGCAGGGCCTCGACCAGGGCGTTGAGCGAGGTGATAGCCGCCATCAGTCGTCCATGGCCACGCGGAAGCCCAGGACATTCAGGCGGCTGCCCGGGCGCTCGCTGCTGCGGTTGGCCGAACGGATCAGCTCCGGGCCGTTCGCCCAGGAGCCCCCGCGCACCGAGCGGCTCTCCCCGCCGGCAGGCCCGCGCGGATCGCGCCCGGTAGAGACCGCATAGTAGCCGGCATCGTACCAGTCGGAGGTCCATTCCCAGACATTGCCCGCCATGTCCAGGATGCCGAAGGGCGACGCCCCCGGGGGGAAGGCTCCGACCGGCGCGGTGAACTCGTAGCCGTCGTCGCGCCCCTTCTTGTTGACCAGCGTGCGGTCCGGGGCTTTCCGGCCCCAGGGGTATCTCTCGCGCGCCGCCTTTTCCCACTCGGCCTCGCTGGGCAGGCGGAAGCGGCGGCCGCTCTTCTGCGACAGCCAGCGGCAATAGGCGTCGGCATCCTCCCAGGACACGTGAATCACCGGCCGGCTGCCGCGGCCCCAGCCTTCGTCCCTGGGCAGCGGGCGGCCGCTCTCGGCGCAGAAAACGTCGAACTGGGCAAAGGTCACCTCGGACTTGCCCAGCCAGAAGGCGCTGATGAAAACCCTGTGCGCCGGGTGCTCGTCTTCATCCCCCTGGCCTGGCGGCGAACCGATCGTGAACTCGCCGGCCGGGATCTGCACCATGGCCGTGCCGTTGAAAAAGACCGCCTCCTGGAAGCCCCGGGAATTCCGCGCGGCATTCGGCGGCGGCTGGCCCTCGAGGGAAACCGGCGGCGGCTCCTGCTCCTGGACCGGTAGCGGTGCTGCGGCCGCGTCCGCCCCAACGGGCTTTGCTTTCGCGGCAGCGCTGGCGGATGCGGACGCCGGGCGCTCTGCGGGGACGACGGCCGGGGCAACGGGCACGGTCAAGCCCACCGCCATGGTCGGCGCTTCCTCCTGGGCCGTTTCCCCGGCAGCCGCGCTCGTTGGGGCCTCCTCGAGGGTGGCGACGGGGGCCGGGGGGACGGGCGCCGGACGCCTGGTAAAATGGCGGAAGGCCACGGCCGCTGCCAGCACGAAGACCAGCGCCGCCAGGGCCGGCAGCCAGCGCCGCGACCGGGCGGCCGGTGCTTGCCGCACCGTCTTTTCGCCGTTCCGCAGCAGCTGGGTCCGCTCCAGGCCGGCCCGTCCTTCCGGGACGGCAGCGCCGGCGGGTGGGGAAGGCAGGCAGCCCCGCAGGCCGGCCAGCAGCTCGGCGCAGGTGGCATAGCGCGCTTCGGCCTCGCGGGCCAGCGCCTTGCGGACCACCCCGTCCAGGGTCGCCGGCAGCTGCCGGTCGTAATCACTGAGGGGCGGCAGCTCGGCATGCATGATCTTGTAGATCACGGTGGTGATGCTCTCTCCCTCAAAGGGATTGCGCTGGGTCAGCAGCTCGTAGAGGATCGCCCCCAGGGAAAAAACATCGGCGCGGGCATCCACTTTTTTCCCCGAGATCTGCTCCGGCGACATGTAGCGCGGCGTGCCCATGAGCATGCCGGTCTGGGTCATGGTCGACGCCGCCGTGCGGGCGATGCCGAAATCGACGATGGAGACTTTCAAATCCTGGCCGACCAGGATATTGGCCGGCTTGATGTCGCGATGAACGATCCCCTTCCCGTGGGCGTAATCCAGGGCGGCGGCGATCTGGGCGACCAGGCGCACGATCTCTTCCAGGCTGAACTTGCGGCCCTGCTGCAACATGGCCTCCAGGCTGGAGCCTTCGACATGCTCCATGGCGATGTAGATCAGCCCATCGTGCTCGCCGACATCGTAGATGGTGACGATGTTGGGGTGGGAGAGGTTTCCCGCCGCCTGCGCCTCGCGCAGGAAGCGCTTCAGCGCCTCATCCTTCCCGGTGGCCTGGCTCAGGAGGTCGAGGCGCACGGTCTTGATGGCCACGGCCCGGCCGATATAGGGATCGAGGGCCCGATAGACGACCCCCATGCCCCCCCGGCCGATCTCACCGCTGATGGTATACTTGCCGATCTTGTCCATATGGGAATGTCCCGGAAGGATTCTATAGCATGGCCCCGGGGAATGCAAGCCGCCCGCCGGGGAAGACGTATTGATTTTTTTACGCGGATGTTCTATATAACGGAGCAGGAACATGCGACCCGACGATTTGTTTTCCCGGGCCAGGGGGGCCGACCATGCAAAGCACCTATGATCCGCAGCTGATCTACGACGTGTTCGACCGCTACGGCTTCGCCGTGCTGCGCATCGATCAGTTCGACCGCGGCAACTACGCCAAGATCAGGGCCGAGTTGAAATACGAGCAGCTCACCACCGACCACCTATTGGAGATCACCACCAAGCTCAAGTCGCTGGAAAAGAACGAGAACGTCGATGTCACCATCGTCAACATCGACATGATCCACAAGACCATGAGGCTGAACATCGCCACCAAGGAAGAAGAGAGCACCGCCGCCCTGCCCGCGACCCCATGAGCGGTCGCTGCCGTTCGCTGCCGGCGGCGACGACGCCGCAAGACCCGTTGCGGCACCTGCTGGACGAGGTCCACGAGGGAATATATTTCACCGATCGCCAGCGGCGCATCACCTTCTGGAACAAGGCCGCCGAGAGGATCAGCGGCTATGCCCGGGCTGAGGTCCTGGGCCTGAACTGCTCGGCCAACATCCTGATCCATGTCGACGCCCGCGGCCGGAAACTGTGCCTGGGTGCCTGCCCCCTGGCCCATGCGCTGCGGGAAGGCAAGCCGCGCCAGGGAGACGTTTTCCTGCACCACCGCGACGGGCACCGCATCCCCGTGCGCGTGCGCGTCTTCCCGCTGCGGGATCCGGCGGGGAACATCGCGGGCGCCGCCGAGCTGTTCCTCGACATCTCCGAGAAGCCAAGCCTCGAGGCGCGCCTGTGGCAGATGGAGAAGATGGCCATGAACGACCGCCTGACCGGCCTGGCCAACCGCCGCTACTGCGAAACCTACCTGCAGGCAAGGCTGGAGGAGTTCCGGCGCTTCGCCTGGCCCCTGGGCCTGATCTTTTTCGACATCGACGACTTCAAGAAACTGAACGACCGCCATTCCCACCTTGTCGGCGACATGGCCCTCAGGACCGTCGCCCGCACCCTGCAGCACAACATCCGCTCCATCGACCAGGCCGGACGCTGGGGCGGCGAGGAATTCATCGTCATCTTGCGCAACATCGACCTGCGGCACATGAAGCGCATCGCCGAGAAGCTCCGCCGGCTGGTCGAGCGCTCGGTCTTCTGGGTGAAAGGCGAGGCGGTGAGCGTCACCCTGTCGGGAGGGGCATCGCTGGCGCGCCCGGGCGACTCACGCACCACCCTGGTCGAGCGCGCCGACCTGCTGATGTACCGCAGCAAGAAAAGAGGCAAGAACCGGGTCAGTTTCTCCTGAACCGCGGTTCTCCCTGCAACGGGGCATCCACGCTCCTTGCGCCCGGCCTTACAGTTTCAGGATCAGCCCCAGGGACGGCGTGATCAGCAGCTGGGCGGGATCGCGGAAAATATAGGCGCCCTGGACATCCAACGCGACCCCCAGCGAGTCGGCGAACATGTAATGCACGCCCGCCGCCAGGGCGGCCAGCGGCGAAAACGGCTTCTCGGGGGAGCGGAGGACGATCCGGTTCCCCAGCTGGGAGACGAATTCCTGGTCTCCGCCCATGCGGTATTCGCCGCCGACGCCCAGGGAAACGATCAGTTGCATCCGCCGGGAAAGATCGATGCCCTTGGCGACGCCGAGCACGGCCAGAAGGCTCTGCGGCGTGTCGGCCCGGATGGTCTCGCCGTCGGAAGGATCGCGCAGGTCGATCCTGGAGGAGAGGCCGTAGCTGACGTTCACGCCGAAGGCCAGCGACGAGGAGCCGGAAAAGGTCAGCCCGATGCCCAGTGCCGAAGCCTGGTGGGCCGGCGTGACCGGAAAATCGTTGCCACCGGCGACGTAATCGCCCTCGCTGCCGCTGGAGGGGAACATGTTGAATCCCGCGCGCAGCGTGAACTGCGGCTTTTTGGCGGCCGCCAGGTCGCCGGCGGCCAGCAGCAGGACGGCGATAACCGCGAAACTGAACTGTCTTCTCAATTTCATTCTCGTTTCTCCATGCTGATCCGCCTCACCACTTCTTGTACTTGATGTTGGTCACGGTGATGCTCGCCGTCCGGCTGACCGTGCTGATGCCGTCGGAGACCGAGAAGCGGATCGCATACGCTCCGGACTGGGTGAAGGCGGGCGTCCAGGAAAAGGCGCCGGTCGCCGGATCCAAGGCGGCGCCGTCCGGCAGGCCGCTGCCGCTGTAGGCCAGGACGTCATAATCGGCGTCGCTGGCCGCAAGCGTGAACGTCAGCGGCTTGCCCTCGTCGACGGTCTGGGCGGGGATGTCCTGCAGCACCGGCGGCCGGTTGTCCAGGCGCGGCCCGCTGAGGCGGATGGCGTAACTGCCGATATCGCAGTTGCCCATGCGGATGCGAAAGAACCCGTTCTCACCCCAGTTCGCACCCCAGGAATTCTTGCAGATCCAGTAGCCCTCCGCGTCGTTATAGCCGATGATGATGACCGCATGGCCCCCAACGTAGACGGCGCCGGCGGTGCGCTCGTAGACCCCGCTCCGGTAATGATAGAGATCGGAATAAACGTCCATGGCGGTGGCGATCGGCGCGTCCAGCAAGGCGGCCTGCAGCACCGCCTTGCTCCGGTTGACGAAGCTGTCCCACGAGGTGACGCGCACCGTCCGGCTCAGCCATTCCGGGCAGGGGCGGCATGAACCGTCGGTGGCCGAATAGGGGTAGCATTCCTCGCGGGGGATGCCGGTCTTGCGCAGGAACTCCGCCCCCAGGCTCAGATAGCCGCCGTCGCAGTCGCCGGCGCCGCTGCAGCCGACCATGGTCTGTTCCGACAGGTCAAAGTCGGTGTGGACGTTGCGCACGATCTTCACCAGCGATTCCAGGACACCGGCCAAGGCGAACGCCCAGCAGCTGCCGCAGCTGCCCTGGTCGCGGATGGCCGTCACCCAATTGCCGTTGCGGTCGCGCCAGTCGCAGGCGGCCGGCAGGGCCGCCTGCACAGGGCTCTCCGGTGCTTCCGCCGCCGCCCCTTCCGTGGGCTCCGGCAGGAGTTCCGGCAGCGCGCCGAGCCGCCGCGACCGTTCCTCTTCGCTCAGCCGCGACATGGAGGTTTCCCCCGCCTGCCAGCATAAGCCTTCCGCGCCGATGGCCTTCTGCAGGGCGGCGATGCGGCGCTCGACGTCCGTGTCGCCGGAGCGGCCTCGGTCCGCCCATAGCCCGACGGCGACTCCCATGCCGGCCGCCGCCAGCAGGACGATCCACCCGATATTTCGTTTCATGATTCCTCCGTTGCCGGGGACTATTATCGCCGACTTTTTTTTCTTGTCAAGCCGCGGGCGGAATCCGGCGCCGGGTCCGGCTCGAGGCGGGGGGCGGCCCCCTTCTCATCCAGGACGGCGCGGACCTTGCGCAGCAGCGTCCCCGGGTTGAGCGGCTTCATCAGCAGGTGGTCGCCGGAGCCGGCCAACCCCTTCTGGGCGATGACATCGGACGCGTAGCCGCTGATGAAGATCGCCGGGATGCCGGTCTTCATCTTGCGCAGACCGGCCAGGGTCTCGCGGCCGTTGAGCCTGGGCATGAGCAGGTCGCAGACCACCAGGTCGATCCTGCGGAAATGCTCGCGGAAGACATACTGGGCGGAAACGCCGTCGGCCGCCTCCAGGACCGAATAGCCGAACTCCTCCAGCAAGGAGCGCGTGACCTGGCGGACGGCCGGGTCATCCTCGACCAGCAGGATCGTTTCACTGCCCCTGGGAATGGCCTCCGGCTTGCGGCGCCTCTGGCTGCCCTTGGCCGCCGACTTCAGCGGCAGGTAGAGGGTGAACGTGGATCCTCCTCCCGGGGCGCTTTCCACGCGGATATGCCCTCCGTGCTTCTTGACGATGCCGTAGACGATGGCCAGCCCGAGCCCGGTCCCCTTGCCCACCTCCTTGGTCGTGAAGAAAGGCTCGAAGATGTGGGAGCGGACCTCCGTGCCGATTCCCGTTCCCGAGTCGGAGACGGCGATGGCGGCGTAAGGACCGGCGGGGATGCCGTCGGAGGCGTCGTCCAGGACGACGGCGGACGTGGAGATCGTCAGCCGGCCGCCGCGCGGCATGGCGTCGCGGCTGTTGGTGACCAGGTTCATCAGCACCTGCTCGATCTGGCGGGCATCGGCATCGGCCATCAGGCTCTCGCTGGCGAGATTCAGGCTGAAATCGATGTCCTCGCCGATCAGCCGCGCCAGGATCTTGTGGAAGCCGTAGATGGCGTCGTTGACGTCGATGGGCAGCAGCTCGGCCTCCTGCTTGCGGCTGAAGGCCAGCAGGCTGCGGGTCAGGTTCGCCGCCCGCTCGCCGGCGGCGAGGATGCGCTCCACGTACTCGCTCAATGGGCCGCCGCGCTCCATCTTCATCTGCAGCAGCGAGCCGTAGCCGACGATGGCGGACAGGATGTTGTTGAAGTCGTGGGCCACGCCGCCGGCCAGGATGCCGATGGCTTCCATCTTCTGCGCCTGCAACAGCTGCTCTTCCAGCTTTTTGCGCTCGGAGACGTCGCGCACCATGGCCAGGAGATACACGTCGGCCGCCAGGTCGATGCGCGTCAGGCTGACCTCGGCGATGAAGGAGGTACCGTCGCCCCGGAGGTGGACCCACTCGAAGAACTGGGGCTGCCCGGCATAAGCGGCGCGGATCTTCTCCAGCGACTTCTCCTTCGAGGTCCGGCCGTCGGGCTGCAGCGGCGGCGAGAACTTGTCCGGCGGCACGCCGATGATCCGTTCGCGGCCGCAGCCGAACATCTCCAGCGTCTTGGAGTTGCAGTCGAAGAACAGGTCATCCTTCATCACGAAGATGGAGTCGCTGGCCGCCTCGAACAGGGTGCGGTAGCGCCGCTCGCTTTCCAGCAGCGCCTCCGCGGCCTGCTTCCGTTCGAGCGCATTGGCGATGATGTCCGCGACCATGCGCACCAAGGCCAGGGCGTCGGCCGACCAGCGCTGCCGTTTGCGGACCGTATCGAAGCCCACGTAGCCGATCAGCGTGCTCTTGGAGCGCATGGGAACGACTAGCAGCGAGCGGATCCCCTGGGCCTGGAGGATCTCGCGCTCGGCGGCCGCCTCTGGCGGCAGATCGGAGAGCTCCTCCAGGGAGATCTCCGCGTTGCCCTGCAATCTGGCCAGCCACCAGGGGAACGAGGCCACGGGGAGGTTCTGCAGGTTTTGCCGCTGCCGCTCCACGCCGCTGGCGCACCATTCATGGGTATTGCTCATGAATTCGCCGCTGCGGTCGAAGCGGAAGACATAGCTGCGGTCCACCGCGGTGAAGGCGCCGATCTGGCTGATGGCGCGATCGATCTCCCCATCGATATCACCAGTTCTCACGCCGATGAAGCGCGCCGAGATCGCGGTCAGCAGCCGCTCGAATTCGCTGTGCTGGCGCAGGGCTCTCTCGTCGTGCTTCTGCCGGCTGACGTCGCGGAAACTCCACACCCGGCCCACCGGCCGGCCCTGGATCATTTGCGGCCGGGAATAGCGCTCAAAGAACCTGCCGTCCCTGAACTCCAGCAGGTCAAAGCTCTCCATTTCCGGGGTTTCATACAGCTCCCTGACCTTGGCCATGAATGCCCCGGGATCGGCCAGCTGTCCCATGACGAAGTCGAGGGCCTGGTTGTCGTCGCGGGCGGTCAGCAATTCCTCGGGAATGCGCCACATCTGGACGAAACGCTGGTTGTAGTTGGCGATCTTTCCCGAGCTGTCGATCTCCAGGATGCCGTCGGCCGTCGATTCCAGCGTGGCCTGCAGCAGGGAAATGACATGTTCACGCTCCTTCTCGGCGCGTTTGCGGGCGCTGATGTCCTCGACCATGGCCAGCAGGTGCAGGAAGCGGCCGCCCGCGTCGCGGATGACGCTGACGGTCGTCGAAGCCCAGACGACGCCCCCGTCCTTCCGCAGGTAGCGCTTCTCGGTCCGATAGAACGGGGCCTCGTCGCGCAAAAGGCCCTGCGCCGCCAAGCGGTCGCCGGAGGTGTGTTCGGGATGGGTGATCTCCTGGAAGCGCATGCCGCGCAGCTCGTTCTCGCGGAATCCCAACATGGCGCAGAAGGCCCGGTTGGCCAGCGTGATGCGCAGCCCCTCATCGGCGGTGACGATGCCGATCGGCCCCGACTCAAAAAGGACGCGGAAGCGATCCTCGCTCTCGCGCAGCTCGCTTTCGGCCAGCTGCCGCTCGTGCAGCTCGCTGCGGGCCCGGGCCAGCGACTCGCGGATGAAGCGGCCGGCCAGGTCCTGCAGCAGCAGCACAATGGCCAGGTATAACGTATTGACCAGCCAGAAGCGATAGGGGTCCGAGGAGCGGAAAGGCGCCTGCAGGGCGATCAGCAGGGTCGAAGCGCTGCAGATCAGGGCGGTGACGATCCCCTGCCACTTGCCCAGCACCATGCCGGCGATGAAGACGACGATGAAGTAGCCGTAGGCGGCCCGCGTGCCCAGGCCGGCCCGCGTCCAGGAAAAGAGGCCGACCAGCAGCCACAGGCTCACGACCAGCAGGCAGGCGGCGGCACGTACGCGGCCGCTGCGGTTCAGCCGCAGCAGGACGATGCTGACCGTGACCGTGCCCAGCAGCAGCGTCAGCGAGCGCACGAAGATCCTGGGGTCCAGGGCGATCAGCACGAGCTGCAGAATGACCGACGAGACGATGAAGGCGCGGACGATCAGAAAGACCTGGCGGGCGGCCAGCGTTCTTTCGGAATCGGGGAATTCCGGTGCCATTAAAAATAGCTTCGGAAACAGCGCGGCTTTCAGAGTCATCGGCACGATTATAGGCGTTTTTTTCAATATTTCAAATAGGATCGAAGCAGACGGTCGCCCGGAATTTATTTTCGGCCGAAATCATGCGGTAGGACGCGGTGGTCGCTGGAGAAATAATTCAGCCCGCCGCCGCCATCCCGCGCTCGCAGCGGGAGGCGAACTTCCGGCGCAGCAGCACGTAAAGAAAAGCAAAGAGCATGCCGACGGCCAGGTCGACCATGGGCGGGGCGCCCTTCGGCTTGAGCAAGCCTCCCCAGCGCAGCGTTCCCAGCGCCAGGGTGAGGAAAATGACCGGGAAAAGCAGCGTGGTCTCAAGCTTGGCCTTTTCATAAAGCCGCAGCAGGACCCAGCAGGCGCAAAAGAGGTACAGCGTCTCGAAGATGAGGTACAGGCAAAAATGCGGGAAGAAATCGACGGAAACAAAATAGCGCAGCAGGAAATAATGGAGGTAGAGGAACATCAGCGCGTTGCGGCCCGGCAGGGCGAAAAACTCGGCTACGCCCCTGGAAACTGCGCGGTCCGCTCCCCCGGTGATCCGGCGCGCCAGGGCAAAAGCCAGGGAAACCGCCAGCAGCGCCAGAAGGATGTAGGCTGGCGACATCCAGAATTTCCTGGGGACGCCGCCCGCCAACGCCAGGGCCGCAACGGCTGCCGTTCCCAGGGCTGCCAGCAGCGGGAGAATCCGCTGGCGCGGCCAGCGCAGGATGAAAACGCCGAAGAGAAAGAAACCCAGCCAGGGGAAAAGGGCGAACCCCTTGCCGTACAGGAAGGCCAGGGGCGTTCCCCTGAATGAAGCCGACAGCGACACCGGAAGCAGCAGATGGATGAGGAAGGGAACGGGGAAAAGACAGCCCACGGGAAACGAATTCCGGAATACCCTGCCGAGAAGGAGAAGCACCAGGAGCGAGAGGGCGATGCACTGCAAAAACCCGGGCACGATCCGCAGGCCCCCGCCATGGGCGATGACGACCTGCGTGCTGCCGCCGAAAAAAAGGAGCAGCGGGAAAAAGAGATGAAAAAAGTCGAAACAGCGGTTGCCCCTGGTTTTTTCCAGCATCAGCATCGTGTTCATGCCCGAGCAGGCGAAAAAAAGCGGCGCGGCAAATGTGCCGAAGGGGATGAGTCGGGCGGAAACAAAATGAGCGGCGATCATCAGCAGGCAGGCCATGCCCTTGGCGATATCGATTTCCACAATGCGGCCTGACGTGGGGGTTCCTGCCATGAAGATTCTTCCTGTCTCCGGGATGGTTGGGGAACAACCGCTTGATTCTATCCCATTTCAGTCATGATGGCAACGCGCTCTCAGTGGCCGAGTGCAAAGTGCATAGTGAAACGTCGGAAAGCACTGGAGCGAGCTCATCGTGTCCTTTGTTGTCACGGCTTTCACTTTACCCAACTTCTACTTTTCACTGAAGACATACGCCCCTGTTCGGCTGCAGGATATTCCGGGCAACTTGCGGGTCTTCTCAAAAATATCGAATCCTTCTTTCAGATTGCGCCAGAAAGCCATCAGCCCGGGGCGCCGCCAGGACTCCCGCTCCAGCTTCAGCCAGTCGCCGTCCAGGCGGCAGGGGAAGATGTGCACCGGGATGCGCGCCTGCCCGGCGTCGCGGGCGTCGACCGCCGCCAGGTAGATCTCGGCGATCGGGCCGTCGCCCAAGGGCACGCAGCCGATGGTCACGCAGGAGCCATGGATGAAGATGTCGCCGCCCAGGCGCGGCCCCTCGCCCAGGATGCGGTCCGAGGCATTGGGGTAGTCGACGCGCAGCGACAAATGGAAGCGGCTCCAGGGATTGAAGCCGCTGACCTGGTAAAACCCCTCCGGGACCTGCAGGTCGCCCTCGCGGCGCTTGGGGCCGACCGTTCCCGATGAGGCGCATACGGGATACGTTTTGACCTGCACAAAGGGGGCCCGACCGTCGTTCCGCGCCCACAGTTCCAGTTCACCCTCCAGCTTGAAGACGCGCAGGAAGATCTCGCCGGGCGGGTAGCTCAAGCCTGCCTGGCGGAACAGGCTCTCTAGCCGCGGTTGCGCCGTGTCCCGGGCCGCCCGCACACGCGGAAAGCGCGCCTGTTCCTGGCGAAACGTCGCCGCAGCCGGGGCACCCGGGCCGCCGGCCACGCTCAATGCGATCAATCCCAATATGGCCAGGGTGTTCTTCTTCATCGTTTTGGCTGGCGCCGCCGCCGGGAATTATATGGTCCGGGGAATCGAAAAGCAACCCATCGTGCCGCAGGGATCGCGGATCGCCCGGCGGCGTTTTTTTTGAGATATCCCCCGTTATTTCGTATTCAGCTTATGATGCCACACCAGGAGGTTTCAATGAACAAAGCCAAGCGTTGCCTTTTATTTGCGGCGATCGCCTTCATGACCGCGGCTGCTTGCGGCCAAACCCTGACCGTCCTGTCGCCCAACGGCGGGGAAAGCTGGGGGCTCGGCGACCCGGCAGTCATCACCTGGACCTCGGCCGGGGTCAGCGGCGACGTGCGCATCAACCTGTACCGCAGCAGCGGCGTCGTGGTCGGCACCATCGCCAACGCCGTTCCGGTCGCGGCAGGCAGTTATTCATGGACGGCGGGAACGCTCATGACCGGGTCGGCCACGCCCGGCGAGGACTACGTGGTCCGCCTGCGCGTGATCGGCGCCGACACCATGGACAGCAGCAACGCCGCGTTCGCCCTGGTCGGCCCCAAGCCCAACATCCATATCGGCAGCATGCGCGAGATCGGCTGGGACCATACGTTCACTCCCCGCACCTTCGTTGCCGGCGACACGGTGACCATCCACTATCACCTGCTCAACGACAGCCCGAACAACGCCGGCCCCTTCCACGTGGGCTTGCGCGTGGGCGGGAGCATCGTCGCCCGCAACGCCTATGCGGAGCTGGTCCACGGCGACGGAGAGGGCGGCCAGTTCTCCTGGACGGCGACCTGCGGGTCGGCGGTGGCAGTGGTCGCCGACTGTGACGGTGAAGTGGCGGAAAGCAACGAGGGCGACAACGTCATGACCGACAGCGGGCTGGTCTGCAGCCAGCCGGATCTGAAATTTTTCACGGCGCTGGGCTGCAGCAGCGGCAATACCACGCCCAGGGCCGGAATGCGCTACCAATTCCGCGCCGAGGTCGACTCCGAGCGGGTCCGCGCCGAAAACGTGCGCGTCATCGGCGGCATCGTCGGCGGCGCCATGCTCTATGATCAAACCTTCCCGGCCCTGGCCGGTGATGGCGGCATCGAGGCGGTAGCGTTCACCTGGGAGGTGCCCGAGGGGGCCCAGCGGGTCTATTTCGAGATCGATCCCGACAACCGTGTCGCCGAAAGCGACGAGCGCAACAACCGCCAGGAGCTGGCCATTACCGGCGTGGCGGCCGCGCCGTCCGGCGAGCGCTATGACCTGAGCGTGCGCATCACCAAACCCGGCAGGATGCTCAGCGCCAGAGCGAGCGCCATCGAGACGCAGCAGGGGAAGCCGATGACGATCAGCGGCGAAGTACGCGGGGCCACTGGAGCGATCCGTGACTTCAAGGTCACGGCGACCGTTCAGGAAAAGTCCCCCAAAACGGTCGTCGTCTACGAGCAGGATTTCATCGACCCGGGCATGCTGGTGGTCCCCTTCAGCTTCGCCTGGACACCCGCGACCCTGGGCAGCCATCGGATCACGGTCAAGGTCGAGCTCGGAAGCCTCGCCGTCGGCGCCGGGGTGGTGGACGCGAATGCAGCCAACAACAGCGATTCGCTGCCGGTGAACGTGGTCGCGGGCAAGCTGAGGCTGCGCTGAGCGGCTGCCCGGCGGCCATGGCTCGCGGCCGCCATTGACAATTTGCCCTGGACCGGCTATAATAACAACAATTGAGCCCGTGGCGGCCGCAAGGCCGTCCCACAGGGAAATGATGAATTGATGTAAAGCCCTCGGGCCGCGTCGATAAGCGGCGAGAAGGCCGCATCCCGCCATTGAGTCCTGAACTCGATCCGGATCGCCATTCCTTCATGATTCGCTGCCTCAACGGGTTCAAAATTAAAACCAAGGAAATGTGATGAAGATCCAGAAAAAACATGCGCCCGCCAAGCCATCCGGCCGGCTGCGGCCCGCAAGGCCGCAGCCGGACAGCCGCCATCCCCGCCGGCAAGATGTTCTCCGGGAGGCCCCTGCCGGCCCTCGCCGAGGCGACCCTGGGCAGCAGGCCGCAGCCGGCGTCTTCGCCGCGCTGCTGCCGGAGCTGCAGCGGGCGGTGGCCGAAGAAGGCTACACCGTCCCCACGCCCATCCAGGTCCAGGCCATCCCTCATTTGCTCGCCGGCCGCGACCTGATCGGCTGCGCCCAGACCGGCACCGGCAAGACCGCCGCTTTCACCCTGCCCATCCTGCAGTACCTGGCCCTGCACAAGCAGCAGCCGGCACGCAACCGGACGCGGGTACTGATCCTGGCCCCCACCCGGGAGCTGGCGGCGCAGATCGCTGCCAGTGCCGCCACTTACGGCCGCCACCTGCGCTTCAGCCATGCCGTGGTGTTCGGCGGCGTCAGCCAGTTCCAGCAGGTGCAGGCGCTGAACCGCGGCCTCGACATCCTGGTGGCGACGCCGGGGCGGCTGCTCGACCTGATGCAGCAGGGCCACGTCAGCCTGGACGCGGTCGAGATTTTCGTCCTGGACGAGGCCGACCNNACCGCATGCTCGACATGGGATTCTTCCCCGACATCAAGCGGGTCATCGCCAAGCTGCCGCCCAAGCGCCGCTCGCTGTTCTTCTCGGCCACCATGGAGCCCGAGGTGGTGGCCCTGGCCCGCACCCTGGTCCATGACGCCGTGCACGTGACCATCGCCCATGAGGCGCCGGCCGTCGAGCGCATCGTGCAGAAGGTGATGTTCGTCGACAAGAACGACAAGGACGCCCTGCTCGTGTCGCAGCTTGCCGACGCGCGCCGTGACCGCGTCCTGGTCTTCACGCAGATGAAGCACATGGCCAACAAGGTGGCCAGGAAACTGGACGCCGCCGGCATCAGCGCCGCCGTCATCCACGGCAACAAGAGCCAGAACGCCCGCACCGAGGCGCTGGCCAGCTTCAAGGCCGGCCGCGTCCGCGTGCTGGTCGCCACCGACATCGCCGCCCGCGGCCTGGACGTCGACGGCATTTCCCACATCATCAACTATGACCTGCCGGTGGAGCCCGAGGTCTACATCCACCGCATCGGCCGCACCGCTCGCGCCGGCGCCGGCGGCGACGCCATCACCTTCTGCTCGGCCGGCGAGCGTGATTTCCTGCGCGCCATCGAGAAGCTGATCCGCACCAGCGTGCCGGTCGACAGCGCCCATGATTTCCACTCCGAGTCCGCCTGCCGCGCGACCGGCGCCGACGCGCGCCCGGCCCCCAAGGAGCAGCGGGGCGGGGGCAACAACGGCCGGCGCAGCAAAGCGCATCCGCCGGCGGCCCCTGCGCGGCGCCCTTCCGCTTCGCAGCACCCGTCCTATTTCAAGCAGGGCCGGAGGGCTTTCCGCTAGGATATTGCATTTGCCGGCGGCAATTGCTATAAGCAGGCATGGCCAAGAAGCTTGCTTATGAGCGCTACCTGTGGTTCCACGGCCGCCTGCAGGCGAAAAAATACCCGAAGATCGTAGATCTTGCCGATAAATTCGAGATCTCGCGCCGGCAGGCGGCCCGCGAGATCGAGTTTATGCGCCTGTTCCTCGGTGCCCCCATCGAATACTCAAGCGAGCACAGCGGCTATTTCTATGGCGACGACACGTTCCAGTTCCCCGGGCTGTGGGTCTCGGAAGAGGAGATCGTTTCGCTGGTCGTCGCCCGCCGTCTGGCCGCCGCCCTCCCCGACCGCGGCCTGAAGAAGAAATTCGACCTGTTCCTGCGCAAGGTCAGCAACGACATGGACCTCGACCTGCTGCGCCTGGAGGAAAAGGTTTCGCTGAAGAACGTCCGCTACACCCGGGTCGAGCCCGCGGTCTTCCAGGCCGTGCTGCGGGCGCTGGCACGCGGGCAGCAGCTGGACATCGCCTACGCCCCGAGTTACGCCCAGGCGGCGGCGCAACGCAAGGTCGACCCCTTGCACCTCCTGGTCTACATGGGCAACTGGCACCTCGTCGCCTGGTGCCACGAGCGGCAGGCGGTACGCGACTTCCTGCTGGCGCGCATGAAGACAGCCGAGGTCCTGCCCGCGCCGGTCGCCAATCCCGTCGCCGCGGAAGCGATCAGGGAAAAGATCGAGAAACGCTACGGCATATTCTTCGACGGCCCGGAGCACCGGGTCGTTCTGCGCTTCAGCGGCGCCGGCACCCGCCTGGTCCGCGACCAGGTCTGGTTCCCCGCCCAGAGGATCGAGGAATTCCCCGACGGTTCGCTGCTGCTGGAGTTCCCCGTGGCCGACTTCCGCGAGGTGCTGCGCGACATCCTCCCCTTCGGAGCCGACGTCGAGGTGCTGGAGCCGCCCGAGCTCAGGCGGCTGCTGGCGGATACGATCGGCAAGATGGCCGGGGTTTACCGGGGCAAATGAGCCCCGCCCCCGGCAATGGGGGACCCACTCAACGCGGGTCGAGGGAACGGCCGGGAACGAGGGGCGGCGACCCGGGACCCGGCCTGGCCATGGGAACCGCCGGGGCCTGCACGGGGACCGGTCCCGATATGGGCGCCAGTACCCGGGCGCAATGCTCCTGGAATTCCGCGAGCATCTCCCTGGGCAGCGGCGCCGTGCTGGGCGACTGCAGGCGCAGGGGGTTGATATAGCGGCCGTTGTGCACCAGACCGTAATGCAGGTGCGGGCCGGTCGACAGGCCGGTGCTGCCCACAGTGCCGATCATCTGACCCTGGTCGACGCGCTGGCCGGCGCGCAGGCCGGCGGCGAAGCGCTGCAGATGGTAGTAGTGGCTGGCATAGCCGTTGCCATGGCGGATGACGACGTAGTTGCCGCGCCCATTGTCGCGGCCGCGCCCGCTCACCACCCCGGAGGCGGTGGCACGGACCGGCGTGCCGTAAGGGGCGGCGAAATCGGTGCCGTTGTGCTGCCGCGAGTAGCCCAGGATGGGGTGGCGGCGCATGCCGTATCGCGAAGTGACGCGCACGAAGGGCAGGGGGCAGCGCAGGAACATGCGCCGGGTGGAGCGGCCGTCGGGATGGTAGAAGCCCGTGCCGCCGCCGGGGGCGGGATAGCGTACGACCTGGATGCTCTTGCCCCTGTTGACCATCTCGGCGGCCAGGATGTCGCCGTAGGCGGCCAGCCTGCCGTCGAGGTATTTCTTTTCCAGCACCGCCGCGACCGTGTCGCCGGGCTGGACGTCGCGGTTGAAGTCGACGTCGTACTCGAACATGCGCGACAGGGGCTCGAACAGCTCCATCATCTCGCCGCTGGCCAGCGTGGCCTCGTACAGGGAGCTCTCGATGCGGATGCGCACGGTCTCGCGGCGCACCTCGTAGGGGACGGCGGCGACGCGGCCGCGGAAACCGCCACTGGCGTCGCGCACGGCCTCCAGGAAGTGGTCGCGGTCGATGGGGTAGACCAGGTTGCGCAGCAGGCCGTTCACGAAGAACAGGGTCATGGTCTGGCCGCTGCGGATGCGCGCCAGGTCGTAGGCCGGCCTGACGTCGGCGACCAGGCGCGCCGCTTCGCGCGCCTCCATGCCGCCGCGCTCCAGCGCCACGGCGCAGCAGTCGCCCGGAACGATCTGCACCTGCACCTCCTGGGCCTCGGAGAGGGTCAGGTCGCGGAAGGCGGGCGGGGCTTCCTCCGCGGCGCGGCGCTCGGGGAAAAAATTCCAGGCCAGCAGCGCCACGAGAAAGAACGCGGGAATGAGCAGGAGGAGCCGTCGGCGGTTGCGAAGCTGCTGGGAGCCCGGGCGCAGGTTCATGGCGCCATTGTATCCCAGGGTGAACCCAAAAGCAACAGGAACCAGGCGACCTTCAGGACGCGTAAAGTAGGGCAACGAGATTTCGCGATGAGTGATCAGAAGGAATGCTTAATCAGAACTTCTCGCCCGGCGTGCTGCGCCAGAACGAAAGGACGACGTTCTTGTCCTCGTCGATGACGACCTTCCAGCCGCGCCGGCTGACGTACTGCCAATAGTGCACGGACCATGGCGAGTTGCGGTTGATGCCGTGTTCCATGGCCGGCAAGCCATGCTCGGCGGCAAAGCGCTGCGCCAGGTGCTCGGCGCTCAGGTCCGCCGATGATAAAAGTCGGTCGACCAGCCCGGGATTGAGGATGATGTATCGTACACGGCCGTCTCGGGCACCGATCACGATGTCCATCGCCTGCGGCCGATCGCTGTGCATCGCATAGCTGTCCATCTGGCTCCACTGCACAGGCCGGAAGCTGTTCCCCTCGACCTGGCGGTACAACGCCTCCGCGGTTTGCACGGCTTCTTTCAGAGTCATCCCCAGGTGGAGGCCCCTGACCCGCAGGTCTTCCGGCGCCCGGCCGCAACCCGCCGCCAGGGCGAAGGCCAGCAGCGGTAAAAGTCGCCAGGCCGACAGGGAGCGTCGACACATCGGTTTCTCCTTACAGAAGGCTCACGATAGCAAAATCGCCATGTTTCCGCAATGCCGGTTCCAGGACGCCTTGGAGCGGGTCGCCGAGGGGGAATACACCGTCCTCCGCATCGCGGACACCGGCATCGGTATCGCGGCGCTGGACTTGAAAAGGATCTTCGAGCCTTTCTACTCCAGTAAGAAGCCCGGCAAGAGCGGGACCGGCCTGGGAAGCGAGAGCGTGCCGGTCATCGACGACGTCCCCGAACAACAGGAGATCGCGGCCGCCATGCTGGAAAAACTCGGGTACGCGGTCCACGCCGGCGCCAGATCACCTTCAGCAATTTGAATGTCGGCACTCATACCCTGCGCGTCAAGGGCAGCAACAACGGGATGGAGAACGAGCTGTTCATCTCCGTGCTCACGGCCAAGCGCCACCTGGCCAACATCTACGAGAAGATCGGCGTCTCCAGCCGCTTGCAGTTGATCAACTTCCTGCAGGGATGGAAGCCTAAGCATTGACCAGCCTTCAAATTCGAAGAAAAACCCCCTAATAAATTCATAAATTGCAAGCCACATGTGAGATAAAAAGAGGTAACTTTTATTTATATGGCAAGGAGCCGCACAATGAAAAAAGCCGCATGGATGGTTGTCCTGTGCTGCCTGTTGGGGGTGACGCTGGCCGGGGCGCCGCCGACGCTCACGCTGTTGACCCCGCAGGACGGGGCATACTGGAAGATCGGTTCCAGGCAAACGATCATCTGGAACGTGGTGCCGAACTTCGACGCCACCGTCTACATCACCCTCTGGGGTTACAACGACGCCAACCAGTTGATCCCCTTCGGAGTGATCGGCGAAAGAGCATACAAGGCCGGGAACTTCCTCTGGCAGGTCGGGGATTGCCCATCCAGAAAAGTCAATCCCGGCAATTATTTCATCCGCATCTGGTTCTTTTATTCCGGCCAGAAAGTGGTCGCCGGGAACAGGAACCCGATCCACATCACCTCGAACTGGCTCAGGAGAAACTGACCGGATCGGACAATTGCCGTTACGAATCACTAATTACTAATCACGGGAAGTTTGCTTAAGTTTCTTGAGGGGCAGGGATGAGCTCCCAAGGGTCGCAGTTCCCACCCCGACTGTATTTTCAATCGAAAGATTCTAAGAGATTGTAAGATAATCGCCTAGATAAAAGTTCAAATAATCGGAGGGGGTGGGATGAGCTCCCAAGGGTCGCAGTTCCCACCTCCTCCGCCATTTGCATAGACAGAGGAATTGTTAACAAATAAGGCTAGATGATTTTTAGCAAATGGCGGAGGAGGTGGGATTCGAACCCACGATGGGGATCACTCCCCATAACGATTTTCGAGACCGTCCCGTTCAACCGCTCCGGCACCCCTCCGCGCCTGGAAAAAACCGGACAGCAGCAGCGATGCGGGCTCCGCGAGCAAGCCGGACTCGACCGCTATCCGGTGGTTAAATACATGCTTCACGCCGTCAAAGGCCCCGGTGGAAAAGATCCCGCTCTTGGGGTCGGCGGCGCCGTACACCAGCTTGGCGATCCGCGCCTGCACCATGGCGCCATAGCACATCAGGCAGGGCTCGAGCGTCACGTACAACTCGCAGCCGTTCAGCCGGTACTCGCCCTCTTTTCTGCCGGCCCGCCGCAGCGCCTTGATCTCGGCGTGGGCGCTGGGATCGCGGTCGCCGATCGGGGCATTGCCGCCCCGGCCGATGACGCGGCCGTCGCGCGCCACCACCGCTCCCACCGGCACCTCGCCGCGCTTTTCGGCGGCAACGGCCTGGGACATGGCCTTCTTCATGAAATAAGCGGCGTCTTTCTTCATCCTGTCACACGGTTTGCTTTGAACACGACCGTAGAGACGGGATTGTAGCACGAAACCGGCCTGAAAGCAAAGCCGGCCGGGGAAAGACACCAGGTCGGGTCCGGGAACAGAACTGGGGGACGGGACAGCCCGCCCCCCGGGAGTATCTCTTGGTCAGCGGCTCAGCCGTTCCCTACCAGGGGCACTGCACCTGGTACCAGACATGGTGGGCCGGGGCGTCATAGCAGCGGTCGTTGAAAGCCCGGCAGTCGTCGTTATCCAGATTGCCATCATTGCGGATGTCGGGATCCCAGGAAATCGCCACCATCACCTGGACCTCCTGGCAACAGTACCCGGCCACGATGTCCGCGCAGTCCCACTTCTCGAAATAGGGCATTTCGAAGCGGCCGCTGAGATTGATCTCCTGGCCCTTGTTCAGGCGGGCGATGGGGACCTTCTGGATGTAGACATAGGAAGCAGGCCCGCTCATCCACAGTTTCTTCACGTACAGCTGGGCCTCGGCCTGTCTGGGGTTGGAGATGAAGTCCTTCGTCCCCTGGTTCACGACCTTGGCGCTGAGGTTCAGGTACCCCCTGCCGCTGACGATCTGCTTGACAATGGTCGGCCGGCCGGCCGCCAGGTCAGGCCCCTCACAGGGCTTGATGATGCCCACGTTCACCGGCTGCTTAATGAGCTTGGTCCTGTCCACCTTCTGGGCCGCCACCTGGGCATAGACGGCCATGGCAAAGACAACCATCAGCCCGAGCGCCAGGAACATTTTCCCGTTTTTTTTCATCTTTCCCTCCTTTTCCTCGAGCGCTCTCTGCAAGGGGCGCCGGGAATGATCGATGACAATCCCTAGATAGGGTTTTGCGGTGAAAATCTCAGGCAGGGTGATCTTTCCGGGAGATGAGAAAGACCGGAACGACGGCTGAGGGGATGTAAATGCGGAAAAAGGCAAACGCACCTGGAGGGATTCGAACCCCCAACCCTTTGATCCGTAGTCAAAAGCTCTATCCATTGAGCTACAGGTGCGTACGGAGAGTATATTATCACAAAGGAAGGAGCAACTCAAGGGAAGAGAGAGGGAAGCGAGTGGCATGAAGAAAAGCAATCGGTGTAAGGTTCAGGGCGTAAGGTGCAAGGTTGAAGAAAAGAATCAAAAGGAATTAAATTCCAAACCCCAAGCACCAAATTCCAAATTCAAA
>DCVK01000037.1:77507-85788 GCA_002335385.1 Candidatus Aminicenantes bacterium UBA2190
TGGAATTTAAGTCTTCGTATTGCAGCTTTTGACCGTCAACCGTAACCCGATTGCGTTCTTTGTCCTGCCGGCACGGATACTGTTCCCGTTGACCGGACCAGCCAATTTTGCTACGATATGCGCCGCATGAGAAAGATACCTGTCGCCGTCCTGTTGGTTGCCGTTTTGTCCATTTTTGCGCTTTCGCCCCATTCCGCTTTTGGCCAGGAGGGTCGACCCCGCCTCAGCGCCCGCGTCCTGGCGGCCGAAGGGATCATCGAGGTCCTGTTGCAGGTACCCGACGGCTTCCACATCACCGACCTGAAAAACGGTTTTTTCGCCCTGACGGTTGCTGAAAACGAGTTCCTGGCCCTGGATAAAACGGTCTTCCCGGCCGGGGTCCCTTATGGCGAGGAAACGGTCTTCAAGGGAGACGTCCGCGTCCGCGCTTTCCTGAAGAGGTTGAAGGAAGCCGCCGCCCCGGTCCAGCTCGCTTTCGACGTTTCCTTCCAGATCTGTCAGGAGTATCCCGATGAGCTCTGTTATCCTCCCGACCAGAGCCGCGTCCTGGTCGAGATCGGCCCCGAGTTCTCCCCGGCGGCAACGGCCGCCACAGCCGACGCTGCCGGCGCGTCCCGTGACGAGCCGCTGGCGCGGCGGCTGGAGAACCTCATCCGCGGACAGCTGGGCCGGGCCTCGCTGCCCCTGTTCCTGCTGGTGTTCGCCGCCGGCTTCCTGGCCAGCCTGACCCCCTGCGTCTACCCGGTCATCCCCATCGTGATGGGCTTCGTGGGCGGCCGCAGCCAGGGGCGCCGGCTGAAGGGCTTCGTCCTCTCCCTGTTCTTCGTCCTGGGTCTCTCGCTGGTCTACTCGCTGCTGGGATTGATCGCCGCCAAGACCGGTTCCCTGATCGGCATCTCCTTCCAGAACCCAGCCGTGGTCATCGTCATCGCCGCCATCTTCATCGTCATGGGCCTGAGCCTGGCCGGGCTCTTCTCCATCCCCGTCCCCTCCTGGATCTCGGCCGGGGCGGCCAGGGGACACCAGAGCGAGCTCCTCGGCGCCGTGATCGTCGGCGGCGTCTCCGCCGTCATCGCCGCCCCCTGCGTCGGCCCGGTGCTGATCGCCCTCCTTTCCTGGATCAGCCAGTCGGGCAACGTCTTTCTCGGCTTCTGGCTGACCTTCGTCTTCTCCCTGGGCATGAGCGTCATCTTCATCGTGGCGGGAACCTTCTCCGGCGCCATCGCCTCCCTGCCCCGCGGCGGCGGCTGGATGAGCGCCGTCAAGTATTTCTTCGCCGCCCTGCTGATCGCCGGCGGCATATTTTTCCTGGGCAATATCCTGCCCGCATGGCTGAATCTGCTCTTCTGGGGCGCTTACCTGGTCGCCCTGGCCGTCGCCCTGGGCCTTTTCCGCCCGCAGTCCGGGGACGGCATCGGCCCGGTGCTGAAGCGCACGGCGACGGTCCTGGTCTTTTTGCTCGGTGCCGCCCTCTTCTATCACGGGCTGGCCGCGCGTTTCTTCCCGGCCGCCATGCCGGAGCGGACGACGGCCGACGACCGCCTGCCCTGGGGATGGGACCTGGCCGCCGGCCGGGAGAGGGCCCGCGCCGAGAACAAGCCCCTGCTGGTCGACGCCTGGGCCGAATGGTGCGCCGCCTGCAGGGAACTGGACGAAAAGACCTTCAGCCGCCCGGAAGTGCAGGCGGCGCTGAGCGGCTACATCCTGGTCAAGCTGGATTTCACCCGCAAGAGCGAAGACAACGAAAAGCTGAAAAAAGAACTGGGCATCATCGGCATGCCCACGGTGATCCTTTTTGATGCCCGGGGCGTGGAAAGCAGGCGATTTTCCGGATTCCTGGAAGCCGGGGAGTTCCTGGAACTGCTGCGCCGTTAGCGGCCCCGGGGCTCAGAAGCGGAAACCGACCATTCCGCCCAGGCGCAGGCCGCCCAGGACGATATCCTTTTCCCGGTCGCCGATCATTACCGTTGTCCAGGCACCGGCATAGCCCAGCGTGACCCCGGCAAAGAGATTGTCGCGCAAGAAATAGCGCAGGCCGGCCCGGGCGTCGAAGCCGGGAGCCGACTTGCTGGCCGAAACCCCCATGGCCTTCTCTTTCGTCCCGGCCATGAGCAGGGCGGCGGCCAGGTCGGCCTGCAGGCGCCCCATGCGCCGGGTCTCCCAGCCGGCGCCCAGCGACAGGAACGTCTGCGTGGCCTTGATCCCGTCTCCCACCTCCGGGACCACCCCGGTTGCCGAGACGAAGCCGGCGCCGAGCCAGATAAAGAAATGAGGCAGCAGGTCATAACTCAATTTGATCTCCGGGCTGAACTGCACGTCGCCATAGAGGCTCTTGAAGCCGGAGTCGCCGGAAACGAATGCCGCGGCTCCGATGCTGGCGGAGAATTTCTTGCCGGCGCCCGGCAGCAGAACGCCCAGGGACAGGACGAGGATTGCGATCGCGATCTTTTTCATCGGCACACCTCAGATGGTCAGTTCGTTGGACAGGGCCAGGAGATCGCCCTGGGCGCTGCGCGCCTGGACCACGTACGAATAGCTGGAACCGCGCTCCAGGTACTTGTCAAGCAATGTATAGGAGTTGCCCTGGATCTCGTTGGCGGCGATCTCCTTTAGGGGCTGGTAGCTGTTGCCCGGGATCTTGCGGTAGACCGTGTAGGTCTCGCCGCTGATGGCCGAGCCGGGGTCTTTCTCGACGCTGAAGTGCACCTCGGCGTAATCCTTCTCGACCAGCCAGGCGCTCGCCTGCCGGCGCGAGACCGTCATGGTCAGCACCACGCTCTGGGCCAGGGCGCGGGCCAGGTTCAGCCGGGCGCCGTAGATCATTTTCCCGTCCAGGGCGGTGACGCGATCGGCGCCCGAAAAGAGCCGGCCGATGCGCTTGGCCAGGTCGTCGCCGGGAAAATGGGCGGCCATCAGCCCCATGGCGCCGCAGACGTGCGGCGTGGCCATGGAGGTGCCGCTGGAGAGCCCGTAGCTCCCCGGACGATTGGTCAGGTTCACGGCATGAACGCCCCGGGACCTGACCAGCAGCCCGTCGGCCCGGGACAGCGACACGACCGGGACCCAATCGCGCTGCGTGTTCAGCGTCCACCCCGACATATCGCCCGTCGCGCTGTTGTAGATGGCCACGCCGACGGCGCCGGCAGCCTGGGCGTTGAGCGCCTTCTGCTCGAAAGTGATCTCGCCGCGCTCGATCAGGGCGAGCTGGCCGCTGACCGCAGCGGGAAAATCGGAGGCGCTCCTCCCCAGGCCGCAGTCATAGAGCAGCCGGCTCAGGCCGGCGGCCGAGGTCGTGCCCGAGTACTCCAGGGGGGCGGCATCGAACACATCACTCCCCGACTTCAGCCAGGCTTCCTGCCCCTGTCCCGGGGGCACGGTGGAGAGGATGGCCACCCCGGGAGCGGCGATGTCGACCGAGCTCGCCCCGTAATTGGAGAATGAGGCCAGCCCGTCGTTCTGGTCGCTGGCGGCCACGGAGATGATGCCGGGCAGGTCGTAATTCGCCGGGAAGAAGGGGGTGCTGTCATTGTCCGCCCCCTCGTTGCCGGCGGCGCAGACGAAGGCAATGCCCAGGGAGGCGGCATCGGCGATGGCCTCCTCCTGCAGCGGGTTGCGGCCGCCGCCGCCGAACGAGGCGTTGATGGCCGCCACGTTCACGCCGCGGTCGCGCTTCATCATCACCGCGTAATCTATGGCCTCGATGCAGTCGGAATCGTAGATATGCATGTCGGGCCGGAAACCCTTCAGGGCCATGATGCGGGCCTTCCAGTTGATGCCGCATACCCCCGTGCCGTTGTTACCGACCGCGGCCATGGTGCCGGCCACATGGGTGCCGTGGCCGTCGATATCCATGGGATCGCTGTCGTTGTTTCCCCAGCGGTCGGCGGCGAAGTCGAAGCCGTACACATCGTCGCGGAAACCGTTGTTGTCGTCGTCGATGCCGTTGCCCGGGGTTTCGCCCTGATTGCGCCACATGTTGGCCGCCAGGTCCTCATGGCCGTAGTGGACGCCGGTGTCGATAACGGCCAGCACCACGTCGCTGGAGCCCGTGTTCCGCTCCCAGGCCTCGGGCGCCTGGATTTTGGCCATACCCCAAAGCTTGGCGTATTTGGGATCATTGGGCAGCCGCTGCAGGCGGCGGCGGTAGTTGGGGGAGACGGCCTCCACCTCGGGAAGGTCGCGCAGGGCATCCAGCAATTCGCGGGTGCCGAGCCGCTGCGAGCGCAGCAGAAGGTACTGGCCCTGGCGCGGCCCGGAAAGTCGGCGGAACGGGCGTCCGCCATCGGCATCCACCGTCGCGGCCAGCACCGCGGCCGTCCCCGGCGAAATTCCCGGCTTGAACTTGACCAGGACCTCTCCCTCGACATAGGGCGCCTCGGGGGGGCCGCCGATGCGCGGCGAGGCCTCTTGCCGGGAATCGCCAGCGAAGGACAGGGCGACGGCCAGCCCGGCCAGTAGCAGCAGCAGGGAAATGAACAGCGCGGTCTTGAGCCGGAATCCGCCTGGGATCATGGGCGCCTCCTCGTCCGCAGCAGCGGGAACGCGATTCCCCAGACTACCAACCTTTGCCCGGGTTGTCAATCATGAGGGGAGCCCAAGCCGGATCAGAAGGGGGGAAAAAGAAAAAAACCGGGCCCGTTCCTCGGAACGGGCCCGGCCATGGGATCGAGCGGAACAGGGATCAGCGGATGACCGCTTTCTGCTCGGCACCCTCCAGGACGATATTCTGCAGGATGATGCCTTTTTCATTGAGGAGGCCCAGGGAGAAGGCCGCCCCGCCCTTGGTCAGCAGCCCGTAATTTTCGGCGCTCAGCCTGGGCTTGACGGAATTGGGCATGGCCTTGCCGCGGCCGAACACGCCGAGCTCCTGCACCTTGTCGCCATTCTTCAGCAGCACCAGCTTGAGGTTGCCCCTCACGTTGCCGAGCATGTCGCGGAGCTTGTCAAGGAAGATCTCCGGGCACAGGCAAGGGTCGGGTTCGGGGGGCCACTTGATCATGATGCGCATGTGCCTCAGCCGGTTATGGATGTCGGGATCGATGAGGCAGCTCTCCAGCTCGAAGGACGGGCTCTTGTTGGCGGCGGCATTGTCGAGGGTCGACACGCGGATCCGGTAGTTGTCGGCCGGGGACGCCGAGCCGCCCTGGTACTGGCCGGCCGACCAGACGTAGCTGCCGGAGGCGGCAGCCAGGCCGCTGACGATCAGCTCGGTGAAGCCGCCGCCCTCCTTGACCAGCTGGATCTTGACCTGCTGGCTCACGCCGGTGGCCGTCCAGGTGATGGTAACCATCTTCCCCAGGCAATAGGGCGAGCTGCCGCTCAGCTGCACATTGCTGATCGTGCCGCCGAAGGCCAGGCCCGCGGAGAAGATCACGCACGCGAAGTACAAAAACGCTTTTTTCATTTTGTTGTCCTCCTTGTTGACACTGGTTGAATAGCCGTTCCGCGCGAATATCTCAAAAATTTTTTTTTGCCGCGCTTTCCCTGGTTTCAGCAGGAACCGCTCCCCGGAGCCGGCCCCGCGCCCGGATTGACTTTCTTGCGGCACTTGGCTATATTGACCGCCGGCAGGAGGAGCAACGGGCATGCGCCCGACAATTGAAAATGGACCGCATCACCCGCTTTAAAAAAGAGATGATCGATCTCTATTCCGAGGTCGACCTGCGCCTGCTGCTGGAGAAGATCACCGCCGGCATCCGCGGTCACCTGGCCTGCGAAGAGGCCTCCATATTCATTTACGACGAGGAGAAGGAGGAGCTGGCCTTCGAAACGGCCACCGGCGCCCAGGCCGAGCAGCTGAAGCGCATCGTGCTGAAGAAGGGGCAGGGCATCGCCGGCTGGATCGCCGCCGAGCGCCGCGGAGTGATCATCGACGACTGCGCCAGCGACCCGCGCCATGCCGCCCTGGCCGACCTGAAGACCCGCTTCCGCACCCGCTCCCTGCTGGGCGTGCCGGTGCTCAGCGGCGGACGCCTGCTCGGCGTCCTGGAGGCGGTGAACAAGAAACGCGGCAAGTTCAGCCGCCCCGACCTGCGACTGCTGGGCGACATCGCCGCCTTCCTGGCCATTCCCCTGCAGAACGCCGTCCTGATCCGCCAGATGCTGGAAAGGAAGAAGCTCGAAAAGGAGATGCAGATCGCCCGCGACATCCAGCGGACGTTCCTGCGCCAGGAACCTTTCTCGGCGCCGGGCCTTGATGTCGCCTTCCTTACCATCTCGTCCTCCACGGTCGGCGGAGACTATTACGAGCTCATGGCGCTGGGCGACGGGCGGATACTGCTCAGCGTCAACGACGTCGCCGGCCACGGCGTCCCCGCCGCGCTGGGCATGGCCATCTTCCGCAGCAGCTTCGTCCACATGCTGCGCCTGGGCCGCGGCATCGCTGCGACCATCGGCCACCTCAACCGCCTGATCGCCGAGACCACCGAGGCCAACCTTTACGTGACCTCCTGCACCTGCCTGATCGACACCGCCGGCGGCGCCATCGAGTACATCAATGCCGGCCACCCGCCGCCGCTGCTGCTGCGCGGCCAGGACAGCCTCTGCCTTGAGGAGCGCGGCATGGTACTGGGCCTGTTCGCCGAGGCGGAATTCCCGTTGGCCCGCTCCCGGCTGCTGCCCGGGGACGCATTGATCCTCTTCAGCGACGGCGTGATCGAGGCAAACGATGAACAAGGCCGGGAATTCGGACGCGAGCGGCTGGCCGCCGCCGCCCGGCAGCGCCGCCACCTGCCGGCCGCCGGCATGCAGGCCTCCCTGCTCGCCGACATCCGCGCCTTTTGCGGCCGCGATGATTTCGAGGACGACTTGACCCTGATGATCGTCAAATACTTAGGAAACCCAAATTCGCTTCCAACTGCGTAATTCGTAATTCGTAAGGCGTAATTCGCAAGATAACTTGGAAGGCGCTATTACTATTTCAGTTGACTTGTTTTTCGAATCACGAATCACGAATCAAGCAGGCTTGCTTCGGTTTTATGTATTGAAGCGAAAATGCACAATCTCGCCGTCCCGGATGACATACTCCTTGCCCTCCAGGCGCAGCAGCCCCTTTTCTTTGGCGCGGGCGAAGCCGTCGCAGTCGAGAAAGTCCCGCCAGGAGATGACCTCGGCACGGATGAATCCCTTCTGGATGTCGCTGTGGATCTTGCCCGAGGCGTCGAAGGCGCTGGAGCCCTTTTCCAGCGTCCAGGCCTTGGTCTCGTCCTCACCCACGGTGAAGAAGGAGATCAGGTCCATCAGGGCATAGCTGGTCTTGATGAACTCGTCACGGATGTAGCGGTAGCCGGAAAGGCCGTACTCTTCCTGGAATGCCGGCCGTTCCTCGGCGGCGAGCTCCAGGAGCTCCGTCTCGATCTTGCCGGCGAACAGCGCCGTGCACTTCCCCTGCCCGGCGGGAGCGGCCAGCGCCGCGCAGGCCTGAATGGAGTTCTCGTCGGCGTTGACCAAATTGAGCAGCGGCTTGGCCGAGAGGAACTTGAAGCCGCGCACCAGCACCTCCTCCTTTTCCGTGAAGGGATACTCGCGCAGCGGCCTCGCCGCCTCCAGGAACGTCTTCAGCTTCAGCAGCAGTTCCAGCTCCTCCTGCAGCTCCTTGACCTTCATCTTCTTCACGTCCACGGCCAGCCGCTCCAGCCGCTTCTCGATCGTCAGGAAGTCGGTCGTCTTCAGCTCGTCCTCCATGGCGGCGATGTCGCGGGCCGGGTCGACCGTCCCCGGCGCATGGACGATCTCCTCGTCGCTGAAGGCGCGCACCAGGTGCACCAGGCCGTCGGCCCGCCGCAGCAGGTCGATGAAGGTCGAGTTCTTCACTTCGCCCAGCGAGATGGCCCCGGCGTCGAGGAACTCGATCTTGGCATAGACCGGCGGCGTCTTGAAATGATCGGCCAGCTGCTGCAGCCGCGGGTCGGGAACCTCGACGACGGCCTTGTGGAACTCCGTGCTGGCCGCGGAAAACTTGTCGACCTTCTCCTTCTTCCGGGTGAGCAGGTTGAACAGCAGCGTCTTGCCGGTCTTGGGATAGCCGAAAATGGTCAGGATCATAAGCTTATTATACCTTAAGTGACCCGACTTGCCTAAATCATGCACTCGGCTGACGGTAGACGGTGGACGGTGTGGGGAAGACGACAGAATAAATGGACTCGGTGGACGGCAAAGATAAAACAAGCTGCAGGTGTTGGTTTATGGGTGATAGGTGGAGATTATCGGCAATACCATCTTATCTATGACCCATCCCCCAGGACCTATAACCAGATTTCGGTTACCTGCGGGTTACTAACAC
>DCVK01000017.1 GCA_002335385.1 Candidatus Aminicenantes bacterium UBA2190
ATTTTTCTTAGGACAAGAGTGATTCGTGATTCGGGATTCGAAAGAATGAGGGATAATTTGCCTGCGTGATGCGTGAACGAACTTTTAGAACTCCGTGATGAGTGATGAGAAAGACACTTTCTTTTCCTTCGAATTTCGAAAGATCGTTGACATAAACTCGGATCGCTTGCTTTTAAAAGGGCGCTGCACCATGCGGGCTGCAGCGCCCTTGGGAGGAGGCGTTCAGAAGCTGATCTGGGTCCGAATTCTTCTACGTCGAACTTCGAATCCCCCAAGGGGACACGAAGCGTAGCCTCGAACCTTTCTTCATTTCTTCTTTTTGATCGTGCTCAGCACTTTTTCCTTGTCGATCTTCCTGGTGCAGAAGAACCAGTCGTGGCAGGTGACATCGGCGGCCTTGCTTTCCATGCGCTCCTTGGCCACGCCGCAGGAACCGGCGGTGGGCACGATGACGTCGTCGCCGGGACGCCAGTCGGCCGGGGTGGCCACGCCGAAGGCGTCGGCGGTCTGCAGGGCCTGCAGCACGCGCAGCAGCTCGTCGAAGTTGCGGCCCATGCTCAGCGGGTAGTAGATGATGGTGCGGATGATCCCCTTGGGGTCGATGTAGAAGACGGCGCGCACGGCCTTGGTCGAGCTCTCGCCCGGCTGCATCATGCCGTACTTCTTCGCCACCTCCATGGTGATGTCCTCGATCAGCGGGAATTTCACCTCGACGTTCTTCATCCCCTTGTAATCGATCTTCTCCTTGATGGTGCGCAGCCAGGCAATGTGGCTGTAGAGGCCGTCGACCGACAGGCCGACCAGCTGGCAGTTCAGCTCGCTGAACTTGTCCTCCATGGTGGCAAAGGTCATGAACTCCGAGGTGCAGACCGGAGTGAAGTCGGCCGGGTGGCTGAAGAGGATGAGCCACTGGCCGGCATACTGCTCGGGGAAGTTGATCTCGCCCTGGGTGGTGACGGCCTTGAACGACGGGGCCTTGTCACCGATGCGGGGCATGCGGACGGTTTCGTTCTGTTCCATTTTTTTATCTCCTTTTGTTGGCTTTGATTTCTTCCGCGCCAAGGCAGCCGGCGCAGATCCCGTAAAACCGCACGGTGTGGCCGCTGATGCGGTGGGGGGAAAGGCGGCGGGCGGCTTCGGTGATCTCGTCCCGTGCCGCCATGGCGAAGTCGCTGACCCCGCCGCAGCGCTCGCAGACGAAATGGTAGTGGCCGGAAACGACGGCATCGTAGCGCACGGTGCCGTTGCCGAACTCGCCGCTCTGCAGCCGCCCCTCCTCCAGCAGGATGGCGATGTTGCGGTAGACATTGCCCAGGCTCAGGCTGGGCATCTCCGGCTTGAGGCGATCATAGATCGCCTGGGCGCTGGGATGGTCCTTGCTGGCTCGCACCAGCTCATGGATCCGCTCCCGTTGCTTGCTTTTTCTTCTATGTAATTTCATATTAATAATATTTCTTATTATTAATTATAGAATATTTTCACTGATCTGTCAACAAGGGAGCCATAATGAAATTTTCTCACCTCGCCGCTTATCCCTCTCTGTCGCTTTGCCTCTGTCCGTTGCCCCATTTCAATCAAAGCCGTCCATCAAGGTTTCCGGTTGGCAGGATGTTCCTTCCCTCCAGGTCAGGGCCCCTGCTGTTCAGCCGTCAAAAGATCGACGTCACCGATGAGCGGATGGCCAGGGCCCGCCGCATCAGCGGCCAAGCAGGATCATGGCACCGGATGCAATGGCCAGGATCGCCATGATCAGGGAAAGGCCCTCAAAGTTCAAATGGAGCAATGGAATCAGCCCGGTCATGATGAGCCAGATGCCCAGCAGGATCATCCCCAAGCTCTTTGTCAGTCTAAACCTGCTCATTTTGTCATCCTCCTTTTATTTCTTTTCATTTGCCCGCAGGTGAACCGTTCCGGAAAATCCGGATCGCAGCTCATCGCCATTGGCTTCATTTCAGCCGCTCAGCGGGTGATCCAACCAAGGCCAGGAGTCCCCTTTTCGCCTGGAGGCTCGTACGCTGAGCCGCATTGTCCCGGCGATTCTCTGCGGAATAGTTCTCCGATCCAGGTGCAGCACCGAATAAAGCGGTACATTGAGAATCCCACGGCGATGATCACGCCAAGGACGATTGATATTTTAAACAGCATCCCCACCTCCCCTGATCTCTTGCTTTTCATGGTCGTGACGGGCTTTTTTTCGGACCAGCATGATGAACATCCCGCTGACGGCAAGCACTCCGGCCGTGAAATAGACCCAGGTGTTATTGGCGCCAACGAGGTTAAAAGCCAAGGCGATTCCGGCCGCAGCCAGGAAGACCGTTGCCGGGACGGTCAGAAAAAAGCGCAGCAGGTCCTTTTTTTCAGCGGCGTCCCTGAACAGTTCGAAGCTGCCCAGGGCAAGGTAGGCCCCGCCGGCAAAGAAAAATAGGAATGGCTGACGCGAATCCCTTTCCAGCAGGACCATGGCGATGAGGATCAGGAATATCCCCTCGGCGCAATGGAAGAGGGCGATGAAATGGGGCTTGTTTTTTTCGAGCGCCCGGTGGAACACGGCATTCAGGATGATGAAAGTCCCGGCGCAAAAGAGGAATATGACCGTGAAAGGATACCCGCTGAAATGTTCCGCCAGGTCGATCCCTTTCAAGACCAGGGTGAGACCGACCAGATAATGGACCAGGCTTTCCAGCATGGCGTACCGTTTATCGGTCCCGAACAAGCGTGGCATGCATTCCTCCGGCGGCAATGGGGATTTCAGACCCCCGCCCCGCCGAAAAGTCATCCCGTCTGCAACGGCTGATTTTAACCGCTACTTTCTGTAGTACCTCATCGCCTCCGGCATCGCCGCTATGATCTTCGTCATCCGCTTCTTGTCGGCGGGATGCGTGCTCAGGAACTCCGGCGGCTGCGCCCCGGCCTTTTGGGACATCCGTTGCCAGAACGGGATGGCGGCATGGGGGTCGTACCCGGCCATGGCCATGAAGATCAGCCCCAGACGGTCGGCTTCGCCCTCCTGGAGACGGTTGTAAGGCAGGACCGCGCCCAACTGGACTCCGACGCCGAAAAGCCCCATCCAGATCTGCTGGGTTTGCCGGGGCTTCTGCTTGAGCGCCTGGGCGAGCACCTGCCCGCCCAGCTGGGAGATGAGCGCCTGGCTCATCCGCTCGTTGCTGTGCTTGGCCACGGCATGGGCGATCTCGTGCCCCAGGACGACGGCCAGCCCGGCCTCGTCCCGGGTGAGCGGCAGGATGCCGGAATACACCATCACTTTCCCTCCCGGCATGCACCAGGCGTTGGCTTCCTTGTTTTCCACCAGGTTGAATTCCCAGGCGAAGCCATTGAGGCCCTGTGACATATCGTTCCGGGCGAAATAGGTCGTCACCGCGTTCTGGATGTTCCGGCCGACCCGCTTCACTTCATTCCTGTCCGCCGAGTTGGAACTCATCCTGTTTTCCTTCAGAAACTGGTCGTACTGGCTGAAGCTCATGGAAAGCATTTCAGCGTCAGAAACGAGCGAAAGCTGGCGCCGGCCGGTGAGCGGCACCAGGCTGCAGGTTTGCAGCATGAACGCGGCGATGATCAAGAAGAGAAACCTGGCTTGTGTTTTTTTCATCCCTCCGCCTCCTTTTGCGTTTCCTGCTAAAAGGTCGTCCGCCCCATCAGCAGGCGAATGAAATGGAACGCAAAGAATCCCATGGCCCAAATCGCACCGATGGCAATGACAATCTTAAAAAGCATGCCGGCCTCCTTTTTTTCCGTTTTTCGTCGCCCGGCCTGGCCTTTTCAGCCACGATGAACCGGGAGGTCGTTATCTCCTCGTAAACAATCGGTAAACGGCCAGGATCAGGATGGCGCCCAGGATCGCTCCGATGAACCCCGCCGGCTGGCCCCGGCCATACCAGCCGAAATGCTGCCCGATATAGGTCGCCACGAAGGAACCGGCAATCCCGAGCACGATAGTGATGATGAATCCGCCCGGGTCCCTGCCCGGCATCAGCAGCCTGGCGAGGAGCCCGACCACGAAACCGATCACAATGATCCATAAAATATTCATGCGGCCTCCTTTTACATGATCAGATGATTCAGCCCTTCGCCTGCTCCTGCGCGGCCTTTTTCAGCTTGTCGTTGGCGATGACGGCGATATCCACCCGGCGGTTTTTCTGCCGGCCTTCCGTCGTATCATTGGTCACGATCGGCTGCGTCTCGCCATGTCCGCTGATCGAGAACCTCGCCGACTTCACGTCGAGAGCCGCCAGGTAAGAAGACACGGAGCGGGCGCGGTCCCTGGAAAGGGCCATGTTGTGCTCATCCGATCCGGTGTCGTCCGTGTGGCCTTCGATCAGGATCTCGGTGTCGGGATACTTGTTCAGGATCTTGGCCAGCTCGGTCAGGCTGGTTTTGCTGGCCGGCCGCAGGTCCGACTTGTCAATGTCATAAAGTATCCCGCTGTCAAAGGTGATCTTGATGCCTTCCCCGATGCGCTGGACTTCGGCCCCTGCGATATCCCGCTGCATTTCCGCGGCCTGCTTGTCCATGTAGCTCCCGATAATGGCGCCGGCCACGCCGCCGACGGCTGCGCCGATGATCGCGCCGAGCACGGTGTTGCCGGCGGCATGGCCGATCACGCCTCCCAGGACGGCGCCGCCGGCGCCGCCCATCACGGCGCCCTTGGTTTTCTTGCTCCATGACGCGCAGCTGACGGCCGCCAGCAAGAATACCACCACCACGATAAACGTCACTGTTCTTCTCATGTTATTCTCCTCCTTTCCAAATAGCGACATGCCTTTTCCCGATTACACAATACATAAAGCATTATGTGTGCCAATCAATTCGCAGCCGGGCACGAGTGTGGCCTCTGCCGATCAAGGCATGCCTGGCCTGGTCTCTCACTATTTCCCTAAAACTCTCTTGACCTGGCCGATCTTCTTCTGGACTTTGCCGGCCAGTTTTTCGCCGGTGCCTTCCGCTTCCAATTCGGGATTGTCGCTCAGTTTTCCGGCGACCTCCTTGGCCTTGCCTTTCACTTCGTGAAACCTGCCTTCCGCCTTGTCCCTGTTTCCGGATTTCATGGTGTCCTCCTCTCGGGCACGAATCGAATCAAGCCGGTTCTCTCCGCTTCTGCGCGCAGTTTGCCGGATCGGCAATCGGCGACGGCTCAGCCATTGCCCGGGCTAGCTCTTCTTGCCCGCAGATAGCAGGAGGAAGGCACCGACCGCTATGGCCCCGATGCCGGCCCATAGCGGGATGTTGACCCTCTCCCTGTCCTGGGTGGTGATCTTGATCGGGCCCAGCTTGGTCGTATGGGTATCGCTGACGTAACTGAATCCGCCATACACCAACGCCAGCACGCCGGCCGCGATCAGCACGATCGCCAGAATTTTCTTGTTATCCATTTCATCTTCTCCTGTATAACCGAATTACCCGACAGTCATGTTCAGCAGAAATGAGTTGGGCGTCCTCTCCTCCCCCGCAAAGAGAGGACGCCAGCTCCGGATCCGCGGCGGGAATGATTCCCCCGCGGATCCCCACCAGAAGTCAAATCCTGACGCGCCCGGGTCAGAGGACCGCAATCAGGCCGATCACGGCGAAGATGATCACCACGACGATGACGATGTCCCGGGTGGACATGTAGCCGCCCCCGGCATCGGAAGCCGTGATCACGTCCTGCGCGCCGATCTCGAGCTGAACCGGCTCCGGCTGCGGAGCCGCCGTTTTTTCGGCGGCCATGGCGAGCGATGAGGCCAGCACGATCATCAACAGGGCACTCCAGACCTTAGTCTGTTTTTTCATTTTGCTTCTCCTTTTTTATCTGCATCGGCCGGGCCCTCTCGATGCGCAGTGCCCTGACCTGTAGATAATGCATGCGGATGAACTTTTCCCGCGGGGCCAGCCGCTGCGCCTGCTCCAGAGACCGCAGCGCCGGCTCGATCTTTTCCTGCTTGGCGTAGGCCAGGCCCAGGACATCGTGGGCGTAAGCGCTCCCGGTGTCCAGGGCGATGGCTTGCCGGGCATAGGCCTCGGCTTCCGCGAACTTGCCTTCTCTCAGGCTGATCATGCCCAGGCTGTACAGCGGATAGGGATCAGCCGCCAGCGCTTCCCTGGCTTTCCCCCACTCTTCCCGCGAGCGAACGAAATCCGCCCGGCGGTAATAGGCCGTGGCCAGGTTGATCGGGGTCAGCGGGTCGTTCTGCAGGGCGGGAAAAGGGAAGGGGCTTTGCCCGGGGACCACGGCCAGCATCCACCGGGACTGGTTCCGCCCCTTGCCCAGTTCCCAGACCTTCACGAAATTCCTGAACGACATGGCATAACGGCTGCCGAAAAAAGGATCGTGAAAGATGACCTGGTCCCTGTCATCATCAAAGCCGATGACCACCCGGTAGTGGCCCTTGGCGATCTGTTGGATGGGTTTGGTCAGGACGATCGCCGGGATGCCCTTGCCGACGACATCCTTCAGTATCTGCAGGTTTCCCTGGAACGAGTAGCTCGCAAATCCCTTGCGGCGCGGATACAGGACCATCTCGGAATTGTAGGTCGCCTGGTTCTCGGAATCAAAGATATCATCCGTGATCTGCCGCTGGCTGAAGGGATGCGCTTCATCCCAGTAGTTGAGGACCATGGCCAGGCAGGCCGGGCCGCAATAGTTCCGTTTCAGCCATTTTTCAGAGGGGACATTCTCGATCAAACACCCATTTTCCGGCTTGGCTTTATCGTACTTGAAAACCTGGGCGGAAAAGAGACAGGGAGCCAAAATGCCCATGACGGCGATCACGCCCAATGCGCGTCTTGAACCATGGGGCCGGGGCCGGATCATTTTGTTACATTCCAGCTACAAGATCTTCTTGCCCTGCAGCAACCTCACGACCAGGACCACCGCGGCGATGACCAGAAGGACATGGACCAGGCCGCCGACATGGAACGCGAAAAAACCCAGTGCCCAAAGAATGACCAGAATGATCAAAATTGTCTCTAACATGTGAACCTCCTTTTTTTCCCGCCTTTCCCCGTCCAGCTGCCGGCTTTGCCTGGCCGGCTCGACAGATCGAGGGAGAAGCTGTAAATCTAAAAGCATTTCTCATGCCAACACTTTCCGTGATCTCAACAAGACAGGTAATCGATTTTTTCCTTACAAACAGTTGCCAACCGGTGGTTTGCGGGATTCACACCCGGGATTCGCAACCATTTGCAGTCTTCTGTTTGAAATGCAATCCTTAATAAAGGGATTATTCCTGCTTTTCGGGACATTGCCGGCCATGCGTCTCCGGTAAAAAAGCCGCTGGCGCCAATCCCGGAACCTGGATATGGCTTGCCGGTGAGAGTGAACGCGAGCTAGATATCGATTGGCATTTCCGGGGTATTGCCCTGGTGCCGGCTCCTTCTTTGGAAGGATGAAAAACTGCTTGGCATGGAACATGCTTGATTTTTTTAAAACAGGAGATTCGACATGAAAAATGGCGGGATCAGACCCATCTCCAGGGAGACGTTGCTCGCGGGAATGATTTCATTGCTGCTGATGGCCGGATTGCTGGTTTTGTTGATCTTCACCGGCCATCTGTTCACCGCGAATGCCGACGAGCGCATCGTGACGGCCGCCCGGGACTCGCTGTCGTTTAAAAACCATCTCAAAGGCGATGATATCCAAGTACTCTCACTGGATGGCGCGGTCACCCTGACCGGAACCGTTGCCGAGGAACCCCATGCGGCATTAGCCGTCGAGACGGTCGCCAATCTGCCTGGAGTCAAACGCGTGGACAACCGGCTGGAAGTAAGGGCCCATGTGGGTTCAGGCCCGGAATCACCGCCTCCCGGTCTTTCCGGACCTGTCCGGCAAAATGTAACGAAATAGCCAAGGAGAACAGACAAAATGAACACTCTATTCGTTCTCGAGACAACGGCTGCGAAGCCCCTGAGTGTGATCCTGCACAACATCCTCACCTTCATCTATTTTCTTGCCCATCAAATCGGCTTGGGGATCATCAAGGGCGTTCACGCGGTATTTCCGGGAATTGATTTCCCGAGCAGCATCGTCGATCCCCTGGGATTCCTGGTCATACTGACCCTTTTCATGTTCCTGGTCAGCGTAAAGCTCGGCAAGCAAATCGCATGGATCGTTGTTTGCGCCGGCTGGATCCTGTTGCTCATCAGAATGCTCATGATCCTTTTCAAACTCGGATGAACTCTCGCTGAATACCGGGCGAAAGCGGACAGTGGGTCAACCCGGGAAAATGCCCGAAGAACAGCACCATTCCTGATTTCTCAGGAACATTTTCCCGTCTTGTCTCCCCCCTGTCCCCACAGTTGCTAAATGAAAAAATATCCGCCGGGGTATTGAAAATGGGAATCGGTTTTTGCTAAACTGATTACGGGAGGGCAGCAAGACAGTGGAAAATGTTCTGGTGATGCATTCGGACAAGGTGAGCGGTGAGAGGATCAGCAACGCCGTGAGCCAGATGGGGCATGCGCCGACGATCGTCCATACGCTTGCCGAGGGGCTGCAGAAAGCCCGATCAACGCCTTTTGCCGTCGTTTTCCTTGAGGCGCATCTGCCCGACGGCTCCGGCCTGGACATCATTCCCAAATTGAAGTCCAGCGGCTACTCCCCGGAGATCATCATCATCACCGGCTTCGGCAATCCCGATGAAGCGGAGCTCGCCATCACCAACGGCGCCTGGGATTATCTCGAAAAGCCGGTCTCGCTGGAAATCATCCGCCTGCACGTTGCCCGGATCCTGGAGTACAAAGCCGAAAAAGGGATCAAGAAAACCCCGATAGCTTTGGACAGGAAAGACATCGTCGGCGACTCGAAACGCTTGGATGACAGCTTTGAGCTTCTGGCCCAGGCGGCGCAAAGCGATGTCAATGTCCTCATCACCGGCGAGAGCGGGACCGGAAAGGAGCTTTTTGCCAAGGCGATCCACAGCAACAGCCGCAGGGCCCAGGGCAACTTTGTGATCGTCGACTGCACGGCGCTGCCGGAGACGCTGGTGGAAAGCGTTCTTTTCGGACACGCGCGCGGATCCTTCACCGGCGCCTACGTCAGCCAGGACGGCCTGGTCAAGCAGGCCGACAAGGGGACCCTGTTCCTCGACGAGATCGGCGAGCTGCCGCTGGCGATCTAGAAGACCTTCCTGCGGGTCATCCAGGAGCACCGCTTCCGCCCGGTGGGAGGAAACCAGGAGGTCGACAGCGATTTCAGGCTGGTGGCGGCGACCAACCGCAGCCTGGAGGACCTAGTGCAGCAGGGGCTTTTCCGCGAGGACCTGCTCTTTCGGCTGCGATCGCTGGTGATCGTGCTGCCGCCCCTGCGGGAGTGCCTGGAAGATCTCAAGGAATTGACCCTGCATTACATGGGCACCCTGTGCCAGCGCTTCGGGCTGGAACCCAAGGGATTCTCCCAGGAATTCTGGGATACCGTCAGCAATTACAAATGGCCGGGGAATGTTCGCGAACTGATCCAGGCCCTGGAAAAGGCCTTGCTCGCCGCCAAGGAGGAGCCCATCCTCTACCCGCTCCACCTGCCCTCCTATATCCGCATCCAGGTGGCGCGCAACGGCATTCAAAGGAAGCATGGGCTTCAGGAAAACCCGGCGAGCGACACGGCCGTTCCCGCCGCGCTGTCCTCCATGAAGGAGTTTCACCGCGTCGCCGTTTCAACGGCGGAAAAGCAGTATCTTGCGGACCTGATGGCATCCGCCGCCGGCAATATCGATGAAGCCTGCCGGGTTTCCGGCGTGTCCCGCTCGCGGTTGTATGCGCTGCTGAAAAAATACCGGCTGTCAGCCAAATTCCCACCGGCTTGATCCGGGCCCTGACCCGGAGCGCTGCCCCCCAATTGGAATTGGCATGAAACTTGATTGAGATTTATTGTTAGCCAAGAAAGAGTGGCCTGATTTTTTATAAGGAGGTACAACGAACATGCAACTCCTTTTCTATGCGAGCAGGAATGACGAAAGTGAAAACAGACTGGATGCGGCGATCCGATCCGTGGCCCCGAGAGAAACGGTCGAGCGCTTCGTCACGTTGGAGGATTTTCGCGAGCGGCTGCGCAGCATCGTCGAACCGAATTCCATCATGGTCCTGGCCGCGGTCGACCGGGAAGAACTATTGAAATTGCAGGCATTCCGCGACATGCTGACCGAGATCTATATCATCCTGGTGCTCCCCGATCGGGAGGATGACACCATCAAGCTGGCCCATCTTTTAAGGCCGCGATTTTTAAGCCAGACAAAGGATGATTTTTCGGATTTGAGCAGGATCGTCGCCCAGATGATCCGGTCTCCTCAAGGCCACCCCGGCACTGCCGGCGGCAGACCTCCCGGAATTTCCCGATCATTCCCCTGAAGAGGGATCGCCAAGCGCTGAGCAGGAACCTGAAAGTCCCACAAGGAAGGGTAGTTTCCTGCGCAGTGGGATATTTCTTGTCCTTCAGGACTTTTCTTTACCCGAATCCCTTCCGTTGGACCCGAGCCGAACGGGTTTGCCGGGAAAATCCGAAGACCTGTAACCGTCGGGAAACGTTCTGTTGCCTGGCATTGAAATTGCTTGGTTAATAATGGAATAGTTGAAACATTTAAAATGGAGGTTTTACATGTTAAAAAAATTCACAATTATCCTGGTCGCGGCGCTGTTTCTGGCCGTGGCGGCTGTGCCGGTCTCCGCGCAGCAGGTGCTGATGAACTCGGCCGAGACCATCAACAAGGGCAATCTCAAGCTGGCCGTATTCCCGACCGTGCTGTTCGGCAAGAACGGCGGCGACTCACTGTGGGGCGTGGCCAGCCGCTTCGGGTACGGACTTTCATCGAACCTGGACATCGAGGCCAAGGCTGCCTTCTTCAAGGGACTCAAATACTTCGGGGTCGATCTGGAGTATTGGTTCCTCAAGGGGGAGAATTTCAACGTGTCGGCGGCGCTGGGCGGACACATGACCGACGTCAATGGCGGCGGGGACAGCAAGGGCATCGACGCCGCGCTCCTGGCCAGCACCAAGCCGGCGAAGAACCTGGAAGTCTACGGGGGCCTGATGCTCGCCTTCGATTCCATCAAGAACGGCAACAACTTCACCATGGCGCATCTCGTGCCGGGGATCGAGTACCGCATCAGCAACGACCTCGATTTTCTGGCCGAGGTCGGCATCGGCCTCAATGACAATTCACGCAGCTATGCCAGCGTGGGGTTGGCGTTTTACCTGATGCGCTGAAGTTTCTTTTTCGGGGGCCGGTTTTTTTTGGGGCAGGGGGAAACGGAAAGCGTGGTTCTGTCCCTGGGGCGACCAGTCGGTCGCCCCGAATTTTTTTCAGTCAAGTACGGGAAATCCCCGGCCCACAGCGGGGCCTTATTCGTCACCAAAGTCAAAGCCTGCGAACTTTGATTTTCCAGGCATGATATACTTTCAGCCGGGGGCGCAATGTCAGCGGCAACATCCTTTTCCGGCTTTCCCAGGCAAGCGGTATCGTTCCTGCGCCAGCTGGCAAAGAACAACGACCGCGAATGGTTCGCCGCCCACAAGGCGGAATACGAGGCGGCGGTCATGGAGCCGGCCCGGGCCTTCGTTAAGGCTATGGGCGAGCGCTTGCGCCGGCTGTCGCCCGGCATCCGCTTCGATCCGCGCACCAACGGCTCGATCTTCCGCCTGCAACGCGACACGCGCTTCAGCCCCGACAAGACGCCCTACAAGACCAACCTGGGGATCTATTTCTGGGAGGGGCGCGGGCCCAAGATGGAAAGCTCGGGGTTCTACTTCCACGCCGAGCCGCCCGTCCTGATCCTGGGCGGCGGCATGTACATGATCCCCCGCCGGCTCCTCCCCCACTACCGCCGCGCCGTCGCCGACGAGGAATACGGCCCCGAGCTGGCCGCCATCGTGCGCCGCATCGCCAGGCGGCCCGGCTTCACCATCGCCGGCACCCGCTACAAGCGTCCGCCGGCCGGATTCGCCGCCGACCCCGCGGCCGCGCCCCTGCTGCTCCACGACGGGCTTTATGCAGGCTGGGAGGAACGCATCCCCGGCGAGCTGCACTCCCCCGCCCTGGTCGATTACTGCCTCGAGAAATACAAGGTCATGAAACCGCTGCAGCAGTGGCTGGTATCACTGGCACAGGGCAAGTTCAAGTTATAAGCCAGCGACTTAATTCAGGTTCGATGTTCGAAGTTCGACGTTCGACGTTGAAAGAGGAAGAAGTTAGTCGAAATTATTTCGGATAGGATCGATATTGACCAGCATTTTTTATTTCCCTTGCTCCGAACCTAGTTAGGGTTCAATTCAATCTTCACTCCGAAAACTTCGAACCGCGAACGTCGAACGTCGAATCTCTTGTCGATCAGCGGGGCGGCAGGCGCTTTCTACCAATCCACCCTGCCTGTGACCGTGTTCGACCTCTGCTTGAGCTGGACATGGGTCAGCACGAAGTTGTTCTTGTAGGCGTCGGGATATCCCTCCCCGTTCGCTTCACCCTGATAAGCCACCAGGAGCATCTTGTAATATTGACCGTCCTTGGGAATCGAAAATTTCACTGGGTTTGAAATGACCGTGGCCTTCTGCCCGGGCGCGAGGCTGATGGTGCCCAGGGTCACTTCATTCTTCCCGTTCAGGTACTTGCCGTCCATGTGGAGCTTGACCTCGAATTGCTTGCCCTGGCAGCCCCAATTCCACACCTGGACCTCCACCTTGGCCTCAAATGCGGTGTCGGAGACCCAGTGGAGGCTGCCGGGGGACAGGGAAGCCTGCTGGAAGGCGAACAGGGTGGCGGGATCCCCGCTGCCGCGAAGCAGGAAGTGGCTGTCGACGATGATGTCGGCCACCTTGGACGCGCAGACGACCCCGGTCTTGCTCGCCGCCGGCTTGCCCGTGGCGTTGAGATACACATCGTAATTGACCGGTCCGGTGATAGGGAAAAAATCGGCCGGGCGCTTGTCGAAGCACGGCCACTTGCACAGCAGGTAACTGTTCGACTGGTATTTGTTCAGGGTGATGGCGGTGAATTTCGCCTCGCCGCCCATTTTGCTCTGGCAAACGGGCGTGGTGTAGGTGATGCTGCCGAGGGTAAAATGATAGGTGATCGCCAGCGGGCCGGAATAGGAGCTGAATCCCTGGTTCCTGACCCGCGCCCACATTGATTTTTTTGCCGCGTCATAATACACGTCCTCGATGATCAGGTCGGGCTCGTCCTCGCCGATGAATCCCGTATTGCCTGAAATCGTGTTCTGCACGGTTATCTTGTCCGATTCGGCCTTGAAGTCCGCGATCGAGACCGAGCGGATGGCGACCCTGTACTTGCCGGAAGGGATGTTCATGCTGCCGAGGAATTTCCAGTCCATCGTGTAGATATTGCTGTGGGGAGTGGATCTGGCGACGGCCCAGTGGTGGGTTTTCAGCAGCAGGGGGGTGAACGCCGGGTTCTTGACCGCGATCAGCAAGATGTCGAAATCATATGCCGAGGCGGGGTGCTTGTTCTTGGCGGCTTCCCAGGTGATGGCGTAGTCCGCCATGGGTTTCCAGACATCTCCCCCCTTCGGCGCATGGACGATGAGCGGCTGCCGGAGGGAAAATACCTGCCCGGGAACGGGCGCCGCGCCGCCGGCCGGCGGCTTGGCCATGGAGACGACCTGGGTCGCCGCGATCTCGAACGGGCCGGCATCCTTGTGCAGGACCACCGGCGCGCCGTCGCTCCTGACCAGCTGCAGCCGGTACCCCTTGGCCGGGGGGACCATCTGGCCGTTTTCCAGCCTGCCCACGGTCCAGGGAAACGAGCCGGCGGCCAGCGGCAATCCCGACTTGATCGCTCCCACCTTGGCGCCGCTGGCGCTGAAAAGCTGCAGCTTCACCGTGGCGTTGCCCGCGAAGGTCCACTGAACCTGCCGCTGGCTCCCGAGCATCCAGACGTCGTTCGCCTTGGGCGACACGATGGTGCCGCTCTGGGCGGCGAGCCCCAGGGCGCAGCACCACAACCCAATCATCGTGAAGGTTTTTTCAAGCATGCTTCTCCCCTCTTTACTGTAAATAGGGCTTTCACCCGCCGTGTCTCGGAAAATATCGTTAATTTTATCCAGGCAGGTTTTTTTTCCGCGGTCCCTTGCCCGCCGGAGCCGTCGCCGCGTCGCGCCGGACTATTCCTTGTGGAAATAAACGATATAGCTCTCCTCGCTCTCCCTGACCAGCCAATGATCCAGCCCCAGGCTCGAGCCCTTGTCGATCAGCGGCGCGGGCAAAAAGGGGGCGCTCAGCATGTAGATCGAGCCGGGGGCCATGGCGTTCAGGTCGGCCATGACCTGGTTCACCGGCTGCTCGCCGGCGGCCAGCATGGGGCGGGCGTCGAGTCTGGCGGTCACATGCGTTGGATCGAACCAGGCTGGGCGGGCCGTGTTGTAGGCCGTGCCGGCGCCCTCGGCGTAGAGGTCCTGGCCCACCTCGCGGCGCAGGCGGTTGATCAGCTCCTCCGTTTTCAGCCCGCCGACGGCGGCCGCCTGCTGCAGCGAGGCCACCTTGGCCACGGTCCTGCGCAGCAGCGGGTTCTGCAGCTTCCGGAAGGCCGGGACCATGGCGACGAGGACGCTTTCCAGCTGCGGGTAGGCCTCGATCAGCTGCAGCACCCTGGTTTTCGGAGTGATCAGCAGACTGTCGTCCATGGCTCACTTCCCGTAGGCCAGGATGCGCCGCTCGCCCTCGAGCCGGCGGTAGCGCTCCACGTCGTGGGAAACCTCCAGCGTCCCCAGGTACTCGCCATTCCCGTTGCGCAGGGCGAAGTACTCGATGTGGATGAACTTGCCGCCCATGCGGATCCAGAAGGGGGCGCGGCTCTCACGGCCGCTCTTGAAGTCCTCGATGATCCTCTCGACGATGTGGGCGCTGGCCGGCGGGTGGCAGTGGCGCACGTCGCGGTTGAGGATGGCCCGGTTGCGCTGGAAGATGCGCTCGGCCCCCTGCGAAAAGTACTTGACCTTGTCGTTGCGGTCGACGAAGGTCATGTCCGCGGGCAGGGTATTGAGGATGGCCAGCAATTCCTCGACGGTGAAGGAGCCGGAGGGGAGGCTGATATTTCCGCCCCGCGCTACAGCACTCGCCGCCGCAGGAGCGGCGGCTTCCAAGGTCCCGGTCTCCTCGACGCGGGACCCTTCCGCGCGGGGTGGCCAATCGGCGGGAGGATCGTACAGGCAGAATCCAAACTGCGCCGATTGGCCGCTGATGGCCATCCAGTCGCCTTCGCTCAGCTTGTCCAGCGCCATGGGCAGGAGGATCTCCTCCTCCTTGACCGTCATGTCGTCGATCCCCTGCAGGGCGGGCCGCAGCAGGATCTCGGCCAGCGCCAGCAGTTCCTCGCGTCCCATCTCCCCGGCCTGCAGCGCCTCGATGCCGCCCTTGACCAGGTCGCGGATCTCGTCGTGCTTGCCCCACATCACCTTGGGCGGCCCGGTGATCCCCTGCTGCTCCAGGAACGGGAACACCAGGTACTCCTTGCGCTGGTAGTGCTTGTCGACGTCGAAGAGCAGGTTGAACAGCAGGCGCAACTCGAGGACGGCGGCGCCGATCTCCCCTTCGCCCTTCTCGACCCCGGCCAGGACCTCCCGCGCCCGGGCCGTGACCTTGCGCAGCTCGGCATTCTCGCGGCGCAGGACGTCGACCGGGTGGCCGTCGGCAACCGCCTTCTGCCCGCTCAGGTCGACGCGGCCGTGCAGCACCGCCGAGTGGGCGTCGCAGAGCTTGAGCACTTCGGCCTCGGGCAGCCCCTCGCCGATCAGCTCCTGCTCCACCTCGACCACCTCGCCATAGGGGATGGAAGCCAGGCTCTGCAGCAGCTCGCGGCGCACCGCCTCCTCCCCCTGCCCGGCGTGCAGCTTCAGGATCAATTCCTTGAGCTTGGCCTTTCTATCCTTGGAGTTGTCGATGATCTCGCTCATGTCGCCCTCCTTCCCGTGATGCCCGCTTCATCGTAACCGAAGTACTTATGGATTTCAACCGTTTCCTGGCTTTCAAGCAACGGGGCAGGAGAATGGAAAAGAAATCGGTGTACGGTTTGCGGAGAAAGGGAAGCTTATGCAAACAGGATGTGTTCGGTTGACGGCGGACGGTTTACGGTGGACGGAAAGAATCGGCAAAAGCGGAGGATGCGGGCGCGTCATGAGATATTCTGCCCCCCGGGAATATTTAATGGATATAAGTAAAAACCAGGGTCCGACGATGGTGGCCAGCCAGGGGAGAGAGACATGAAATGCACGATGAAAGGATGGAAACTGGGGGCATGGGTCGCGGCATTGGCGCTGCTGGCAGCCTGCGGCGGCGGAACGGACGGGGACGACGGCGACAGCGATCCCCCTTCGGCGCCGGCCCAGCTGGTCTTCAGCGACGTCGGCAGCAGCAGCCTTACCCTGTCCTGGACCGCCTCGACCGACAACGTCGGTGTGGCGGGCTACCGCGTGTACCGCGACGGCGCGCTGGCGGGCACCGTGTCCGCCGCGCTTTTCAGCGACAGCGGCCTGGCGGCGAGCACATCGTATTCCTACGCCGTCGCGGCCTTTGACGCCGCCGGGAACGCCAGCCCGCAAAGCGCGGCCGCGGAAGTCACCACGGCGGAAGCAGGGGACGACCCGCGGCTGCCCCGGGCAACCCTCGACGATTTCGTCTACCAGGGCTCCTTCAAGGCCCCTTTCGGCCGGTACGGCCAGGGCAAGATCGCCTGCAACCCGCAGGGCAACGGCGGCAAGGGCTCGCTCTACCTGGCCGCCGGCGGCAGCGACAGCTTCGCCGTCGGCGAGATCGCCATCCCCGCCCTGGTGAACCGCACCAGCCGGGACGGCCTGGGCGAACTGAACACCGCGCCGGTGCTGCAGCAGCCGGCCGACATCTACGCCCGCATCCCGGTCAAGGCCGCCACCTGGCCCTCCGGCAAGGTCAACCGCTTCGACGGGGGCAACTTCGCCGTATTCGGCGGTCTGCATTACGAAGGCGGGAGGCTCTATTTCAACGCCTATACCTACTACGACGGCGAGGGCAGAGAGACCGCCACCACCGGCGTCATCCACGACGCGGCAAGACTGGCGGCCTCGACCGTCTCCGGCATGTTCAGGGCCAACGGGGCGGCCCATGCCTCCGGCTGGATCACGGCCGTCCCCGCCGCCTGGCAGTCGCGGCTCAGGGGCAGCCACCTGATGGGCCACGACAACCAGATCACCATCGTGTCGCGGGCCAGCGCCGGCCCCAGCCTTTTCGCCTTCAACCTGGCCGACGTGGCGGCCGCCGCCAACGGCGCCGCGATCTCCACCAGGGCCTGGCTGGACTACACCCTGGACCACTCGATCTGGGGCGACGACATGGCCAACGTCAGCGGCGACAACAAGACCTGGACGCTGAAGACCGAGTCGGGCGTCGGCATCATCGTCCCCGGCACCCGCACCTACGCGCTGCTCGGCAGCACCGGCGGCTTCCATCGCAACCCGGCCAATCCCTGGCACGGCACCCCGGAGCCGGCCTTCCAGCCCCCGGTCGCCGGCACCATCGTCTACAAGCGCGACGACTCGATGGGCTACAACAGCGGCGGCCAGGCGGTATGGGACGCCCAGGACCGCCATTGCATGTACGCCTTCTACGACCTGGAGGAAATTCTCACCGCGGCCCATCCCTACTCGGTCCGGCCCTATGCCAACGGCGTCTTCCCGGCGCCGTTCGCCCGCTACGGCAATTACGCCGTGCCGGGCCAGCTGGTCGACGCCGTCGCCGGCGGCGCCTACGACGCGGCGCGCAACCTCCTCTACCTGACCCTGCCGGCGGCGGCCAACGAGAGCGACCCCCTGTACCCCGGCGACCCCGTCATCGCCGTCTACCGCTTCAAGCGCGGCGATCAGTAAAACAAGGCAAGGGGACGAATCGACATCCTTTAGTCCGCGGGGTTGTTGACGCCATCACGGTAGAAAGCGAACTGGAATGTCGCCCACGGAAAAAGTCAAAAAGCTACCTGCCCTCAACTTCCCCTATTGACAATGATTTTTTCTGGAATTACAATTTTTTGCATTGGGACCCGGAAATTGAGGACTTTGTCCAGGAACCCTGGCTCCTCAATAACCGAGAGGGAGCGGTTTGCCTCCCCGGGGGAAGGAATGAGTCAGCAAGAAGAAGAAAAGGGGGTTATTGCCCTCTCCAATATGTCTTATTTGCTTCTGTGCGCAGTGTTTTTATTCCACTCCACAATAGCCGCTGTGGGATTTTCCCCTAGCCGGAGCGGCCCTGAACCTGAGCGGGCTGAAGAAAGGCTGGGCTGGGATGGCGTCCGACAAAAATACTTTCTTGCCAAGGATTGGATAATCTTCTCCCCAACCGGCCTTTCTCCTTTAATTCCGAGATATTCGCGAAACTCGCCGACATTCGCATCCCAGCAGGACATAGAAGATCTGATAGAAAATTCATTCAACGCGCTCGAAGGCAACGAATGGAGCGTGCCTCCCGTGTCTGGGAGCTACAATTCCATCACCTACACGATAACTACTATCGGCTTTTCCTTTTGTTCGCCTACAGATCCATGGGTCGCTCCCGGCGTGGCGGTCCCGCCCTTCAATATCTATGGCTGCCAGAATGGTGCCACGGTAACGATTGTTCCCAAGACCGACTCGATCGACATTGTTTACTTCATCCCCCAACTGTTTGTGGACGGTCGGACTCAAAGCACACTAACAGGAAGCGATGATGGCTATTTCTTGTGCGGGAACGTTCAGACGGTCGTCAACACGTCGATCACGATCCATACTGATGGAAGCGTGAGCATCTTGGGCGTGAATTCGTCCACGACAACTGCAGATTCCATTGTCTTCGATTCCAAGGATCCACTTGTCGATTTGATCGGCTCTTTCATGGCGAGTCTTTTCGCAGACTCTCTGTACACCTATATTGCCGAATTCATAAAGGAGTTCACTGAACAGATCATTCCCACCCTATCCTCCTTCGAACAGACCGTTTCTATGCCCAGCACGCCCTCAGGAGCTACCAGCGGCATGACTGCGATCAACTATGAGTATGCCACTGGTGGTTCCACTTCTTCTCTGGGCTTCAACGTGCAGTATCTCTTTGACTGGGACGACAGCTCGACTTCAGGCTGGCTGCCCGTAGGAACGATTTCCGCATTGCATAACTGGAGTACGCCGGGAACCTACCGCGTAAAAGCCTTAGCGCGCTGCGCCGAACATCCAATTGTCCAATCGGCATGGTCTCCCGCTCAAACCGTCATCATTGAAGCGGCTCCAGAAATCAATATCACCTCACCCAATGGCGGCGAGAGCTGGACAGCGGGTGAGATCCACGAGATCACCTGGATCTCAAGCGGCAGTGTGGGCAACGTCGACATCATCTACACCTACGACGGCGGCTCCACCTGGCAGTCGATCGTGGCCGACACTCCCAATGACGGCAGCCACCTCTGGACCGTTCCCGACACCCCGTCGGGCAACTGCTACGTGCAGGTGCTGGAGCACGCCGACGGCGTCCCCTATGACGCCAGCGACGCTCCTTTCACCATCCTGACCGTGCCATTGCCTTCGCTCGAGCTGACCGCTCCCAACGGCTGGGAGCACTGGACGCTGGGCACCACCAAGGCCATCACCTGGAACGCAATCAACTACACCGGCACGGTGCGCCTGGTGCTGTTCAAGAACGGCGTCAGGTTCGGCAACATCGTCGCCAACCTCCCGGCGTCGGCAGGCAGCTACTCCTGGACCGTGGGCCAGACCTACGACAGCGGCATGGCGCCCGAGGGCTCCGACTACCGCCTGTACCTGCGCAGCACCGACAACACCATTATCGATCCCAGCGACTAC
>DCVK01000061.1:0-86761 GCA_002335385.1 Candidatus Aminicenantes bacterium UBA2190
GGCATGTACTGCTTGAAGGTCAGGTTGGCGAACTTGGCGTCGAAGTCGTCGCCGGCGCCACAGGAGAAGTACTTGCCGGTGAGGACGCGATAGATCAGGTACCCCAGGTGGTAGATGTCGGACTGGGAGACGATGCGCTCCTTGCGCATGAACTCGGGGGTCAGCCAGGAGCCGTAGCGCTTCTCGGTCTCGGAATAGAACGCGTCGTTCTTGTCGAGGTACTGGAATATGCCGTAGTTCTTGAGGAAGATCTTGCCGTCGTAGTGGATCAGGATGTTGTCGGGGGTCAGGAAGCCGTGGTAGGAGCGCTCGCCGCTGACGATGATCGACGACCCGACCTCGATGATGTCGGCGATGGCGATGCTGATGGACATGGCCAGGTCGAAATTGATGGGCATGCCCTTCTTTTCGGCGTCGACCAGTATCTGCTCGAAGTTCTTCCCCTTGAAATAATCGAAGATCAACTGGTTGCCCTGGTCGCTGACGTGGATCTTCTCCGGAGAATACAGGAAGGGGATGTTCGATTTTTTGATCCCCTCCAGCAGGAGCCTGACCCGCTTCCACATGTCGGCATTGCCGGAGATCGACGGGCTTACCTCGCAGAGCAATTTGTGGCCGGCGGGCTTGCGGTTCTGCACCGGGGCCACGCGGTAGTTGATGCCCATGGTGTCGGAGAACAGGTCGCGGAAGTAAACATGGTCGTGCAATACCTTGTATTCTTTCATTTTCTTACCTCGCTTTTAAGTCTGTCATGCACTATATAAAACAAAAAAAACAATTTCAATAGGGAAATATTTTTTTTGCTTTTTTGCCGCGACCGGCGGGACCGCCGGCCGGTTTGAAAACAGGACGTGCCTGTGCTAGAATTCGCGCGTCACCGCTGATCCGCGAGACCGTCCTGAGGAGGGACCATGGCAAAGAAGATCGCGTTGCTCCTGACCATCCTCGCTGCCCTGAGCGCCTGCGCCGGCAGATCGGCCGCTGAGCAGGCGCAGGAGCTGGCCGGTTCCTATGCCGAGCTGACCAGCCGCTACGACCTGTTGAAGGACCAGCTGAACGAGAAAATGAGGAACTCCCCTGCCCCGCCGCAGCGCGACCAGTTCGTCGGCGAATTCACCCGCATGCAGGGCGAGCGCAAGCGCGAACTCGAGGCGCTGCTGCAGAAAAGCGGCGATCTCCGCCCCAGCGACGCCCTGGACCTGGTGCGCAGCAAGATCATGATCGAGATCAGCCGCTTTGACGATGCCGAAAAGATCATCGACCGCCTGGGCGGACGCCAGGATGGGCTCGGCGCCGAGGCCCGCATGCAGAAGGTGGTCCTGCACCTGATCCGCCGCAATCATCCCGAGGCGGCGCGCCTTTTTCGCGAGATCGAGCCCTTCGTCGTGCGCGACAACCAGTTTTTCGATATTTGCCTGGCCCTGGCCTTTTCCCACCCCGAGACCGCGGTGCGCGAGGAGTTTTCACAGAAGCTGCTCGACACGACCGGGCTTCCGGGCCATATCCAGGCCCTGGTGCCCAGGATCCATGGCAACCTGGCCATGCTGGCCAAGGAAAACCGCCAGATCGCCAAGGCCAGCGCCCACCTTGACCAGGCCTTGGCCCTCGCCTCCGATCCGACATTGAAAACGGCCTGGGAGGGCGAACGCAGGCAGCTGGCGATGATGGGCCAGCCCCCGCCGCCCCTGGACGTCGACAACTGGCTCAATTCCCAGCTGCCGCCCCTCTCCGCCCTCAAGGGCAAGGTGGTGATCATCGATTTCTGGGCCCCCTGGTGCAGCCCCTGCCGCAAGGTCATGCCGACCCTGCAGGAACAGTACCGTAAATTCCGCGACCAGGGACTGCTGGTCATCGGCTTCACCAGGCTCTACGGACGCTACAGCGACGACCTGGAAAACATGCCCCAGGTCGGCGCCGGGGAGGAGCTTTCCCTGATCGGCAAGTATGTCGACCGCAACGACATCGACTACCCCATCGCCGTTTCCATCGAGGGGCGCGCTTTCGACGCCTATGCCGTGACGGCGATCCCCACCATGGTCTTCATCGACCGCGGCGGCAGGATCGCCTATTTCAAGACCGGATCGGGGACGCTGAAGCAGATCGAGGAGAAGATCGCGGCCCTGGTGGCGGAGAAATGATGGAAAAAATCACCCTGGCCGAACTGGACGGCAAGCTCCAGGCCTCCCCTTTCGTACTGCTTGATTTCACCTCGCCCGGCTGTGCCCCCTGCAAGAAGATAGCCCAGTCCCTGCCCGCTCTATTGCATGACCTGCTCCCGACCTCCGTTGCGGCTTACGAGATCGATGTGACCGCAGAACCCGGGATCGCCGCGCGCTTTCTTGTCCTGGGTGTACCGGCGCTCATCCTCTTCAAGGAGGGCCGCGAGATATCCCGCTTCAACTCCCTGCCCAAAATCGACACGTTCCGCCGCCTCTTGTCCTGAAAATGGGACATTTCAAGGCTCGAATCACTCCGCTGAATTGGCACGGCGCTTGCTATCACAGAAATGGAGGTTCAACATGAAACGCATGGCAGTATGGCTGGCGGTTTTCGGCCTGATGTCAGGGATCCTTTGCTCCCAGAGCATCCATTTGAAGATCGGCCTGTTCGTTCCCAGGCTGCAGTCCGACCTGTGGGAGATCAGCCAGGAGAACCTGACCTTCGAGCGCTCCGACATGGTCAACGTGGTGTACGGCGGCGAATACGAGTTCTATCTCAACCGCAACTTTTCGCTGGCGGCGGAAGTGAGCAGCTACGCCAAGACGGTCTACGCCCAGTACCGCGACTACGAGTTCGAGGACGGCACCCCCATCTTCCAGAACATCACCCTGCGCCTCGTGCCCGTCGAGGCCGGCCTGAAATTCTATCCCATGGGTCACCGCAACCGCATCAATCTCTTCATCGGCGCCGGCGCGGGCGTTTACGCCTGGACCTACCAGCAGTCGGGGTATTTCATCAACTTCCAGAACGATTCGATCAGCGAGGGCTTTGCCGAGACGCGGCGCTTCGCCTTCGGCCTCAACAGCCGCATCGGCCTGGCCTTCCGGTTCCAGCAGCGGCTGGGATTCTCCCTCGAGGGCAAATATCAGTACCTGCGGGGAAAGCTTTCCCGGAATTTCGAGGGTTTCGACCCCCTGGACATGAGCGGTTTCCTGGTCAACGCCGGTGTAACGCTCTATTTCAACTGAATAGCCCGCAGCCTGGCGGCCCCGTGCCGTTTCCACCCGGGAAACAGCGGAGCGGCATTCGCCCCGCGCCCTTGCGGTTTCCCTTTCCAGGAACTGCCCAGGCGGCCGCCTGATCCAGGGGAACGCGATTGACAGCCCGGGCTAATTATGTTAAATTTAGCCAGACTGGCTTGGGCCGTTAGCTCAGCTGGCAGAGCACCGCCCTTTTAAGGCGGGTGCCGTTGGTTCGAATCCAACACGGCTCATTTTGAGGCCCGTTCGTCTATCGGTTAGGACACAAGATTTTCATTCTTGTAAGAGGGGTTCGACTCCCCTACGGGCTATTCCGCTCTCCTTCCCCCGCCGCTTCAATGCCCGCCTGCGCCGGGTCTTCCCCGAACAGCCGCTGCAGCAGGATAGCGAATTCGAATTCGAAGTTCGGCGTCAGTATCCCCTTGCCGACGGCTTCGCGGATCCTGGCAATCCTCCAGAATTTCCCCGCGCTGCTCTCCTGCGGGTCCACGCACGGCTGCCGCGAGCTGCGGGCGACGAACATGTGCACCAGCTCGGATTCGACATCGCTTTCCCAGACATAGCGGGCCACGGGGACGGCCTTCAGCCCCTCCAGCCCTGTCTCCTCAATGGTTTCCCTATTCAGGGCCGCCTCGATCCCCTCGCCGCTGCGCACGTGCCCGCCCACGGCGGTGTCCCACTTGCCGGGCTGGATCTGCTTCGCCGGCGAGCGCTTTTGCAGGAACAGGCGGTCGTGCCCATCCAGGATGTGCAGATGGACGACCGGATGCAGCAGCCCTTTGCGCGAATGGCAGAGGCTGCGCGGCGCCCTGCCGCGCACCCTCCCTTCCGGGTCCACGATGTCGAACCACTCCTCGCCGGCGCATGGCACGGCAGCCGCGGCCCCAGCGCGCCGGGCATGCCGGCGATTGCGCACCCACTCCACGAGGAAATAAGCGGCGAACAGGATGTAGAAAAGACCGCCGGAAATGAAGCCCCAGGCCTGCAGCGACATGGCGAAGGCGGCGTAGACGATCAGCGCGGCATGGCCGAGGAAGATGAAGAAGAGGGCCTTCATGCTGCGTGTCATCGCCCGCGCCTGCTCCTCGTGGAAGGCGATGTTCTTGAGGTAGCGGCGCGACATGGCCAGCATGATGTTCAGCGGCGAAAAGGCGGAAATCCCCAGGATCAGGCAGAAGACGAGCTCCACCAGGGCCGGCTTCAAGCGGAAAAAAATGTCGTTCTCCAGCAGCAGCGACACGCCGCCCATGACCACGATCAGCAGGGTGTCCAGGATAACGAAGCGGTCCCACGTCCTGTCCCGGACATAGGAGATCGCCAGCTCGACGATGCCGGAGGCCACGGCAACGACCAGGCCGACCTGCGTGCCCCACAGGGCGTCGGCGGCGATGAAGACCAGAAGCGGCAGGAAGCCGGGCGCCAGGGCCTTGAGCAGTTGCAGCCGGCTCAATGGTGCTTCAGGATGAAGGCCAACCTTTCCAGGAGCTCATCCAGTCCGACCTGCGAGGTGCCCACGCGCTCGACCACGATGGAGGCAGCGGCGTTGGCCAGGGCCACGGCCTCGCGCAGGTCGGCCCCGGCCACCAGGGCCAGGGTCAGCACCGCGACGACGGTGTCGCCGGCGCCGGTCACGTCGAACACCTCGCGGCTGAAGGCGGGCAGGTGGAACATGCGGCGGCCCGTTTCCGCCGCCGATATCCCCTGGCTGCCGCGGGTGATGAGCGTGAAGCGGCTGCCGAACTTGCGGCGGATGCGCTGGAGGGCCAGGGCGAGGTCGTCGTCGCTGCCGATGGCCCGGCCGGCCATTTCCGCGGCTTCCTTCAGGTTGGGTGTCAGGCCGGTCACGCCGCGGTAGAGGCCGAAATGGGGCGGCTTGGGATCGACCACGATGGGGATGCCGGCGGCGGCGGCCCGGGCCTTGAGCAGCGCCATGACCTCGGCGTTCACCGTGCCCTTGGCATAGTCGGAAACGATGATGCCGTCGATCCTCTCGGCGGCAATGGCGGCACGCAGCCGCTCCAGGACGTCCGCCTGCAGGCGGATGCGGCCGTCGCGGTCGATGCGCACGATCTGCTGGCGCTGGGAAATTACGCGCGTCTTGACGATGGTGCGGCTCTCCGGGTCGCGGACCACCAGGTCGCCCTCGGCCTTGAGGCGGGCGATCTCGGCGGCGAAGCCGTCGTCCCCCGCCACGCCCAGCAGCAGCCCGCGCGCGCCCAGGCGGTCGATATTGGCCGCCACGTTGCCGGCGCCGCCCAGGCGCGACTCCTCGAGCTCGACCGAGACCACCGGCACCGGGGCCTCGGGAGATATGCGCTCGACCTGGCCGAAGATGTAGCGATCGAGGATCACGTCCCCGTAGACCAGGAGCCTGCGGCCGGCGAAACGGGAGCAGATCTCAGCGAAGCGGTTCAGTTGGCGCATGGGCCTCCCCCGGCAATGCCAAAAAAGGCAGGCTGATGAAAAAGAACAGCATGAACTTGATCTCGCTGTCGCCGAAATTGTATTCGAACAAGCCGGCGACCAGGAAGCCGATGAAGGCGAACAACACCCCCGCGGCCAGGGCCCGTGCCTCGCCCTTCTGCTCCTTCAGCCGTTTCAGGACCTGCAGGAGGATGAACAGGCAGGCCAGCACGAAACTGGCCAGGGCGAATAGGCCCCTCTCGGCGAGGATCTGCAGGAAATTGTTGTGCAGGTGCAGGTTGACCTGCTCGGCGTCCGGGTGACGGTAGCGGGCCTCGTCGCCCAGGATGGCCTTCTCGATGTTGTGGCTGCCCACCCCGGTCCAGGGCCGGTCCTGGAATATCTTCCAGCCCGACCAGGCCATGTAGATGCGGTCGCGGTTGGAGCGGTCCTGGAGATCGACGATGGAGAGGACGCGGCTTTTCACTGCGGCCGGCGCCAGCAGCACCAGCACCAGCAGCAGCGGCGCCAGCGCCATGAAATACCCGGGCCTGAAGAAAAGCAGGAACAGGGCCAGGGAAAAGGCGATGCCCAGCCAGACGTTGCGGGTCAGGGAAAAGGCGATGGCGGCCAGCATGGCGACCAGGGCCAGGAAGACGACGGCCGCTTCCCTCCTGTTGTCGTGGCGCAGCACCAGGCGGACGATGAAAAAAATGAAGGGCAGCATCAGCAGGCCGGCATAGGTCATCCAGTGCGACGTGAAGCCGGTCAAACGATCGTTCAGTTCGATCCCCCTGCTCCAGACGCTGAATATCCCCGCCAGCGAGGAGAAGACCGCCGAAGCCAACAGGACCCACAGGGCAATGCGGACCCGCTTCCAGGAATCGAGCAGCCAGTGGTAGATCGGGATCAGCAGGAAGATCAGCAATTCCTTGTTATCGCGGATGCTGGCGGCCCGATCCAGGGAAAAAACCGTCGCCAGCAGGGTGAAGACGATGTAAGCGGCGAAAAACCAGTTATACGAGGGCAGCGTCGGCAAGCGGCCGCCGCGCAGCAGGTGAAGCAGGAACAGCGCCAGAATGATCGTCCCCAGGATATAGCAGGCGGCGATGGACACGTCGATCAGGAAGAGGAACCCGAGGAGGAGGGCGAAGGCCGTTTCGCTAGATGAATTTACTGACCGCTTCATGGACCCTGTCCGTGCTGATGTTCCGCATGCAGGCGATTGTACCATACTTGCAGCGCCTTTGGGAACACGGGCGGCAGCCCATCTCCAGCTCGACGATCTCCAGCGCCTCGCGCCGCCAGGGTCCGCTGACGGCGGGGCTGTTGGGTCCGTACAATGCCACCAGTGGGGTCGCGGTCAGGGAAGCCAGGTGCAGGGGGCCCGAATCGGCGCCCACATAGACCGCCGCATCTGCGATCAGCGCCAGCAGTTCGCGCACGGGCAGGGGGCCTGACAGATCGTGCACGCCAGGCAAACGGCTCAGGCGCGCGGCCCGCTGTTGTTCCTCGGAACTGCCGCCGATCAGGACGACCGTCGCCCGGTCCGCGGCCAGGCGCTGGGCCAGGTCAGTGAAATGCTCCTCGCCCCAATCGCGGAAGCGGTTCCCCGCCCCCAGGTGGAGCACCACCTTGGGGCGCACGCCGATGAGCGGGGCCAGGCGGGAAGAGACGGGGAAGGCGCGCGCGGCGATCGGCGGATACGGCGGCGGGTCGGCGGCGGCGACGCCCACGGCTTCCAGCAGCCGCGTTTGGCTGCGCACGGAATGGACCGGCGGCCCGGGGAGGGAGCGGTCGACCAGGAGATTGTACGCCCAATTGCGGTTCGGCGTGCGATAGCCGACCCGGCGCCGGGCGCCGCTGGCCAGCGTCAGCAGCGCCGATCCCGGGCCTGAATGAAAATCGACGACGGTGCGCACGCCCAGCTCACGGACCCGGCGGCGGAAGGTCAGGACATCCCGCCAGCGGCGGCGGCGGGGGACGGTGAGGACGTTGTCCACACCCGGGATCAGGGCGGCGACCTCGCCGAAGCGATCCTCCACGACGTAATGCAGGCGCGAGGCGGGGAAGCGTTGCTTGAACAGGGCGACCGCGGGGATGGTGAATACGATATCGCCGAGGAGGCGCAGGCGGATGAAGAGCACGTCGCTTTCGCAAGAATCGTCCAGGTTCCCGGTCAAGTCCAGCCTCCAGCGTGTTGAATCACCGGTCCCGACAGGAGCGCGTGCAACGATGATACAGGGCGAGGCCGGAGGTTATGATTTTCTCACTTCCATGCGGGCTTTGTCAACTCTCCGGCGAATCGGGGATTGGCGTGGTTGAAATTCGCGGACCGTTATCCCATGAACGTCTTAAGAATTTCCATTTGATATAGCCATTTCCTAAGTATAGAAAGTATGCAATCCAACGAAAACCACATCCCATCATGTTCTATGGCGCTTGCCGGAGGGATTTCCACAGTCATTGGCAAAATTGCGGAGCGCAACGCCGCCGCGGATGGATCAACGATGACCGGCAGGCTATTTGAGTGTGAAGGAAAAGACCTTGTCGCTGCGATTGCCGCCCAGGTCGGCCACCTGGACCCGCAGCTCGTTCCTGCCTGTTCTCAGGCTTGCCAGGTCCGTGACCAGGACATGGCCCCAATCGGGATCGAATTCAGCATCCAGCTGGCGGCCGTTCAGCCGCAGCGACAGGGATTCGTCGTCGATGCCCTTGCCCCGGTCGCTGAGGCGGACCACCAGCCGGCGCAGCTTGTCGAGCTGCCGCGAACCCGGCCGCTGCAGGGAGACGGCGGGGGGGTAGACATCCCGCAGCAGCGCGAACGTCCCGGCGGTCAGGACGCGGCAGCTCACGGTCCCTTCCCCGCGTTCATGGAGGGTCGGCACGTAGCTCCAGCCTCTCGTCGCCGGCCGGTATTTGAATATCCCCAGCTGGGCGATGCGCTCGGTCCCGGCGGGTACGCGGAACGAATATCGCACCGCGTCCAGGAAGGCGAAGTGAGAGGGCTCTGAGCGGACCGGGACGCCCAGCATCGGCAGGTCGGGGCACAGGGCCACCTCCTCCAGCAGCAGCACGGTCGGCTCGCGCACCGTCGTGGCGCCGAATTCAGCCGCGAATTCCCCGAAACGCACGCTCTGCGCCATGTGGTTCTTCAGCCAGACCAGCCGCAGGATCTTTTGCCGGGCTTCCACGACCAGGCCGGAGACGGTCATCTCGAAGCGCAACTGCAGATGCGGCTCGTGGTTCAGCGGCTGGAAGCTGAAAAAGAGGCCCTGTTCGTATTCACGGGCCGGAATGACCTTTTCCTCCTTTCCCTGGATGACCCTCAGCCTCAGCTGCGCGGACGCTGCCGGGAAATCCTCGGCCTTGACCATCACGTCGCCGCGGTTGGCATGGACCGAAAACTCGGTGCACTGCATCCGTCCGCTGCCGGGAGCGTCCGGCGCGACGCGGCGCCGGAAGGACCGGGGCTCGCCGTCGGGATCCCTGCTCAGCGGCAGGACGGCCAGCGAGCGGTTTCCCTGCACGTCGCTGACCTGCACCCGGAGCTCGTGCCGGCCGGGTGCCAGGCGCTGCAGTTCATCGGCCAGCCGCGCCCGGGAATTTTCCAGCGCAAAGCCCTCCTGGGAACAAAGGTTGAAAAAATAGGTCGAAGGCCCCGAATAGGACATGTCGTACAGCATGCCCAGCTGGTTGTTATCGTCCCGGCTCAAGCGGTCGAAGGAAATGTTGAACACCGAACGTCCGTCCAGGCTGGCTTCCAGGCGGTAGGGGGCGACCACATGGGAGACGCCGGAGAGGTCGACGGCATGCAGGACGACGTCGCAGGGGCCATTGATCCTCAAGGGCTCCGTCGGCGTGCAGGCGTCACCGGCCCGGCGCAGCCGGAAATAGAACTCGCCGATATCGCCGTTGACCAGAGTGCCCGCCCGGCTGCGCAGCAGCACCCCCTTCAACAGGGGCGCCTGCCGGTCGGGAGACGGGGGGGTGATCAACGTCAGGGGATTGACGGCCCGGTCGGCGGCATCACGGATCTCCAGGTGCAGGTGGGCGAAGCCGGCGCCGCTCTCGCCGCTGTAGCCGATGACCTCGCCGCGGCGCACGGCCACGGGGCCGGCCAGCATGTGGTCGCCGAAGTATTTTTTCCCCGACACAGACCGCACGCGGGCGACCACGGCCTCGAGGTCGGGGCGGAACCTGTCCAGGTGGGCGTACAGCGAAGTGACGCCGCCGGCATGGCGCAGCAGCAGGCAGCGCCCGTAGCCGCGCCGGGACACGGTCAGGCGCACGATCGCCCCGTCGGCAACGGCCAGCACCGGGAAGCCCGTCCGCTTCATGGTGCGCAGGTCGATGCCGGCATGGAAATGGTTGGCGCGGAATTCCTGGAACGCCGAGCTGATGCCGTCGTCGATGGCCAGCGGCCAGGCGTATTTCCCGTCCGGGTCCTGGGCGGACAGCCAGCAGGCCGCCGCCAGGAAAAACAGGAATGCGCTGAGCCGAGTACTCATCCGCTGCCGATTGTACCCCAGGTCGGCGGCGGGGGGCAAGTCCGAGAGATTTCTCAGCCGCCCGGGCCGCGATTCTCGATGTAGGAACGGATATGGTCGCGCACGGACTGGTGCGTGCTTTCGTCGCGAAACAGCTTTTGCAGCCGGGCCAGCCCCAGGTGGGGAATGATTTTCAGCAGGATGCGGACCGGAGCCTCCGGGTCATGGGCGACGGCCTCGGCCACGGCCGGGCTCTGGAACCAGGAAGTTTCGGCAAGGGCCTGGTAGAAGCGGCTGCGGTCGAGGCTGCGGTTGACGAAGCGCAGCACGACCTCCTCGCTGCAGCTGGGATTCTGCAGGATGGTCTGGATAAGCTGGGGTTGGTCCTCGTCACTGAGGGCCAGGAGCAGGGAGTTCGAGGCCATCTTCAGCAGGGATGTTTTTTCTCCCAGGGCCAGCCGCTTGTAGCGCTGCAGGAATTCCAGCTCGGCCTTCTTGCGGACGAAGGGATTGGCCTTGACGTTCTTGATGACTCGTACCAGGTCGGCGGCGAACAGCTTGCTGAGGATGCCCAGCGCCAGGCCCTGGGGGAAGCGGGGATGCTGCGCCAGGCCCAGCTGCACGCGGTAATCGTCCTTGTGCCGGCGGTGGATGTCCTCCAGTTCCTCCTGGCTGACGGCGGATGACTGCAGCCTTTTGATGACGTCCAGGCTGACCAATGCCGCCTCAGCGCGTCACCAACAGGATGAAGACGCTGACCCAGAGGACCAGGTTCAGGGTGAAGGGCAGGTCACTGGCAATGATGTCGGCAGGGCTTTCGCCCTCGCCTTTCGCATAGGAGAGGAACAGGTAGCGGAAGATGCCGAAGATGACGAACGGGACCGTGAAAAACAGATTGTCCGTATGGAATTTCAACTGCACGTCCGGGGAGAGCACGTACATGATGTACGAGATCAGGGTGGTGGCCGTGGCGACGCTGATCATCTGGTCCAGCATGCCGATGTTGTAGCTTTCCAGTGTCTTGCGCGTGACCACCTCGGGATGAAGCTCCTGGACCTTGAGCAACTCCTGCCGGCGCTTGATCAGGGCCAGGAAAATGGCCAGCAGGAAGGTGGAGATGAGGATCCAGGGATAGAGGACGACCGAGTTCACCGCCCCGCCGATCATGACCCGCAGCACGAAGCCCAGGGCGATGACCATGATATCGATGATGACCACCCGCTTCAGGAAAAGCGAGTAGAACACGTTCAGGACGACATAGAAAACGGTGATCAGGAGGAACTCCCGGTTGAAGCGGGCGATCAGCAGCAACACGACGGCGATCAACGCCGCCGCGACCGCCAGCGTCCAGCGCACGTCCAGGCGGCCGCAGGCGATGGGCCGGTCCTTCTTCACCGGGTGCAGCCTGTCCTGCTCGCGGTCCAGGACGTCGTTGAACACGTACATGCAGCCCGTGACCAGGCTGAAAAGCAGGAAGGCCAGCAGGCTCCTCCATACGTAGGAAACATGGAACATGTGCAGGGAGAAGATCATGGGGGCGAAGATGAAGACATTCTTCATCCATTGCTTCGGCCGCAGCGAGATCAGGAAATATTTCAGGGCTTGCATTGGGACATTATACCAAAAAAGGACCGATTTCATGTAATTGATGTAAAGTCAAAATTGAAAAGTGAATTGAGAAACTCAAGGGGAAGAAATGTATAGGTGGAATTTATATTATTTTTCTTTGATCTTGCCATTGCGCTTTACATTTCACTTTTCACTATTCACTTTTCACTAGGATTCTTGTCTCTGCAATATTCGATCAACGCCCGGGTCGAACCGTCCTCATCGTCGGCGGGCAACTCGCCCTTGATCTTGGGCAACAGGCGGCCGGCGATCTTCTTCCCCAGCTCCACGCCCCACTGATCGAAGGAAAAGACATTCCAGAGCACTCCCTGGGCGAACACCTTGTGCTCGTAGAGGGCGATCAGCTTGCCCAGGGTGGCGGGGGTGAGTTCCTCGGCGAGGATGGTGTTGCTCGGGCGGTTTCCGGCGAATTCGCGGAACGGCTGGAGCGCTGCAGGGACTTTCTCGCGGGCCAGTTCCTCCCGGGTCCTGCCGAAGGCCAGCGCCTGCGCCTGGGCGAACATGTTGGCCAGCAACTGTTCGTGATGATCGCGGAACGGTTCCAGCGAACGGCGGTAGCCGATGAAATCGCAGGGGACCGCCTGGGTGCCCTGGTGCAGCAGCTGGAAAAACGCGTGCTGGCCCCCTGTGCCCGGTTCTCCCCAGAGCACCGGCGCGGTCGCGTAGTCCACCTCCCTGCCGCCGCGGTCGACGCCCTTGCCGTTGGACTCCATCTCCAGCTGCTGCAGGAAGGCCGGAAAGAGTCGGAGGTACTGGCTGTACGGCAGGACGGCATGAGTGGCGGCCCCCATGAAATCGGCGTGCCAGACGCCCAGCAGCGCCAGCAGCAGCGGCAGGTTCTCTCGCGGCGGCGCGCTGCGGAAATGGCGGTCCATGGCCGCACAGCCGCTCAGCATGTCGATGAAGCGCTCGGGACCGACAGCCATCATCAGCGGCAGGCCGACCGCCGAGGAAAGCGAAAAGCGCCCGCCCACCCAATCCCAGAATTCGAAGACATTCTCGGCGGCAACGCCCCATGCCAGCGCCGCCTGCGGATGGGCGGTCACGGCAGCGACGTGGCGGACCAGGGCGGCCCGGTCCTGAAAATGTTCGAGCAGCCAGTCGCGGGCAGCGCCGGCGTTGGCCATGGTTTCCTGGGTGGTGAAGGTCTTGGAAGCGATGATGAACAGCGTCGTCTCCGGGGAGAGGAAGCGCAGCGTCTCGGACAAGTGGCTGGGATCAAGGTTGGACACGAAATGGACCTGCAGGTCGCGCTGGGAGTAGAAGCGCAGGGCGGCGCAGGCCATGCGCGGGCCCAGGTCGGAGCCGCCGATGCCGATGTGAACGACATGGCGCAGGGGGCGGCCGCCATGGCCGATCCAGTTCCCCGAGCGGATGCGTCCGGCGGCGGCGGCCATCTGCTCCCTCACCTCGCGGATGCGCGGCATGACGTCGGCGCCGTCGACCCGCTGCGGGCGACCGGAAGAATCGCGCAGCGCCCAGTGCAGGGCCGGCCGGCCCTCGGTCTCGTTGACCGCCTCGCCGGCGAACAGTCGCCGGACTTCCTGCTCCAGGCCGCAGGCTGCGGCCAGGGCGAACAGCAGGTCCAGGGTCTCGTCGTTGACCGGGTTTTTCGCAAAGTCGAGATAAATGCCCTCGGCCTGGAGCGCGTAGCGCCGGCCGCGCCCGGGGTCGGCGGCGAAAAGGTCGCGCAGGTGCAGCTTCTTCATCCCCACCGCATGCTTTCTCAAGGCCAGCCACTCGGGCATCGTCGACCTGCATCGCCGGTTCATGGTTCTTCTCCCTGCGCTTTATACATGAAGGGCCTGGTCAAAGTCAATGCAGCGGTATCGCTGCCGGATAGGAGGCAACAGCCTCCCGAGCTCGGATCCGCGGACGGGAGGTTGGATCCCCCCGCCTTTCAAATCCGTGAACGGAAGGGTGTAAAACCCTCCCTGCATTACTCCATATCTTGACGGCACCCGGCCGATAAGGTATAAAGGCGCCATGGCGCGCGAACTGCTTTTCCAGACCGAAAGCGGGGCATCGGGAGACATGATCCTGGCCGCCCTCATCGACCTGCTCGACGCCGGCGCCGAATTCAAGACGACGTTCGAGGCCATCGGCCTTGACGTCACGATCTCGATCGCCGACACGGAGAAGAGCCATCTGCGCTGCAAGCAGGTCACGATCGAGGCGCCGCCGGCGGCCCACGCCGTCACCTGGACCGAGATCGAGGCGTTCATCGCCGAAGTCCCCCTTTCGGCAAAGGTCCGCCACGACGCCGGGCTCATCTTCAAGACCATCTTCGCGGCCGAGGCCGCCGTCCATGGGCAGGAGCTGAAGAACGTCCACCTGCACGAGGTCGGCGCCGACGATTCGCTGGTCGACATCCTGGGATTCTGCTGGCTGTGGGAGAAGCTGGAGCGCTGCCCGATCATTTTCACCACCCTGGTCACCGGCTTCGGCAGCGTGCGCACCCGTCACGGCCTGCTGCCGGTGCCGCCGCCGGCGGTGCTGCACATGGTCCAGGGCCTCGCCTGTCGCGCCGGCGACATCGAGGACGAACGGCTGACCCCGACCGCGGCAGCGATCCTGACCACGTTCGGACGCCAGGCCCCCTCGCGCGGCAGCGCCCGCCCCTTGCGGGCCGGCTACGGCTGCGGCCACAAGTCGTTCGCCGCGGCGCCCAACCTGCTGCGGGCCATTCTGGAAGAAAAGGAGGATGCCCGGTCCGACGCCGGCGTCTGGGTGCTGGAGAGCTTTCTCGACGACATCAGCCCCGAGCTGCTCGCCCATGCCTCCGAGCGCATCGTCCAGGCCGGGGCCCTGGACATCTTTATCGCCCCGGGCCAGATGAAGAAGGGGCGGCCGGGTTTCCAGCTGACCGTCCTGTGCCCCGATGAGGCGCATGAGATGGTCAGCGCCGCCATCTTCGCCGAAAGCACGGCCATCGGCCTGCGTCAGCGCTTCTCCGACCGCGTGGTCCTGACGCGCGAGACGCGCTCGCTGCGGGTGGCCGGACGCGAGGTGCGGCTGAAATCCGCGTTGTTCCAGGGCCGCGCCATGAACGTCAAACCCGAGTTCGACGATGTCCGCCGCCTCGCCGCCGAGCTGGGCATTCCGGCCAAGGAGGCCATGCGCCTGGTATGGGGAGTCATTCATGAAGAAAATGGACCTGGAAAAGATTAAGCGCGGCGTCACGTTGATCCTGGAGGGCATCGGCGAGGACTCCGCCTCGGAGCGGCTGCAGGAGACGCCGCGCCGGGCGGCGGCCATGTTCGCCGAAGTCCTGTCGGGCACGGGCCAGGAGCCGGCCGACTTCCTTAAGTGCCTGACCGAGGAAAAGCACGATGAGATGGTCATCCTCAAGGACATCCCCATCTATTCCATGTGCGAGCACCACCTGCTTCCCTTCTCGGGCAAGGCCAGCATCGCCTATATCCCCAAGAAAGGGCGCATCATCGGGCTGAACAACCTGGGCTACCTGGTCGATTACCTGGCCCGGCGCCTGCAGCTGCAGGAGCGCCTGACCAAGCAGATCGCCGACTATCTGGTGCAGGCCCTCGACCCCATGGGGGTGATGGTGGTGATCAAGGCCGAGCACCTGTGCATGACCATGCGCGGAGTGAAGAAGCCGGGATCGCTGACCATCACCTCGGCCGTGCGCGGGGTGTTCCGCGAAAACCTCGGCCCGCGCCAGGAGGCCATGTCGCTGCTGATGAACCCGGAGAGCCGCTGAGCCGGCATTCAATAAAAGGAGGAGGCAACATGACCGAAGTCAAAGGCGTGGTCATCGCATCGACCCCCAAGATGATCCTGGACAAATTCGGCCAGTACGGGTTGAAGAAGTGGCTGGAGCTGATCTCGCCCGCCGCCCGCAGGGTCTATTCGTCCGAAGTCAACCCCGAGGCCTGGTTCCCGCTGAAGGAGATGCTGATCGAGCCCATGGCCAACATCGCCCAGCTCTTCTACGACTGGGACCTGAAGAAGGCCGCCTGGGACTTCGGCCGCATGAGCGCCGACAACCGCTTCCATGGCCTGCTCAAGCTGCTGGTCAAGATCCCCAAGACCAACACCCTGGTGGAAAAGGCCGGCGAGTACCTGGGTTCCTATTACCGCCCCTGCACCATCACCGTGCCCATCAGCGACACGAACTACTGCCTGCTGCGCATCAGCCACTTCCCGGAGATGGACAAGACCACTGAGTTCCGCATCTGCGGCTGGATCGAGCGCTCCCTGGAGATCTCCGGCGGCAAGAACGTGAAAGTGGAGATCATCAAGTCGCTGACGAATCTTCAGCCCATCTCGGAGTACGAGCTGCGCTGGGGCTAGGGCTTGCAGCAATCGGTTTGCGGTTGACGGTGCACGGTGTAGGGCAAGAAAAGAAAGCAATAATAAGAATTAACCGCCAAATCCCAAATTCCAATGACCCAATCCCCTAGCGGGGACTTTGACCCAAACGAAGAGAATGCCCATTTCAAGGGGCTTTCGTTTGGGAAATTGGAATTTGGAGCTTGGAATTTATTTGGAATTTGGTGCTTGAGATTTGGAATTCAAGTCTTACGATTGCCTCTTCTCTTCCCGTCAACCGTCAACCGTTTACCGTATGCCGAGTTCGCAGCGGCGCCTAGAAGCAGCGCAGGGCAAACGGCATGGCCATGGCCGGGAAGAAGTGCTGGTAGGCCTGCAGCCGCGCCCTGGCGTCCAGCGGGTTCTGCGCCTTGACATCGGTCATCGCGAAGATCATCTCGAAGAACGATTTCTTCTGCGGGTAAACGCGCACGCCGAACCTCTCGCTGGCCGGGATGCGGGCCAGCTTTCTGGCCTCCTCCAAGGCGTCGCTCAATCCCCCCAGGCCGTCAATTAGTCGCAGCGTCAGCGCCGCGCGCCCGCTCCATACGCGGCCGCGCGCGATCCGGTCCACATCCTTGGCCTCCATCTTGCGGTTGCGCGCCACCTTGCTCAGGAAATCGTCGTAAATGCGCTGCATGTCGCCGAGGACCTTCTCTTTTTCCCGCTCGTTGAAGGGCCGGTAATCGGAGTACATGCCGGCGAATTCCGAGGTCGAGAGGATCTCCTTGCTGATCCCGATCTTGTCGTACAGCCCCTTGAGCACGAACTTGCCGGAGATGACGCCGATCGAGGCGGTGATGGTCTCGGGGTGGGCGAAGATCTTGTGGGCCGAGAGCGATATCCAGTACCCACCGGAAGCGGCCAAGTCGGACATGGAAATGACCAGGGGTTTCTTCTGGGACAGCAGCTCGGCTTCGCGCAGGATGACGTCGGAGGCGACGGCCGAGCCGCCGGGGCTGTCGACCCGCAGCACCACCGCCTTGACCGACGAATTGTTCCGGACCTGGCGCAGCTGCTCGGCCAGGGTATCGGCGCCCAGGACGTCGCCGCCGAACAGCGAGTCGCCGCCGCTGCGCCCCATATTGATCTCGCCGGAGGCGAAGATGACGGCGATCTTCTTGGAACCGCTGAACGGCAGCGGCGAGCGGGTCTTGGCGTAGGTGCGGAATTTCACTTCGGGATAGGTGGCCGGCATCAGCTTGAACAGGTCGTCCTCGTAGCCCAGGGAATCGACCAGCTTGGCCTTGACGTATTCCTCCTGGGGCTGCGGCGAGCGGTCGAGGAGTTCCTTGACCTTCGCCGCGTCCAGCTTGCGGTTGACGGCGATGCCCTCGATGACCGCCTGATAGAGGTCATCGATGAGCGCCTGGGTGGATTCGCGGTGAGCCGGGGTCATGCGCTCCTCGGTGAACGTATTGCTCGCGGTCTTGTAGTCGCCGATATGATAGACATCGGCCTGCACCCCCAGCTTGGAGAGGGTATTCTTCAGGAAGAGGGCCTCGGCGCCGATGCCGCTGATCGAGAGGGCGCCGCCCTTGAACATGACGACCTTGTCGGCGAAGGAGGCAAGGTAATATTCTTTCAAGCCGCCGTCGATGATGAATGCCGCCACCGGCTTCTTGCTGGCGGCGAATCTCTCGAGCAGGCGTCCGATCTCCTCGATCTTGGCGAAGCCGGCGTCCAGGTACTGGATGCGCAACAGTACGCCGCGAATGCGCTCGTCGCGCGCGGCCCGCTCCAGGTGGAACCACAGATCGTGGATGGAAATCCCGGAACCGGTCATGGCCGGGAAACGCGAATGCGTGGTCTCGCTGATGGTGCCCCCCAGGTCGATCTTCAGGTAGGCCTTCTGGGGAACAAAGGGCTCCTGGGTGAACTGCAGGTAGATGAACCCGCCCACGATGAAAAGACCCAGCAGGATGACAATGATCACCAACAGGGCGATCAGCGCGCCTCGTTTCATATTGAATCTCCTTGGCTCCATGCGATTGGACAGGCTATTATACTGAATTTCGCCCTGAAAAGTTTAATTTCCCTTGCTTCTCGCGGGAAAAAAGTGATCGTGACAGCGGTCGTCACAGCAACGCAGCGATTGATCGCCTTTAACGGGTCGGGAAATTGCGTTTTTCGATGCGTGCAAGGTTTTGCCGCCACGATCACTGCTGCCGCCATGGATCATTTCGCTGGGGAACGGGCATTCAGGTAAAGGGCCAAAAGAACGGCACTGCCGCCGCCGGCCAGGCGCAGCAGATCGGCGGACTCCCGAAAAAACAGCAGCGAGACGGCCACAGCGAGAGGCACCTTGAGGTTGTTCATCACGGCCAGCGTCCCGGCGGAAACGCGGGAAGAGCCGATATTCCATAGGAAAAAGCCCATCCCTGAAGCCAGCAACCCGAGGTAGAGCAGGACCAGGCTCTGGCCGCTGTCCAGCCGCAATTCGAGCGCTCCCGGTGACAGGAACATGGCCAGCGCCGCTGCCGCCGCGCCGCCCAGGTACAGCCAGGCAAAGACGTCGCGGTCCCTCCATTCGCGGCCGGGGCCGGCAAGCCGGCGGTACCAGACCTGTCCGACGGCAAAACAGGCGTTGGATGCCTGAACCAGCAGAAAGCCCGCCAGCAGACCGCTCCTCCCCCACCCCGAGTACACGATCACGGCGGTGCCGGCCACGGCCAGCAGCGAGGTCCAAAGGTGCAGCGGCCGGAAGCGGCGCTCCAGAAGGTCGTCGAATACCGCCACGTACAGCGGGGTGAAGACGGTGAACAGGGCGACCTGGTGGGCGGCCAGGAAATGGAACGACTGGATGTAGAAAACGTACATCAGCCCGAACTCGACCATGCCGATGCCGAACAAACGCCATGGCAAAGGACCTGGAGACCGGCGCGGACGCCACAGCGGCAGGAACAGCAGCAGGGCCAGGGCCAGACGGGCGAAGGCGACGAAGGCGGCATCGACGCCACCCAGGTATTTCTTCACCAGCCCGAACGAGAACGCCCAGATGAACGACGTGATGAGCAGCGGCGCCATGGCCAGACTATAGCACAAAGTGAATTTCCTGACACGTGACGCGCCGCGTTCGCCGCCGACTTGCAATTCACTTCACGATGGACTATATTTTGATTTGACCTTTAACGATTCAAGCCATCGACAAGGAGGATGCCGTGATCAATTACGAGCCGTTTTTTTCGAATAACGCCAAGGGCATGAAACGTTCCGAGATCCGCGAGCTGCTGAAGCTCACCGCCAGGCCGGGTATCATCTCTTTTGCCGGCGGCCTGCCCGCCCCCGACCTTTTCCCGGTCGAGGAGATCAAGGAGATGTCGCGCGTCATCATGGAGCGCGAGGGCAAGACCGCCCTGCAGTACGGCCCCACCGAGGGCGACACCCGCCTGCGCGAGGAACTGGCCAAGATGATGCAGAGGGACGGGGTGAACATCACCAGCAACCACCTGCTGATCGTCACCTCCTCGCAGCAGGGGCTGGACCTGACGGGCAAGATATTCATCGACCCGGGCGACGTGGTCATGACCAGCCGCCCCACGTATGTCGGCGCCATCCAGGCCTTCCACTCCTACGGGGCGAAGATGATCGGCGTCGAGCAGGACGATGAGGGGACGCAGACGGCCCAGCTGGAGGCGGAGATCGAAAAGCTGGCCGCCAAGGGTGTCAAGCCGAAGTTCATCTACGAGATCCCCGACTTCCAGAACCCCTCGGGCATCACCATGAGCCTGAAGCGCCGCCAGGAGCTCCTGCGCATCGCGGAAAAATACGACCTGGTCATCGTCGAGGACTCCCCCTACCGCCAGCTGCGCTTCGAGGGCAAGACCGAGCCCTCGCTGCTGGGCATGCACCCGGAGCGGGTCCTCGGCCTCTATACCTTCAGCAAGATCCTGCTGCCCGGCTTCCGTTTGGGCTGGATGGCCGGCCCCAACGAACTGATCCAGAAAGCGGTGACCGCCAAGCAGTCGGTCGACCTGTGCTCGCCCCCCTTCAACCAGGCCATCCTCTATGAATACCTGAGCCGCGGGCTGCTGGAGAAGCAGATCGAGGTCATCATCAAGGCCTACCGGGAAAAGCGCGACTTCATGCTGGCCATGCTCGGCAAATACATGCCCAAGCTTCCCGGCCTGACGTGGACCCGGCCCCACGGCGGCCTTTTCCTGTGGGTCACCCTGCCGGAGAGCATGGATACCGCCGAGATGTTCCACAGCGCCATCGAAAAGCAGGTAGCCTACGTGGTCGGCACGGCGTTCTATCCCGACGGCGGCGGCCGCAACTCGTTCCGCATGAACTTCTCCTACTCCAGCCAGGCCGAGATCGAGGAGGGCGTCAAGCGCCTGAGCCAGGTCATTTCCTCCTGGAAGGGCGGCCGCGAGGCGTCGATCATCTCCCCCTGAGAAAATGGCGCCCGGTGGACGGCGGGAAAGAAGCCCCGCACGGGAGTCAAGCCCCCGATTCCCAATCAGTTCCAGCCTGTGAATTCCGCTGTCCCCACCTTGGCGATTCCCCGAAATTCTCATGGTAATCGTCAATCGCCCTGCTGTTTGGACATTGGGTCATTGGTGCTTGGAGCCTGCCGGGAATTTGCAGCTTGGAGCCTGGCGCTGTTCTTTCTGGCCGGCCGCCGTCAACCGCTGACCGTTTCCTAGCCGATCTTGTTCTTGACCTCGGACATGATCAGCTTGGAGATGGCCTTCAGCGTATCGACCACCCCGTCGCCGCGGTAAGCGACCGCTTCCAGCACCGGCTCTTCCTTCTTCCTCAGGGCGCTGATCAGCTCGTTGGCCGGCGTGACGTTGGGCAGGTCGCGCTTGTTCAACTGCAGGACATAGGGGATGGTGGAGAAATCGATCTTGTAGTCGCGCAGGTTCTCCAGCATGTCCTGGATGCTCTCGAGGTTGGCCTCGAAGCGCTCGGTCTGGGAGTCGGCCACGAAGACCAGGCCGTCCACGCCCTTCAGGATGAGCTTGCGCGAGGCGCTGTAGTAGATCTGACCGGGGACGGTGTACAGGTGGAAGCGCACCTTGTAGTCCTTGATGGTGCCCAGGTCGAGGGGGAAGAAATCAAAGAACAGCGTGCGCTCGGTTTCGGTGGCCAGGCTGACCAGCTTGCCCTTGTTGTCCTTCTTGATCTTCTCGTAGATATACTTGATGTTGGTGGTCTTGCCGCTGAGTCCGGGGCCGTAGTAAACGATCTTGAAGTTGATCTCGCGCGTGGAGTAGTTCAGGAATGACAAGGTCAGTCTCCAAATATGCGGTCGATGTCCTCGTCGGACACACCTTCGAACGGCGAACCGACCGGCGCCTTGTCGCTGGATTTCAGCTTCTTGTTGATGGTCTGGAACACCTTGACCAGTTCCTCCAGGGCGGCACGCACGCGGAACCGCACCAGGCCGAGGTTGGAAGAGTTGTCAAAGATGACCACCAGCATGGTGCGGTCGTTGATCAGCGAGATATGCAGGCATTCCTTGGAGGACTCGTTGAGCACGGCGGTGAAGTTCTCGATCTTCAGCATCTGGGCGATGCTGTTGATGGCGGCCACGCTGCCGGCGATCAGGGAAGAGATGGAGTTGAGGTTGACGTCGTCCATCTCTCCGGAAGAAGCGATGCAATGCCCCTCCGAGTCGGTGATGAAGACGGCCTTGGAGTTGGTGTTGCCCTTCAGCTTGCGGAGGATCTCCTTGATCAGGACATATTCCTCGTTGTAAATGATGAAATTTTCTTGCATGTTATCTTCTTCCCCGCCAATTATAGCATTGCCGGTAAAAAATCACCAACCTCTCCCTGCACCCGCACCTCCTACTTCACTTCCAGGCGGCCCTCGATCGCCTTGGCGATCGTCACTTCGTCGGCATAGTCCAGGTCGGCCCCGACCGGCAGGCCGAGGGCGATCCGTGAAATGGTGATTTTATACTGCCGCAGTATTTCTGTCAAATAATGGGCCGTGGCGCTGCCCTCGGTGGTTGGGCTGGTGGCCAGGATGATCTCGCGGAACCCCCCGCCCCGGATGCGCTGCAGCAGGCCGGCGATGCGCAGTTCATCGGGGCCGATGCCGCGTATCGGCGAAAGATTGCCCATCAGGACGTGGTAATGGCCGCGGTATAGACCGGTCTTCTCGATGGAGTGGATGTTGAACGGCTCCTCGACCACGCAGATCTTCTCGGAGTCGCGCTCGGGATCGGAGCAGATCTCGCAGGGGTCGGAAACGGTGATGTTGTTGCAGCGCGAGCAGTAAAAGGTCTTCTCCCGGGCCTGGACGATGGCCTCGGCCAGGGCCAGGGCGCTCTTTCTTTCGCCGCGCAGCAAAAAAAAGGCGATGCGCTGGGCCGACTTGCGGCCGATGCCGGGGATCTTCTTCAGCTCCTCGATCAGCCGGGCCAGCGGCGGCGTGTACTCAGCCATGGCTTTCCGGGCGTTTCACATCGCCCCGAAGGGGAAACCGCCCGGCAGGCCGCCGGCTATCCCGCCCATGCTGTCCTTCAGCTTCTCCTCGACCCTGGCCCGGGCATCGTTGACCGCGGCCAGGATCAGGTCCTGCAGCATCTCGACGTCGGAGGGATCGACCGCTTCCGGGGCGATGCGCAGGGACTTCAGATGCTTGTGCCCGTCCATGCCCACCGTCACCATGCCGCCGCCGGAGTGGCCCTCGACCACCAGGGCGTCCATCTCTTCCTCCATGCGCTTGGCCATGCTCTGGGCCATGCCCATCATCTGGTTCATGTTCGGCAATTTAGGCATCCTTCCCTCCCTTGACGCTCTCGACGGCAATGACGCTGCCCTTGATCCGGTCCTTGAGGCTTTTGATCTTCTTGTCGTTCTTCAGTTCCTGGATGATCCGCTCGCCGTCGCTTTTGGCCTGCCCCTCCTTCAGGACGACCTCCAGCCCGAGCTCGCGCCCCGCCAGGCCCTGGGCCAGTTCGAGCAGATAGGGCCGGTTCTCCTTCATCATCTTCCAGGCGTTCTCCAAATGGGCGGCCACCTCGATGACCAGCGTGTTGCCGCGCAGCGTCAGGCGCGACGAGCTCAGGACCGAGGCCATGCGCGGCTTCTCCTTCTCGACCCTCCCCTTGAGCTCGGCGAGCCACTCATCCCCTTCCTCCCTGGCGGCAGCGGGCGCGGCGGCCTTGGGCTCGGGAACGGGCGGCGGCATCGCCGCGGCGATCTGCCGGGGCGCCGCCTCGGGCTTGGCGTCGCGCAGGCGCTTCAGGTATTCCTCGATGCTGACAAGTGCAGAGAAGTAGCTCAGCTTGAGGAACATGTATTCCAGGATGATCGAGGGGTGCTCGGTGTTGCGGATGGTCTGCTCCAGCTCCTTGACGGCGTTGAAGAAGCGCAGCAGCTCGACCTCGCTGACCTCCTTGATCATTTCGCGGATCACCGGGACATTCTCGGGATTGAGATTGTGCAGCCGCTCGCACTCGGGGATCGACTTGATGACGATCACGTCGCGGATGAAACGCAGGTACTCGGTATAAAAGAATCTCAGGTCCGTGCCGCGCTCGATCAGCTGGTTGACCTGCTCGATGATCCCCTTGCGGTCCTGGCTGAGCACGCAGCGGGTCAGGGCGATGAACGTTTCCTCGGCGATGATGCCCAGGATGGCCACCACGTCGTCGTCCTTGACGTCGCCGCTGGAGATGGCGATGGCCTGGTCGAGGATCTTCTTGGCGTCGCGCAGGCTGCCCTCGGCCGAGCGCGAGATCAAGTACAGGGCATAGTCGGAAACGCGGATGCCCTCCTTCTGGCAAATGTCCTTCAGCACCCCCTTGATCACCTCGAAGGGGATGCGCTTGAACTCGAAGTGCTGGCAGCGCGAGACGATGGTGGCCGGGATCTTGTGGAAATCGGTGGTGGCCATGATGAAGATCGTATGCTCCGGCGGCTCCTCCACGGTCTTGAGCAGGGCGTTCCAGGCCGCGTTGGACAGCATGTGCACCTCGTCGATGACCACGATGCGGTAGCGGTTCTTCAGCGGCTTGTACTTGACCGTTTCGCGCAGGCTGCGCACTTCATTGACCCCGTTGTTGGAGGCGCCGTCGATCTCCATGTAGTCGGCCGAGTTGTCGTCGGTGATCTCCAGGCAGGTCGGGCACTCGTTGCAGGGCTCGATGGCCGGCCCCTTTTCGCAGTTCAGGGCCTTGGCCAGGATGCGCGCCGAGGAAGTCTTGCCCACCCCCTTCATGCCGGAAAAAATGAGCGCCGGATAGACCTTGTTCATGGCGATGGCGTTCTGCAGCGTCTTGCAGATGGCGGCCTGGCCGATCAGGTCGGCGAACTTCTGCGGCCGGTATTTCCGGGCTAAGGCTAGGTACATGCTCTCTCTCTCAACAAGGGCCCAGGAGGTCCCGGTCACCTGCGGGATCCTGCTGATTGCTGCTACCTCTCGGTCCTGACAAGGTTCGCAGGCCCGCACCGCCGGGCTCCTGGGCCGTTTGTCCTTTTTAACCGGGGCCTTTCCGGCCCCGTGGAACTGGCGAAAACGGAGAGGGTGGGATTCGAACCCACGGTACCGTTTCCAGTACACACGCTTTCCAAGCGTGCTCCTTAAACCGCTCGGACACCTCTCCAGGCGCGTGGACATTGTATAATGATATCGCCCCAAAAGCAAGAGCCGATTCGTATATTCGCCGCGCGTCGCGGCAGTTCGCTGTTCGCCTTGCCGTCCTCCGGCAGCCGCAAACCAGGCCCATGGCCATGAGAACGGGGCCTTTGCCGGACAAGCCCCGTCCTTGTGCTCTTCAAAAAGCGGACAACTTGGCTTTGAAAGGAGCCAATCTGAATTTTGCCTGGAGCGCCAAGGCAGGGAGAAAATAAAAAAGCTCTTCCACCTCTGAGATCGGCTCGCTGTATCGCGTCTCTGCCGCTCCTGCCAGGCGCTGGATCTCCCCGACCAATTGCTCGGCCAGCCGTTCGCAGAAGCGAATGAACCATTCCTTGCTGAAGTAGAGTTCATTCCGGAAGCGGTTCACCTGGATGAATTCCCGGACCGGCCCCTGGTCCAGCAAGGCGACAACCAGTTGGGCGGCGGTGGAGGCGGATCGCTCTCCTCCGCCGCTCGCCGCCGCGGCACAGGCGGCGATCCTTTCCGCGTTCTCGCAGGCGGCGCGCAGCCAGTGCAGTTCGGGCCCGATCGAATTTTCCTCATCTCCCCGCTCGCGCAGGACGGCCGCCGCGGCCATGTCGAGCCGCCGCTCTTCCCAGAGGACGGAAGCCGGCGTACCCGCCGGGTGGGCCGTCAACTGGCGCAGGCAGGTGAACAGGATGAAGCGGCGCGCGCGGTCCGGGTCAAGGGCAAGCGGCCGGAGCCGACGGGCCGTCACGCGGTCATCCTCCCTTTCGCCGCGGCGGCTCCCCCGCGACTGCGCGGACAGTTCGCGCCTGGCCATCAGGTCGGCGATGATCCCCTGGGCAACGGAACGGCCCGCGGAGTCGCTGACCAGCTCCGCGGCGCGATCGGCCAGCTCAGCGGCCTTCTGCTCCAGCTCCAGCCACAGGGCGTTCTCGTCCATTCCCCCGGGGATGGAGTCAAGGAATGAAGCGAAGCGATCGGCCAGTCCCGGCCGGCACATCTCGCGCAGGGCATCGTGCAATGGCTGCAGCGCCAGCTCACGGCACGCTCCCTCCACGCTGACGACGCCCCTCCCCTGCAGATGGCCGGCCAGCCGCCCGAGGCACCCGCCGGCGTCGTCGGCCAGCTCGCGGAAATCGAGGAACACATGGGTCTGGTAGGCCTCCAGCTCGATGAACATCCCCCGCGTGCACAGTTCCTGGCAGGAGCGGATGTATTCCAGCCCCGAGACCTGGTCGCGGTAGACGGCGTACCAGCCGGGCTCGTCGCGCAGCCCCAATCCCCTGCCCAGGTCCTCCTGCCGGAGGCGGCGCGGACCGCCGAAGGGATCGTCGCCGGCAAAGGCGGCCGAGACGCGGATCCAGCCGGCGGTCGCTGCGAAGCGGTTGTGGAACACCACCAGGCTGCGCTCGCTTGCGCTGCGGTTGGAGAAGGCGACGACGTTCTCGTCGACGCCGGCGGCGGCGAAGAAATCGTACAGGCGAAAGTCCTCCACGCCGGCGAAAAGCGCCCGCCGGCGCAGCAGGGGGAAGACCTGGCGCTCGTGGCGACGGACCAGATTCTCGTCGGGGCGCTCGTCCAGGTAGGCCCGGCGGTACTCCATGCCGTATTTTTCGCTGAACCCCTCGACCTGGCCGTGGCCGAACATCGGCAGCCCCGGGAGAGCCGCCAGCAGCGTGCAGGCGCCGAAATACTTGTCGCCGTCGCCGAATTGCGCCAGCGCCGTATCCTCGTCGGGATTGTTCATGAAGTTGACGAAGCGCTTGAGGATCTCGGGATTGAACTCCAACGCGTTCTTCAGCGACTGGCGGAACTTGGCGTTCTCCTCCATCTTCAGGAAGTTCATGAAGGCGCTGTTGTAGACGCGGTGCATGCCCAGGGTGCGCACGAAATAGGACTCCATCAGCCAGAAGGCCTCGGCCAGCAGCAGGGTGTCGGGGTTCTCCCGGGCCATGCGATCGACCACTTCGCGCCAGAACTCCCAGGGCATGACCCGGTGGAACTGCTCCTGGGTCATCCCCATGCCGGCGCGCGAGGGAATGTCGCCCCCGCTCCCCGGCGGGGGGAACCACAGCCGCTGATAGTGCCGGCGCGCCAGGGTCATGGCCGCGTCAAAGCGGATGATGGGGAACTTGCGGGACACCTCCAGGATGCCCTGCAGGACGGCCTCGCGCACGTCGGGCCGCAGGTAGTTCAGCTGGGCCGTGTCGTTCCAGGGCATGCGCGTGCCGTCGTTGCCGTGGTAGATGTAGCGCTCGCGGCCGCTGCGGCGGTCGACCCATTTGAACACCACGGCGGCATCGCTGCGGTCGTAGTAGTGGTCCTCGAGGTAGATGCCCACCCGCGGGTCGTGCGACAGGTCCTCGCCCGTGAAACGGTAGGAGGGAAAGGGGCTGTGATCGAGCGATACGAACCATTCAGGGTGCTCCACCACCCAGGGCGAGTCGATGCCCATGTGATTGGGGACCATGTCCGAGGCCAGGCGGATGCCCCGGGACCAGGCGCGGCGCCGCAGGTTCTCCAGGGCCGCCTCGCCTCCCAGGTCGGCGGCGATCTCGTAGCGGTAGAGTGAATAGGCCGAGGCCATGGCCTCAGGGTTGCCGCACTTCTGCTTGATGCGCCGCGAGGCGGGGCTGCGCTCCCAGACGCCGATCAGCCAGAGGCCGGTGAAGCCCCAGCGGGCCAGCATATCCAGCTCTTCGTCGGGGATGCCGTCCAGGGTGGCGATGGGCCGGTCGTATCTGCGGCTGAGCTGGTCGAGCCACACATAGACGGTCTTGGCCATCAGCACCAGGCGCGGCATCCAGTCGCGGTCGGGCGAGAAGCGTTCGGCCTCCTCGCTGTCCCGGCCCTGCTCCTCCGTTTGGGCGGCGTCGAAGACCTGGGCGGGACCTGGACCCGGGAAGAATTTTTTCTCATCCTCGCGGATCAGGTCGCCGCCCAGGAGGATGCGCTCCAGGAACTTGCCCAGCAGCAGCCCCCATTTTTCGCGGATGAACTGCAGCTGCCCCGCCAGCGACCCGGGGAACGCCAGCGCCGGGCTGCGCAGCATGTCGACCAGGTTCTGTCCGTCGGGGCCGAAGGGCGGCAGGCGGGAAAAGAAATTCCGCGCCAGGTCCGGCAGGCTCGGGTACACCGAGTCCCGGGCCAGCCCCTCGTCGGCGAACAGCTCGCGGAAGGGAGCGAAAGCGGGGTTGGCGTTGGCCAGCCAAAGCAGCAGCAGCTCCTCCAGGACCGTCTCGCGGTTGGGGACCCCCTGGGTCGTTCCCAGCAGGTACTCCTCCGGGGCGATGCGGCCCTGGTACACGTCCAGCGGGGGGAAATCCTGGCAGAAGCGCAGCAGAGCCCGGCGCACCTCGCCGGCGCCGGCCTTTTTTTCCAGCTCGGCGGTCAATTCCCTGAAAACCTGGGGGCGCACCTGCGCCGCATAGAGGGAGGCCACGTAGTGCAGGATCTCGTCGATCAGACCCATGGCGTTCAAGGCCCCGGCGCGCACCGTTCCCTGCGGAGCCTCCTGGCCGCGGCCTTCGTTCATTTTCTGGGCGAAGATGCGCACGGCCTGGTAGTCGGCCAGGATCACGTTGCCGGAGAGGGAGAACAGGGCCTGGTTGAACTGGAAGCGCGTGCGGCAGGCGCGGGAGACATGGAACTCCCTGGCGGCACGCGGCAGTTCAAGCCGCAGGCCGGCGAACGGCTCCAGGTTGATCAGGCGCAGCCGCAGGCACGCTCGACCCGGTTTTCGCATGGTTTGGTTCACCCGCTCACGATAGCATACTGCCGGGCAAAAAGGAACGCGGCGGGCGGCTTTCACGGCCTGGAGGATGCAGGGCGCCATTTGGCGATGAGCAGCAGCGCCAGCAGGGCCATGGCCGCTCCGAAATAGAAGGGAGCCGCCGGTCCGAAACCGCCCCACTTGCCCGTCCCGTCCCAGAGGATGCCGGCAAGGTAGGAAGCGGGCAGGTCGGTCAGACCGAGCACGGCGTTGTACGTGCCATAGGCCATGCCGCGGGACTCGGCCGGAACCAGATCGGCGACCAGCGCCTTGCCGGTGCCATAGCTCAATCCGTAGTAGGCGCCGTAGACGACGAAGAGGACGATGATATGCGCGGTCGAGCGGGCCATGGCCAGTCCCAGGTAGGCCAGGGCATAGATGGCCCAGCCGGCCATGAGTACGCGGCGGCGGCCGACGCGGTCCGAGAGCTTGCCGGCGGGCAGTGATACCGCGGTATAGACGAAATTGAAGGCCAGCAGCATGGCCAGGATGCCCACGACCGACAAACCGCGCTCCTGGGCGCGCAGGATGATGAAGGCGTCGGAAGAGTTGCCCAATTCGAAGATCCCGACCATGATGACGAAATACCTGAAATCCCTGCCCAGGGAGAGGAAGGCGAATTTCGGCAGGCGCGCGACACCGGGCACCGCGATCTCCCGGACGCCCACGGCCAGCACGATCACCGCAATGAAGGCCGGCAGCAGGCTGGCCAGGACGATGATGCGGAACGTCCCGCCCAGCAGCTCGTTGCCACCTCGCTGCAGGAACCAGGTGAGGGCCAGGGCGATGAGCAGGCCGCAGAAGGCGCCGGCGGTATCGGCGGCGCGGTGGAAGCCGAAGGCATAGCCGCGCTGCGCGGGGGGAGTGGAGTCGGCCACCAGGGCGTCGCGCGGGGCGGTGCGGATCCCCTTGCCGACCCGGTCGCTCCAGCGGGCGGCGGCCACCACGCCCCAGGAGCGGGCAAAATAGAACAGCGGCTTGCTCAGCGCCGAAATGCCGTAGCCGAGCACGGCCAGCGCCTTTCTTTTCCGCAACTTGTCGGAGAGCCAGCCGGAGAACATCTTCAGCAGGCTGGAGGAGGATTCGGCCACCCCCTCGATGAGGCCGATGACGCTGGTCTTCACTCCCAGGACGTTCTTCATGAAGAGAGGCAGGGTGTTCATCACCATCTCGCTGGAGATGTCGGTGAGGAAGCTCGTGACCGCCACGATCCTGACATTGCGCGGCAATTTCCGCAGCGGTTCGTTTTCAGCCATGTGTGCACCTCGCGCTGATTGGGAAAAGGCGATTATACCCCAAATGAAGCGACGACGAAAATTTACTCGCCGCGGCGATTCTGCTACAATGAAAATGATCATGAGGGCTTATCGCGTTTTCCCCGTGGCCATGCTGCTGGCCGTCCTGCTGCCGGGAGACCTGACGGCCGGCGCTGCCGACAAGCCGCTGGTGCTGGCCGCGACCATTTTCCCTGCCGTCGACATCGTCCGCCGCGTCGCCGGCCCCGACGTACGCGTCATTCAGGTCCTGCCCGCCGGCGCCTCGCCCCATACCTTCGACCTGACGCCGGCGAGGATCAGGGAACTCCAGGCGGTCCGCGTCATTTTCAAGATCGGCGGCATCGATGACTGGATCGACGGCGTCGGCGAAAGCCTGCCGCGCGCGGCCGTCGTCGCGCTGCACAAGGGCATCGTCCGGCGGCCGTTTCACGGGCATGGTCACGGCCACGATCACGGCTCTCCGCAGCACGGGGAGGATTTCGACCCGCATTACTGGCTGAACGCGGAAAACGGGATGATCATGGCCCGGAATGTCGCGGCGGCGCTGGCGGCCCTCGATCCCGGTCGGGCGGCCGTCTATGAGGAAAATCGCCGCGGATATTCCCGGGAACTGGCGCGCCTGCACGATGAATTGAAAACCGTCCTGTCCGGCCTGAAACAGAACCGCATGATCGTGTTCCACGACGCCTGGCGCTATTTCGCCGCCGCCTACGGGCTGGAGATCGCGGCGGTCTTTCAGGCGTCGCCGGGCCAGGAACCCACCCCGCGCAGCCTGCAGAAAATTTACGAACTGGCCGAAACGTCTGGGACCCGGGTGATCTTTTCCGAGCCGCAACTGCCGGCCACCAGTATAGAACCCCTGCGGCGCGATCTGGGATTGCGGCTGGTCGTCCTCGATCCCCTCGGCGGGGCCGCTCCCGGCGATTCCTACGCCGGCATGCTGCGCCGCATCGCGCGGGCGGTGCGCCTCGCCCTGGAGCGCTGACCATGGCCCCCGTCCTGGAAGTGAAAGACCTCAGCGTGCGCTTCGCCGGCGTCGCGGCGCTGGAGCACGTCAGCTTCACCATTGAAAAAGAGGCCATCATCGCCGTGATCGGCCCCAACGGCTCGGGCAAAACCACCCTGCTGAAGGCGATCCTCGGGCTGGTGCCCTGCCAGGGCCAGGTCCGCCTCTACTCCAGGCCGGTGCGACAGATGCTGCCGCAGCTGGGTTATGTGCCGCAGCATTTCGCCTTCGACAGCACGTTCCCGCTGACCGTCGAGGAGTTCATCGCCCTGACCTGCCGCACCCCGGAGCGCCTGCCCGTCCACGGCATCCTCGCCGAGGTGGGCATGAACGCATTCAAGGGCAAGCTGATCGGCGAATTGTCGGGCGGGCAGCTGCAGCGCGTGCTGCTGGCCCATGCCCTGCTGCACCGCCCGCGCATCCTGTTCCTCGACGAGGCCACCAGCGGCATCGACATCGAGGGTCAGGGAGACTTCTATGCGACCATCCAGAGACTGAACCGCGAGCACGGCGTGACCGTCATGATGGTCTCCCACGAGATCAGCATGGTCTACAGGTTCACCGACCGCATCATCTGCCTGAACCGCGACCTGATCTCCCACGGCGAGACGCGCAGCACCCTGACCGCCGAGGTTCTCAAGAAGCTGTATGGCGAGAACGCCGGCTTCACCGTCCACGGCCACGAGGCCGTACTGCCGCGCTCCGAGGCGGCCCGCGCCGGCAGCGGGCGGGGCCATGGCTGAACTGCTGCAACTGCCCTTCATGCAGCGGGCGCTGCTGGCCGGGCTGGTCCTGGGGCTGCTCCTCTCGCACCTGGGCATTTTCGTCACCCTACGGCGCATGGCCTTTTTCAGCGACGGCATCGCCCACGCCGCCCTGGCCGGGGCCGCCATCGGCCTGCTCCTCCACCGCGATCCTTTGCACACGGCACTGATCTTCAGCGCCCTGCTGGCGGTGGTGATCTTCTTCCTGGAAAAAAGGAGTCGCCTGCCCATCGACTCGATCATCGGCATCATGTTCACCTCGAGCATGGCGCTGGGCGTCGTGCTGATCAGCCTGCGCCAGGGCTATCAGCCCGAACTGATCGGCTACCTGTTCGGCAACATCCTGGCCATCCGCGTCCCGGACCTGATGCTGATCGTGGTGCTGGGCACCGCGATCCTGGCCTTCCTCTTCCTGCAGCGGCGCAAGCTGACCCTGCTGGCCCTCGACCGCGAGATGGCCGCCATGGCCGGAGTCAACCCGGGCCGCTACGAGCTTCTCCTCTATGTCATGCTGGCCTGCGCCCTGGTGCTGGGCATCCGCGTCCTGGGCATCGTCCTGGTCAGCGCCATCCTGATCATTCCCGTCTCGACCGCTCGCCTGCTCAGCCGCTCCTTCCGGGCGCTCACGCGGTGGACGGTGCTGATCGCCGAGTGCACCGTCCTGGCCGGGATCTTCCTTTCCTATTTCCTGGACCTGCCCACCGGCGCGGTGATCGTCCTGACCGGCAGCGTTTTGTTCGTCCTGGCGTTCCTGGCCTCATCCCTCCGCCGCCCCTGAAAGGCGGCGGAATTAATTGTCCGCGGGGATCCGCATGGGGTTCGTCGGGATAACTCGCTCTGAAGGTAGGATGAAAAATGGCTCCTCAGGAGGGACTTGAACCCCCAACCTAATGGTTAACAGCCATCCGCTCTGCCGATTGAGCTACTGAGGAACCCGATTGGAATTATAGCATCCCGCTGAAAAAGTGTCAATTGATTTTTTGAGCCCTTGACCCGCCACGGGGGCGGACCGGGAAATCCGCCGGGGCCGCCCTGCCGACCGCGCGGCGGCAGGACCGGGAAAAAATTATCGCAAGGGGGAATGCTTTTTCCCGGATTTTCTGGAATAATCATCTTTTCGGGAATGCGAAGCGAGTCCATTGCGCGGAAAAAATCGCCAAAAGGTGCAGCCAACATTAGACTTGCCGATTACATGGACAGAAAACTGATCTTTTTGGACCTGCAGGCGGATTCAAAAGAAGAAGCCATCCGGGAGATCGTCGGGCGCATGAAGGAAAACCATGCGATCCGGGATGAAGAATCGGTGCTGGAAGAGATTTTCAGCCGCGAGTCCCGCGGCGGCACCTCGCCGGGAAACGGCGTCGCCGTTCCCCACGCCCGGGTGAAGACGATCGACCGCATCATCATGGCCATGGCCAGGCTGTCCACCGGCGTAAGCTTCTCCGCGGAGGATCGTCAGCCGGTGCGGATCGTGTTCATCCTGATCACCCCGCTGGAAAAACTGAACGAGTACTGGAAGGTCCTGGCCGGCCTGGCGAAATTCCTGAAGGACCGCAAGCTGCTCAAGCAGCTTCTCGCGGTCGATTCCGTCGAAGCCGCCTGGGAGTTGTTCGACACGCTCGCTCCGCGGGACCAGTAAGAGAAGCCGGGCCGCCGCATTCCGTCGCCCGCCCCGCCCCGCCTTTGGCAAATCGCCCGGAATCGCATATAATATCGCCATGCCGGCCGAGAGCAAGAAACTTTTCCTGAAACCGCATGAAGAGAAGCGCATCCTCGACGGCGAATTCTGGGCCTACGGCGAAGAAATCCGCATTCAACGGAGGAAAGGGGCATCCACCATAAATTTGCCGGTTGTCCCTGAGTGAACATGGGTGACACGGAGAGATTTTTCCGCTTGAATGTCCTGATCGTGGACGATGAAGCCAATATCCGCAAGACGCTCTCATACTGCCTGGAAGCCGATGGAAACAGGGTCATCGCCGTGAGCAATCCGGCGGACGCCGTAAAGGAGGCCCGCAGGCGTTCCTTCGATCTGGCGTTCGTCGATCTCAAGCTGGGTGAAGAGAACGGCATGGATTTGATCCCGATATTGCTCATGGATTCTCCCTGGATCAAGATCGTTGTCATCACCGCGCATGCCTCCATCGAGAGCGCCGTCGAGGCCATCCAGCGCGGCGCCACCGACTATATCGCCAAACCCTTCACTCCGGATCAGGTCAAGCTCATCACCCGGAGGATCGGCAGGATCAGAGAGCTGGAAACCGAGATCGCGGTACTCAAGGAGAACATGCAGCGGCTGGGTCCGGAGGATCGGCTTCAGAGTCTGAGTGCCGGCATGCAAAGAGTCATTGAAACCGCGAAAAAGGCCGCAGCCTCGGAGGCGATCGTCTTGCTTTGCGGTGAAAGCGGCACGGGAAAATCAGTGTTTGCCAGGGCGATCCACCACTGGAGTCCGCGAGCGGCAAAACCCATGGGCGTTGTGGCTTGTCCAGCGGTTCCTCCCGATCTTCTTGAGAGTGAGTTGTTCGGGCATGCCAAAGGGGCATTTACCGGCGCAATTCGGGATAATCCGGGACGCATCGCCGCATGTGAAGGCGGTACGCTTTTCCTGGATGAGATCGGCGATATGGCTCCTGCCGTGCAGGCCAAATTGCTGCGGTTCATCCAGGACAAGGAATATGAGCGCCTGGGGGAATCGCAGGTACGCAAGGCGGATGTCCGCATCATCGCCGCCACGAATGCCGACCTCAAAAAGCGCGTAGCCGAGGGTCGATTCCGGGAAGACCTGTTCTATCGGCTGAACGTAATTTGCCTGACGATTCCCCCGCTTCGTGATCGACCGGATGACATTGTGCCACTGGCCAGGGATTTTCTCAGGCATCTCTGCCAGGCCAACCATAAGGCGATTCTTGGGTTTACCTCCGGAGCCGAGAAATTCTTGTTAAGCCAGGCTTGGCCGGGAAATGTTCGGGAACTCCGCAACACCATCGAGCGGGTGGTCATCCTGGGCGGCGGCGAATGGATCGATTTGTCCGATTTTCCCGAAAAAACGGTTTCCAGCTCCGGCACTCCAGCCCTTGGCGACAAGGTGCCGTTGGCCACCATCGAAGAATTGCACATCAAAAGAGTCATTGCCAATACCGCCTCACTCCAGGAAGCTGCGGATGTTCTGGGTATCGACCAGGCAACGCTCTGGCGCAGGAGAAGGATTTACGGAATTTGATTCCGCGTTTTCTTGCCATCCACCTTGCAATTCGCAAGACATTTCTTTGTCAGATATTGCAATTTTCAAAGCCCGTCATCCTGGCTGCAAGAATAAGCCAGGGAAAACGTGGTCCTGATATATGGCACGCCTTTTGCCTGTACTAAGGTGACAACGGTTGCCATTTGGAGGAATGCATCCAATGACGTTAAAGAAAAAGATTCTCATCGGGTATGGCGTCGCGTTCGCCCTCATGGTGCTCGTGGTGGCTTGGGCGATAACGAACCTGGTGTCGCTGGGCAGGGCGACCGACGCCATCCTCAGCGATAACTACCGCAGCATCCTCGCCGCCGAGAACATGGTGGATGCCTTGGAGCGGCAGGACAGCGGGACGCTGCTCCTGTTCCTGGGCGAAAACGAAAAGGGGATCGCGCAGTTTCGGGAAAACGAAGCCGTCTTCCTGGAATGGCTGGCCAGGGCGAAAGACAACATCACGATTCAGGGAGAGGCGGGACTTGTCCAATCCATCGAGACGAATTACTCGGCTTATCGAAAGCAATTCTCCGCGCTGACCGACTTCAGTGAAACGAACAAAGCGGCCTTGGTGCCCACCCATTATCAGGACAAAGTCTACCCCCCCTTCATCCAGGTTCGTGAGGCGTGTGTCGGCCTGCGCAACCTCAACGAGGAGACCATGTACGCCGCCAGCCTCGGGGCCGGCGCCGTGGCCAGGCGCGCGATCTGGTCAACGGCTCTCGTGGCCGCGTCGGCACTGATCGTGGCCTTGATGTTCAGCTTGTTTCTCGCCGAGCGGATTGCCCAACCGATCCGCCGCTTCATGGAGGCGTCGCGGAGAATCTCCTCGGGCGACTATTCCGTCCAGGTGCCCGTTAAAACCGACGACGAGCTTGGGCATCTGGCCAGAGAGTTCAATCAGATGTCCCTTCAGCTTGGCCGCTACCACGAAATGAACTTCGACCAAATCATTGCTGAAAAGAACAAGGGCGAGGCGATTCTCTCGAGCATCGAGGATGGCTTGGTGGTTTTCGACATCCAGCTCAAGGTGGCCGGCATCAATCCCGCCGCCCGCCGGATGCTGAAGCTGGAATTCACTGAAAGCTCCTCGTTACGCTGCATGGACATTCTGCCGGATCAGCAGGTCTGCGATCTGATCCACAAGACAGTCGAGACGGGAGCACAGCCGAACATCCCGGACGAACAACGGATTATCGTTCTCCCGGATAATGAAGGTTCCAGGCATTACTTTTTTTCGGTTACGGCGATTCGCGGAAGGGACCAAAAACTGTCCGGCATTGTGCTCCTGCTCAGGGACGTGACTCGCCTGAAGGAAGTGGAGCGACTCAAGAGTGAGTTCATTATGGCCGCGTCTCATGAGCTGCGCACGCCACTGACCAGCCTGAGCATGAGCGTGGACCTGCTCATGGAACATGCAACCGGCAATCTGGCTGAAAGGGATCGGGATCTCCTGCAAGCAGCTCACGAGGAAGTCCACCGCATGAAGGAGCTCGTGAATGACTTGCTTGACCTCTCAAAAATCGAGGCGGGCCGGATCGAACTTGAGTTCGAAAATGTTCCGGTTGCAACCTTGTTCGGGCACGTCGAAGCGGTTTTCAAAAGCCAGACAGACATGAAACAGGTTTCGCTTGAATCGGCGCTCACCCATGATTCGCTCAAGGTCCGCGCCGATACCAACAAGATCACATGGGTATTGTCCAATCTGATTTCCAATGCCCTGCGCTATGTGAGCAGGGGTGGCCAGATAAGTCTGAAGGCTCTTCAGATCGGACATCACGTCCATCTCTCCGTGCGTGATAACGGGCCGGGAATTCCTCTCGAGTATCAATCCAAGTTATTTCAGAAATTCGTCCAGGTGAGAGGGCAGGAATCAAGTGGAACAGGGCTGGGACTGTCCATTTGCAAGGAGATCGTGCGCGCTCATGGCGGCACGATCTGGGTGGAATCATCCGCAGGTCAGGGAAGCACATTCACCTTTTCCCTGCCGGTGGCCCAATAGGAGGAACACATGGAAAAGGATTCCATCCTGGTCGTTGACGATGAGAAGAACATCCGTCTGACCATGTCGCAGTCATTGGAACCACTGGAGATTCCAGTCCAGACTGCCGTGAATGGCGAGGAGGCACTTCAGAAACTTCGCAAGACTTCATACAGTCTGGTTTTCCTGGATTTAAAAATGCCTGGAATAGACGGGATGGAGGTCCTTCGGCAAATCAAGGACAGCTGGCCCAAAGTCCGGGTAATCATCATCACTGCCCACGGGACGATTGAATCCGCCGTGGAGGCCATGAAATACGGCGCGGTAGATTTCATTCAGAAGCCTTTCAGTCCCGTTGAGATTCGGGAGTTGGCCACTCGGGTGCTGCGGCGCGAGGCGCTGCTGGAGAAGGACGCGTTCGATTATTTCTCCTTGATCGAACTCACCAAAAAATACATCTCAGATCGCGGATTCTCGGCTGCCCGGGAAACCGTTCGGAAGGCCATGGCGGCGGACCCGACCCAGCCGGAGGCGTACAACCTTCTCGGGGCATTGCATGAAATCAAGGGTAATAGGTTGGAGGCCCAAAAATTCTACCGGGCGTCCTTGGATATCGACTCCTCATTCAAACCGGCCCGAGCGAACCTGGATCGTATCACGTCCTGGGAAAAAAAAGGCAGGATCGATCTCGGTCCCGACAGGAAAACCGCCGATTTGCCGGACGAAGGCATCAAGGATGGCGCGGATGAAGAATAACCGCTACATCGTGATCGTGGGCTGCGGCAGGCTGGGATCGCATCTGGCCAACCATCTCAGTCGTAGCGGCAATTCGGTGGTGGTGATTGATAAGAACGAGCCCACTTTCAAAGACCTGTCGCCAGATTTCAGCGGTTTTCGAGTTCACGGGGATGCCACGCAGATGGCCGTTCTGAAAGAGGCCAAGGTCAACCAAGCGGATATTCTGATCGCCACCACCCACGAGGACAACGTCAATTTGATGGTGGCTCAAGTGGCGCAGGGTATTTTCAGGGTTCCCCATGTGCTGGCCAGGGTTTTCGATCCCAAAAGAATGGAGGTTTATGCGCAACTGGGCATCGACACCATATGCCCGACATCTGTGGCCGCGGAGATGTTTCTTCAAGCCGTTGCCAATGGCGCGGCCGGACGCAGGGGAGCCAATCCATGAAAGTGCTCATCGTCGGAAGCGGCAAAACGCTATATTTTTTATCCCGGAATTTTTCTGCGCGCGGATACCAGGTCGTCATCATCAACCGCAACCCGGAAGAATGTATCCAACTGTCCCGCCAACTGACTGCCACGGTGGTTTGCGGCGACGGAAGCGATGACGACATTCTCAAGGATGCCGGCGCCATGGGCGCCGATGCCGTGCTCGCCATCACTCCGAACGACCAGGACAATCTGGTCATCTGTCAACTTGCCTCCCGCAAATTCAGTGTTCCCAGAACCATGGCTCTGGCCAACGATCCAGACAATGCCGAAGTTTTCGAAAAGTTGGGAGTCTCGGGCTTTTCCACAACCCACATCGTCGGCAGTCTGATCGAGCAACGGGCCTCCTTGGAACAGATTACCAACTTGTTGCCCGTAGGAGAAGGCCGGGTGAACGTGACGGAAATCGTGCTTACTGGAGACTCCCCGGTCGTAGGGAAGCTCTTGAAGGATATCGACCTGCCTGAAAACGCCTTGGTGGCCGTGGTGATCCGCGACAAAAAGCCGATCATCCCCCGCGGAGCCACTGTCATGCTGGCAGGCGACCGAGTCGTACTGATTACACTTCCGGAAAATCATGGTCCGGTGCTCAAGGCGTTCACCGGCGAACGGTTATAGGGGGGGACCGGCCCTTGCGAGAGAAAGAATATCTCAAACAGCGCTATTCCTCGATCATTTCCGCAGTCGGAATGATTCTGCTTCTGTCCAGCGTTATGATGTTGACACCACTTTTAATTCTCATTTCACATCCCGAAGAGGCCATCTACTTGTGGGCCTTCTGTATACCCGCGGCCAGTCTTTTTTTTATGGGATTTTTCTTGTGGAAGGCATTCCGTTCTCCACTCAGCATCACGCTCACCGTCCAGGAGGGCGGCATCACGATTTTGTTGAGTTGGATTGTCGTCATCCTCTTTTCCGCATGGCCGTTTGCATCCGCCTTGGATCTGCCGTATTCACAGGCCATATTTGAATCGGTCAGCGGATGGACCACCACCGGACTCACGGTCGTGAACGTGGCCAGCACCGGCAAAATGGTTCTGATCTGGCGCAGCATCATCCAATTGGCCGGTGGCGCAGGGTTGGCCATCATCATGATGTCGGCCATCGTCGGTCCGGTTGGCGTCGGCATTGCGAGCGCAGAGGGCCGAAGTGACCAACTCGTGCCGCAAGTGAAACAGTCGGCACGCCTGGTTCTGATCATCTATGCCGGCTACGCCCTCGCCGGAACCATCGCCTATCGGATAGCGGGGATGTCTCTATTTGACGCGGTCAACCATTCCTTTGCCGCGATTTCCACCGGCGGTTTCTCCACGCGAGCGGAAAGTATCGGATACTGGGATTCAGCCGCCGTTGAAGCCGTGACCCTGCCGCTTATGCTTCTCGGTAATCTGAGCTTTGTCAGCGCATGGCTGCTGTGGCACGGCAAGCTGCGCACGGTGGTGCGGAACGGCGAAGTGCGCCTATTGGCCGTGCTCATTCCCTTGTCGGCCGCGGCAGTGTTCCTCCTGACGAGCCAGGCGCTATATCCCCAGCTCGGAAAATCAATTCGCGTCGCTGTCTTCGAAACAGTGACCGCCATAACCACCACGGGCTTTTCAACAGTGAATTACGGCAGTTGGAATTCCGCTGGATTATTCCTGTTGATCCTTCTGATGCTGATCGGCGGCGGCACATGTTCCACCGCCGGTGGCATCAAGCAATATCGCGTCTATTTGTTCTGGAGGACTCTGCGCTGGGACATCCAGCGCGCCATCATGCCGCGCACAGCGATTTTAGAGCGTTCGCTCTGGGAAGGGAACCGACGCGTCTTTTTGGACGATGCCCGAATCCGTCAAGTGCTGACTTTCATCCTCATGTATCTCATGACCTATCTGTTCGGCGTGCTGGTTTTATGCGCCTGCGGCTGCCCTCTCGTCGACTCCCTGTTTGAATTCGCCTCCGCTCTTGGAACCGTTGGGCTTTCCGTTGGCGTCACCAGCGCCGGCATGCCGGATGCCGCTTTGTGGTCGGAAATCATTGCTATGTTTCTAGGTCGCCTGGAGTTCATTGTCGTGATTGTCAGTGTCATCAAGATCAGCAGCGATGTGCGAATTCTGAAAAAAGGCTAGACCCCGGACGGACTGTAAGCCAACAAACCGTTTTGTTGGCGTGGTTTCCACGAAGGACGCTCCAATGGCGACGTCAATCGTACTGAACCAATCTCTCCCGAGTCACTAATAAGTCAGTCACCTGAAAACATTTGGGAATTTCTTCAAAATTTCTTATAATACTCCCATGCCCACCGAGTACATGAAGCTTTTCCTGAAGCCGCACGAGGAGAAGCGCATCCTCGACGGCGAATTCTGGGCCTACGACAACGAGATCCGCTCCCTGAAGGGGTTCGTACCCGGCGAGATCTGCAGGCTGTACTCGGCCGAAGGGATGTATGTCGCCAGCGGTTACGTCAATCCCCTCTCCACCATCGCCTTCCGCGTGCTCAGCTACGACCCCGACGACGTGATCGACCGCGAGTTCCTGCGCCAGCGCATCGAGGCCGCCGACCGCCAGCGCCGGGTTCTCCGCCCCGAAAATGCTTACTACCGCATGGCCTACGGCGAGGCCGACTTCCTGCCCGGCCTGGTCATCGACCGCTTCGCCGATCACTTCATCGTCCAGATCACCACCGCCGGCATGGAGAATTTCAAGGAGGACGTATTCGCCGTCATCGCCGAGATGTACCCCGGCGCCGTCATCATCGAGAAATCGCTGGTGGCGGCGCGCGAGAAGGAAGGGCTGCCGCTCATCAACCGCATGGTCACCCCGGGAGCGGCGCCCGAGAAGGTGATCGAGGTCAACGGCGTGAAGTTCCGGGTGGATTTCCTCAAGAGCCAGAAGACCGGGTTCTTCCTCGACCAGCGCGACAACTACATGCTGCTGGAGCCCATTTCCCGGGGCCGGGAGGTGCTGGACGCCTTTTCCTATGCCGGCGCCTGGGGCCTGCATGCCGGCCGCTTCGGCGCCCGCCATGTGGAGTTCATCGAGATCTCGGGCGACTACATGGCCCAGGCCCGCGAGAACGCCGCCTTGAACGGCTTCGCCGCCGAGGGTCTCTCCTTCGTCCAGGACGACGCCATCAAGGTCTTGAAGGAAATGAGCAGGGCCGGGGAGGGTAAGGACATCGTCATCCTCGATCCGCCGGCCTTCGTCAAGTCGCGCGCCAAGCTGAAGGAGGCGCTGCGCGGCTACAAGGAGATCAACCTGCGGGCGCTGAAAATGCTCCGCCCCGGCGGCTTCCTGGTCAGCTGCTCGTGCTCCCACTTTTTGGGCAGGGACGACTTCATCGCCGTCATCCAGGATGCCGCGCGCGACGCCGGCCGCCGCGTCAAGCTCATCGAGCTGCGCGGCCAGCCCTACGATCACGCCGTGCTGCTGCCGCTGTTCCAGTCGGATTACCTGAAATGCGCATTGTTCAATGTGTACTGAAATTAAATGGCTGCATGTAGGGCCGGGCTTTCAACCCGCCCGCGATTGAAAAGCACATGACACGGAATGAAAAGCCCCATCAGACCCGCCACGTCTTCGGCCCCGTGCCGTCGCGGCGCCTGGGGATCTCCCTGGGTGTGGACATCATCCCTTTCAAAACCTGCAGCCTAGACTGCCTTTACTGCGAATGCGGCCGCACCACGCTCCGGACCATCGAGCGGCAGAGTTTCTTCCCACCGCGCCGTGTCCTGGATGAGCTGCAAGCCATTCTGCCGGGCATCCCGCACCTCGATTTCATCACTTTTTCCGGATCCGGCGAGCCGACGCTGAACTCTGACCTGGGGTGGCTGATCGGCGGGATCCGCGGGCTCAGCACCGCGCCGATCGCCGTATTGACCAACGGCACCCTGCTCAGCCGCGCCGATGTCCGCCGGGAACTGCTCGGCGCCGACGTCGTCCTGCCTTCGCTCGATGCCGCCCTGGCCGCCGGCTTCGCCCGCATCAACCAGCCCGCTCCGGGCCTGGACGTGGGATGCATCGTCGCCGGGATGGAGGCGTTCCGCCGTGAATACGCCGGGAAGATCTGGCTGGAGGTTTTCATCCTCAAGGGGGTCAACGACGGTGAGGCCGATATCGCGGCCCTGGGTGCGGCCCTGTGCCGCATCCGCCCCGACAAGGTTCAGTTAAACACCCTGGACCGCCCGCCCGCCTACCCCGGCGTCGAGTCGGCCGATTTTGCCCTGCTGGAAAGCGTGCGCCGGAACTGGTCCGGACTGCCGGTGGAGATCATCAAGCGTGCCGGACGCCGCGAGGAGATCCCCGCCTTCAGCTCCAACCTGGAGAACAGCCTGCTGAACACCATCCGCCGCCGGCCGCTGACCATCGACGACCTGAGGACGCTGACCGGGAAAAGCGAGGAGGACCTGCGCCGCTACCTGGAGGTCCTGGAAACTGAAAAAAAGGTCAAGCCCGTGATCGAGGGCGGCCGGATATTCTATACGTCGGTTTGAATCCTTTTTTTGCCCGATCGGTCAAATTCGCCTTGGCATTCACGTCTTCCTGTCGCATCCTCTCTTCCCGGACACCGGCCATGGTAAACCGATTGCGCATCATGCCTTTTTTGCAGCGGCGGTGCAAATCGTCCGCCGACCCCGGTGGATGCAATTCGTCCCCTGGGAACGGGATTTACCCGCCCAGCGGGGGCGTGATGGCCGCGCCCCTGCCGTTGAATTTCATTCGATCCTTTCCTTGATGCGGCCGTCGCGCAGGAAGACGAAGCGGCCGGGGAGCAGCTCCTGCAATTTGGCTTTCAGGTTCAGCAGCCCGGGATCGCGGAGATCCTCCCGGGCGACCGGACGCTCGTCCAGGTACCACTCCTCCTGGAAGCCGCGGTCGCCGGGCATGTAGACATACTTCCGGCCGTTCCACTGGATGCCGCGGTGCTTGGCCTGGATCACCACGTCCTTGAATTCCTTTTTCAGCACGATCTCCCCCGTTCCCGGGACCAGCTCGATGACCTTCATGATCCCGGGGTAGGTCATGCGCACCCGGCCCGCGATGTAGGGCGTCTCCATGGTGTACCACAGCTCGGTCTCCATGTAGGCCGGATAGCCGGGGAAATCGGCCCCGCGCATGACCGGCAGCAGCGAGACGCCGCGGAACGAGGCGGGCGGGCGGATGCCGGCCAGGTCCAGCAGGGTGGGGGCGATATCGATGTCGCGTACGGTCGGGACGATGCGCCGGCCGGCGAAATCCTCGTAGGGCGAGCTGACGCCGAAGGTCATGTTGTTGGAAAAGGGGCCGCGCAGATGGTCGCCGTGGCCGGTGCCGTAGCCGTTCTCGTACAGGCTCTCGCCGTGGTCGGAGAAAAGGACGACGATCGTGTTCTCCGCCAGCCCGCATCGCTGCAGAAAGTCCAGCATCTCCCCCACCTGGTCGTCGAACATGCGCACCGTGCCATCGTAGAGGTCGACAATCTGCTCCCTGTCCGCGGAGCTGAGGTCGTACCCCGAATAGGTCTTCATCATGTCGACCTTGCGGTACTTGTGCGGGCCGCGGTACTCAGGCCGTGTATAGCGCCGGTAATAGGGATACTGGCTGCCGTAGGGAAAGTGGCTGTTGGAGCTGAAGTGGAACAGGAAGAACGGCTTGCCGGCCTTGAGCGCCCTGCGGATGAAACGCATGCTGGCGTTGGTCACGTAATAGGGATCGATGTTCAGCGGCATCAGCCACATCACCGGGAACAGCTCGCGCCCGGCCGGGTGGATCAAGAAGCTGAGCAGCGAATAATGCAGCTCCAAACAGCGCTGCCGGATCAGGTTCTGCAGGGTGAGGCGCGGCGCCTGGACGTGATCGAAGCCGAAGCCCAGGCGGGAGAATATGTCGCCGGCGAAATCGCTGATCATGCCCGTGTCGTAGCCTTCCTTCCTGAAGGACTGGATCAGGGTCGGCAGCTTCAGCTGCAGCTCCTCCGGCCGGGGGAACATATGCCGCACCTTGTGCTCGGGGGGGAAGTTCGAGGTGAAGACCGAGGTGAAGGAGGAGAAAGTGCGGGCCAGCGACGACTTGGCGTTGAGGAAATTGGCGCCGCGCCGCAGCAGGCGGTCGATGTGGGGCGTCGGCCGGCGATAGCCATTGTACCCCAGGTGGTCGGGCCGCAGCGAATCGGTCCCCAGGACCAGGATATTGGGCCGGCCTCCCGCCGGCGGCGCCTTCAGTGCCGGCGTCTTGAAGGGAAAGATGAAGACGACGACCAGGGCGATGACGACCGCGCCGTGCCAGGGGCGCCGCTTCCGGCAGGCGGCCAGCATGACCACCAGGGGAAAGGCGATGCGGATCAACCACAGGGGCAGTGCGTCGGTGATGAACGCCTGCAACTTCATGGGCAGCCCCCCCCTGGCATACAGGGGCTCCACGAAAAGCTGGGGCGAAACCTTGACGGCCAGCAGCAGGAACCAGGCCCAGACGAACAGCTGGAAAAGGAAGATCATCCCGCGGCGCTCGATCCCCAGCAGCATGGTGAACAGGGCGATGAAGAGGGCGACCAGGGCGTATACCGCAATGATCTTCAGGTTGAAGAGGACGATCACCGTCTTGAAGCCGCCGGTGATGACCTGTTCCGCGGCCGGGTCGCGTTCGCCCATGTAGGAAAAATCGAAGAACAGGATGAAGGAGGAGGCGAACAGCATGGCGGCCAGAAAGAGAGATATGCCGATGTGTTTTTTGGCGGTTTTCATGGAAGCGAGGATGTATGATAGCGGAAAGAGCCCCGGCTGTCAATCCATCATTGCCCGTGGCCGTTGCCGTGTCGGCAAGGCATTGCGGCGAATGAAGGAAATCCATATCCTATCGCAACCTTGCCTTGACCGGCAAAGTCATGGACACGGCGATCGTTTCAGGGACCTGAGTTCCTTGGGCAAGTCACGGGAATGGATCCACTCGTTCAGCCGCGGGCGCAGGCTCGGGTCATCGCCGCACAGCAGGTTCAGGAACTCTTCGGTGTTCAGGCTGCGGCAGCGGCGCGTTTCCAGGATGGAGCGCAGGCGCCGCAGCAGTTCGGTCTCGCCGAGGGTATCGGCGAGTTCGGCCAGCATCAGCGCCGGCTTGGCATAGACCTGGGACTGGTACACGGCGGGATCCTTGAACAACAGCCGCAGCTTGCCGCCGGCGGACGGGGTGGCGATGCCGGCGAAGCGCTTCACGAAGAGTCGCAGCCGCCGCCGGATCCGCGCATACTCCTTCTCGCCCAGGAGGTCCTTCATATAGATGAGGCTGCAGTATGTCGCCAGTCCCTCGGTGATCCAATTGTCCGCGGTCGTTTCCCAGGAAACGATCCCGCCCCACCATTGGTGGGCGATCTCATGGGCCAGGAGGTCGGTGCCGGCGTCGCTCATCGCCAGCGCCGACTCCAGGCCCGGCCGACGGCGCGCCGCGGCCGTCCGCAGGGGCTTGGCCGCATCGACGCTCATGACGATGAGGCCGCTGTAGCTGACGCCGCCGAGCCCCCGGCTGCGGCGGAAGAGGATATTCAGCTCGCTGACGGCGAGAGGGCCGAAGCGCTGCTCATAAAAGGAAAGGATGCGGCTGATATCCGGGGCGTTGAAATACTCGCCGAGGCTGAACCCCGGCCAGCCGTACAGGCGAACGGCCAATGGCCCGGGCACGACCCCGATGGGACGGAAGCGCCCGCAAACCAGCGCCATGCCCTTGGCATTGGGATTCTCGAACTGGAAGTCATTGCCGCCGTCCGCGGAGCGTACGCCGCGCAGGATGCCGCTGCCCAGGCAATTCCAGCCCTCGGGGAGGCGCAGGCTCATCTGCAGCGCGGAGAAATCGAGCCGCGGATGCGGATAAAAATCACTGACATAGGAGAGGAAGCGGCAATCATCGCCCGACCCCGCTGCCGTTGCCGCTTGCCGGTCCGCTCCCGGAGAGCCGCCGGGCACGACGAAAGGATCTAAGGGCGGCTCCAGGCGTCCGCTGTAGCTGAGTTCGAGATCGCTGCCTCCCGGGCAGCGTGCCAGCAACTCCCCGGCTTCATGGGAGAAGTCCAGCACCGGATCAGCGGCGGCGCGCAGTGAAATCAGCTGCATCCCCTCAGCCAGCCACAGCCGCCGTTCGCCGGCGGGCTGGGCGAAGGAAAGCCGCGCGGTCGCCTGCAGAAAGCCGCGGTCAGGGTCGTAGGCTCCATCCAGGCGCAGCGCCAGCAGGCGGTCCTGGGTCAAGGCCGGCGAATTCCCCTCGTCGGCCGCCGCGCACAGGAATCCCGCCAGGCCCACCAAGAGGATGATCAAGCGGGGAAAAAGCGCGCCGGGATTGCTCCGTCGCCTGGCCGCCACGCATTGCTCATTTCTCATTCTGCCCTCCTCCAGCCCGAAGGCGGCTGAAGATCAAGTCGATCATGGATCTCTCCATCAGCGACTCGTGGCTTTCTCCCCCCGAAGGGATGACGCATGCGGGAGCAACCCTGCTTACGATCGCAAGTATGAATTCCCAGAATCAGACCAAAGGACTACCCGGGCACGGCGCCGAGATTTCCTTTTTTGAATTTTCCTTTCGCCGATTCAGAAATCTGAACGCTGCGGTCGAAATGCCGTGCCGGCCGCTTCCCGCCCACTGCCCTCTCCCGCCCGGCCCGTTCGTTGACTTGGGCAGGGAAAAGAATTAGAATCGGGTCATGAAAGAGAAACTCCGCGGCACCACCGTGCTGTGCGTCCGCCAGGGCGGCCGGGTGGTCATCGGCGCCGACGGCCAGGTGACGCTGCAGAACACCGTATTGAAGCACACGGCCCGCAAGATCCGCCGCCTCTACAATGACCAGGTCCTGGCCGGATTCGCCGGCTCCACCTCGGACGCCTTCTCCCTCTTCCAGCGCTTCGAGGCCAAGCTGGAGGAATACAACGGCAACATCTCCCGCGCCGCGGTGGAGCTTTCCAAGGACTGGCGCACCGACAAGGTCCTGCGCCACCTGGAGGCCATGCTGGTCGTGGCCAACGGCGAGAAGATGTATCTGCTTTCAGGAACGGGCGACATCATCGAGCCCGACGAGAACGTCCTGGCCATCGGCTCGGGCGGCCCTTTCGCCCAGGCCGCGGCGCTGGCCCTGAGCCGCGAGACGAAGCTGGACGCACGCGCCATCGTCGAGAGGTCCCTGGCCATCGCCGCCGCTCTCTGCATCTACACCAACGCGAACTTCACCATCGAGGAGCTTTGACCATGGGGGAGACCGTCACTGCCAAGGGCGACGAGCTGACCCCGCGGCAGATCGTCCGCGAGCTGGACCGCTTCATCATCGGCCAGAACAAGGCCAAGAAGGCGGTGAGCATCGCACTGCGCAACCGCTACCGCCGCCAGAAGCTGCCGCCGGACATCGCCGACGACATCATCCCCAAGAACATCCTGATGATCGGCGCCACCGGCGTGGGCAAGACCGAGATCGCCCGCCGCCTGGCCAAGCTGACCCGCTCGCCCTTCCTCAAGGTGGAGGCATCGAAGTTCACCGAGGTCGGCTACGTGGGCCGCGACGTGGAATCGCTGGTCCGCGACCTGGTGCGCATCGCCGTCGACCTGGTCAAGGCCGAGAAAATGGCCGAAAACGATGAAAAGGCCCGGCGCCACACCGAGGAGAAGATCCTCGCCATCCTGCTGCCAGCGCCCAAGGAGGCCAAAGAGCCCGCCCCGGGGGAGGAGGGCGAAGCCGAGAACTTCGCCAAGAGCCGCGAAAAGCTGCGCCAGCTGCTGCGCGCCGGCAAGCTGAACGACCGGGTCATCGAGGTCGAGGTCAAGGCCAATCCCTTCACGCCCCTCGAGATATTCTCCGCCTCCGGCGTCGAGGAGATCGGCATCCAGATCAGCGAGATGATGCCCAACATTCTCGGCTCGCGGGGATCCAGGAAACGCAAGATGCCCCTGGAAGACGCCTTTCACCACATGCTGCAGGACGAGCAGAACCGCCTGCTGGACATGGACCAGGTGGCCAAGGTGGCCATCCAGCGCACCGAGCAGATGGGCATTGTCTTCCTCGACGAGATCGACAAGATCGCCGGCCGCGAAAGCGGCGGCCACGGCCCCATGGTCTCGCGCGAGGGCGTCCAGCGCGACCTGCTGCCGATCATCGAGGGCACCACGGTCAACACCAAGTACGGCATGGCCCGCACCGACCACATCCTTTTCATCGGCGCCGGCGCCTTCCACGTGGCCAAACCATCCGACATGATCCCCGAACTGCAGGGGCGCTTTCCCATCCGCGTTGAACTGGAATCGCTGAGCCGGGAAGACTTCGTGCGCATCCTGACCGAGCCGCAGAACGCGCTGGTCAAGCAATACCAGAACCTGCTGGGCACCGAGGGGCTGGAGGTCGAGTTCACCCGGGACGCCGTCGATGAGATCGCCACCATGGCCGTGGAGGTCAACAGCGCTTCGGAGAATATCGGCGCCCGGCGTTTGCATACCATCATGGAGAAGGTGATGGAGGACATCTCCTTCGAGGCCTCCGACCTGGAGCACGGCCAGGTGCGCATCGACGGCGACTACGTGCGGCGCAAGGTAGAGGGCATCGTCAAGGACAGCGACTTGAGCAAATACATCCTGTGAGCGACATGAAAAAACAAATCCTTTCCCTGGCGGCGATCGTCGTGCTGCTGTGGAGTTGCGGCAAGAAGGGACCCCTGGTCCTCGCGCCGGAGAACCTGCCGCCGGCGGTGTCCAGTCTGGAACTGCGGCAGATCGGCCACGAGATCGTGCTCTCATGGAAATACCCGGCCCAGTTTTCCGACCAGCAGACCCCCCTGCAGGCGTCCCAGGTGCGCAGCGTGGCCGTGTACCACCTGTCCAAGCCCCACAGCCCCGGCAGCTTCGAGAAGAAAAGCGAGCTCCTGGCCCGGCCCAAGGCCGCAGAGATCACCGCCAGCGGCGACGCCCATTCCTTCGCCGTCCCCTTCAGGGTCAAGATGCTCAAGGACAGGGAGCATGCCTTTGCCGTGGCCTACTATTACGGCAGGACGCGCTCGCCCCTCAGCACCGTTGCGAAGATCACCACGCGCACGCCCCCCGAGGCGGTGCGTGACCTGAAGATCGGCCGCGAGGGCAAGGTCGTGGTGCTGAACTGGAGCCCGCCCCGGGCCGACAGCGAGGGCCAGCCCCTCCCCGCCCTCCTGGGCTACCGCGTCTACCGCCGTATCGTGGCCGCGTCTTCGTCGGCCCAGAACGTCCCGGGGAAGGATCCCGGCGCCTTCATTCTTGCCAACGCCAAGCCCGCCAAGGGGGAATACTTCGAGGACGGCGATACCGGCGTGGACGGCGACTACGAGTACCGGGTATCCAGCCTCCTCGACGAGCGCAGCGAAAGCGAACCTTCCCCCATCGTGACAACGAGCATCCAGGACACCTTTCCACCCGACCCCCCGACCAACCTGGTCACCTTCACCGCCAAGGACCATCTATTCATCACCTGGGAAGCCGTGCGCGACCATGACCTGGACCACTACGTCGTTTTCCGCAAGTCGTCCGCGGAGGAGGAGTTCAAGGTCCTGGAAGCCTCCGTGTCCGAGAATTTCTATCGCGACCGCCAGGCGGTGAAGGGGCAGGCGTACACCTACGCCGTCGCCGCCGTCGATCGCAAGGGCAACCAGAGCGAGCCTGGCCGTCCCGCTCGCCACAAGTTCGAATAAACGGGCGCCGGGCCATGAACGGTCCCGCTCCGGATCGCGCCGCGAAGACCGCCGTCGCCCTGGTCGCCTGTCCCGACTACGACGAGGACCGGGTAGAGGCGGCATTGCGGCGGGGAGTCGACCTGCTGGGCGGCATCGGCCGCTTCGCTTCCGCCGCCGAGCACATCCTGCTCAAGCCCAACGTACTCACCGGCGCTGTTGCGGAGAAGCATGTCACGACCCACCCCGCCGTCTTCAAGGCCATGGGCCGGTTGCTGCTGGAAAAAGGCGTCCATGTCCGCTACGGCGACTCGCCGGGATTCGGAGGCTTCACGGCGGCAGCCGTCAAGTCGGGCCTGGCCAAGGCCGCAGGCGAGATCGGCATCGAGATGGCCGATTTTTCCTCCGCCGTCCAGGTCAGCTTCAGCGAAGCCCTGATCGCCAAGCAGCTGGTGCTGGCCCGGGAGGCGCTGGACGCCGACGGCATCATCGGCCTGTCCAAGATGAAGACCCACGGCTTCATGCGCGTCACCGGCGCCGTAAAAAATCAGTTCGGCTGCGTGCCGGGCCTGCGCAAGGGCGAATACCACGTCAAGATGCCGCGCAGCGAGCACTTCGCCGCCATGCTGGTCGATGTCTGCCGCCGACTGAAGCCGCGCTTGAACGTCATGGACGGCATCGTGGCCATGGAGGGCAACGGCCCGGGCTCCGGGACACCGCGACCCATGAACGTCCTGCTTCTTTCCGCCGACCCGCTGGCCCTGGACGCCGTATTCTGCCGGCTGGTGCACATGCCGCCGCTGAACGTCCCGACCATGAAGCCCGGGGCCGAGAGCGGCCTGGGCACCTGGGCCGAGGACACGATCGCGGTCCTGGGAGACGACCCGGCGCGCTTCGCCTGCCCGGGATTCAAGGTGGTGCGCCAGCCTCCCGTCCCCTTTGACCGCTCCTTCCCCTATTACCTGAAAAAATGGATCACGCCGCGACCGGTCATCGACCCCGGCCGCTGCCAACAATGCGGGGTCTGCAGCGAAGTGTGCCCGCTGGAGCCCAAGGCCGTCGCAACCGCTGCGCCGGCGGACCAGAACTCGCCGCCCGTCTACGACTACCGGCGCTGCATCCGCTGCTACTGCTGCCAGGAGATGTGCCCGCACGGCGCCATCGCCATCCGCCGGCCCGTTCTGAGCCGGCTCATCCATCCCTGAAGGGTGCTTCCTGCCGCGCCCTAGCGCGGCCGCAACTCCATCACGGCATCGATCACTGAGCCGTCCTCCGTGGGCGTGGTAACGAAGCCCAGGCGCTTGAAAAGGGCCAGCATCCACGTGTTGTCGCGGCCGGTCTGGGCGACCACCCGCCGCAATCCCCAATGGCCGGCGATCTCCAGACAGCATTCGGTCAATACGCTCCCCAGCCCCCTGTTCTGCCACTTGTCGCCCACCAGGACGGCGTATTCCACGCTCTCGTGGTCGGGATCGGCGACCAGGCGCCCCACCCCCAGCAACTGGCGCCGGCCATCCCGCTCCAGCTCGGCGACCATGGCGATCTCGCGGTCGTAGTCGATGAAGCAGTAGCGGACCGCCGCCTGGTGCGACTGCCACTGGAAAAAATGGCGGAAGCGGGCGTAGATGGACTCGCGCGAACAGCCGGCCAGGAGCTCCATCCATAACGGCTCGTCCTCGGGGCGGATGGGGCGCAGCAGAACGGGCGTTCCGTCGGGCAGGCTCGCCTTGCGGGCGTATTCCTCGGGATAGGGGCGCAGGGCCAGGTGGGAGTAGGAGCGCCCGCCGGCTGCCGGCGCCGGCCCCTCGATGACCAGGCGCGCATCCAGGGCGATCACCCTCTCCGGGGTGACCAGCAGCGGGTTGATGTCCAGCTCGGCGATCTCGGGATAATCGGCGGCGAAATACGACAGCCGGATCAGGATCTCCAGCAGGCGGTCGACGGCGAGCGTCCGGCGGCCGCGGTAGCCGTTGAGCAGGGGCCAGATCTTCAGCGACTCGAGCATGCGCCGGGCCAGGCGCTCGTTGAGCGGCGGGAACCCCAGGCTGCGGTCGGCGAACAATTCGGCCTCGATGCCTCCGCGGCCGGCCAGAACGACGGTGCCGAACACCGGGTCCTTCTTGATGCCCAGGATCAGCTCCACCCCCTCATGATGGCGGACCATGGACTGGACGGTCACCCCGGCCACTCGCGCCGCCGGTGCCTGCTGCCGGGCCCGCTCCAGGATTGTTGTGAAAGCCCGGCGCACCGCGCCCTCGTCCTCCAGGTCGAGGAGCACTCCCCCCACATCGCTTTTGTGGCTGATGTCGGGGGAGAGGATCTTCAGTACGACCGGGAAGCCGATCTGCCGGGCCAGGAACGCGGCCTCGTCGGCGCTGCCCGCCGCCCGCGGCATGGCGGTCGGGATGCCGTAGGCTTCCAGCAATGACTTGGAATCGTCCTCGGCGAGGGTCCGCCGTTCGTCCCCCGCAAGCTTTTTGAACTCGGCATGGAGACTCAGGCGCTCCGAGGTGAAGGCCAGGGGAATGTCCCGGGGTGTCTCGTACAGGCTCTCCAGGTTGCGGGCGTAGGCCACCAGGGTCATGAAGGCGCGCACCGCCTGCTCGGGGGTGCGGTAGCCGGCGATGCCGGCCTCGGCCAGCACCCGCCTGCCCTCGGTCATGCTTTCCCCGCCCAGCCAGGCAGCCAGGATCGGCTTGGCCGACAGGTCCTTGAGCTGCGCCAGCGCCTGGGCCATCGCCGTCGGGTTGGTCATGGCCTGCGGCGTGACGATCACCAGCACGGCGTCTGCACCCGGGTCCTGCAGAACGATCTCCACCGCCTTGGCCAGTCGCTTGGAACGGGCATCGCCCAGCACGTCGACCGGATTGCCGTGCGACCAGCAGGGCGGCAGTACCTCGTCCAGCCGGGACAGCGTATCGGCGGCCAGCTTCGCCAGGGAACCGCCGGCCTGGATCAGGGCATCGGCGGCCATCACGCCGGGTCCGCCGGCATTGGTCACGACGGCCAGCCGCGGGCCCAGGGGAACCTTCTGGCGGCCGATGAGCTCGGCGCAGTCGAAGATCTCGCCAATATCCAGCACCCGCGCCAGGCCGGCACGCTGAAAGGCGGCGTCATAAACGGCATCCTCGGCAGCCAGGGCGCCGGTATGCGAGGCAGCCACCTGCGCCGATTCGGGAAAACGCCCCGCCTTGTAGGCCACGATGGGCTTGCCGCGGGCAAAGGCGCGGGCGGCGGTCATGAACTTCCGCGCCTGGCCGATCGATTCCACGTAGAGGATGATCGAGCGCGTCCTCTCGTCCTCGCCCAGGTAGTCGATCAGGTCGCCGAAGTCGATGTCCAGGGCGTTGCCGATCGAGGCCACGCAGGAAAAGCCGATGCTCTCCGCCCGCGCCCAGTCCAGGACGGCGGCGCAGAGGGCGCCCGACTGGGAAATAAATGCCACGTGGCCGCTCTTGGGCATGGCGCCGGCAAAGCTCATGTTGAGCTGGCGGTTGGGGACGATGACACCCAGGCAATTGGGGCCGAGGATGCGCATGGCGCCGAAGCGGCGCGCCTCGGCCAGGACCTGCTCCTCCAGGGCGCGGCCCGCCGGTCCGGTCTCGCGGAAGCCGGAGGAGACGATGACGACGCCGGGAATGCCCGCCTCGCCGCATTCACGCACCAGTGCCGGCACCTTGGCCGCCGGAGCGCAGATGACGCCCACGTCAACGGGACGCGGCAGCTGGCGGACAGAGGCGAAGCAGGAGATGCCCATGACCGCCTCGAAATCGGGGTTGACCGGATAGACGACACCGCGGTAGCCGCTGCCGACCAGGTTGCCGAGCACCTTGCCGCCGACGCTCTTGGGATTGGCAGTGACGCCGATCAATGCGATGCGCTGCGGATTGAAGATGTTCTCCAAGCGATGGATGGCCATGGTTCGCTCGCTCCTTTTCCTTTCGGGCCCGGGTCGGCACGGGATCGTGGCGCATCCGCCACGGAGCAACGCCGTGCGGAAGGAAAAAGTATAGGGAATCCGACCGGCGAAGTCAAACGGGGCGAAGATCCGCTGGGCAACGCCGGGCATGCAATTCGTTCACGTCTCTGCTATCATGAGCGGCAGGAATGACGGAGGTCGCCATGCCCAGCCGGGATGATTGCCCATGACCCGCGGTGTCCCATGCCGCTGAATATCGTATGGCTCAAGATCATCGCCATCCCCACCCTGCATTTCCTTTTTTTCATCGTTTTGCCTGGAGCGGGGTTGTGGATCATCCTGCAGGACCGGCTGGGGGACAGCAAGCTCCCCGGCGCCGCGCAGTTCCTCAGCGCGGTTGCCCTGGGGATCCTGTACAATGCCCTGCAGTTCCTTCTGGTTGTGCTCGTTTACCGCAATTTCCCGTTGACCGGCCGCATCTGGCTGAGCATTGGCAAGTACGCCATGGACGTTGCGTTACTGATATGCGTTTCCCTGGCCTACCCCCAAAAGAGCCGCGACCTTTTGCTGCGGCTTTCGTCCGTCTGCGTCCGCCGCGCCGACGCCCTGCTGCTGCTGTTCGCACTGCTGCTGGGAGTGCTGGCCATCACCCACTTTCCCCATGTCCACGACTCCGGCCAGTTGATCGCCACCAACCGCATGCTGCTGGGCGGATTTGATTTCTGGCACGCCAAGCGGTATGCACTCGGGTTCTCCGCCCTGTGCTATTTCCCGGCGGCGATTTTCCCGGGCATTCCCATGGCCACGCTGGCCTCGGGATACAAGGCGTCACTGGTTGTTCTGCTCGGCCTCGCGGTGATCTACGGCCTGGACAGGATGGCCGTTGCCCGGCGGGCCGCCGGCATATTCCTTCTCTTTTTCATTTTCATCAGCAGTTTTTTCGGGCTTTACGGTGTCATGGAACTCGGGAAGGACAGCGCCTGGTCGGTGCTGTTCAGCGTTATTTTCATGTTCAGCCTCATGGGCCGCGAAAAGACGGCCGCTAAAAACGCCTCCCCGCTGTTCCTGCTCGCCGCCATTGCTTTGGGAATGATTGCCATCCCCTATCTGTGCCTATTTTGCCTTGTTCTCGCCGTGCTGCGCCTGCTGCCCGAAAGGATCTCTGCCCATCGCCTGCTCCTGCCCGCGGCGGTGATCCTGCTTCTGGCAGGCGGCGCCATGATGATGCCGGTCAAGATGGCCGTGCGCGCGCCGCCGCACACTCGCCCGCAGGTGGGAACATTCGTTTCCTGGTATCCCAGCGACGGCAAGACGCCTTTTTTTCAGTACTATTTCCACTACGAGAGGCACGGATACCGGAATTCGGCGCTGATCGCCATAGCCGGCCTGCTGGGCATCTTCCTGCTGCCCAGGGCCGGGGCACGACACAGGGATGCGGCCGTGCGCAGCACGGCCTTGTTTCTGCCGGTCGCCACTCTGAGCTGCCTGTTCCTTTCCTTCCTGGCCCGTGGGCAATTGCCGGCCAGCCGCGCGCAAAAAATTCCCCTGACGCCCTTCTCCACGCGCCAGGCATGGGACCTGATCAAGGACATTCCCCAGTGGTACGTGCAGCTCATCAGCGGCATTATTATCGTGATCGTGCTCGATGCCTGGATCAGTAAGCTCCCTTTCTCCCACAAGGCCAGGCAGGCGTTTTTCACCGGCATTGCCCTGCTGGCCGCCGGGGCGGCGCTCAGCGCCAATCTGCCCCGGGTGGCGGCGCTGAAGGTCCCGGCCCATTTTTACCGCTACGGCGGCAACCGGGATGACCGCTTCGCCCGCACGCTGGAGAGCATCTATCTCCATCCCGAAGTGAACCAACTATTCATCGCCAGGGATCTGTCCTCGCTGAACGCCAACCATTTTCATTTCGACCTCCAGGGCTATTTCCCGAAAAAAAAGCTGCATATCCTCGCGGCAGCCCCCGGAGAAGGCCTGCGGTTCCATCCGCCGCCGGGATCCTCGATCCTGATCGCCGATCATGACCGCATTTGGAAATTCCAGGCGACAGGGCGCATGCGCAACCGGATGAGCGTCCGCCGGCTGGAACATTTCCCGGGAACCGGCGAGGGCGTTTATCTGATCGAAAGGAGGAAGGAAAACCCGCAGCGAAGCCTGATGCGACAACCGGAAGAATAATCGGGATCGCCCTCGTTACCTGCCGTGCCGCTGGGAACGGCGCAGAAGAAGCAGAACGGAGCCGGCCAATGCCGGCAACGCCGTATTCAGGGAAAAAAGCATCAGTGCGGAGGATACCGCCGGCGCCCTGGGCACTCCAAAAGGGGAGAGAAGGGCGATCGCGGCACCCTCGCGAATTCCCAGCCCGCCGATGGTGAACGGCAGGATATTGGTGAGCATGATCAGCGGCTGCGCCAGCACGGCCGTCCACAGCCGGGAAGAATGATAATTGTTCAGGAGAGCGTGGAATTGCAGGATCACCACGCCATAACCGAGCAAGGCGAGCCCCATCTGCTTGCGCTTGACGCCCGTGGGGACGGCCTGGAGCTGCAGCGTCATGCGGGCTGCTCTTTCCCGAAAGGCGGCGAAGCGGCTGGACTGCGGCAGCAATCGCTGGAGCCAGCGCAGCGGGAAATCCGGCCAAACCAGCAGTAGCCACAGAAAGGCCAGGAGGATGGCGGCCGCCGCCCCGACCAGGGGATTGGCATAGAAAACAATTCCGGGCACAGCCAGGAGCACCACCGCGGCGACCTCGAATACCCGGTCCACCATCACCAGGTAGGCGATGAGCCCGCGCTCGTGCCTTTCCAGGAAGATCGCGCGGGCGACCTCCCCCACCCGTCCCGGCGTGAGCAGGCCTCCCGCCATCCCGACAAGATAGGATTTCGCCGCGTCCGACAGCGAAGCCCCCCCGCCCGCCGCCGCCATGACCAGGCGATGCCATTTCAGCACTTTAAGGAAAGTGAACAGCAGCGCCAGGGCCAGGGCCGCTCCGAGTGAAGGCCCGACGGTCCGCAGGGAAGCGGCGATGCCGCCAAGGCCCGCCTTGGCGATGACCAGGTAGAGCAGGAGGAGCGACAAGACCAGCTTCGCGGCAAAGAGGACCTTGCCGTTGATCCCTTTCACGATCGCGCCTCCCTTCCCCACCGGTACAAGTTGAATTCCCTGGCCAGGGTAAAGCTGGTGTTCATGCAGCGGCTACGCGGATAAAACTGGCTGCTATCGACGAGAAACAGGTTTTTGATCGGCGTGGCAAACGGAGGCAGGACCCTGGAGAAATGGGCTTTGAAAATGGGCTGAGTATGGAGGTCGCGGTTGACATGGAAGCCCAGGACATGCGAATCGCGGAAATTCGCGAACATTCGCCTCAGGTGGCCGCAATAGACATCCAACAGCTCGGCATCCGGCGTTCTCCAGGCGAAGTCATCGCCGCAGTCGCAGTAACGGGACAGGTACACCAAATGCTGGCCCCCAGGATCGTCGCCTCCCATCCAGTTCGTGTGCTCCACGATCACCGCGAACGGGACATTCTCGTCCCCGACGTTGATCCAGTAATGCGGGCTGAGCGGCTCCTGCAAACGCAGGATCATGCAGACGGAATGAGAGTATTCGATCCGCGCAAGTTGCTCGCGGTAATCCCGAGGCAGTGCCGGAACGATCTCGGCGAAGCGCGGCAGGGGCAATGTGACGATGCAGGCATGGAAGGGACTGGCCGTGTCGCCGTTCAGGATGAATGACCCGTTCGGGCCGGCCTTCTCGATGGCGCTGACCGGGTGTCCGGTCATGATCCGCCCCCCGTGTCTCACGATTTCGGCCTCCAGCCGCTCGAACAAGAGTCCAAATCCGCCTCGCAGGTATCCCAGCGCCCCCGACGACCGTCCGAGCCTTCCGCGGGTCCTGCTCTGCAGGCGGTCCCAGAGCCAGGTTGCGGACACTTCGGATGAGTGGGTGCCGAATTTGTTTTTCAGCAGCGGTTCCCAGAACCGGGCGTAGCCCCGATTGCCGCAGCGTTTTTTAAGCAGGGCGGCCGCTGTCACGCCATCGAAAGCCCGCCAGTCCCTCTTCAAGATCAGAGTCGACGTGCTGATCCCGACGCGCAGCCGTTCCGCCAAGGTCAGCGGCCGGAAGCGCAGCAGGTCGATGGCCGAGTTCAGGGGATAGATTTTTCCCCGGGAATAGTAGGCCATGGCGGCCTTTTTGAAAACCAGCCGATCCTCCAGGCCCAGGGTGCGGATCACATCCAGCAATTCAGTGTGCGCGGTGAAAATGTGGCGGTAGTATCTGTCGATCACCGCGGATCCGGACATGAAAGCGGCCGCCAGCCCACCGGTGCACTTTTCTTTTTCGAAAACCGTCACATCCAGATCTTCCCCGGCCAGGGAATAGGCCAGGGCCAGCCCGGTGATGCCGCCGCCGACAACGGCTATTCTTTTCAGTTTCCTTCCTTCAGCGGATCCGCAGCAGGGTGCTCAAAAAACGCTCCACTTCCGCCTCGTTGTTGTAGAGCGAAAGCCCGGCGCGCACGGCACCGCCCCGTTCACTCAGGCCGAGGAAGCGCATGGCTTCCCAGGCGTAGTAATCGCCATCCCAAACATGGATGCCTTCCTCTCCCAGCCGCTGAGCCACTTCGGCCGGTGTCATGCCGGCGAGCGTGAAGCAGGCGGTGGGCGTGCGCTCGTGGAGACGCCCCGGGTCGGTGATGCCGTAGATGCGCACTCCCGGGATCTCCTGCAGTCCCGCGAGCAGGCGGGAGAAGAGGAGCGATTCATGATCGCTGATGGCGGCCAGGGCCTGCTTCAGAAGCCGCCTGCGCCCCGCGGGATACGACTCGCAGCCCGTACCGAGCTCCTGCCCCAGGGCGGCAAGGAAATCGATCGCCGCGGCGACGCCGGCGATCGCCTCATGGCTCTTGGTGCCGGTCTCGAAGCAATCCGGGATGGCGGCGGCGGACGGCCGCACCTTGTAAGGCTGCAGTCGCTCCAGGACCTCGCGCCTGCCATAGAGGACTCCGGAGTGCGGGCCATAGAACTTGTAGGGCGAACAGGCCAGGAAATCGCAGCCCAGCTGCTGGACGTCGACGGGACGATGCGGGGCGAAATGCACGGCGTCCACGAAAGTCAGCGCGCCGGCCCGGCGGGCGGCGGCCAGGATGCGCGGCAGGTCGTTGACCGTGCCAAAGGCGTTGGAAGCGCCGCCGACGGCCACCAGCCGCGTCCGTTCCGTGATCATCCCTTCCAGGTCCTCCAGCATCAGGGTGCAGTCGGCGGGATCGAACTCCAGCCAGCGGATGAGGACGCCTTGCTCCTGCAGGTGGAGCCAGGGGGCGATGTTGGCGTCATGGTCGAGACGGGTGACGACGATCTCATCGCCGGGCTGCAGATCCCGGCCGATGATGCGCGCCAGGTGCAGGGTCAGGGTGGTCATGTTGGCGCCGAAGATGATCTCGGCCTCTGAGCGGGCGTTGAGCAGGTCGGCCATGGCCGCGCGCCCGGCGGCGATGATGGCATCGCTGCGCCGCGAGAAGGCGAACTGGCCGTGCTCGTTGGCGTTGGCTTCGCGGTAATAGGCGGCGACGGCATCGATGACGGCTTGCGGCACCTGCGTGCCCCCGGGACCGTCGAAGAATACGGCACCGGGGGCCAGCGCCGGAAATCGGCTGCGGATGCCTTCAACGGGATATTTCATGGCCACTCCTTTGTCCAAAGACCGCAGGCGCCGCTCAACGGCGCAGAGAGGTATTTTTCAATGCCAGGGCGGCGATCGACTCGCCGATGCTGATCGAGGCGGTCGCGGCCGGCGACGGCGCGTTCAGCACATGGACCATGCGTTCCGCCTCGCGGATGCGGAAATCGTCGGCCAGGAAGCCGTTGGCCTCCAGGGCCTGAGCGCGGACCCCGGCCCCGCCCGGAACCAGGTCAGCGGCCTGGATTTCGGGGAGCAGGCGCTGCAGGGCCTTGACGAAAGCTCGCTTGCAAAAGGAGCGGTAGAATTCGCCGAAGCCCATTTTCCAGAACTTCAGGCCCATGATCCAGAACCCGGGATAAAGGATCATTTGCGCCGTGTCGCGCAGGGAAAAGCTCGTCTTGTCATAACCGTGGCGCTTGAAAGCCAGGACGGCGTTGGGCCCCGCCTCCACGCCGCCGCCGATCATGCGCGTGAAGTGCACCCCCAGGAAGGGGAAGCGGGCATCGGGGACCGGGTAGATCAGGTTGCGCACCAGGCCGTGGCGTGCCGGCACCAGCTTGAAGTACTCGCCGCGAAAGGGGATGATCTGCAGGCCGGGCTGGACGCCGCACAGGCGCGCGACGCGATCGGACTGCAAACCGGCGCAATTGACCAGGCTGCGGCAGCGCACCCTGCCGGCGCGGGAGAACAGCAGCAGCTCCGCGCCATCGCGCCGGCAGCCGCTGACCTTGAAATTCAGGCGGATCTCGCCGCCCCCCTTCTGGATGATTTCGGCATATTTGGCGCAGACCTGGGCATAGTCGACGATGCCCGTCTCCCCCACCCAGAGCCCGGCGATGCCGGCTACGCCGGGCTCGTACTCCTTCAGCTCAGCGGGGCCCAGGCGGCGCAGTTTCTGCAGGCCATTGGCGCGGCCTTTCGCCTCGACGGCGTCCAGCGCGGGAATTTCATCCGCCCGCGTGGCCACGACCAGCTTGCCGCATGCATCGTGGGCGATGCCGTGCTCGCGGCAGAAGCGGTAAAGGGCTTCGCGTCCGGCCACGCAGTTCTTCGCCTTGAGCGATCCCGGTTTGTAGTAAAGGCCGGAATGGATCACGCCGCTGTTGTTGCCGGTCTGGTGGGCGGCCAGCTTTTCCTCGGCCTCGAGGATCACCACCGAGTTCGCGCCGGCCTTGACCAGGGCCATGGCCGTGGCCAGGCCGACGATGCCGCCGCCGATGATCCCCACGTCGTATGTACGCTCGCCCATGACTCGCTCCTTTTTATCCATTGTGTTGCGCTTGCGATTGGAAACAAGGATGGAATATAGCAGAAGCGTTCCGGTGAGTCAAACCCGGTTCGCTCGGTGAAAAAGTGAAAAGTGAAAAGTAAAATGCAAAGAAAAGACTATGGATGAATTTCTCATTGCCTTCTCTTCACCTTTCACTTTTCACTTTTCACATTTCACCGGGTCCTGCAGGATAGCCATTTTACTCGTTTGCCCAAGTGGCCCATCTACGGTATAATATCAATCTATCTGGAGGTTACCCACCATGCTGAACGAAGCGATCTTTAGGGAATACGACATCCGTGGCCTGGCCGCAAGCGAGCTGGCCGACCCGGCGGTGGAGCGCATCGCCATGGCCGTCGCCGCCATTTTCGTGCGCGAGGGGAAAAAAGAGATCGCCGTCGGCATGGACGGCCGGCCCAGCTCGCCGCACATCAAGGAGCTGTTCTGCCGCACCCTGGCCCGCTACGGCCTGCAGGTGATCGACCTGGGCCTGGTGCCGACGCCGGTGGTCTATTATGCCGCCTTCCGCCACGATATGGGGGGCGCCGTCATCATCACCGCCTCGCACAACCCCAGTGAGTACAACGGCTTCAAGATCATGCTCGGCACCGCCGCCCTCTACGGCGACCAGGTCAGGGAGATCTACCGCCTCGCCGTCTCCGGCCCCTTCCCTTCCGAAACGCAGGGAAGCGTCCGCAAGAAGGACATCCTGCCCGAGTACATGCAGTACATCGTGGACAACATCCAGCTAAAGAAAAAGCTGCGCGTCGTCGTCGACGCTGGCAACGGCACCGGCGGCATCACCGCCCCCGCCCTCTACCGCCGCCTGGGCGCCGAGGTCATCCCGCTGTTCTGCGACGTGGACGGCCGCTTCCCCAACCACCACCCCGACCCGACGGTGGCCAAGAACCTGCAGGACATGATCGCCAAGGTCAGGGAGAGCGGCGCCGACCTGGGCATCGGCCTCGACGGCGACGCTGACCGCATCGGCGTCGTCGACAACCTGGGACGCATCCTCTGGGGCGACCAGCTCCTGCTCATCTTCGCCCGCGACATCCTGAAGGACCACCCGGGCGCCACGATCATCTCCGAGGTCAAGGCCTCGGAGGTCTTCTACAGCGAGGTGCGCCGGCTCGGCGGCAACCCCATCATGTGGAAGGCCGGCCACTCGCTGATCAAGAAAAAGCTCTTCGAAGTGAACGCCCTCGCCGCCGGCGAAGTGAGCGGCCATGTCTTTTTCAACGACAAGTGGTTCGGATTTGACGACGCCGTCTACGCCGGCGCCCGGCTGCTGGAGATCCTCGGCGGGTCCGCCGCCAGCCTGGCCGACATGTTCGACGCCATCCCCAAGGTCTGCAATACCCCCGAGATCCGCATCGACGCCGGCGACGACGTTAAGTTCCAAGTCGTCGACGAGGTGCGCGAACATTTCCGCAAGATCCTGCCGGTGATCGACATCGACGGCGCCCGCGTGCAATTTCCCCGCGGCTGGGCGCTGGTACGCGCCTCCAACACCCAGCCTGCGCTGGTGGTGCGCTACGAGGCCGACACGCAGGATGAACTGGAGCGCATCCAGGCCCAGGTGGACGCGGTCATCCGCCGCGCCCTGGTTGCGGCCGCGAAGTAAAAGTGCCCTTCGCCATCCAGGTCATCCTGCTGGCCATCGTCCAGGGTTTCACCGAGTTCTTCCCGGTCAGCTCCAGCGGCCACCTGCTGCTGTTCCAGAAGCTTCTGGGCTTCAGCACCCTGCCGCTGGTCTACGACATCTTCTTCCATGTCGGCACCTTGCTGGCGGTCGTTTTCTTCTTCTTCAAGGACCTCAGGGAACTGGCGCTGCGCTTCTATGAAAAGGAGAATGCCCGCCTGCTGGGGCTCCTGGCCGCCGCCACCCTGCCGACGGCGCTGATCGGCTTCCTGTTCAAGGATTTCTTTGAGTCGCTTTTCAGCGGCACATCCTACCTGGGGTTCGCCTTTTTCCTCACCGCCGCCGGGCTCCTGGCCGCGAAATACCTGCGCCTGAAGAAAAAGATGCCCGATCTTCCCGCCGCCGTGCTCATCGGCGTGGCCCAGGGCATCGCCATCATCCCCGGCGTCTCCCGCTCGGGCATGACCATCGCCGTCGCCCTGGTCCTCGGCCTAGGCTTCGGGTTCTCGTTCCGCTTCTCCTTCCTTCTTTCCATCCCGGCGGTGCTGGGCGCCCTGCTGCTGGAAGCCGGCCATATCCCCTGGAGCGGAGGCCACTGGCCGCAGCTGGCGCTGGCGGTGGCGGTGGCGGCCCTGGCTGGTTTCCTGGCCCTCGGGCTGCTGAGGAAGATCGTGGTGCAGGACCATTTCCACCGCTTCGCTTACTATGTTCTGGCCCTCGGCGCGTTCTCGTTCCTTTTCCTCTAGCCGAGCCACGGCTTGGCCCCTGGACCGCTTCGTTCTGCTTTCCGTCAGAATTTGAGGCCGGCGGCAGCGGCCTGCTTTCCGGCGCCGGGTACCTGTTCGCTGTTTCCGGGAAAGAGCAGCGCGGCTAGGCCTGCAGCTTCTGGCGCACCATCTCGGTGATGGAGCGGAAATCGATCTTGCCGCTGCCCATCTTGGGAAACTCGTTGAGCACGACGAACTGCTTGGGCAGCGCGATCGCGGGCAGCTCGCCGGCCATGGCCTTGAGCAGCTTGCGCTCGTTGACCTCGCCGGTGATGGCGGCGACGATCTTCGCACCCTTGAGCGAGTCGGGAACCTCCACCACGCAGCAGTCCACATCCTCGGGCAGGAGTCCCAGCATGACGCTCTCGACCCGGACCAGCGAGACCATCTCGCCGCCGATCTTGACGAAGCGCTTCAGGCGGCCGCGGTGCCACAAAAAGCCCTCTTCGTCGAGCATGCCCATGTCGCCCGTTTCGTACCAGCCGTCCTTGATGCGCAGCGAGGTCTCCTCCAGGTCGTCAAAATAGCCTTTCATCACCAGGTCGCCCTTGACCAGGATCTTGCCCTCGCACCCCGGGGGCAGCGCCTCGCCGGAATTGATGTCCACGATCTTGACGCGCACGCCGGGCAGCACCCGGCCCACGCTCCCCGGCTTGTTGGCCCCGGGAAGGTTGGTGGCGACCACCGGGCTGGTTTCGGTGGTTCCATATCCCTCGCAAAGCTCGAGGCCATGCTGCTGCAGGAAGCCCGCGCGCAGCGAATCGGGCGTCTTGTCGGCGCCGGCGACGGCGACGCGCAGCGAGGAGAAGTCGCCGGGGTCGGACTGGCGCAGGTAGCCGGCAAAAAAGCTGGGTGTACCCACCATCAGCGACACTTTTTCCTCGCGGACGATGGCGCAGATCTTCTTGTATTCCAGGGGATTGGCGTAGGCGACGATGGTCATGCCATAGAGCAGCGGCAGCCAGAAGTCGACGTTGTGGCCGAAGACGTGGAACAGCGGCAGGTTGGCCAGCATGACGTCCGCGCTGGTCACGGTCAGGACCCGGCCGATGTCCAGGACATTCGAGCCGATGTTGCGGTGGGTCAATTGCACCGCCTTGGGGTCTTTCTCGCTGCCCGAGGTGAAAAGGATGACCAGGTTGTCGTCGGGATCGCCCTGGTGGACCGCCTTGAGCAGGAGCGGCAGCGGCAGCTTGGACTTGACCAGCGCCCCCACCTTGTCGACCGGGCCCACGCCGGCCATGATGTCCTCGATGAAAACCATGCCCGGCACCAGGCGGCAGCCGATCTTCTCCAGCAGCGCCCGCGAGGCGATGATGGTCTTGAAACCGCATTTTTTCTGGGCATACTCGGCGTTGCCGGCGGCGCCGGTGGAATAGTTGATCATCACCGGTACCTTCCCGGCCAGGAGCACTCCCAGCACCGAGAGCATGCAGCCCGCCGAGGTGGGGACCATGATGCCGATGAAGCCGTCATGGTATTTCCTGAATTTTGCAGCCAGTATCAGCGACGCGATCAGCGCCTTGCCGTAGCTGACGTTCTTGTCCAGGAAGCGGTCGATGATGGCCGGTTTGGCCCCGAATTTCTTGGCGTTCTTGATGAATTCCTGATGCAGGAGCACGCAGCACCTCCGGGTCGAATATTTTTAACGATTCCTTATAACACAATGGCCTCCGGCTTGGCAACGGCCAACAGATGGAAAAATGAGATCGTCGCCGCCGGGACGCGGAGCGGGGGCCGGTTTATTTCACCTTCGCCTTCTTCTCCTTGATCTTCATCTTTTTCATCTTTTTCGCAATGGTGTTCCGATGCAGCTTGACGCTGGTCGACATCTTCAACAGATTGTAGTCGTACTTTTCCAGCAGCGCCTGCAGCAGTGTCTTCTCGAATTCATCGGTGATCTCCTTGTAGAACAGGAAGCGGGAATTCACCGCCTTGCCGGCCAGGATCTTCATCTGGTTCTTGATGGTCAGGGCTTCAAATTGTTCGGCCAGTTCGATTATTTTTTTTGCTGTCATGGGTTTGTATGACGTTCAGCCTGTCCCGCAGGGCGGGGGGCAGCACCTGGATGCCGGCGACAAGCACCCGGGTCAGGACGGGCGCCAGTTGCGAGCGTTGCAGCGGTTCCTGGCGGAGGGGGAAAGCCAGGAAACTGTAGATGACGAGGCCGCAGAGGAGAATGCCGCGCAACAGCCCGAACGCGGCTCCCAGGAGGCGGTCGAGCCCCTTGAGCGGGCCGACGACCAGGAGTTTGCTCACCAGCATGGTCAACAGGGCGCCGGCGGCGGCGACCAGCGCCAGCACCAGCAAAAAGCCGACGAAATCGGCCAGGCCGCGGTTACGGATCAGGCCGCTCAGCAGCAGTGCGGCATCACGGTAATGGACAAAGGCCAGTACCAGGGCGGCGACCAGGAAGAGCAGGGACAGCAATTCGCGCACCAGGCCGCGGATGAGGCCGAAAAGGAAGGAAAAGAACAGGATGACGATGAAAAGCAGGTCCAGGATGTTCAGTTCCCCGTTCATGGCTGGCGGCCGGTCAGGATGCGGAAGATCTCCCCGTATTTTTCGGCGGTGGCGGTGATCACGTCGTGAGGGAGCGCCGGGGGAGCCGATCGCTGGTCCCAGGAAGAGGCCAGCAGGTGGTTGCGCACGTACTGCTTGTCCAGGGATGGCGGCTCCTGACCTGGGCGGTAGTCCGCCAGCTTCCAGAAGCGCGAGGAATCCGGGGTGAAAATCTCGTCGATGACGACGATCTTTCCCTGCTCATCGCGCCCGAACTCGAACTTGGAGTCGGCGATGATGATCCCGCGCTCCAGGGCATAGGCGCTGGCAAAGGCGAATAGCTTGAGGGACAGTTCGCGCAGTTGATCGGCCGTGTCACGTCCCAGCCGTTCCGCCAGTTGATCGAGAGTGATGTCCTCGTCGTGGCCTTTATCGGCCTTGGTCGTGGGCGTAAAAATGGCTTGCGGCAGGCGCGCGCCATAGCCGAGACCGCGGGGCAACTCGACCCCGCAGATCGCCCCCTGCCCGCGATAGGTGTTCCAGCCCGACCCCACGAGGTAAGCGCGGACGATGGCCTCGACCGGGAAGGCGTCCAGCTTGCGCGCCAGCAGCGAGCGCTGCTCCAGAATGGGGGCGTAGGCCTTGAATTCGGGAAGCTTCTCCGGCTCTGCACTGAGCACGTGGTTGGGGATCAAGTCCTTTGTCCGCTCGAACCAGAAGGCGGCGATGCGATTCAGGATGCGGCCCTTGCCCGGGATCAGCGAGGGCAGGATGAAATCAAATGCCGAGATGCGGTCGCTGGATACGATCAGCAGACGGCCGTCCACTTCAAAAACATCGCGGACCTTGCCGCGCTTGAATAACTGGAAAGGCAGTTCTGCCTTTGGCAGCGATTGCAATATTCCTCTCCTCATTGCGGTTTGGTGAATCAGAAGCATTTATTTTATTTGAATCCTATTGGTTTGTCAATCAGCATGCAGAAGACATCTGACCCCTGACGTCTAACCTCTGACATCTAACGTCAGGCGTCTACCGTCTGACATCTGACATCTGTCGTCTGACATCTGACGTCTAGGGTCTAACATCTTCTTCTAGGCAATGAGCAGCGCATCGCCGTACGAGAAAAAGCGATATTTTTCGGCGATCGCCTGGCGATACGCTTCACGGAGCACATCCAGTCCGGCAAAGGCGCTGGTCAGGATGAACAGCGACGATCTGGGCAGGTGGAAGTTAGTCAGCAGCTTGTCCACCATGCGGAAGCGGAAACCCGGGCTGATGAAGATATCCGAGCTGAAATCCTCGCGGGGCCCGGCCAGCCGGGCGTAGCTTTCCAGCGCGCGCACCGTGGTCGTGCCCACCGCCAGCAGCCGCCCGCCGCTTGCCCGCAACTCGCGAATGCGTTGCGCCGCGGCGGCGCTGATGCGGATGCGCTCACTGCCCAACCGGTGTTGGGTGATATCCTCGGTCTCGATCTTCTGGAACGTGGCTTCGCCCACATCCAGGGTGATCTCCAGCAACGGATGGCGCTCGCGGAGCCCGGCCAGGAGCTCGGGCGTGAAATGCAGCCCGGCGGTCGGCGCGGCGATGGAGCCGGGATCGCGGGCATAGACCGTCTGGTAGCGCTCCAGATCGAAGCGGCGCCGGGCGGCCGCCTCCCCTCCCCGGCGCTTGATATAGGGCGGAAGCGGCGCGTAGCCGTGCTCGAGAACACGGGCGTAGTCACGGTCGAAGCGCAACCGGCGCCGGCCGTGGACGCCGACGGCGATGATCTCACCTCTCGCCCCGCCCTCGGCGACAAACGAGGCGCCACGCGTGAATCGCGCCGCCGGACGGCACAGGGCCTCGAGCTGACCGCCCCCCAGGTCCCTGACCACCAGCATCTCCGCCGTCCTGCCGTCGACCTGGCCCAGGAGCCGGGCGGATACCACGCGCGAATTGTTCATGACCAGGAAATCGCCGGCGGCCAGCAGCCGGGGGAGGTCGGCGAAGCGGTGGTGGGATATCCGCCCGCCGGCACGCTCCAGGAGCAAAAGCCGCGAGCCGTCGCGGCGCTCGGCCGGGTAGCGCGCGATCAATTCCGCAGGCAGGTCAAAGTCAAACTCGGATAGCTTCATCCCCTGCAACCGCTCGATCTATCGTGATTCGTGATTCGAAACGGCATGAGGCCGATCCATTGCATCTGCTCGTCACTTGTCACTCGTCACGGGTCAAAATAGTTCCTTGAGCTTCTTGCTGACACTGACACTGACACTGTCACTATTCTTCTTCTTCTTTAACCCTTCCTTCCTTGACGGCCTCGTCAATGATCTTCTTCTGCAGGTGGCCCGGCACCTCCTCGTAATGCGAAAACTCCATGAAGTAGCTGCCGCGACCGCCGGTGATCGAGGTCAGCGTCGGCTCGAAGTCGAGCATCTCCGACATGGGCACCACGGCCTTGACCACGTGGTTCTTGCCCTTGATCTCCATGCCCTGGATCTTGCCGCGGCGGCCGCTGAGGTTGCCGTTGATCTCGCCCATGAACTCCTCGGGAATGACCACTTCCACTTTGACCACCGGCTCGAGGATGGTGGGCTTGGCCGCCTTCATGGCCAGCTTGAAGGCCATGGAGGAGGCCATCTTGAAGGCCATGTCCGACGAGTCGACCTCGTGGTGGCTGCCGTCGTACAGCTCCACCTTGAAGTCAACCACCGGGTAGCCGGCCAGCACGCCGGTGTTCTTCGATTCGACGATGCCCTTCTCGATGGCCGGCACGAAGTTGCGCGGAACGGACATGCCCACCAGGGCGTTGACGAACTCGAAGTCGCCCCCGCGCGGCAGGGGTTCCATGCGGATCAGGACATGGCCGTACTGGCCGCGGCCGCCGCTCTGCTTCTTGTATTTCTTCTCCACGTCCGACTTGCCCAGCACGGTCTCGCGATAGGCGATCTTCGGGTGCTTCATTGACACGTCCACGCCGTACTTGCGTTTCAGCTTGTTGACCACCATCTCGATATGCAACTGGCCGTTGCCCGAGAGGACCAGCTCCTTGGTCTGCGGGTCGCGCAACATCTTGATGGTGGGATCCTCCTCCATGATGCGCTGCAGGGCGGTGGAGATCTTGCCCTCGTCGGCGCGGGCCTTGGGCTCGATGGCGAACGAGATCGAGGGCACGGGGAAGGAGATGGCCGGCAGCATGACCTTGTCGGCCTTGGTCGACAGCGTATCCCCGGTCTGCGTCTCCTTCAGCTTGGTGACGGCAACGATGTCGCCGGGCTGGACCTCGCCGGCCGGCTCCTGCGTCTTGCCCTGCAGCAGGAACAGCCCGGCCACCCGCTCCTCGACCTCCTTGTTGGCATTGAAATAGAAGGTGTCGGGTTTGAAGGCGCCGGCAAAGACGCGGACCAGGGAGATCTTGCCGGTGAAGGGATCGGAGATGGTTTTGAACACGAGACCGGCAAAAGGGGCGGCCCTGTCGGCCTTGACCGGGGCGCCGCTGCGGTCGGTCGCCGGCGGTACTTCCAGGGGCGACGGGGCGAAGGAGACGACGAAGTCCAGCAGGGGCTGGACGCCGCGGTTGGCCAGGGCATCTCCCAGCAGCACCGGAAAGGCGTTGCGCTGCAGCATGGCATTCTTCAGCCCGGCGCGGATCTCCGCGGGCGACAGGTTGCCTTCGGCCAGGTACTTCTCCATCAGCTGCTCGTCGTTCTCGGCGATCTTCTCCAGCAGCGCCTCGCGGCGCAGTCCGACCTCGTCCTTCAGCGGCTCGGGGATGGGGATCTCCTTGCTCTCGCCCTTGTCGTCGGCGCCGAACTGCCAGGCCTTCATCTCGATGACATCGACCAGGCCGCTGAACTCGGGCCCCTGGCCGATGGGCACCTGCACGGCGACCACGTTCTTGCCGAAGGTGGCGACCAGGGAGTCGAGCACCTTGTCGAAGTCGACCAGTTCCTTGCTCATCTTGTTGACGAAGAACAGGACGGGGCGGGCCGCCTCGGCCAGCCCGTCGAAGATCCTCTCGGTCTGGACCTGGATGCCTTCCTGGGCCGAGACCACCATCAGGCCGGTCTCCACGGCGCGCAGCGCCACCATGGTCTCCCAGACAAAATTGGCGAAACCGGGGGTATCGAGCAGGTTGATCTTGACCTTGTCTTTATAGGCATAGGCCAACGACGCCTGGATGGAGATCTTGCGGGCGATCTCTTCCTCGTCGAAATCGGTGACCGTGTTGCCCTGGTCCACTTTTCCCAGGCGGTTGACCATTTTGCTCACGTACAGCAGGGCCGAAACAACGCTCGTTTTCCCGCTCTGGCCGTGGCCGACCACGGCCACGTTGCGCAGGTTCTCGCTCAGTATATCCTTCATGTTTTTCCTCCTGGTTTGGTCTCGACTAGCAGTGAGAAATCGGCGACCGCCGCCAGCAGCTCATCGATGCGCTGCAGCAGGGCGATGCGGTTCTTGCGCAGGGTCAGGTTCTTGTCCATCACGAGGATCTTCTCGAAGAACGCGTCGATGATGGGCTTCATCTCCAGGATCTCCGAGCTGGCCTGGGCGAAATCCTTCTTCATGATCAGGCCGTCGATGCGCGGCTTCGCTTCCTTGAACACGTCGGAGAGGATCTTCTCCTCCTTCTCCTTCAGCTCGCTTTCCGAAAAATTGCAGCGCCCGCCTCCGCCGCAAATATTCTTCAGGCGCCGGTGCAGAGCGGCCAGCGGCTCGGCCATGCCGCTGTCGACCAGCTTGGCGACCGCCTGGGCCTTCAGGAACTTGTCGTAGACAACCATGGTCTCCTGCGCCATGACGGCGTTGACCACATCGTAGCGGTACTTCATGATGTCCTTCAGGTAGTTCTCCAGGCGGGCGGCGAGCAACTCGCAGATGGTCTTGCAGCTCTGCTGCAGGTCGGCGTCGTTCTTGGCGAAATTCAGCGCGGCCAGGCGGATCAGCGGCGCCAGGTCCAGGGGGAGATGGAAATCGATGATGATCCGGATGACGGCGTTGGCGTCGCGGCGGATGCCGTAGGGGTCCTTGGAGCTGGAGATCTTGATGCCCTTGCCGACGAAGCCGGCGATGTTGTCCATGCGGTCGGCGATGGAGAGGATGCCCGCTCCCAAGTCGTCCAGCTGCTCGTCGTCCTGGCCCTTGGGCTTGTAGTGACCATAGATCGCCTTCCAAACCAGCGGGTCCTCGCCGGCGGCCTGCAGGTAGAGGCCGCCCATGATCCCCTGCAGCGAGGGGAACTCGCGCACCATCTTGGTCAGCAGGTCGTTCTTGCAGTGGAAAGCGGCCTTGTGCAGCTGGCCGCGCAGCGCGTCCTGCCGCGTCTCGTTGATCACGAAATCGACCAGGGCGGCCAAGCGCTCCACTTTTTCGTAATAGGTGCCCAGCTCCTTCTGGAACATGACGTTCTTCAGCAGGTTCTTCAGGGCAAAGAAATCCTCCTTGCGGTCCTGGTCCCAGAAGAACTGGGCATCCTCGAAGGCCGCCTGAACAACCTTCTCGTTGCCGCGGCTGACCTTGCCGTTCTCATCGGGGATGTTGGCCACGCCGACGAAATGGCTGGTCAGCTTGCCGGCGCCGTCATAGACCGCCAGCAGCTTCTTCTCGTGGGTCATGAAGGCGTTGATGATCTCCGTGGGCAGGGCGAGGTACTTGGCATCGAACCCGCCGCTGAAGGCCACCGGGTACTCGTTGCTGTAGACGTAGTAGTCCAGCATCTCCTTGCTGCAGGGCACCCGGCATTCCCACTCTTCCTCGATCTCGCGGATCTCGGCGAGGATCTTGCCTTTGCGCTCCTCCTCGCTCAGGATGATGAAATTCCGTCCCAGGCCCTCGAAGTAGTCCTTGAAGGAATTGACCTCGAAAAAAGCGTCGGAGAGCAGCAGATGGCCCGGGGAGCGGTTGCCCGAGCGCACGCCGGCGAACTCGACGTCGAGCGGCTTGTTGGCGAACAGGGCCAGGAGGCTCTTGACCGGCCGGATGAAGGGGACGCGCGACTCGTTCCAGACCATGGTCTTGGGGAACGTCAGCGCCGCCAGCACGGCCGGGATCGCCTTGGCCAGCAGTTCGGCCACTTCGCGGCCGCCGCCGACCTTGGTGATGCCCAGGTATTTTCCCTTGGGCGTTTCGATCTCGACCACGTCGGACAGCTTGACTCCCTGGAATTCGCAGAACTTCTTCAGGGCCACGGTGGGCAGGCCGCGCTCGTCGAGGGCGATGCGCTTGGCCGGCCCCAGCACCGTTTCCTCCTGGTTGGCCGTCTTTTCCGGCACCTGCAGCACGTGGACCATCAGCCGGCGGTTGGTGGCCGCGCACTCGATGCCCCCGTGGCCGATACGATCCTGGGCCAGGCGCGCCAGGAACAGCTCGCGCAGCTGGTCGCGGATGATGCCGACGGCGGGAGCCGGGATCTCCTCGACCCCCAGTTCAAGAAGCAGGTCAGCCATGATTTTCACCTTCCGTCTGCTGGACGTATTTCTGGGCGATGCGCGCCGCCAGGTTGCGCATGATGCCCATCAGCGCCGTGCGTTCGGCCACCGAGATGGCCTTGCGTGCGTCGAGGATGTTGAAGGCGTGCGAGCACTTCAGCACGTAATCGTAGGCCGGCAGGTAGAGGCCGCGGTCGAGGAGCTTCTCCGCCTCTTTCTGGTACTGGGTGAACAGCCCGCGCAGCATGTCGATGTCGGCGATCTCGAAGTTGTAGATGGAGAACTGCCGCTCCTCCTCCAGCTTCAGCTGGGCGTAAGAGACGCGGTTGCCCCATTCCAGATCGTACAGGCTGGACTTGCCGTCCAGGAAGCCGGCCAGGCGCTCGATGCCGTACGTGATCTCCAGGGAGTTCGGGTTGAGTTCGATGCCTCCGGCCTGCTGGAAATAGGTGAACTGGGTGATCTCCAGGCCGTCGCACATCACCTGCCAGCCGACGCCCCAGGCGCCCAGCGAGGGTGATGCCCAATTGTCGTCGTCGAATTTGATGTCGTGGATGCGGATGTCGACCCCCAGGTAGATCAGGCTGTCCAGGAACAGCAGCTGCCCGTCGGCTGGGGCCGGCTTGAGGATGACCTGGAACTGGTTGTGCTTCTGCACGCGGTTGGGGTTCTGGGCGTAGCGGCCGTCATCGGGCCGGCGCGACGGCTGCCAGTAGGCGACCTGCCAGGGCTTGCGGCCCAGGACGCGGAAAAATGTGTCCGGAGACATGGTGCCGGCACCGACCTCGGTATCATAGCCCGAGGCGATATAACAACCGCGCTCGGCCCAGAACTCCTGCAGCTTGAGAATGACGTTCTGTACGCTCAAAGGCTTTCCCCCTTGCGCCAGCGCAGGACCGGCTTGCGGGCGGCCAGCGTCTCGTCCAGACGGCGCACCGGAGTGCGGGTCGGGGCCTGGCGGAGCAGCTCGGGATCCTCCCGGGCCTCGCGCAAGACGGTCTCCATCACGGCGATGAACTCGTCCAGGGTCTCCTTGCTCTCGCTCTCGGTCGGCTCGATCATCATCGCACCGTGCACGATAAGCGGGAAATATATGGTAAAGGGGTGGATGCCGTAGTCCAGCAGCCGCTTGGCGATATCCAGCGTCTTGACCGGCAGGCCGCTGTCGGAGAAGACCACTTCGTGCAGCGAGGGTCCCTGGTAGGGCAGGTCGAGAAGCCCCTCCAGGCGCTTGCGCAGGTAGTTGGCGTTCAGCACGGCGTCCTCGGCCACGCGTCCGACGTTCTCCCGGCCCAGGGCCATCAGGTAGGCCAGGGCGCGGACGATGACCAGGAACTGTCCGTAAAAGTTCTTCACCCGGCCGATGCTGCGCGGATCGTCGTACACGACGTCAAAGCCCTCCCCGCGCCGCCGCACCCGCGGCACGGGCAGGTAGGGCAGCAGGCGCTCGGCCACTCCGACGGGGCCCGAGCCGGGACCGCCGCCGCCGTGGGGCGTGGCGAAGGTTTTATGCAGGTTGATGTGCATGACGTCCACGCCGAGGTCGCCGGGGCGCACGGCCCCCAGCAGGGCGTTGAGGTTGGCGCCGTCCATGTAGAGCAGGGAGCCGTTGGCGTGCAATGCGTCGGCGACGGCCATGATATCCGACTCGAAAATGCCCAGGGTGTTGGGGTTGGTCATCATCAGCGCCGCCACGTCGGGAGTGAGGTGCGGGCGCAGCTCGGCCAGGCCGATGGTGCCCTGGGCGCTGGATGCGATCTCCTTGACATCATAGCCGGCGAAATGGGCCGAGGCCGGGTTGGTGCCGTGGGCCGAGTCGGGGATCAGCACCACCTTGCGGGGATCGCCCTTTTCCTGCAGGTGCTTGCGCACCATCAGCATGGCGGTGAACTCGCCGTGCGCCCCGGCGGCCGGCGCCAGCGTGAAGCCGGCCAGGCCGGTCAGCTCCATCAGCCACTCCTCGAGCCGGGCCATGATTTCCAAGTTGCCCTGTACCAGGTCGTGCGGGGCGTAGGGATGGGCTTGCAGCTCCTCGGCGGCAGCGAACTTCTCGTTGATTTTGGGATTGTACTTCATGGTGCAGGAGCCCAGGGGGTAGAAGCCGGCATCGACCGAGTAGTTGAGCTTGGCCAGCGCCATGTAGTGGCGCACGACCTCCACCTCGGAAACTTGCGGAAAATCGGGGATATCCCGGCGCCGCAGCGCCGGGTCGACGGCCGGCTCATCCGGCACATCGGCCTCGTTCAGTCCGACGCCGATCTTTCCCTCGCGGCTCAGTTCGAATATCAGCTTGGGCAGGGTGTTCATGGTCATACTCCGATGGCGGCCAGCAGGCGGTCGATGGCGGCGCGGTCATGGACCTCGCTGAAGGCGATTAGCAGGCGGTCCTTCTGTCCGGCGTCGAACCAGGCCAGGGGGACACCGGCCAGGATGCCTTTCTTCCTCAGTGCCGCGGCCAGCTCGGAGGCGCTCCCCTTCTTCACGGCAACGAGCACCTCGTTGAAGAAATTCCGCTCGTAGACGACGCGGATCCTCTTCGTCCCTGTCGCCGCCCGCGCGAAATAGGCGGCATTGAGGTGGCAGGCGCGGGCGGCGCGGGTCAGGCCGGTCCTGCCCATGACGGCCAGGTACATGCCGGCGCGCAGGGCACACCAGGCCTCGTTGGAACATATGTTCGATGTCGCCTTCTCGCGCTTGATGTGCTGCTCGCGGGTGGACAGCGTCAGCACGTAGCCGCGCTTGCCGTCCAGGTCGCGGGTCTGGCCCACCAGGCGGCCGGGCAACTGGCGCATGAACTCCTCGCGCACGGCCATGAAGCCCAGATAGGGGCCGCCGAAGCCCAGCGTGAGGCCGAAGCTCTGCGCTTCGCCCACCGCCATGTCAACACCGGCATCCCCCGGCGCGGCGAGGAAGGCCAGCGACATGGCCTCGGCCACCACCTGCACGGCAAAGGCCTTGCGCTCATGGGCGGCGGCGGCGAGGGCCGGACCGTCCTCCACCACGCCCAGGAAGTTGGGTGACTGGAAAAGGACGGCGGCGGTGGCGTCGTCCAGTTTGGCGCCCAGATCAGCGGCATCCACGCGGCCGCTGGCCTCGTCCACGGCCACCGTCACCAGTTCGATCGGCAGGTTCTGCACGTAGGTGCGGATGACGGCGGCGTACTCGGGATGCAGGCTGCCGGCCAGCAGCACCCGCCGGCGCCCCGAGCGGCGCGTGGCCAGCAGCACGGCCTCGGCGGCGGCGGTGGCGCCGTCGTAGAGCGAGGCATTGGCCACGTCCAGGCCGGTCAGCATGGTCATCAGGGTCTGGTACTCGAAGATCGCCTGCAGGCTGCCCTGGCTGACCTCGGGCTGGTATGGGGTATAGGGCGTGAGGAACTCGCCCTTGGCGCTCAGGTAGGAAACGACCTCGGGAATGAAATGGGCGTAGGCGCCGGCGCCCAGGAAGCTGAGATAACCGGAGAAGGAGTTGCGGCGGCCGAACGCCCGGAAGGCGGCCGTCAGCTCAGGCTCGCTCAGCGCCTTGGGCAGTTTGCCCAGGGGCGGGCGGCACTGGCCCGACGGGATGCAGGTGAACAGGTCCCGCACATCGGCGATGCCGATGACCTGCTTCATCTCCTCCCGTTCCGCGTCGGTCAGCGGCAGGTATCTCATGGCTCACTCCCCGGCGATGCCCTTCAGGTATTCCTCGTATTTCTGCAGATCCATGAGCTCGTCGAGCTCAGCGGCCTGCTCGACGCTCATCTTGAAGATCCAGCCCTCGCCCAGGGGATCCTGATTGACCAGTTCCGGGCTGCCGCCCAGGCTGGCGTTGGCCTCGGTCACTTTGCCAGAGACCGGGGAATACACGTCGGAAACAGCCTTGACCGACTCGATATTGGCCGCGGGGTCGCCCTTCTTCAGTTCCTTGCCCACGGCGGGCAGGTCGACGAAAACGATGTCGCCCAGTTCGTGCTGGGCGTAATCGGTGACGCCGATGACCACCGCGTCGCCTTCGCGGCGCACCCACTCATGATCCTTGCTGTACAGCAGATTCTCCTTTGCCATTACGGTTCCTCCTACTTGTTTCTTTTATAAAACGGGGTATCCACGATCCTGGCGCTAACCGTCTTTTCACGGATGGTGATCTGGAATTCATCGCCCACGGCGCAATGCTCCACGGGGAGATAGGCCATGCCGATGGGTTTCTTCAGGAATGGGGCGAAGGTCCCCGAGGTGACGGCGCCGAAGGACTTGCCGTCGACGGTGATCGGGTAGCCGTGGCGGGCGATGCCCTTGTCGACCAGCTCGAAACCCACCAGCTTGCGGCGGATCCCCTCCTGTTTCTGCCGGGCCAGCGCTTCCCCGCCGATGAAGGGCCCCTCTTTCTTGAGCTTGAGTATCCAGCCCAGGTCGGCCTCCAGCACGGTGTGGTTGTCGTCGATATCATTGCCGTACAGGGCCATCTTGGCCTCCAGGCGCAGGGTGTCGCGGGCGCCCAGGCCGGCGGGCAGGGCATCGTATTTTTCCCCCTTCCCGGCCAGGTCAAGGAACAGCTTGGAGGCGGCGGCCGCATCGGACTTGAAGTAGATCTCGAAGCCGTCCTCTCCGGTGTAGCCGGTGCGCGAGACGATGGCCTCTATGCCGCTTACGCGGCCTGACGCGAAGTGGTAATAGCCCATGGGCTTGAGGTCGATGTCGGTGAACTCCTGGACCAGCTTTTCGGCCACCGGACCCTGGATGGCGATCTGCGAGTACTCCTCGCTGCGGTTCTCGAGCTGCACGTCGAAGCGGGCGGTGTGCTTCTTCATCCACTGGAAATCCTTCTCGATGTTGGCCGCGTTGACGACCAGCAGGTACTCGTTCTCCTGGATCATGTAGACCAGCAGGTCGTCGACGAAGCAGCCGCTCTCGGTCAGAAGCCCGGCGTACTGGATCCGGCCCGGAGCCAGCTTGGAGGCGTCGTTGGAGATGAGATGCTGCACGGCCCGCAGCGCCTCACGGCCGCGGAACCAGATCTCGCCCATGTGACTGACGTCGAAAATGCCGCCGGTGGTGCGCACGGCCACGTGCTCGGTGTTGAGGCCCGAGTACTGGACCGGCAGGTCCCAGCCGCAGAATTCCACCATCTTGCCCTTCAGGATGTAATGCGCTTCGTTGATCTTGGTTTTTTTCATTGGTGATCTCCCAAAAATAAATAAATAAAATAACACAGACCCCGGGGAATTGCAAGGAGGATCAGGAATTGACAACCATTTTCCGGCGTAATATAGTTGTTTTTCAGCACCGATCATCCATGCGCACACATCATCGCGAGGAATTCCTGGTCACCATCGCCGCCGCTCTGCAAGCAGCTCACAGCGCCCGCGACTTTCTCGCCTCCTTTCCCGCCATGCTGCGCCGCGACTTCCCGCTGGAATGCTGCATCGTCTATTACAAGGAGCCCGAGGGCAACGTGTTCACTTCCCGCGGCTCGGAGGGCCACGCCGGCGCCCTGCCGTCCATTCCCGAGGAGGCGGACCTGATCGAAAGCTTCACCGGGCGCACGGAACCCATGGTCGACGAGCCGCGGACCCGCATGTACTTCGAGCTGTTCGACCGCGACGGCCAGGGTCTGTTCGTCCGCGACCGCATCAACCTGGTGGTCCCGCTGCACGCCCGCCGCTATTTCCGCGGCCTGCTGCTGGCCCGGGTCGACGGCCGCGACCGCGCCGTTGTCCGCTCGCTGAGCACTGCGGTGCAGGCGGCAGCGGTCATGTTCATCCCGCTGATCGAAGCCGAACGGCTGGAATTCGCCAACGACAAGAACTTTTACCGCCTGTTCAAATTCGACCGCCTGGTGCTGCTGGGGCAGATGGCCGCCTCCCTGGCCCACGAACTGCGCACGCCGCTGACCACTGTGCTCTTCGAGGCCAGGGCCATCAAGGGCCGTATGGAGAGCGACGACGCCATCGCCGCCTGCTGCGAAAAGATCAACCGCGAGATCAGCCGCGCCGGGCGGCTGGTCGAGTCGCTGCTGGTGTTCTCCAAGTTCAAGGACCTCAAACTCAGCCATTTCCCATTGCGCGAGTTCGTGGAGCGGACGCTGGCTGAAATCCCGCCCAAGAAGATCCCGGACAGCGTGACCATCCGCGTCCGGGCCGAAAAGGAGATCCGGGTGGCCAGCGACAGCGACCGGCTGCAGCAGGTGTTCATGAACGTGCTGTTCAACGCCCTGGAGGCCTTGGCCGGACAGAAGGGCGGGAGCATCGACATCCGCATCTACAGCGAGTACGACGAGCTGCCGCGGAACATCCACCACGTCATCGCCATCCGCGACTCGGGCCCGGGCATTCCCGACGCGATCAAGGACAGGGTCCTGGAGCCGTTCTTCACCACCAAGAAAGAGGGCACCGGGCTCGGGCTCTACATTTCCTACAGCATCATGAAGACCCTGAAGGGCGACCTGGAGATCCACAGTTCCGGCCAGGGGACACAGGTCAATCTGATCCTACCCGTGAGGTGAGAATGGAAATGAGAAAGCGCATCCTGCTGATCGAGGACGACGAGCCCCTGCGCGAATCGATACGCTGTTTTCTTGATCAGAATGGATTCCTGATCGTTGAGAGCGGCTGTCTGGCCGAAGCCCGGCTCCGCCTCGAGCAGAAAGCCTTTGACCTGGTCCTGCTCGACCTGACCCTGCCCGACGGCGACGGCATGGACGTGCTGGAGTGGTTCGCCGCCCAGTACCCGCATCGCATCGTGGTGCTGACCGGGACCGGGTCCATCGAGACCGCCGTCCTGGCGATGAAAAAGGGGGCCCACGACTTCCTGCAGAAGCCGGTCAACCCCGACATGCTGCTCATCACCCTGCAGCGGGCGCTGGCCTTTCTCCAGGCCCGGGACGAATGCCGGGACCTGAAGCGGGAGATCGGCGACGCCGCCGGCTTCGACAAGTTCGTCTACCGCAGCCGGGCCATGGCCGAGGTGATCGACACCGCCCGGCAGTATGCCGCCACTCCCCACACCATCCTGATCTGCGGCGAGACCGGGACCGGCAAGGAGCTCATGGCCCAGGCCATCCACCATTGCTCCAGCCGCGGCAGTCAGCCCATGGTCTCGGTCAATTGCGCGTCCATACCCGAAAATCTCGCCGAATCGGAGCTGTTCGGCTACAGGAAAGGCGCGTTCACCGGCGCCTACGCCGACTCGCCGGGCAAGTTTCTCCTGGCCGACCGCGGCACCATCCTGCTGGACGAGATCGGCGAGCTGCCGCTCAACATCCAGGCCAAGCTGCTGCGCGTCCTGGAGGAGTCCGAGATCACCCCGCTGAAGAGCAAGAAGCCCCTGCCGGTCAACATCCGGGTCCTGGCCGCCACCAACAAGGACCTCGAGGAGGAGGTGCAGCAGAAGCGCTTCCGCGCCGATCTTTATTACCGCATCGACGAGCTGAAGATCCAGATCCCGCCGCTGCGCTCGCGACGGGAAGACATCGTGCCGCTGGCCGAGCACTTCCTGGGCATCGCCAACCTGGTCAATCCCCGGCGCATCACCGGCATCTCCAGCGCGGCCCGGCGGCTGCTGACCCGCTACGACTGGCCGGGCAACGTGCGCGAGCTGAAGAACACCATCTTCAAGATCTCCGCCGCCGGGCTCCAGGGTGAAATCGGGCCGGAGCACCTGCCGCTGAAGTTCCTGCACTCGCGCAAGAGGCTCGACCCGGGCGGACGGCAGCCCAGCCTGGCCGAGGTCAGCCGCGACCACATGCAGGAAGTCCTGCGCCAATGCGGCTACAAGTACGCCCAGGCGGCCAAGGTCCTCGGCATCTCGCGCACCTCGCTGTACCGGAAGATGGCCGAGCCGGAGCGTTTGCCAAGCAGGAGAAAGCTCAGTTGAGAAACTTCAGGTACAGATCCTTGATATCCATGTCGCGCAGGTCGGCGGATTCGGCTTCGAACAGCAGCCGGCCGTTCTTGATGAAGCCCACGCGGTCAGCGATCTCCGAGGCATAGAAGATGTCGTTGCCCAGATAAAGGATGGCCCGGCCCAGCGCCTTTTTCTGCAGCAGCAGCTTGTTGAACTTCAGCTCGAAGCCCTTCTCCGCCCCGCGAATGAAATCGTTGATGACGATGTTCGGGCTGTCGGCGGCCAGGCCAACGGCCAGGTAGGCCTGTTTGAAGATGTCCGGCGCCAGCTCGCGCGCCTTTTTTTTCAGATGGCGCTCGTGAAAACCGCAGACGAGGAGCGTCTTGTAAACGCACGCCCGGTCGTAGCCGCAGCTGGCACAGAGGAAATCAAGCCAATCGCCGATGCGGGCCTCGGTCTCGAAATCGGCTACGTCTCCGACGCGGTCAATGAAGACCGCCGGCGAGGTCCCGGTCGGGCCGGGGCTGAAAACGACTTCGCCGGCGTCAGGCCGCCCAAGTCCGCCCAGGACCGCGAACAAGCGGTCGAGTCCGGGGCGGTTGAGCAGGAAATAGATCTCGCCGGCGGCGATCTCCAGGCTCAGGGGATCGAGGCGCCCCTCGCCCTGCGCCAGGCTCAGGTCGCGGAGGGCGATCATGAACGCCGCACCTGGCGCTGCAGGCTCCAGAAGGCCAGCAGGAGAAGGGCGGCGCCGTAAAGCGCCGTCACCAGGACGCCGACGACGTAGGAACGCGGCAGGCGGCTGCGCGAACGGAAGATGTTCTCGCTGCCCTTGACGAAGGATTCCACGGCGGAATCGGGCTCCAGGTAGCGTCGTTTCAGGTAGAACTGCATGAAGCGGTTGCGCAGCTTCATGATGTAGTCCATGAAGTCCAGGTAGCCATGATACCCCTTCCCGGAGGCTTCGCCGCTGAGAAACAGATAATAGGTGGTCGGGAAGAACACCGAGCGACGCTCGTGGTCGGCGATCACATTCCCGACCTTGCGCAGGTAGCGCAGCTCCAGGCCGGTATTCACCAGGTAGCTGCTGTTGATGAACTGCACGGCGAATTTTTTCTGCATCCGGCGGACCTGGTCGAGCGGGGTGCTGGGATTCGCCTTCAGGAACTCGCGGAATTCCTTTTCCATGGCCATCAGGTTGCGGAACTTCTCCAGGTTGACCTTCTCCGCCGGCTCCAGGGACTGCGACTTCCGGAAGACGCTGATGCGGCTGAGCTCGGGCAGCAGGAAGATGATGGCGAACCAGACGACAAAGAACCAGAGGAAGAAGGTTTTGCGGAAACGGACCAGCATGGTCGTCAACTGGCCCAGCAGGTAGATGAAGTTGAGCAGCAGGACCAGGAACAGCAGGTAGAAGAAAAATACCGTCCGTTCCTGTCCGGAGAATGCAATGCCTCCGGCTTGCACGCCGGCGAACAGCCCCAGGACCAGGACCAGGAAGAAAAGATCCAGCCAAAAGAGGCGGGCGGCCGTGGTCAGGAAAAAAAGCCTGACCAGCGACATGCGGCCGGCCAGGAAGCGCAGATAGGGGGGGCTGCCCAGCGCCAGGTGGCCGAGATAGAGCATCAGCAGCGAGCCGAACACGAAGAGGATACCGGCAAAATCCCTGAAGTATCCCCGCATGAGAAAAAGCTTGTCCCCTTTGAACGAACTGTCGATGCGGATGGCCTCATAGTTGTCGATGTTGCTTTCCAGGTCCTGGAGGATGCTGCTGTTGACGAAGAACAGGTTGAGCGGCGCCGTCTCATACAGGATGCGGAACCCGAAAGTGCCGTACTGGGCATAAGTGGCGATCTGTCGGGTCTTTTCCCTTTCAAAATTGACGAAGAACTCCCTCTCGGCGAGGGAACGGCGGTATTCGTTCACCCCCGACCAGGTGAAATAGCCTGCGGACAGGGCGATCAGGAGGAAGAAGGCAAGATTCTTTTTTTCCGCGAAGATCCTGCATCCTTCGAAGCGCAAAAACGCTAGCATCACTTATCATAGCAGAACGCCGAAAAAAAACAACGACGCAAATCTCCCGGGACTAGATCTTGTAGAAGACCATGGATGCGTAGTTCCCGAAGACCATGGTGCTGTTGTACTGCTGCAGCAGCGTCCACAGCATGCGGTTGTCCGGTGAGCGGCCAGCGAGCAGTTCGGCGCGGATGCGCTGCAGGGTATCCAGCAGAACCTGCAGGTTGCGGGCATGGCGCCGGTAGAACCCCAGCACGTTGCCCCGCCCCAGATAGGAGGAGACCTCGTTCATCGTCTCCATGCTCAATCCGTTCTCCAGGGCGAAGCCGCCGTAATCGAAGCCCTTCAGCTGGCCGATGCGCCGGGGCTCATATCCCGCCTCGCGGCCGGTAGCGATGATCTCGCGGAACAGTTTCAAGGCCTGCTCCACGCGAACGGCGGCCATATCGGCCCTCTGCAGCGCCGCGTTTACGTTCAACCCGTTCCGGCCGGCGATTTCCACCTCGTTGAGCAGCAGGAATGCGTCAGCGGCCGACTGCAGCAGCTCCGAGGCGCTCGAGGTGATCATGTCCCCGATCTGGACGCTGGTCTTTCCCGGAAAGGGGGTGGTCGGATCGTTCGCCACCATGACGGCGTGCAGACCGACAATGGAGATCCCGACCAGTACCACGCCCAGCATCCACTTGACCATGCGCTTTTTCATTTCCTACCTCCTTGCATTTTATTTCTCATCATCATGCACTATCCTGGCGGCCATCCCTGTTCGTCCGGATGCTGATCTTACGCGCCAACCTGGAACCGGACAAGACCACCCGGGCGGAAGCCACGCCAAGCCCGAGCGGCTCCCCGAGCCGGCCGCGGATCGCTTCCTGCACACAGGAATAAGCCATGCCGGGGTTCATGAACCTTGCGACATTGGGGTCATGAAGATTTTAAAGCAATTCAAATGCCATCATGAGGCGAGGGGCGCGGAATGCGGTGGGAATTCGATCTTGCGCTCGACGTCACACAAGGCACGTCTTCGTCCCAAGCCTGATTGTCCCAAAATGGGACAAATATTCCGATAAAACGACGAAATATTCCATTGCAGAAGCATTTTTCGTTAAAAGCGCCCTTTGTCCCATTTTGGGACATCTGGAGCGTGTCATTCTGAAAACGGCTATGCCATGCTCATTTCGAGGATTTTACCTGTTCTAAAATGGGACACATGGCTGTCGCCCAGCGCGGGACCCGACTTCCAGGAACGGGCCGGACCCGGGGAATGCCGCAGCGGTCATCCCCTGCAGGCCGGAGGCCCCATTCACTTCAGCAGCTTGATTAGTTTCCCCGCCTCGGGCACGGCATCGAGACCGATCGAGTTGAAAACCGAGAGCTGCTTCCAGTGGGAGCGGTCCACGCCCGATTTGGTCAGCAGCAGCTGCAGGGTCTGGCGGCCGTCGGGACGGACCAGGGACAGGCGCTCCGGGCCGCGGCGCAATATCTTCGGATCGCTCACGCTCTGGAACGAGTCGACTGAATTGTTCAGGACGGGATGGAAGGTGCTGGCCGTGCTGTAGGCGCTGAGGGCGATGAACGAATAAACCAGCGCATCCTTGCGGATGCAGGTGAGGCGGACGGCCAGCGGTTCGCTCTGCTCCTGGGGCACCTGGTACCAGGCATGGCGCGCCTGGAAGCGGCCGACCGCATGGCTGGCCGTTTTCAGCAGCTGGGCCTGGCCCAGGCCCTGGGCCTTGGCTTGCAGGTAGGGATCCAGGTCCTGGCCGGTGGTCTCGGCCTGGAGGAGAAGGGCGGCCCGCCCCTCCTTCTCTCCGATCACGACCTGCATGGGGGTGTTCTGCACGACCCAGCCGGCGGGTATCGAGAACTGAAACGCCATCTCCGGATGGTAGAAGACCCCGTTCTCAACAAAGCCCTGGCGGGGATTGTCGCCATAGATCAGGCCGTCGAGGCGCCGCAAATAGTCCTCCCGCCTGATGTCCAGGGTGGCGTCCTGGCTGGAGAGCTGCTCCTTGACCTTGGTGATGCGGTCGGAGGTCATCGGGTGGGTGGAAAGGAAGGTCGGGATGTTATGGCTGCTCGACTCGGCGCTCATGTTCTCCAGGGCGGTGAAGAAGCGCAGCATCTCGCCCGGAGCGTACCTGGCCTGGCGCGCATAGCGTATGCCCAGGGAGTCGGCCTGGTACTCGTCGCTGCGGCTGAACTTGAGGAACAGCAGTTGCGTGCCGAGATTGGCCAATCCGGCGAACTTGCGGATGTCCTTGCTGACGACGCTACCCACGACCAGGCCGATCTGGGCCAGCAGCTGGCCGCTCATCTGGGCCATCGAGTGGCGGGCGGCGACATGGCCCATCTCATGGCCCAGCACCGCGGCCAGCTCGGCCTCGCTGTTCATCAGCGCCAGGATGCCCCGCGTCACGTAGATGTAACCCCCGGGAGCGGCGAAGGCGTTGACCATCGGCGTATCGAGAACGGCGAAATAGTGCTTCAGCTTCGGGCGGTGCGAGTTCGGCACCATGCTCTGGCCGATGCGATCGACATACTCGTTGAGCGACTTGTCCTCGTAAATGCCGTACTGTTGGCGGATGGCCCGGTCGGTCTCCTGGCCCATGGCGATCTCCTGCTGCTCGGAGAAGAACATCAGCTCCTTCTTGCCGCTGACCGGATTGACGGCGCAGGCGATGGCCAGCAGGGTTGCGAACAGCGTCACGATGATCCATTGCCCGGGAAAAAATCGCTTCACGTTGCACCTCCTCCTCAAAACGGGTTCCCTTCCTGCGTTCATAGCACAAGGGCAAATTCTTTTCAATTCGCCAGGGGGGGATCCCGGGCATTTGCACCACCGGCGCCGCAAGACTATAATCCAGCGATGAAATGGAGGCATGATGAAACATCTTCTGGTAATGCTGCTGGGCTTCTCTTTTCTGCCGCTGTTCGCGGGTGACCGCTTGACCGGGCGCCTGTCCGCATCCCGCTCCGAGGTCATCGGCCGCAACGGCATGGTGGCGGCCAGCCAGCCGCTGGCCGTTCAGGTCGGCATTGACATCCTGAAGAAGGGGGGCAGCGCCGTCGACGCCGCCATCGCCGTCAATGCCGCCCTGGGGCTGATGGAGCCCTCGGGCTCGGGGATCGGCGGCGATCTGTTCGCCATCGTCTGGGACAGCCGCGAGAACAAGCTGTACGGGCTGAACGCCAGCGGCCCGGCACCGGCGGCCCTCTCGCTCGCCTACTTCCAGGAGAACGGGATCACGCGCATGCCGGAAAAAGGTCCCCTGACCTGGACGGTCCCGGGCTGCGTCGCCGGCTGGTTCGCCCTGCACGGGCGATTCGGCCGCCTGCGCATGGGCGACGTCCTGGCCCCGGCGATCGCTTACGCCGAGCAGGGGTTCCCGCTGTCGGAATTGATCGCCTTCTACTGGCAGCGCTCGCTGAAAGCCTTCGCCGGCTACGAGAATTTCCAGAAGCTGTACGCCCCGGGCAAGCGGGTGCCGGCCAAGGGAGACGTCTTTCGCAACCCCGAACTGGCCGCCACGTATCGCCTTCTCGCCCGCAAGGGGCGCGACGCCTTCTACCGGGGCGAGCTGGCCGAGAAGATCGTTGCCTACTCGCAGAAGGTCGGCGGTTTCTTTTCCCGGCAGGACCTGGCCGCCTATCAGCCCGAATGGGTGGAACCGCTGAGCGTAGACTATCGCGGCTATGACGTCTGGGAGCTGCCGCCCAACGGCCAGGGATTGGCCGTCCTGCAGATGCTGCGCCTGCTCAGCCATTTCGACCTCAAGGCCATGGGCCACAACACGGCCGCCTACCTGCACGCGCTGGTCGAGGCCAAGAAGATCGTTTACGAGGACCGCGCCCGCTTCTATGCCGATCCGCGCTTCGCCGCCTGCGATTACGCCGCGCTCATCTCCCCCGCCTACGCCCGCAAGCGCCTGGAGCTTTTCCATGCCGAGCGGGCCAGCACCTCGCTCCCCGCCGGCGACCCACGCCTGGCCGCCGGCGACACCGTCTATCTCACCGTGGTCGACAAGGACTTCAATGCCGTCTCGCTGATCCAGAGCAACTATGTCGGCTTCGGTTCAGGCATGGTCCCTGACGGCCTGGGGTTCTGCCTGCAGGACCGCGGCGCCCTGTTCAACCTGCAGGCCGGCCATGCGAACAGCTTCGCGCCGGGAAAGCGCCCGTTCCACACCATCATCCCGGGCTTTATCACCCGCGCCGGCCGGCCGGTCTTCTCCTTCGGCGTGATGGGCGGCGACATGCAGCCGCAGGGACACGTGCAGGTCCTGTGCAATATCATCGACTTCGCCATGAACCTGCAGGAGGCGGGCGACGCGCCGCGCTTCCGTCACGCCGGCTCCTCGGAACCCGACGGCACGGTGATGAACGACGGCGGCACGCTGTTTCTCGAGAACGGCGTCGATGCCGAGTCGGTGCGCGAGTTGATCCGCCGCGGCCACAGGGTGAGCCGCAGCGCTTCCGAGTTCGGCGGCTACCAGGGCATCTGGATCGACTGGGAGCGCCGCGTTCTGATCGGCGCCAGCGAGTCCAGGAAGGACGGCTGCGCCATCGGCTACTGAGAACAAGTTCGAAGTTCGGAGTTCGATGTTCGATGTTTTAAGAAAGGGCAAAAGAGCAAAACAGGGCCAAATCCGCGGAATGGACAACCCCTGATTTCTTCTTCCCTCAAAGTCGAGCTTCGAACCACAAACCTCTGGCTTCGTATTCATCATGCCTCTCGTTTTCTTACCTTCTTTCTTCAACGTCGAACCTCGAACATCGAACCTCGAACATTTTCAAATGTCATTGACATATATGACCTTATTTGTTAAGATTGAAATTCTCCCAACGCAACGATCTCCCTGGAGGTGAAAATGATCAAGGGGAAATATCTGTTCACGTCGGAATCGGTGTGCGCCGGCCACCCGGACAAGGTCTGCGACCAGATCTCCGACAGTATTCTCGACGCCTGCCTGGAGCAGGACCCGGACGCGCGCGTCGCCATCGAGACGGTGACCAAGACCGGCATGGTGCTGGTCGCCGGCGAGTTGACCACCAAGGCCTATGTCAACATTCCGACCATCGTGCGCCAGACCCTCAAGGAGATCGGCTACACCAAGTCGCGCTACGGCATCGAGTACGAGACCTGCGCCGTGCTGGTGCACATCGAAGAGCAGTCCCCCGACATCGCCCAGGGAGTGGACGCGGCCAGGGGCCACGAGCAGGGCGCCGGCGACCAGGGCATG
>DCVK01000061.1:86875-87057 GCA_002335385.1 Candidatus Aminicenantes bacterium UBA2190
TTCCAACCAGCACGACGACAAGATCAGCCATGCGCGCATCGAGAAGGACATCATCCGCCACGTGGTCAGGCCCGTCTGCGGCAAGTGGCTCTCCCCCGAGACCAAGTTCTACATCAATCCCACCGGCAAATTCGTCGTCGGCGGCCCCTACGCCGACGCCGGGCTGACCGGCCGCAAGATCA
>DCVK01000032.1 GCA_002335385.1 Candidatus Aminicenantes bacterium UBA2190
GTCTTTTTTATCATTGACACCCCGCCCTATATTGTTTATAATTACTGTTCATTCCCACTGCGAAAAATAACATAAAATAACAGGAGGACGTAATGCGTAACGCCTTGATCATGGGTGCTGCAGGAAGAGATTTTCATAATTTCAACACATTTTTCCGGAGCAATCCCGAAATTCGGGTGAAGGCCTTCACGGCCACGCAGATCCCCGACATCGCCGGACGCAAATACCCCCGGGAACTGGCCGGGGAATATTATCCCCAGGGCATTCCCATCTATCCCGAGACCGAGCTGGTCTCCCTGATCAAGAAGCTGGATATCGAGGATGTCTATTTCGCCTACAGCGACGTGCGCCACACCTACGTCATGGACAAGGCGGCCGAGGTCCAGGCCGCCGGCGCCAACTTCATCCTGCTCGGGCCCCGCGAGACGATGATCAAGAGCAGCAAGCCGGTCGTCTCCGTGTGCGCCGTGCGCACCGGCAGCGGCAAGAGCCAGACCACCCGCCGCGTCAGCCAGATCCTGATCGCCATGGGCAAGAAAGTGGCCGCCATCCGCCATCCCATGCCCTACGGCGACCTGGTGAAGCAGAAGGTGCAGAAGTTCGTCACCAAGGCCGACCTGGCCAGGCACAAGTGCACCATCGAGGAGATGGAGGAGTACGAGCCGCACATCGAGAACGGCGTCATCGTCTTCGCCGGCGTCGACTACGGCGCCATCCTGCGCGAGGCCGAGAAGGTCGCCGACGTCATCCTCTGGGACGGCGGCAACAACGACTTCCCCTTCTACAAGTCCGATCTGGAGATCGTGGTCGCCGATCCGCACCGCGCCGGGCATGAGCGCGAGTATTACCCGGGCGAGGTCAACTTCCGCCGCGCCGACGTCATCGTCATCAACAAGATCGACACCGCCGACCTGGAGGATATCCTGCAGGTGCGCGAGAACATCCGTGAGCTGAACCCCAAGGCGGTCGTGGTCGACGCTGCCTCGCCCCTGCTGGTCAAGGACGGCGACAAGATCCGCGGCAAGCGGGTGCTGGTCATCGAGGACGGCCCCACCCTGACCCACGGCGAGATGCAGTACGGCGCCGGCGTCATGGCCGCCCAGAAGTACGGCGCCGCCGAGCTGATCGACCCGCGCCCCTGGGCCGTGGGCACGATCGCCGACACCTTCAAGAAGTATCCCGACATCGGCGTGTTGCTGCCGGCCATGGGCTACGGCGCCAAGCAGATGAAGGACCTGGAGGCGACCATCAACAAGGTGGACTGCGACCTGATCGTCATCGCCACGCCCATCGACCTGGGCCGTATCGTCAAGTTCAAGAAGCCCACGGTCCGCGTCGGCTACGAGCTCCAGGAGATCGGCACGCCGAACCTGGAGGAGATCCTGAAAAAGAAGTTCAAGAAATAGACCCGCCGCCAGGCGGGCTGGCCGGCAGCCCCCCCCAGGGGGGCCGCCAGCTTTTGTTGTTGGGGCTGGAGAACATGAGAAATAAACTTGCTTTGATCGCCTTCGGCGGCAATGCCATGCTGGAGGCCGGCGAAAAGGGCACGGCCAGGGAACAGTACCGCAATGCCCAGAAGGCGGCCCAGTTGATGGTCGAGATCGTGCGCAAGGGGTACGAGCTGATCATCGTCCATGGCAACGGCCCGCAGGTGGGCAACATTTTGCTGCAGATGGAAGCGGCGGCGAACACCATCCCCGCTTTTCCCCTGGATGTCTGCGACGCCATGACCGAAGGCAGCATGGGCTACATGCTGGAGCGGGCCATCCTCAACGAGCTGCGCAAGCGCTCCATCGACAAGGAGGTGACCACGGTTCTCACCCAGGTGGTGGTCGACCGCGAGGACAAGGCCTTTGCCAACCCCACCAAGCCCATCGGCCCCTTTTACAACAGCTTCCGCGCCGGCCAGCTGAAGAAGGAGAACAAGTGGCAGATGGTCGAGGATGCCGGGCGCGGCTTCCGCCGCGTCGTGCCCTCGCCGCTGCCCATCGACATCATCCCCAAGCGCGCCATCCGCGCCATGGTGGATCGCGGCATCGTGGTCATCGCCGCCGGCGGCGGCGGCATCCCGGTCTTCATCAACTCCTCGGGACTGGTGGAGGGCGTCGAGGCGGTCATCGACAAGGACCACGCCTCGGCCCTGATCGCGCGCGAGGCCAAGGCCGACCTGTTCATCATCCTCACCGGGGTCGACCGCGTCTGGGAGAATTTCGGCAAGGAGAATGCCCGCCCCATCGCGCGCATGGACGTGGCCACGGCCCGGCGCATGCTGGACGAGGGGCAGTTCCCGCCCGGCTCCATGGGGCCCAAGATCATCGCCGCCATCGACTACATCCACGGCGGCGGCCGCGAGGTGCTGATCACCTCGGCCGAGAAGCTGAAGGCGGCGCTGGCCGATCGCTCGGGGACCAAGATCGTCCGCGCCCGGGGCGGTGCGGCCCCGTCTACGCGGGGCGGTGCGGCCTCCCGGTCCGAAGGGACCGGGACGTCGGGCACCGGGAAGCCCCTCCAGCCGTCTGCGCGGGGCGGTGCGGCCCCCCGGTCCGAAGGGACCGGGACGTCGGGACCCAAGCGGTCCCTCCAGGGCATGGGCAGGAAATCAATCTAGGGGAGATAGCCACATGGAGAATAAGAACGAAACGAACTTGGATATCGGCGCCGCCGACATGGAATTCGTCCGCGGGTTCCTCAAGGACAAGGCGCAGCCGCTGGACTTCGAGGACCTGGTCTACCAGGTGGCGCTCTTCAAGACGCGCGACGACCGCAAGAGCCGGGTCAAGATCTACGACCCCAACTGCGAGTACCAGGCCGGAGACCTGATCTACAAGGAGTATCCGGGCCAGCTGCCGGTGGGCAACAAGAAATACATCTCCGTGGAAGATGGCGTCATCCTCAAGGTCGAGGAGGCCCGCAACCGCGGCGGCCGCGACGAGATCCGCCTCAGCTACGAGGGCACCTCCGAGTTCCGCCGCTACACCGAATACCTGCTGCGGCAGAAGATCGAGCTGCTGCTGCCGCACAAGGAGACCGTCCCCTGCCGCCCGGCCGAATACATCACCACCGACATCGACCCGCGCCGGACCCAGTCGCCGCTGATCGAACGCGACTTCAACCTGCTGCGCAAGAAGCTGACCACGGCGCTGAACAAGGAGGCCGGCATCGCCTTCATCAACGACAAGGTGATGCTCAAGGAGAACCTGAAGGTGATCGCCCCCGAGGTGTTCACCGCCATACTCGATTTCCTGAAGGGCCGCCAGGCCTCGGAGAGCACCGAGTTCTTCGTCGAGAACTTCGCCAAGGTCGCTTCCGACGCCGCCGATTTCGCCGCCACCTGCTTCGCCCTGAACTTCATCATGACCACGCAATACAAGATCGACCTGCAGCAGACCAGCGGCGCCGGCTGGGGCAAGTGGCACCTGATCTCGTCCCTTTACCACATTCGCCGCAACTCCCTGGTCAGCGAGGCCAATCCCTTCCTGGCCACGGCCAGCTACGACGACCGCAAGAACCTGCCGCAGAAGCGCAAGAAGTTCGAGGAGCAGATCTTCCCCGAGGGCGAGACGCGCTATTTCCTGACCCAGCGCGAGGTCGCCTCCGGCGCCGTGCACCTCAAGCCCGGCCTCTACCGTTTCGGCGACGCCATCGAGTTCGAGGCCAGCGACAGCGCCAGCCACAAGCAGTACACCCTGTACTACTACCCCGACGAGAACCTGCTGCTGGGCTTCGACAAGGTCTTCGAGAGCTACAAGGCCCTGCAGGGGACGACCCTGGTCTTCGAGCAGACGGGCGCCGGCGATTTCCAGTTCTCGATCAAGACCACCAAGAAGGGCGCCATCACCGACCGCATCGTCTTCGACGCCGAGCGCAAGGTCTTCCTGGCCAGCGGCGAGAAGGTCGCCTCGACCGTCGCCCCCAACAAGTCGATCTTCCTGGAGACCGAGGTCATCCAGACCCTGGCCGAGCGCATGAGCGAGTTCCGCAAGGTCGAGAGTTACAACAAGCTCTTCCACAAGGTCTTCATGGAATTCGGCCAGCGCGAGAAGAATTACGAGATCCACATCCTGCGCCTGTACCACATCCTCGACCTGATCGCCCCCGTCGATCTGCGCACCGTCGAGGACATCATCCTCAGCAACCCCGAGTTCATCCCTTCCGAGAAGCTGGCCGGCGTCTTCTACCTTGACTCCGACGCCGTGGTCGAGATCGAGGAGGAGGAGAAGCTGCGCCGCCAGGGGCTGATCGAGGATCAGAAGCGCAAGCGCGAGGAGTCACGCCGGCTGCAGCAGGACGAGGAGCTCAAGGTCAAGGATGAGATCCGGCTGCTGCGCGAGGAGCGGCGCCGCAAGCGCGAAGAGGAGATGTGGCAGAAGGAGAAGCTGCGCCAGGAGAAGGAGTCGCAGCGCCATGCCGAGGCCGCCTTCGCCGCCCAGGAAAGCGCCGCCGCGCCGCGCGCCGCCCGCAAGCCCTACGGCAGGGAGGGAATCCCCGAGATGGCGGCGCCTTACGCGGAAGCCCCGGCCAAGCCCGAGGCGGCCAAGAAGCAGAAGCGCAAGATCACGGCCGAAAAGCCCGCCAAGACGGCCAAGAAGGGCCAGAAGAAGATCCTGGAGGAAAAGATCGAGTTGGACGAGAGCAAGAAGCAGATCCTGCAGGAGGACCTGATCGAGGACGCCGTCGGCAAGGACGACGAGGTGAAGAAAGAACTGGTCAAGGAGGTCAAGGTCGCCTACAAGGACGAGGGGGCCTTTGGCGGCGTCCTGGCCAGCGTCCTTGACGAGATCGTCAAAAAGGACGCCGGGGAATCGCAAAAGGACGGCGGCAAGAAGGAAAAGAAGGCCAAGAAAAAAACCGGGTAGTGATGAAGGTCCTGCTCAACTCCTGGATGCGCGAGATCGACCGCGGCGCCATCGCCCAACGGGGCATTTCCGCCATCACGCTGATGGAGAACGCCGCCGTCGCCTGCTGCGACTATTTCACCGCGGTCTTCCCGAGCAACCGCTACCCCGCCTGCCTGGTGCTGTCCGGCAAGGGCAACAACGGCGGCGATGGACTGGCCATCGCCCGCCTGCTGCTGGAGCGTGGGTATAACGTGCGCGCCCTGCTCCTGGCCCGGCCCAACGACCTCGGGCACGAGGCCAGGACGAACTACGACCGCCTGCGGGAGGCGGGCGCCGAGCCCGGGCCGGTCAGCTCGGCCGCCGCCCTGAGGAAGGCCCTGGATGCCTGCGACGCCGGCGAGACTTTCCTGGTCGACGCCGTGTTCGGCACCGGCCTGGACAAGCCGGTCAGCGCCGGGCTCTTCGCCGAGGCGTTTCACGCGGTCAATCGTTCATCCATCCCCGTGGCCGCCGTCGACATCCCCTCGGGGCTGGGCGAGGGCTTCGCCCCCGATGCCGGCGTCCACGTCCGCGCCCGGGTCACCGCCGCCCTGCATGCATTGAAGTGGGTCCATCTGAATCCCGACGGCAGCCCCGACTGCGGCCGCATCCGCGTCGTGGACATCGGCATTCCCCGCGATCTGGAGGACGGGGACGAATACTTCATCCGCATGACCGAGCCGGCCGACTTCAAGGCGCTGCTGGCCCGGCGCCCGCGCGCGGCCCACAAGGGCGAATTCGGCCATGCGCTGGTCGTCGCCGGATCGGCGGAAAAGCCGGGCGCCGGCATCCTCGCCTCCTACGCCGTGCTGCGCGGCGGGGCCGGACTCTGCACCGCCGCCGTGCCGCCGCAGAACCGTGACCTCTCGGTCCTGGCCCATCCCGAGGTCATGACCCTGCCCTTCAAGAAGCCCGAGGAGATCTCCGCCCGGCTCGACGAATTTTCCTGCGTCCTGGCCGGCCCGGGAATGGGCGAGAGTCCCGATACCCTGCGCACCGTGGCCATGCTGCTGCAGAAGGCGAAATCGCCGCTGGTCCTCGATGCCGACGCCATCAACGTTCTCGATGGCCAGGCCCCCCTGCTGCGCGGCCGCGGGCAGCGGCCGCTGGTGCTGACGCCGCATCCCGGCGAGTTTGCCCGCCTGACCGGCAGGACCGTGCGCGACGTCCAGCAGGACCGCCTCAACCTGGCCCGTGAGTTCGCCCTGCAGCAGGGGGCTTACCTCGTGCTCAAGGGACACCACACGCTGACCGTATCCCCCCAGGGCCGGGTCTGGGTCAACCAGACCGGCAACCCCGGCATGGCCACGGCCGGCAGCGGCGACGTCCTCGGCGGCCTGATCGCCGGCCTCGTCGCCCAGCACTACCCCAGGCATGCCATGGAGATCATCCTGGCCGCCGCCGTCTTCCTGCATGGCTACGCCGGCGACCTGGCGGCCCGTGAGGTCGGCGAGGCCGGCCTGACCGCCGGCGACATCATCCGCTTCATCCCGAAGAGCATCCTGAAGATCAATGGATTTCACTCTCCTTTCCTCGCTCCCTGAGGAGACCCGGGCCCTGGGCGAACGCCTGGGCGGTCAACTGCGCGGCGAGGAAGTCGTCCTGGTCAGCGGCGAGCTCGGGGCGGGCAAGACCGTCTTCATCAAGGGACTGGCCTCCGCCCTGGGCATCCCCGCCGGCGAGGTGGTCAGCCCCTCCTACGTGCTGATGAACCTCTACAGCGGCAAATTCGATTTCTTTCATTTCGACCTCTACCGTCTGGGCGCCATGCCGGAAGCGCTGGAGAACCCGATCGATGAATGCATCGGCGCCGGCGTGCTGGCCGTGGAATGGGCACAGTACCTGGACGAGGACTATTTCTCCCTGCCGCAGGCCGTCGCCGTCGCCATCGTCGAGGGCGCCGACGGTTGCCGGCGCATCACCGTGCGCAGCGGATTGCCGCACATCGCGCTGTCATGAAGACGATCCACCTCATCCGCCACGGCGAGACGCAGGCCAATCGCGACGGCGTCTTCCGCGGCCGCGGCGAGGTACCGTTGAGCCCGGCCGGAGCCCAGCAGGCGCAGGAGCTCCGGGTCCGCTTCGCCGGCCTGGATGTGCAGCGCGTCATTTCCTCGCCGCTGCAGCGGGCGGCGCAGACGGCGGCCGTCTGTTTTCCCGGCCGCGCAACGGAGTTCCAGGATCTGGTCAACAACCTTGACCTGGGGCGCTGGGCCGGCCGCAAGAAAAAGGAGATCGCCGCCGAGGAGCCGGAGTTGTGGCGGCGCTGGCTCGACGAGCCCGAACGCATGTCTTTCCCGGGGGGCGAGTCGCTGGCCGCGGTCAAGGCGCGCACCCGCGCCTTCAACGACCTGCTGGCGGCCGCCGGCGAGGAGCGCATCGCCGTAGTCTCGCATCGCTCGGTGCTGAAAGCACTGCTGGCAGAGGCCCTCGGCCTCGGCGAAAAGTGGTTCTGGCGCTTCCATCTGGACAACGCCTCGGTGACCGTCCTGCTCCACGACCCCGTGCGCGGCTTCGTGCTGGCGAAGCTGAACGACACCTCGCACCTGAGCGCTTACATGTTCGAGTGGGACTAGTTTGCGGAACGATCTTCGTGACGTGTAATCCCCTCGACGGGGACCTTCAGGGCGCGTGACGCGTGACCTGCGAAAACTTAAATTCCAAGCTCCAAATTCCAATGACCAAATGACCCAAACGAAGAAATTGAAGAGTTAAAGAGTTCAAGAGTTGAAGGGTTCGGGTATATCCCGATCCAGGGCTGTTAACCCGTCAACAAGCGCTTGCTCTTGGTTTTGGTCATTCGAATTTGGAATTTGTTGGGGATTTGGTGCTTGTGATTTGGAATTTAAGTCTAAATATTCCTTTTTCTGTCCGTAAACCGTCTACCGTCAACCGCTTCCTTTCATTTCTTGCTGACACTGTCATTGACTCTGACACTTTACTTATAGCCTGTAGAGTCTGTGCTTGAAAAATGTAAATTGCGGAGGTACACTGGACGCAATCCATTGAAGGGAGGTGACCCATGTCGGTCGCTCGCGTAACTGAAATCAAATCCACATCCGCCAAGAGCTTCGATGACGCCATCCGCACCGGGCTGGTCCGCGCCAGCAAGAAGCTCAAGAACATGAAGTCCGCCTGGATCGAGAACCAGGAGGTCATGCTCGACGATGCCGGCCATATCTGTGAATACCGGGTGCAGATGAAGGTTACTTTCGTCCTCACCGATTAAAGCGGTCCCACGCCTTTTTGAAAAGCAGGAACTTTCTGCACCTGGCCGGAGCGGGATGCGCGGTTCTTCTTGTACTCGCGCCGCTCCCCTCCTTTCCCCAGGAAACGCCGGGAGCGGTCGATCCGTGCGGCATGACCGTGGAGTCCCGCTTCCAGCCGCCGCCGGGATTCGTCCGCCAGGAGGTCCCCGAAGGCTCCTTCGCCGGCTTTCTGCGCCGCCTGCCGCTGAAACCCGACGGCGTCCAGGTCAAGTTATTTGACGGCCGCCTCAAGACGATCCATGGCGTAGTTGCCGCCGTCGTCGACCTGCCGATCGGGACCCGCGACCTGCACCAGTGCGCCGATGCCGTCATCCGCCTGCGGGCTGACTACCTGTTTTCCCGGCAGCGATATGACGATATCCGCTTTTGCTTCAGCAGCGGCTTCTTGGCCGAGTACTCGCGCTGGCGGCGCGGCGAGCGCATTGCGGTCCGCGGCAACCACGCCCACTGGCTGCACCAGGGCCGGGCCGGTGACGACGGGCGCAGCTTCTGGCGGTACCTGGAGACCGTCTTCGCCTATGCCGGCACGGCCTCGCTGGCCCGAGAGCTCCTGGCCGTCCCCGGCGACGACCCGGAGATCGGCGACATCTTCATCCAGCCCGGTCATCCGGGCCACGCGGTCATCGTCGTCGACCGCGCCGTCGATCGCGACCGCGATCGCGCCGTCTTTCTCCTGGCCCAGAGCTACATGCCGGCCCAGGAGATCCAGGTGCTGCAGAATCCCGGCGACGCCGCCCTGAGCCCCTGGTACGCTGCCGGCTTCGGCGGGACCCTGGTCACGCCGGAATGGACGTTTTCCAAGGCAGACCTGAAGCGCTTCAAGGACTAGTCGCTCTTAAGGAAAAGTAAAAAGTGAAAAGTGAAAAGTAAGAGCGGGATGGATATTCTGTCGCTTTTCATGCACCTTCACTTTTCCCCTGCGTCATTTACTTGGTGACCCGATTCCCATGCAGTGTTGCTTTCAGACACTTTCACTTTTCACTTTTAACTTTTCACTCAAGGCGGGGATTCAATCATCCAGCACCTGCCGGACCTTGTTCGCCAGCTCCTGGGTGGTGAAGGGCTTGGCGATGAAGTGGATCACCGTTTCACGGGCGCCGTCGTGGTCGATCACGCTCTCCGCGTGCGCGGACATGTAGAGGACCTTCAGGCCGGGGGCGTTCTTGTGTGCCTGGACGGCCAGCGTCATTCCCGTCATGTCGGGAAGGATGACGTCGGTCAGCAGCAGGTCGATGCGGGCGTTGGGGGCCGCGGCCAAGCCCAGGGCGGTGGAGCCGTCGGCGGTCGCCAGGATGCGGTATCCGAGGCTGGAAAGGATCAGCTGGATGTATTCCAGCACCATGGCGTCGTCCTCCACGAGCAGGATCGTCTCGTTGCCGCCCGGCAGGTCAGCGGGCCTGTCCTCCGGTTCCGCGGCGCGGGGCACGAGGCCGGTCGCCGGGAAATAGACCGTCATGACTGTCCCTTGTCCGCTGCCGGACTCGACCTCGATGGAGCCGCCGTTCTGCTGCACCGCCCCGTAGACCGTGGCCAGGCCGAGTCCCGTCCCCTGGCCCACGGGCTTGGTGGTGAAGAACGGGTCGAAGATGCGGTGCCGGTCGGCCTCGGGTATGCCCGCGCCGGTGTCGGCCACGGAGAGAATGACGTAGTCGCCCGGCTTCACGACCGGGCTCGCCGCCGGCGGTGAGTCGACGATCCGCCGGTTGCGCGTCATGATGGTGATGGTGCCGCCTTTGGGCATGGCGTCGCGGGCGTTGATCGTCAGGTTGATCAGGATCTGCTCGATCTGGCCCGGATCGGCCATGATGGGCCCGACGCCGGAACCCGGCAGCAGGACGAGTTGGACTCCCCCGCCGAGGAGGCGCTCCAGCAGCTGGGCGATCTTCTCGATGTGGCGGTTGAGGTCGAGCGGCCGCGGCTCGATCACCTGCCGGCGCGAGAAGGTCAGCAGCTGCCGGGTGAGCGCCGCGGCGCTGTCGGCGGCGCGCATGATGTCCTTGAGCCGGGCGCTGGTCTCGCTCCCGGGCTCCAGCTTGGCCAAGGCCAGGCCGGCGTTGCCCATGACCGTGGTCAGCAGGTTGTTGAAGTCGTGGGCGACGCCGCCGGCGAGCCGGCCCACCGATTCCATCTTGTGGGCATGGAGCAGCTGCGCCTGCAGCCGCTCCTTCTCGCTCTCCTGGCGGCGGCGCTCGGCGAGTTCGTGCTCCATCTGATCCAGCGCCCGCTGGTTGATCAGGAGAGCGGTGAAGGCGGTGAGGGTGATGAAGATGATGGCCACCGCGTTATCGGCGAAATACTCCATGGTGCGGTGGAAAGGCATTTGCAGCTGACCCCGGGCATGGAAAAGGAACAGGGCGAGGGCCAGGAGATTGGCGGCGCCGTAGAGCAGAATGGCCCGCTTGTGCCGGATCACGGCCAGCGGGGTCAGTGTCAGCGCCCCGAGCACATAGGCGATGGTATCCAGCCGGGACAGCTCCCCGGAGCGGTCCAGGACCATGATGGACCAGATCGCCAGGAAGAGGAGTACCAGGAGCAGATGCGCCGACAGCGAGAAGTGCCCCCTGAGCAGCAGGATGAGGATCGCCGCCAGGGGCAGCAGGATCAGGGTTTCGGGGATGAGGACGGTCAGGTTGAGGCGGTGGCCCAGGATGGGATTGTGCAGTTGGGACCAGGCGCTGTAGGCGATGGCGACGGGAATGACGGCCAGGATGAGAAGGTAGACCAAAAAAAAGAACTTGGCCTTCATGCGGATGACCGGGTCGGCTCCCTCGTAGCGGCGCATGGCCCGTTTCAGCGTAGCCGTGAACATCTCCCGCGCTCCTTTCGCCGTCCCGCCAGGAATGAGCCCGGCAGGGCGGCCCCATCTCTGTGGGGGAATTATACAACAGTGGAGTTGTCAATTGCAACGAGATGGCATGGCGAAAAGTGAAATGTAAAAGTGCAAGTGATCCAACGAGCTTCGCTGCAAGGCAAATGGCGAAAAGGAAAAGTTGAAAATGCCGGCACGGGGTCGATCCATCGCTGCTGTCCTTCAATTTTCACCTTTCACGAATGTTCCGAGTCGTGCGTCCTTGACTTTGCCGGGAAAAGAGGATAGACAAGACATGCATTCATGCTCAAGCAAGGAGTTGGACAATGAAAAAAAGAGCCCTCTTTCTGGTCGCGGTCATGGTGCTGCTGCTGGCCGCCGGCATGGCCGCCCAGCAGACAGACAGGTCTCAGTGCAAGGATCACCCCGCCTTCACCCGCATGCCGGAATACTGGATTTACTCGTGCCAGCAGAAGCAGTTCGATTCCTATCCCTTCACGGTGGGCAAGGGCAAGGCCGAATCGGTGGAGGGGCAGTACTGGATGATGGCGTACCGGCCGCAGAACTCGCTGGCCTCCAAGCCCAGCGAGCTGCAGATCCAGCGCAACTTCGCGGCCGCCGTGCAGAAGCAGGGTGGAGCGATCCTCTGGAGCGAGAAGAGCCGCAGCACCTTCAAGCTGTCCGGCGACGGGATTGAGATCTGGGCGGAGCTGCTCACCGACTTCACCAGCGGCTACCGGCTGGTAATCGTGCAGAAGCAGGGCATGGCCCAGGACATCGTCGCCGACGCCGCGGCCATGGGCAATGACATCAATGCCACCGGCCATGTCGCGGTCTACGGCATCTACTTCGACTCCGGCAAGAGCGTGATCAAGCCCGAGTCGGCCCAGGCCATCGAGGAGATCGCCAAGCTGCTGAAGGGCCAGCCGGCGCTCAAGCTCTTCGTCGTCGGCCATACCGACAACCAGGGCGGGGCAGAGAGCAACATCAAGCTCGCCCAGGACCGGGCCGAGGCCGTGCTGAAGGCGCTGGTCAACGAGCAGGGCATCGCGCCGGCTCGCCTGCGCTCCCACGGCTGCGGCCAGTTCGCCCCCGTCGCCTCCAACGACAGCGAGGAGGGGCGAGCCAAGAACCGCCGGGTCGAACTGGTCAAGCAGTGACTGCGAAAACCTGGGGGAATGAATTTTCGTGACGCGCTGCGCGTCACGGTGGTTGGTCCTATTCTTTAAACTGCGGCATCAATCCCGATTTCATGAAAGCCTGCACGGTGACGACGATGGCCGGCCCGAGGATGAGCCCGGCCACGCCCAGCGCCCTCAGCCCGACGAACATGGCGATCAGCGAGACCAGCGGGTGCAGGCCCAGCATCGTGCCGACGATCTTGGGCTCCACCACATAGCGGATGACCATGATCACCAGGTAGAGGGCCATCAGGCTGAGCCCGGTCGTCGTTTTTCCCATGATCAGGGAGACCAGGGCCCAGGGGATGAGGACGGTGCCCGTGCCCAGTACCGGCAGGATGTCGACGATGGCGGTAAAGAGCGAGATGACCAGGGCGTAGCGGATGCCGATGAGGCTCAAGCCGATGAAGCACTGGGTGAAGGTGAGCGTCATCAGCATGAGCTGGGCCTTGAGAAAGCCGATCAGCGAATGTCCCAGGCTGTGCTTGAGATCCAGCAGCTTGGCGAAGGTCGACGCCGGGACCAGCCGGGAGAAGAACTCCTTGAACTTGTGGCGGTCGCGTGAGATGAAGTAGGTGGCGATCATGGTGAACATGGCGAACAACAGCAGGTTGGGCAGCGAGGTGAGCACGCGGACGATCGATCCGGCCAGTGAGGTCAGCATGCGCGTGGCCTCCCCGGTGAGGGAAAGGAGCGAATCCTGCAGCGAGGCGATGACTTCCTTGGGCAGCCGCAGGTACATCGATCTTCCCCATTGGGCCAGGTCGTTGAAGAGGTTGGTCAGGAAGCGGCCGTAGTCGGGGATGTTCCCCGAAAGGTCGATGACCTCGGCGATCAGCCGGCTGGTCACGAAGAAGCCGGCCGCGAAGAGCAGGCCGAAATAGACGACCATGGCCACGGCCACCGCCAGGCTGCGCGGGAACTTGAGCCGCGACAGGAAGCGGACCAGGGGTTCCATGGCCAGGGCCATCAGCAGGGCGATGACGAAGGGCAGCAGATAGGCGAAGACCACCTTGAAGATCAGCAGGACCAGGGCCAGGGCAGCCAGCATATACAGCGCCCGCATCAGCATGGGGAAGCGCCGGTCAAGATCTTCTTTCCACATCGAGCACCTCAAGAGATCGTTGTGCTGCGTAGTTTAACACATGATATGAATAAAAAGAAAGTGTGTTCGAAGTTCGAAGTTGCGAGGCACTGTTGAAGCGTTGACGAGTTGAAGGATTGAAGTGTCAAGGCATTGCATTTTGAAAATGCCTTTTTCCGAACTCATAAACCCCTGAACTCTTTAATCCTTTAACCAGTGCTGAAAGACATCGAACGTCGATCCATGAGCATCGAACCTCAGCCTGGATCACGTCAGATGATATTGGATCTCAATGATCCGGTCCCGCAGCTCCGCCGCCGCTCTGCCCGGGTCGGAGGCTCGCGAAATGGCGCGCGACACCGGCAGCAGCAGGCCCCTGCCGTCCGGGCGCAGGCCGGCCTGCAGCACCGCCTCCAGGTCGCCGCCCTGGGCGCCGATCCCCGGGGCGAGGAACCACAGCCCGGGCACCGCCCGGCGTACGCGGGCCATGGGCTCGAGCTGCGTTGCGCCGACCACCAGGCCGACGTTGTTCCTGGTATTCCAGGCCTGGGCCTGGCGGGCGACGGCCAGGTACAGGGGCTCTCCCGTGCCGCCGACCGTCAGGTCCTGCAGGTCGGCGGCTCCGGGATTGGATGTCTTGCATAAAAGGAATGCCCCTCTTTCCGGATCGGTCAGGAATGGTTCGACCGAGTCGCGCCCCAGGTAGGGGGAGAGGGTGACGGCGTGGGCGCCGAGGGCGTGAAAGGCGGAGCGGGCGTAGGCTTCGGCGGTCGAAGCGATGTCGCCGCGCTTGGCGTCGAGGATAACGGGGATCAGCGAGCCCAGACGCTGCGACCGCTCGCGCACGGCGGCGATGACCCTTTCCAGCGCCGCCCAGCCCGGGGCGCCGAACTGCTCGAAAAAGGCCGCGTTGGGCTTGAAGGCCGCGGCATAGGGTACGGTCTTTTCGACCAGGTTCAGGCAGAATGAGGCGGCGGCCTCGGCGGAGGGCACGGACAGGTCGGCGAGGTGAGGGTCGAGGCCGATGCAAAGCAGGGAAGAACAATCGCTCACTCGCTTTTCCAGGAATGTAAAAAAACTTTCCATGGTCGCACAGGCTCCTGTTGACGCTTCGAGCGGTCAAGGCATTATAGGGGAATCGGGGCGGGTAAGTCAAACCGTTCTGCCAACGGGCTCATTGCGCTGCCGGCGGATTTCAAACCGGAAATCGTGCTTTTCCGGTTTTCGGAAAGGCTGATCCGGGGGGGGGACAGGTCGAAATGAGCCGATTTACCGGCGGGAACCTGCAAACCCTTTTGCAGTATGAGTAATCAGGATAACCTTGTTATATCGGCAATCTTGGAGTAACTCGCGTGTGCAATTACTGGAGAGTGCGAGCGTACAACCATCTCGGAAGCCGGATTTGAGGTTTTCCACATCGAGTGTTGATAGTTGGATTATAGCCTCCGCCGGGTCGTAATTTTTTCTGATCAAGCGAGCCATAAATACAACTAATTTTACACATTTCCACAATCCGGGGTGACCTGAAATGAGTTTTCGGGCTTTTCCGCAACCGGATCAGTCGTCGGGCTCTCCATGGGGGTCGATATGGACCGATATGGAGAATTGCGGTCCCAGGTCTTCCTTCAGCTTCTCCTCAACGGCCTGGGCGACCTGGTGCGCCTCGACGATGTTCAGCCGTTCCTCCACGACGATGTGCAGGGACGCCTCGGCGCGGCTGATGTAATCGTGAATGGAGATGCCGTGGCAGGAAAGGACGCCGGGCTGGGCACGGACGGAGGCGTTGATGGCTTCGACCATCTTTGGATCGGGGGCCTTGCCGATCAGCTCGTTGATCGAATTGCGGCTGAGGTCCCAGGCCACCCAGGCGAGCAGGCCGGTCACGAAGAGCCCCAGCACGCCGTCCAGGCGGAAGAAACCCAGGGGACTGACCACCAGCCCGACGGCCACGAGCAAGGCGGCGATTGCGTCGCTGCGGTGGTGCCAGGCGTCGGCGACCAGCGTCGATGAATGGATGAGCCCGCCCAGGTAGGAGCTGAAGGAGGCCAGCCATTCCTTGAACCCCGCCGACAGCAGCAGCAGGATGACAATGGCCAGGTCGAAGCGGACGGGCTGGGGGCGCAGGATACGCTCCAGGGATCCCTTGCCCATGCCGACGGCCACGGCGAACAGCGTGAAAGCGATGAGCAGGGTGGCGACATGCTCCAGCCGGCCATGGCCATGCGGGTGATCGGAGTCGGCGGGCTTGCTGCTGAAGAAGAAGCCAATGAGGACCACGGTCGAGGTCAGCACGTCGGAAAGCGAGTGGAAGGCATCGGCGACGAGGGCGATGCTGTTCAGGGCCAGGCCGGCCAGCAGCTTGAAGGCGAACAGGGCGACGTTGCTGACGATGCTGACCCATGCCTCCAGGAAGCCGATGAAGCGGCGGTCGGAGCGGCGATCCTCGGGGAAGCGGCGCAGCAGCCGTTCATGGATGTTCATCCGGCCTCCTTGTTGGCAAGATCGGCGGCTGGAAGTCCCGCGGGCGATCGCCCTGCTGCTCGCGAAGAGCCCGGCCGCAAGGCGGGATGCGCCTGCCGGCCTGTTCTTCCTCAAGGCCTATGGTATCGGGGCAGACCCGCAAAGTCAATATCGGCGCTCCCGCTTCCTGCCGGATCCGCGGTACTGACCCGTTTCGACGGACAACGGCATATGTTCGGCTGCGATTCTGCTGCATGATGGCCGGGTAGGGGCCGGGCGGGGAATTCTGCCCGCACCGGCAGGGCGCCCGGCCGCGCGCAACGACATCAATTGATCTGAAAGGGCTGATCTTTGTCCTGGTGAATTTTCTAGTTGCTCCCTGTGATCGTTCCGCCACAAGCAATTTTCAATGTGACATCGATGAAATTATTCATATAGGAATTGGGATACGGCTGGTTTTTGGCTTCGGCCGGATCGGCAATGAAGACCAGCCGATGGTTTCCGCATCGTGATGGGAGCTTGATCTTGACCAATTGTTTCCAGGTCGTTTTATAGCCTGGCTGCAGGGATGCTCCGCTGAAGAGGAGCTGGCCGGGCAGCTTATCCACATAAAGCCAGATGTCGAAGGATTTTTTCACGGCGCCGTAATTCCAGAGGACGACTTCCATCTCGGCCTCGAAAATATTCTCGGAGAGCCATTTCAATTTGGCCTCATGAATCTCGTTGCTGGTTCCCCTGTTGATGTAAACTTGTGCCTTGGGGCTGAAAGCGAGCTTTATCTCTCCATCGGTGCCAATATCGGCATCCTGGATCATGCATAGCTCCTGATTGACCCAGTCGTTGTTCGGGTTGATATCATTGTTACCCGTGATCCTCGCCTTCACCGCAACCGGCCTGGTGGTGTAAGGAATGNNACCTGGAAGAGGATTTCATAGCTGGTGATGATGCTTCCCGAAAAAGGTGCCCCCATGTTCTTGATCTTCATCATGAGATTGCCTTGACCGTCAAAAAAAACCTGGGTGAGCGCCAGATCCACCTGCCCCTGCGCCGGGTCCGGACCCAGAAATGCCGTGTTCTCGGACAGGGTCGACTTGACGGAAAAGGGCTGGCTGTCGCCATAGAAGCCTGGCTTGTTCGACCAGGACACCCTGATAAAGTAGTCCCCCGACGCGAGATTGGGAGCGATTCCCTGGTACTGGTTGCCATAGGTCATGATGTCGTTCTTGATCGGCCCCCAGGCACAGCAGATATTTTTCTTCAGCGGGACCTTTTGTGAGGGGGCTGCCGCCGGGACGATCCATACATCAACAGGGCAGCCCGGGCAATTCGGGAACCAGCCGCCTCTATCTGTCGCGTCCATGGGAATGGTCCATTCCCATTTCACTGAAAAATTGGTTTTCAGCGGCGTCCAGGCAATCCCTTTGGCGGGGTGGGTGACGGAAACCACGATCGGGGTGGCGGTTTTGGGCTGGGGGGTGATGATGGCGACCTGCGTGACCGTCATGAATTCGGTCTTGCCGCCCGGCGCGGTGATGGAAAAAGCCGGACCGACAGCGAGAACCATATTGTCGGACATGTTCACGATGCGGATCTTGTAATTACTCCCGGCGGGGACCGCTGGGCCGTTTTCAAGGGTTCCGACCGTCCAGGCGAATGAGCCGGCGTTGAGCGCCAGGCCGGATTTGATGATGCCCAGGTTGCCGCCGCTCTGGCTGAAAAGCACCAGCTTGACCTTGGCGTTGCCGTTCCAGGTCCAGCTGATCGCCTGGGTCGCGGCAAGAGCCCATGAGGCGCCTTTGCCGGGCGCGGTCAACTTGGCGGTCTGGCCAAAGGCCGCCGCGGCGGCAAGCCCGAGGATGATGGCGATGACAGCACGCTTTTTCATGTATCCCTCCTCTTCACTGAATAAGGATAGAAGAAACTGTCAGGCAATCTCGCATTTTCATGCCGATCCGTCTTTTTTTCGATCTCAGTGGGGGCAGCCCTGGGAACCCCGGACCAGGAGGCTGGAATTCCCGGGAATCCTGAAGCCGGGAGTGCGTTGCTTGCGGATGCGCCAGCGTCCGCCGGCATCCTCCGCCGGGGATTATTTTTTCGGACCGTCCCCAGGCGATCCGCGATCCTTCAACTCGATCAGCTCGATCGGCGCCCCGTCGTGCAGCACCATCGCCACGCGCACGCCGGCGGAGGGGGAGTTGGCCGGGGTAAGCACTTCGGCGCCGCACTCGCGCAGGGCCTGTTCCAGGTCGTCGACCGCGAATGCGACGTGGGGGACGGTGCGGATCACCTCCGCGATCGGGCAGTCGTCATCGAACCTCATCCACTCGATGCCGAAGGGGCTGGCCGCGAACCCGGCGACGCGCATCTTCAGGTGCGGCAGGTGCTTCTCTCCGGCATGGGGCGTTTTCGTCGGGATGCCCAGGTGGTGGAAGCGCCAACCCAGCTTCGCCGTCACGAAAGGCGGCTCGTTGTCCTTGCGTTGCATGCGTTTCATTCTGTCTCCTGGAGCGCTTGTCGCATTGTAGGGATGGCGGGGTGGGAAGTCAAATGAATGGGCAACGAACCACAGCTGAGATAATCATGGATTTATTCTATTTGTAGTCATAAGGACAGGAGGAAAAATGGGCAAAAAATTCAAATTGGCCGTGTTGGCGGCATTGTTCGTCTTCTTTGCCGGAACGGCGGCCGTGGTTTCCCTGCCGGCCCAGGCGCTGAAGCTCTGCTGTATCGCCGGCAAGTACGAAGGCTCCCAGATCAATTATGCAAAGCCGAACTGCCCGAAGCCGCTGCCGGAAAAGTTCATCATGGAGATCGCACAGGAGCGGGGCTGCGGGGCGAAGCTCAAGGGAACCGTCACTGACTCCTCCGGCACGGTGAGCAACTGGAATGGAAATTTGTCCCCCGGCCTGCGCGGCTGCTGCAAGCTGGAGGGAAGCTTCCTCACCCCCGGCGGCAACACGGTGAAGTTCCAGGGCACCATCTGCCGCAACCGCCTCGGCAAGTGGCAGGCCAAGGGGACGTGGGAGGAGGTCGGCTCGACCGATCCCTGTAAGGGGAGCGGCAGCTGGCAGATGACCCAGGTCTGAGCGAACGAAGGAGTTGCTCTCGGCTTTCGGAATATCTGAACGAGGAAGAGAGATCGCGTGGTAGAGAGGCAGAGTTAGAGCGATCTCCAGCTTATTGCTGATTCCTTGTCTTTTCTTACTCTACCCCCTTACCCCTTACCTCTTACCTCTTACCCCTTTACCCCTGCCCCTCTCTGCCTCGTTCAAAATATTCATAAATAGTCCCCATGACATCATTTGTCCCACCCCCTGCTCTATAACTGTGGCAGGAGGCTCAAGATGCTGAAACAAAAAGTGTTCTTTTTCGCGGCGCCGGCGGAGGGCGAGGCGCGCATGGCCGGCAGCGACGACCTGCGGCAGGTGGCGGTGAACTACGTGAATCTCTACGGCGAGGCATGCCTCAGGGATCCCGAGACGCCGACGTTCGTCAGGCAGCTTCTTGGCAAGGGCTCGGAGCGCCAGCTGCCCAGGGCCGGATAGGACTTGGCGTAGGGCGGCAGGCGCCGGGTCAGAGAAAGAACTCCGGCAGACGGCCGGAAAGAGAGGGCTGTGACCGGACGCGGGGCATCACCCCGCGGGTGTCCTCTGCTTCCTATCTGTTTTTCAGCAGGTCGTGGGTGAACGGCTTTCCCTGGACCTTGGCGTACTTGAAATCGCTGCTGCCGGTGAGATCGCTGCCGGTGAAATCGGGGTTCTGCGAGAACTTGGCGTACTTGAAATTGGCCGGGCGCTGGAACGCCGCGTCGGCGAAGATCGCGGCCGCGCGGAACCTGGCGTACTTGAAATTCGCCTCGCCCTGGAAGCCGGCCTTTTCAAAATCGGCGGCCATGGGGAATTCCGCGTACTTGAAGTTCGCCTCACGCCGGAAAACGGCGTCGGTAAACACTGCGGTTGCGGGGAATTCCACGTACTTGAAATTGGCGTCATCCTGGAAGCGCGCCGCCGAGAAGTCGCTGTCCACGGAGAATTTCGCGTACTTGAAGAGGGCCTCGGAGCCGTAGGTCGTGTTCTTGAAATCGGCCTGCCCCTTGAACTGCGCATACTTGAAATGCGACTTGCCCTGGAATTCGCAGCCTGCGAAGGAGGCGTCCTTGTGGAAAATGACGTTCGTGGTCCTGTCGGCGGCGTCGTCATGGACGTACGCCAGGACATCGCCGCGGAATACGCAGCGGCTGAATGCCAGCGGCACCCGCACCTGCGACCAGTAGGTCGAAGTGGGGCCGTTGAATATCCCCTTGATGCCTTCCTGGCGCTCATCGGCCGTCGTGTCCCTGATCGACGTGAAGTCCAGGGTGCCGATGATCTCGGCGTCGCTGTACTGGACCGCCTTTCCTTCGTTGACCTGGGCGATGATCCGGCTGGCCGGCACCTGGGTCTTGGCGAAGCCCCAGGCCGGGAGCAGCAGGGCGGCCAGCAGCAGAATCGTGCATTGTTTCATGTTGCCTCCTAGGCATTGAATTGTGCCTGTTTTCGTGTGGTTCTCAATGATCATGAGCTCTCTACCCTAGCCAACGGTCCCCGGCGGGTTACGGTTCCATTGAAAATGAAAAAAAACCGGGGGGCGGCAAGAGGCTGAAGTGGGCGATCGTCATGCGTTTTGCGAAATTGCGCCGGAGAACCTGGAGCATCCGCTGAATTCCACACGGAGTCCGGGAAGATCGTGCACGCAGCATGATCTTAATTCTGGCCAGCATCCCGCCCAGGAGATGGGGATTCGGCATCCGGAATCGATCTGGAATTTCCGCTTGGTTTTTGCTGCTCGAACTCTTTCCGTGCACCTTCAATGCCATGCTCGCGAAACAGATCTTCCAGCGTAGGACTTACCGTTCGCTCCCTTCCCAGCCGCTCATGCGGGCCAGCAGCCACCACGTGGCAGCGCCCTGGCGGAGCAGGTTCGCCTCGCCGGCCATGCCCGGCTCCAGGCGGTAAACCGGGTGGCGCACCGGGGCATCGTCCTTCAGGGCGTGTTCGCCGGCATGCCAGCTCTCGATGTCGGAGGTGTCCAGCAGCGCCCCCTGCGTTTGCAGCACATGCTCGCGCACCCGGCGGTTGAACCGCTCAAGCAATTCGTCCGGCTCGTCCATGCTCACCGTCGAGCACACCCATGTCACTCCCGGCAAGCGGTCCGCCAGCTCCTGCAGCACCGCCAGGTAACCCTCGGCGTTGAGTTGGCCTGAGCGCAGCGAGGGCTCGTCGGCCCTGACCAGCGCCACCGTGGCGTTGCTGTCCAGGATGGCTTTCTCCACGACCCATGGCCACTCCCGCAGATCGAAAACCCCTTCAGGCCGCCAGGTCGCTTCCTGCAGGGGCAAGCCGATGCCGTCCGGCGAGTCGGCGGTCGAGACGACCAGGTTCGGGTCGCGGCTGCCCAGCAGTCTCATGCCCAGCGGGGCCGGGTCGTTGCCCCGGGCGCTGAAGACCAGCAGCCGCTGCAGCGCGCGCGCCCGTTCCAGCCATTCCCGCGGCGGCTGGATCGTCTCTGCCTGCCGGTGATCGGCCACCAGCGCGTCCCCTTCGCTGATGGCGAAGGGGCCGTCGCTGTAATCTTCCTGCGAGCCGTCGGCGGCTCTCAGGCGGATGGAGTAGAGTGCCCCCGCCGGCGCCGTGCCGCCCTGGTGGACGCCCACCGTCCACAGGTAGCTGCCCTGCGACGCCGGGATGCCGGTCGCGATCTGGCCGATCTTTTTGGCCTTTTCGAACAGGATCAGCCGCACCTCCCCGCTGAAGCCGTTGGCGTTCCAGGTGATGTTCTGCTGCGTGCCGCTCTCCCAGTTCTCGCCGCCGTTGGGCGAGGTCACCTCCAGCTGCGCCGGGCCGATCAGGGCGAACAAATAGTCGCTGGGGTCGACGAGGGTGTTGTCGGTGCTGCGCAGGTACAGGCGGTAATCGGAGCCCTCGGGCGCCATGCCCTCGATGCATTGCCCGACCGTCCAGCTGTAGGAGCCCGCACTGGCGCTGACGCCGGTGGCGATGTTGCCGAAGCGGACGCCGCCCTTGAACAGGACCAGGCGCACGGTGCCGGTGTAGGCGACTGCGTCCCAGGTGATGCTTCGGGTCTCCCCCAGGGTCCAGTGCTCGCCGCCGTTGGGCGCGGTCAGCCGCAGCGCTGGAACCATCGACGCCGCGTAATCCTGGGAGGTCTGGTCGGCAGTGACGTTGGCGTAGCCGCGGCTGGCCGGGTTGAACGCGTAGCCGGCCAGCGCCGGCGTCACCGTCCCCGACCAGTCGTAGTCGACGCTGGCGGTGTAGAACCCCGCCGGGTTGGTATGCGGGTTGCCGGGCAGGCCGCTCATGACCACGCCGGCCAGCGGCGCCTCCCCGCAGGTGATCGTGCCGGAGATGGTCAGGCTGCTCGGCGTGGTCACGATGCTGAACACCGTGTCGCTGCTGTCGCCCGGGAAGCTGTCGGCATGCTCCAGCAGCTGCACGTAGCAGTTGTCCGACGGCGTGTCGGGAACGGTCCACAGATGGCTCCCGTCGTTGGCCGTGTCGACGATGATCGAGTTCCAATTCAAGCCGCCGTTGGTTGAATAGATGATATCGATGTTGCCCACCGTCCCTGTCGATGTCCAGGTGATCTCCTGAGTGCTGGCCGCCGCCCAGCTCTCGCCGCCGTTGGGCGAGGTGACGGTGATGGTCGGCGGCGGCAGGATGGTGAACATCGAGTTGCTGCCGTCGAGCGGGTCGCCGTCGCTCTCCGAGATCCGCACCAGGCAGGAGGTCGAGGGCGCGTTGGGGACGGTCCAGGAATAGCTGCCGTCGTTGGCTTCATCCGCCGCCACGGATAGCCAATTGTCGCCGCCGTCGGTGGAATAGTCGATGTGGACGTCGCCCACCGTGCCCCCGGAGGTCCAGGTGATGTCATGGCTCTCCCCCGCGGTCCAGCTCTCGCCGCCGTTGGGCGAGGTGAGGGTGAGGGACGGGTCGACGGTGACCGGCAGGGAGAAGACCACGCCCCGGTTGCTGTCGCCGCCGGAACTCGTCATGCCATAGAGGGTCGAGCCGGAAATGATCACGTCTCCATAGGGCTGATAGCCGTCGGCGGCACCGCCGGTGAATTCGTGCAGTACCGCATAGCCGCTGCCGTCGGTCTGCACTTTGAACACCGTGCCGGCGAAATCGACGTCGCCCCCGTTCGGGGTCATGCCGCAGAGGGTGGAGCCGGAGAGAGCCAGGGAGCCCAATGGATAGCGGCCGTCGGAAGTGCCGCCGGCGAATTCATGCAGCAGGGAAAAACCCGTGCCGTCGGTCTTTACCTTGAAGATCGTGCCGCGGTTGAGATCGCCGCCGGCACTGGTCAGGCCGTAAAGATAGCCGCCGGCAAGGACCAGAGAACCCCAGGAATTCTCGCCGTCGGCCCCGCCGCCGGCGAACTCGTGCAGTTTGGTATAACCGCTGCCGTCGGTCTGGAGCTTGAAGACGGTCCCCTTGCTGTTGCTGCCGCCATAAGGGGCGACGCCATAAAGGGTCGAACCGGACAGGATCAGGGACCCATTTGGCTGCTGTCCATCCGAATAGGATAAATCATGCAGCAGGGCAAAGTCCGTGCCATCGGTTTCCATCTTGAAAATCGTTCCCTGATCGTTGTCGCCGCCCAGCTGGGTCATGCCGAAAAGGGTCGTCCCGTACAAGGTGAGGGTCCCTATGGGGTATTTCCCGTCATCCGCCCCGCCCACAAAGCTGTGCAGCAGGGCAAAGCCCGTGCCGTCGGTATCGATCTTGAATATCGTGCCAAAGCCGCTGCCGCTGGTGCCGCCGAAGCGGGTCATGCCGTAGAGGGTCGAGCCGGACAGGATCAGGGAGCCCATCGGGCCGTTCCCGTCGCCGGCGGCCCAGGCAAATTCGTGCAGCACGGTAAAGCCGCTGCCGTCGGCCTGCATCTTGAAGACCGTGCCACTGTCCTCGCTGCCGCCGAATTGAGTCATGCCGTAGAGGGTCGAGCCAGACATGAGCAGGGACCCGTAGGGCCACTTCCCGTCGCCGGTGCCGCCGGCGAACTCATGCAGCAGGCTGATCTGGGCCCGGGCCGGCGCTGCCAGCAGGAATAATGCGATCAGGGTCAGCAAGGCGATTTTTTTCATGGTCGTCTCCTGAACGGAAAAATTTTGATAGAAAACGGCGCCGCGCGGATATTTTGACTCAAAAAAATCGGCGTCTCACTCACTGGTCTCCCTCGTGCCAACAACATAAGACATCATAAAAACAATGTCAATACCCGGTTCAACAGCGGGACCTGCCCGTCATCACCGGGAAGAACGCGCACGGTTCATGGGACGCGGATGATCGGTCGTGGCAGCGGTTCCCGGGCGAACGCCGGCTTCCCGCTCAAGCAGCCGGCCCGGCGCTCAATCGCCGATGGCGAACGGGGCGTCGCTGTAGTCTTCCTGCGAGCCGTCCCCGGCCAGCACGCGAATGGAGTAGAGGCTGCCCGGAGGCGCCGTGCCGTTGGCGTGGCTGCCCACCGTCCAGCTGAAGGCGCCCTGCGCGGCCGGGATGCCGGTGGCGATCTGGCCGATCTTGGCCGCCTTGTTGAACAGGACCAGGCGCACCGTGCCGCCGTAGCCGTTGGCGTTCCAGGTGATGTTCCGCGTCGCTCCCAGCTCCCAGCTCTCGCCGCCGTTGGGCGCGGTCACCTCCAGCTGCGCCGGGGCGGTCAGCGCGAAGCGGTAGTCGCCGGCGTCGGAGATTGTATTGTCGCCGCTGCGCAGGTAGAAGCGGAAGTCGCTTCCGGCCGGCGCCGTGCCGTTGTCGTATGTCTGGCCCACGGTCCAGGCATAGGAACCCGCGGCCGCGTCGACGCCGGTGGCGATGTTGCCGAAGCGGCTGCCGCCCTTGAACAGGACCAGGCGCACCGGGCCTTCGTAGCCGGCAGCGTTCCAGGTGATGTCGCGGGCCTCCCCCAGGTTCCAGCGCTCCCAGCCGTTGGGGGCGGTGACCGTCAGGCTTCCCCCGTCGATGATGTCGGCCAGTTCCTTTCGCGCGGCTTCCCAGACGTCCGGGTCGGTCGGCCAGCTGATGTCCGAGTAGACATAGGTGGGGTCGTCCTCGCTCTCCACCCCGACCTCCCAGTAGAACGCGGGCATGATCCGGGCCACGATCCCGGCCGTGCGCGCCGGGTCGATGGCCGAGGCCAGCGCCAGGTAATCCACGTCCTGGATGCCCCGCCGCCAGTGCTTGAGGCGCAGGGAGGCGATCGGCCCGGCCAGGCCGTAGCTGACCGCGGGGTAGAGGACGTCGGTGCCGGGATAGAACAGCACGCCGTCGCCGTTGGCATAGTTCCACCCGGTCTCCCCCTGGACGTCGTCGGTTTCGGCAAAAGTGCCGAAGGTCTGCGCCTGCTGGAACAGGTTGGCCCGCGCCCGGGGGTCGGAATAGCCGTAGGCCTGGAAATTCACGTAGTAGGTGGATTCCCAGTAGAACCAGCGCTGGATCCCCTTCTTGTACTGCCCCCAGGGGATCGATCTCAGGGCCACGCCGTCGTCCTCGGTCATGAAGCAGGCGGTGGCGGGTCGGAAGCCGTTGTAGGCGAACAGCCGCTTGTCGGGATCGGCCAGCACCAGGTCGGCGGCATTCTGCCAGGCGGCGGTGATCCCCAGCAGGGCCGGGGAGCAGGGGATGTCCAGGGACGGCACGTGGGCCAGGGCTTCGGGAATGGAAATCGTGGCCAGGGAGAGCAGGCGGTTCCCCGGGCCCGGGTTGTTGTTGATCCACTGCGCCCATTGCTCCTGCAGGGCGTAATCGTCCGACTCGTCGATCAGGTAGAGGAAGGCGTCGGTGGGCGTGGCGAACGCCCGGGCGTCGAACCAGTTCACCCAGGCATCGGTGTTGCTGCGCATCTCCGCCTCGCTGGCCGGATTCCACATGGAGGTCCAGGAGCCGTAGGTGCCGATGGAATAGACATTGTTGCCCACGCCCGCGCCGGGGCCGGCGTAGCCGTTGGCCGCGGTGAAAAGGCTGCCGTCGAGCCGGGCGGTCCAGCCGTCGTCCATGCGGGCGATGGTGCCGCCGTCGGCGCCGATCATGGATATCTTGTGCCGGTGGGCCATTTGCACGTGGCGGTCGATGATGCGCATGGATTGGGGAAACAGGGGGTCGCCCGGCTCGATCCAGGCCTGGTTCAAATAGCGCTCGTTGACGTCGCTGGTCCCCATGACCAGCATGGTCCTGGAGTGCGGCATGTCCGGCAGGGCGAAGTCGCGCACGAGCAGGTCGACCGGGACCTGCCAGGCGGGCGCGCCGCCGACGGTGATGCTGACCGTGCCGGCATAGGCCCCGGCCGCGGCCGTCCCGGGAATGTAGATGTCGCACCAGATGGACTGGTTGTTGCCCGCGGGAACCGTGAACAACGAATGCGCTTCCAGGGGGACGGCGATGTCCGGGTATTCCTTGTCATGGTCGGGCCGGTCCGTCCAGCCCGTTCCCGGGTTGGCGAAGCGGCCGTCGTGAGGGCGCCGCAGTCTCCGGGGGACATGCCTTTCATCATAATAATTTTCGTATCCCAGGTTGCTGAGCCCCTTGATCCGGAGATAGCGCACGTAGAACAACTCGATGGGACGTCCCGTCCAGTCGAACAGGCCGTCTCCCGAGGCGGCGGCCGAGGAGATCACCGCGCCGCCGGGGCCGGTCAGCCGGTCGAGCTCCACCCGGACGTTTTCCAGGGCGGCAGCGGGAGCCTCGATCACCAGGTTGAAGCTGACCACTTCGTTGCGGGCGCCGAAAAGGGTGATGCGCGAGCCGGTCCAGACGGAGTTGATCACCGCAACCGGGCTGGCGGCGGCGCGAAGCTCGTCCCGGGTGACCTTGTCCTCGCCGTTGTTGGCCCAGACCTGGGCCGGCAGCGGCAGCGCCGGCCACAAGGCCAATAAGAACAGGATGCCGCATTTTCTGGATATCATCTTTGCCCCCATGGCTGGATGGATTATGGCAGAAGAATCATCGCGGCGCAACGGAAACATGGACTGTTGTCTTTCCTTGCGCCTTACGCCGTCCGCCCCGCGCCTAGAGGCAACAATTTCTTAGTTGGTAATCGCGAACGGCGCGTCGCTGTAATCTTCCTGGCTGCCGTCCCCGGCCAGCAGGCGGATGGAGTAGAGGCTCCCCGCCGGGGCCGTACCGTCCTGGTGCTGGCCCACGGTCCAGGAGTAGCTCCCCTGCGCGGCCGGGATGCCGGTGGCGATCTGGCCGACCTTGGCCGCCTTGTTGAACAGGATCAGGCGCACCGTGCCGCCGTAGCCGTTGGCGTTCCAGGTAATGCTCCGCGTCGCGCCCAGGGGCCAGTTCTCGCCGCCGTTGGGCGAGGTCAGCCGCAGCTGCGGCGCCGGGTTGATCAGGGCGAAGCGGAAGTCGCTGGGGTCGACGATGGAGTTGTCGCTGCTGCGCAGGTAGAGGCGGTAGTCGCTTCCCGGCGTGCCCGTGGCCTCGATGGTTTGGCCCACGGTCCAGGAATAGAACCCCGTGCCGGCGTCAATGCCGGTGGCGATGTTGCCCAGCCGGACGCCGCCCTTGAACAGCACCAGGCGCACCGTGCCCGTGTAGTTGGTCGCCGTCCAGAGGATGTTGCGGGTCTCGCCCAGGTTCCAGCGTTCCCAGCCGTTGGGGGAGGCGAGGGCCAGCTGGGCGCCGATGGCGATGGCGTGCGGCTGCGACCACAGCGAGAACAGCATGACGTGCGAGCTGCAGCGCGCCAGGGCCCGCACCGCGTAGGTGCCGGCGGCGCTCCAGCTGTGGGTGGCCGAGGTCACGCCCTGGGCCAGCCAGCCCGAGTTCGTGCCGTCGCCCCAGTCGAACAGGTAGCGCAGGTTGTGCCCCAGGCTGGAAACGGCGCCGCCGGTGGAGAACGTATAGCTGGTGCCGATCGCGCCCGTGCTGGCGCCGGTGGGGGTGGCCGGGAGCGAAATGGTCTCGCCGCTGGCGGAAGCGATGGCGAACACCCCGTCGCTGATGTCGGACACGGCGGGATCGGCGGCGTTGCAGACCTTGATCCGGCAGGCCGCCGAAGAGATGGCGGGGGCGATCCAATAGCAGGAACCGTCGTTGGCGACGTTGGCCTCCACCAGATGCCAGATCACGCCGTTGTCGGTGGTGATGTAGATCGAGACGGCGGCGATGGCCGGGCTGGCGCTCCAGTAGATGTCCCGGTCGTTGCCCGCGCTGTAGCTCTCGCCGCCGTTGGGCGAAATGACGGTGACGGCCCGGCTGCTGAACTTGGCGACGAACGTGTCCCCGAGGCCTCCGTAGGTGGTGTCGAAAGACGCGGGAGTGACCGGGAAATCGGCGGCATCCGCGGTTTCCCCGACCATGCAGAAATCGTCGCCGCGGACGGCGACGGCCCTGCCGTAGTCCAGGGAGAGGGCGCCGCCCAGGAACGTGGAATAGGCCAGCCCCGAGCCGTCGGCGGTCAGCCTGGCGACGAAGGCGTCCTGGTTGCCGTTGTAGCTCGTGTCGTGCGCGCCGGAAGTGGCCGGGAAATCGGCGGAGGTCGTCGACCCCGCTAGGTAGGCGCTGCCGTCAGCGCCGAGCGCGAGGCTCCTGCCGACGGATTCCTCGCCGCTGCCGCCCAGATAGGTGGAGTAGACCAATGCTGTCCCGGCAGCGTTGAACTTGCAGACATAGGCGTCATAGCCGCCGTTGTGGCTTACGTCAAAGGCTCCGGGGGTGACGGGAAAATCGCTGGAATCGGTATAGCCGCAGACCGTTGCGCAGTTGCTGCCGTCCACCTGGATCCCGTAGGCCGCCCCGTAGCCGCTGCCGCCCAGGTAGGTGGACCAGACCAGCGCCGAGCCCGACGTGTTGATTTTGGTGACGATGCCGTCGGAATTATTGCGCGTCACGTCGAACGCCCCCGCCGTGACCGGGTAATCGCTGGACCAGGTGCCCCCGGCCACGTAGGCGTTGCCGCTGCCGTCCACGGCGATGGCGTTCCCCCAGTCCCAGTTGCTGCCCCCGATGAATGTGGAGTATTTCAGGTCGCTGTCGGTCTGGTTGAACTTGGTGACGAAAACATCCTGTTCCCCGCCGTTGAAGCTCGTGTCATAGGCGGCGGCGGTGGTCGGGAAATCGGGAGAATACGTCGTGCCGGTCACGAAGAGATTGGTGCCGTTGTACACGATGGCGTACGCCTCGTCGCGCCCGCTCCCGCCCAGGAAGGTGGAGTAGGCCAGCCCCGAGCCGTCGGCGCTGAGCTTGACGATGAACGCATCCACGCCGTCGTTGTAGGACGTGTCGTAGGCCCCGGCCGTGGTCGGGAAATTGGCGGAGCAGGTCAGGCCGGCGACGTAGGCCATGTTGCCGGCGTCCAGCGCCAGGCTGGTGCCGTATTCATAATTGCTGCCGCCGAGATAGGTGGAGTAAACGATCGCCGTGCCCGTGGCGTTGATCTTGGTGACGAAGACGTCATGCGACCCGTTGGCGTTGACGTCGAAGGCCCCGGCCGTGGCGGGAAAATCGCTGGCCGTGGTATAGCCCGTCACGTAGGCGTTGCCGCTGCCGTCGAGCGCGAGGCCGCGGATGTATTCCTTGGAGGATTCGTTGCTTCCTCCCAGGAAAGCGGCGTAGACCAGCGGGTCGATGAAGAGTTTCCGACCCATGTCGTAGCCGCCGACTTCAAAGCCGTATTCGTTCTTGCCGAGTCTTTTGAACTTCGCTGCCACCGCGACCCGGCGGCCGTCGATCTCCTGGTAGGCGGCCGGCCGCTTGTGGGTCAGCTCGCCGGTAGCGGTCTCCACCCGCAGGTCGCCGGCCGGGGTGATCGTCGTATGCTGCACGCCGGCGTAGCGGAAGCGGATCGCCTCGGGATCGCCCCCGGGCAGCACCTCCCAGTCGTACTCGATCCGGCTCTCCACGCCATAGACCCTGAGGCCGATGTTTTCATAGATGCCGCGGTAGCGAACTTCGGCGAACGTCGCAATGGCGGTTTTCCACTTCGAGCTGTCGTTGCCGATGAAGTAGTTCACGCGGCAGGGCTGTTCCCTTTCGCCGCTGATCTCGGGATCCTGGTTGGCCCCCACGAATTCCAGGCGGCTGACGTCGCGGCGGAAGTTTTCGCGAACGGCGGGCCTGCCGGAGCCGGGCGAGGCGGTCATTTCGCTTTCTGCGGCGGCGGCATTGGTTCGATCAAAGACCAGCCCGTCGGCACTGAACCAAAGGGTATAGCTGCGGGTCTTGGCATAGAAACTTGCCCGCCGGTCGGCCTGCCCCTCGTTCCGGATGAAATACAGGGGGAGCCGGCCGAAGCTCTTTTCCAAATGGAAGCCCGGCTGCCGGCCTCCGTCCTGGCTCAAGACCGGATTGGCCGGAGCGGGCCGTTCGCCAGTCGACTCGCCTTCGACCCGGGCCGGTGCCGCGCTGACCGCCGCGGCCGCCAGCAAGAGCGTTCCAACCGCTAGGGTGATTCCCAATGCCTGTTTCATGTCATCTCCTTTTCGCCGGCGTTCGAACGACCGCTTTGCTGCAGGGAATTTCTCAAGGGTGGATTATACAATTCGGGGAAGCGGAATTCAACTTCATGATTATTCCTCCCTTGATCCTTCTGAATTATTGTTACTCGGCAAGTTCGGTTTGTGATCCCGCCCAGCCGGCCAGGCGGGCCAGCAGCCACCACACGGCAGTACCCTGGTTGGCCAGGTTTCCTTGACTCTGCATGCCCTGGCTCATGCGGTTGGCCGGGTGGCGGACCGGCACTTCGTTCACCAGCTGCTGCTCGCTTCCCGACCAGCTCTCGATGTCGGCAACGTCGAGCAGGATCCCCCTGTTCCGCAGCACCGACTCGCGCACCTGGCGGTTGAACTTGGCCAGGATATCGTTCGGCTCGTCCATGCCGACGGTGGCGCAGCCCAGCTTGACGCCAGGCAGGCGGATCGCCAGTTCATTCAGGGCTGACAAGTAGCTCTCGGCGTTCAGCCTGTTGGCAAGCAGCGCCTGTTTGTCGGGCCGGATCACCACCACCGTGGCTTGGCTGTCCAATATGGCCTTCTCCAGGCTCCAGCACCACTCCTGCGGATCGAGCGCCGCACCTTGCGGCAGCCAGCTCCCTTCCTGCGCCACCAGCCCCGGCTCATTGGGCGATGCAACCGGCGCCAGCCGGGCGTCTTTGCTCCCCAGCAGCCTCAGCCCCAGGGTGACCGGGTCATCGCCCTGGGCGCTCAGCACCAGCAGCCTGTGCTGCTTCGCCTGTTCCAGCCACTCGGAGGGGATGGCGTTCATGGTTGTATGGTGATGGTCGACCACCAGCGCCTCATTTTCAATAAGGGTCAGCGGGCCGTCGCTGAAGTCGTCCTGCGAGCCGTCCCCGGCCAGCAGGCGGATGGAGTACAGGATGCCCGCCGGAGCCGTGCCGGCCTGGTGCGTGCCTACGGTCCAGGCGTAGCTGCCCTGGTCGGCCGGCAGGTTGGCCGCGATCTGCCCCACCTTGGCCGCCTTCTGGAACAGGATCAGGCGCACCGTACCGGAGTAGCCGTTGGCGTTCCAGGTGATGTTCTGGGTCGTGCCCAGCTCCCAGCTCTCGCCGCCGTTGGGCGAGGTCATCTCCAGCTGCGCCGGCTCGATCAGCCCCAGCCGGTAGTCGCTGGGGTCGACGATGGTGTTGTCGGTGCTGCGCAGGTACAGGCGGTAGTCGGAGCCCTCGGGCGCCATGCCGCTGTCGTAGGTCTGGCCCACGGTCCAACTATAGGATCCACTGCTTGCCGGAATGTTGGCCACGATGTTGCCGAACCTGACGCCGTTCTTGAACAGCACCAGGCGCACCGTGCCGGTGTAGTTGACGGCGTTCCAGGTGATGGCCTTGGTGGAGCCCAGGGTCCAGTGCTCCCAGCCGTTGGGAGCGGTGAGCTCAAGCGATGGGGCTAGGGCGGCCGTGTAGTCCTGGCCGGTCTGGTCGCCGGTGACGTTGCTATAGCTGCGGCTGGCCGGGGTGAACAAGTAGCCGGCCAGCGTTGGAGTGACGGTGCCCGACCAGTCGTAGTCGACGGAGGAGGTATAGAACCCCGCCGGGTTGGAAAGCGGGTTGCCGGGCAGGCCGCTCATGACCACGCCGGCCAGCGGCGCTTCACCGCAGGTGATGGTGCCGGAGATGACCGGGGGGATCACGGCAGACACGATGGTGAAGGCGGCATCGCTGTAGTCGCCCGGATCGCCGTCGTTCTCCTGCACGCGGATGAAACAGTGCGTGGAGGGGGTGTCGGGAACTGTCCAGGTGAAGCTGCCGTCGTTCTCGGTGTACGACACGATCGCCGGCCAGCTGGCCCCGTCGTTGTACGAGTAAAGGATGTCCACGTTGCCCACGCTGCCGGTCGTCTCCCAGGTGATCTCCTGCTCCGTCCCCACCGTCCAGCTCTCCCCGCCGTTGGGCGAGGTGACGGTCAGGGTTGGGGGAATGGGCAGGGAGAAGACGACTCCCAGGTTGCTGTCCCCGCCGTAAGTGGTTGTGCCGACAAGTGCGGAGCCGGAAAGGAGCAGCCCCGCGAACGGCGTGGCGCCGTCGTCCGCGCCGCCGGCGAATTCGTGCAGCACCGCATAGCCGCTGCCGTCGGTCCGCAGCTGGTAGACCGTGCCCAGATTGCTGTCGCCGCCGGCATAAGTCATGCCCCAGAGGTAGGATCCGGACAGGACCGGCGGGCAGTAGGGCTGCGCCCCGTCATTCGCGCCGCCGGCGAATTCGTGCAGCAGGGCGAAGCCGCTGCCGTCGGTCCCCAGCTTGAACACGGTGCCATAGTTGCTGTTGCCGCCGGCGGTCGTCGCTCCGTAGAGGGTGCCGTCGGCCAGGGCCACGAGTTTCTGCGGGCCCCAACCGTCGTCCGTGCCGCCGGCGAAATGGTGCAGCACGGAGAAGCCGCCGCCGTCGGTCTCGATCTTGAACACCGTTCCCTTGTCGCTGCTGCCTCCAGCGGCGGTGACACCGTAGAGGGTCGTGCCGTAGAGGAGAAGGCCGTTCGGAGAATTCCCGTCCGAAGTGGAAAACTCGTGCAATAGGGCGAAGCCGCTGCCGTCGGTTTCCACTTTGAAAATGGTCCCCTTGCTGGCATCGCCGCCGAGCATTGTCGTGCCGTACAATGTCGAGCCTGATTGCACGAGGCCGCCAGTGGGCAAAGCCCCGTTATCGGCGCCGCCCAGGAAGGTGTGCAGGATGGTAAAGTCCGAGCCGTCGGTATTGATCTTGAACACGGTGCCGTCGCCGCCGGGGTAGGTGCTCGTGCCCCCATACAAGGTCACGCCATAGAGAGTCGATCCTGAAAGGACCGGGGGACCCTGGGGATTGGCGCCGTTGCCGGTGGTCCAGTTGAAATGATGAAGGATGGCGAAGCCGCTGCCGTCGTCCTGCATCTTGTAGAGCGTGCCATAGTCGTAGCTGCCGCCGACGCGGGTCATGCCGTACAGCGTCGAGCCGGAGAGGATCGGCGCTGCAGCAGGGCGGCTCCCGTCGCCGGCGCCGCCGGCGAACTCGCGCAGCAGGCTGATCTGGGCCCCGGACGGCAGGGCCAGGAAGAAAACCGCGATCAAGGCCGATAGCAGTACTTTTTTCATGTCGTATTCTCCTGAGGTGGTTTTTTCCCGGAATTCGCCGCCGCCCTGAGCTTGCCCGGCAGATTCAACGGCGTGTGGTTCATTGATTTCCCTTTCGGCGCATTATATAAATCGGGAATTCAAAAGTCCAGGCCCTTCATTTGGAAACTCGATGAATGAATCGTGTCGGTGACAGTGTCAGAAAGAAAGTCAACGAACTATTGGCGGTCGTGATAGTGGCAGTGGCAGGAGCAAGCAGTCGATCGACCTTTCTCCTTTTCTCCTTCACTTTTCACATTTTATTTTTTTACTCATGTTCGATCGATGGCTGCAGCTGCAAGCCGCATGCCGTGCACTTTGCGGCGAACGATCTTCCCCTATTGCCAATCAAGAGAAATACTTTACAATACTCGCAGGGGGACGCATGAAAATGATCCTGCTGCTGATCATCGCCGTGCTGGTCGTCGCCCTGGTCTGGAGCTGGGCCGCGCCCGCCCGCCAGCAGGGCAAGGTCTCCAAGGGGCGGGTGGTCGCCCTGTCGGCCGTATCGGCCCTGTCGCCGGGGATCGCCCTGCTGAGCGTCGCCTATTACGCCCGGCGCAACCTCAACGCCAGGGGGGAGAGCGCCTGGTTCCTGAAGTGGCTTTGGCTATTCTGGATCGTGGCCTTCATCGACGTCACGCTGGACAAGATCCCCGGGGCGGCGACCATCAACCATGTCGTCGAGTATCTTCTGATCTGGTTCGTGGCCTGGGCGGGAGCCACGGTGCTCAACTCCGACGTCTCCATGCTGCTGGGCGGACTGGCCGGCTCGGGAGTGCAGCTGACCCGCCAGGCCTACCACGCCGGGACCGACTACGCAACCCTGGGCGTCGGCGCGCCGGTCCGGAGCACGATCGAAGATGTCGCCACCTGGGTTTTCACCCGGATCCTTTTATAATGCCCGCCGCAGGGCAGGAAGAGCGGCCGAGTTGTAAAGTGGTAAAGGGGTAGAGTGATAGAGTGGCAGATCCATTGGCTTTTTAAGCTATTCAGCCACCTCCGGCTCCGGCCCTGGCCAGCCTGACAGCCGCGCCAGCAGCCACCACGCGGCAGCACCCTGGTTGGCCAGGTTTCTTTGGCTCTGCATGCCCTGGCTCAGGCGGTTGGCCGGGTGGCGGACCGGCACTTCGTTCACCAGCTGCTGCTCGCCGCCCGACCAGCTCTCGATGTCGGCGGCGTCCAGCAGCGTGCCCTTGTTCCGCAGCACCGACTCCCGCACCTGGCGGTTGAACTTGGCCAGGATATCGTTCGGCTCGTCCATGCCGACGGTGGCGCAGACCAGTTTTATGCCGGGCAGGCGGCCTGACAGTTCAGCGATCGCATTCAGGTAGCCGGAGGCATCGAGCTTGCCCGTCAAAAGCGCCTGTTCGTCGGGCCGGATCACCGCCACCGTGGCTTGGCTGTCCAATATGGCCTTCTCCAGGCTCCAGCGCCACTCCTGCGGGTCGAGCGCCGCACCCTGCGGCAGCCAGCTGCCTTCGGTAAGCACAAGTCCCATCTCGTTGGCCGATAGTGCCGGGGACAGCCTGGAGTCACGCTGGCCCAGCAGCCTCAGCCCCAGGGTGACCGGGTCGTTGCCCTGGGCGCTCAGCACCAGCAGCCTGTGCTGCTTCGCCTGTTCCAGCCACTCGGCGGGGATGACGTTCATGGCCGTGTGGTGATGGTCGACCACCAGAGCTTCGTTCTCGATCAGGGTCAGCGGGCCGTCGCTGAAGTCGTCCTGCGAGCTGTCCCCGGCCTGCAACCGGATCGAGTAGTTGATGCCGGCCGCGGCCGTGCCGTTGGCGTGGCTGCCCACGGTCCACATGTAACTCCCCTGCGAGGCGGGAAGGTTGCCGACGATCTGTCCGATCTTGGCGGCTTTATTGTAAAGGGTCAGCCGTACCGTGCCCGTGTAGCCGTTGGCGTTCCAGGTGATGTTCTGCGTCGAGCCCAGTTCCCAGCTCTCGCCGCCGTTGGGCGATGTTATCTCCAGCTGCGCCGGGTCGATCAGGCCCAGCCGGTAGTCGCTGGGATCGACGATGGTGCCGTCGGTGCTGCGCAGGTACAGGCGGTAGTCGGAGCCCTCGGGCGCCATGCCGCTGTCGTAGGTCTGGCCCACGGTCCAGGAGTAGCTGCCTGCCGACGCCGGGACGTTGGCCACGATGTTGCCGAACCTGACGCCGTTCTTGAACAGCACCAGGCGCACCGTGCCCGTGTAGTTGACCGCGTTCCAGGTGATGGCCTTGGTGGTGCCCAGGGTCCAGTGCTCCCAGCCGTTGGGGCTGGTCAGCACAAGGGAGGGGGCCGATGCCGCCGTGAAATTCTGGCCGGTCTGGTCAGAAGTAATATTGGTGTAGGTGCGGTTGGCCGGAGTGAATGCATAACCGGCAAGTGCAGGCGTCACCGTCCCCGACCAGTCGTAGTCGACGCTGGCGGTGTAGAACCCCGCCGGGTTGGTAAGCGGGTTGCCGGGCAGGCCGCTCATGACCACGCCGGCCAGGGGCGCTTCCCCGCTGGTGATGGTGCCGGAGATGGTCAGGCTGCTCGGCGTGGTTACGATGCTGAACACAGCGTCGCTGCTGTCGTAAGGGCTGCCGCTGTGATCGAGTACCTGCACGTAGCAATTGGCCGACGGCGTGTCGGGGACGGTCCAGGGATGGCTGCCGTCGTTGGCCGTGTCGGCCACGACCGAGTGCAAGTTGCTGCCGCCATCATAGGAGTAAAGGATGTCCACATTGCCCACACCGCCGGTCGAGGTCCAGGTGATCTCATGCACGGTTCCCGCCATCCAACTTTCGCCGCCGTTGGGGGAGGTGACGGTAATGGCGGGCAACGACAACTGGGCGTTGATGCCGGCGACGTTCTGCCCGGCCGACACCGGCACGAGGTCCGCCAGTTCGAAGCTGGCCTTGTCGTTGTACCATTCGGAGACATAACCGGTCGTCCCGGCGTTGAAATATAGTTTGACGTTGCAGGTGGGGATCCAATAGACGGTGTATTGCCCATTCGTGTCGGTTACAACGCTAACGATCGTCACATTGCCCTCGTCAACAGCCATCACGGTTACGTTGGCGATCGGAAGGCCGCTGACCGCATCGGTCACCTGGCCGGAGATCGTCCCGCCGTACTCCAGCTGGGCGTTGATGCTGGGCGTCTCCGAACCGATGGCGACGGCTACGGAGTCGGCCGCGCCCAGCCAGCGTTTGTCGTTGTACCATTCCACGGCATAAGAGGTATAGGCCGGGGGCCGAAAGCGGATCTTGTAGTCCCCGGAGAGGGTGATGCCGCCGATGCGGTACGTGCCGTCGGCCAGCGTGTATGTGCTTCCAATTCGGGTCCCGCTGGAGTTATATGCCTGGGCGTAGGCGTACTGCAAAGGCTGGCCCTCGGGCCCGGTCACCGTGCCGGTGATCCAGCCGGCGTCGCCCAGCACGGCGTCGATCCCGGTCACCGCCCCGCCGGCCGTGGTGGTCAGCGTCTGGGCGCCGGCGAAGTTCGTGTCGTTGTACCATTCGTTGGCGTACTTGCCGCGGATGCTGGAATCGACCGTCGGGTAGTTGCACTCGAAAAGCAGTTTGTGATCGTCGGCCGTGTAGGCGAAGCGGTAGTCGCCGTTGCTGTCGGTGAGGACGTAGCCGCGCACGTAGCTCCAGCTCCCGCTCGGGTCATAAAACATAACCCATACATGAGCGATGGGGCTGCTGTGGATATCGGTGACCCGGCCGCTGACCGTGCCCAGGGGCAGGTCGCCGCTGAAAATGCCCAGCGTATAGTTATGGGGCGTCCCGAACCAGGCATTGCGGATGATGTACCAGCCGGCGGCCAGGTCGCTCAGGCAGAGCATTTCGCTGGTCGAGTCGCCGGCGGCGGCGACAAGAAGGTCCCCGGAGGCATTGTAAAGCTCAATATCCATGTCGCCGCCACTGGCTGGTGGCAGCGCCGCCCCCATGATTCCCACCTGCAGGTCTTTGCCCTCCTCCACGTACACCTTGAAATAATCCTCGTCGCGCAGGATCAAGCCATAATGCATTCCCGGGACCATCTCCGTCGCCGCAGCCGGCGTGTCGTTCTCCTCGTAAAGGTCATCCTCTCTTATGGCAATTGTAAAAAAGGCATCGCTGACATCGTTCACCGCGGCATTGGCGGAATCGCTGACCCGCACCAGGCAGGTAGTGGAAGTGACATTCGGCAATACCCAGTCGCCGGAGTGGCCGTCGTTGTTGGTGCCCACAAGGATCGGGAGCCAATTGGAACCGCCGTCGATGGAATAATCCAGGTTGACGTTGGGTATGGCGCCGGTCCAGGTCCAGTTGACGTCAACCATCGAACCCGCCGTCCAGTTCTCCCCGCCATTGGGCGCGGTGACGGTGATGGACGGAGTGCCGGCGACCAGGATGGTGAACATCGAACTGCTCTGGCCGGTCGGGTTGTAGTCGAGGGCGTCGCCGACCCGCACCAGGCAGGTGCTGGAGGCAACATCGGGCAGGGTCCAGGCATAGACGCCGTCGTTCTCCGTGCCGGCGGCGATGGCGACCCAGCTCGTACCGCCATCAATCGAGTAGTCGATGTTGACGCTGGCGATGGTGCCGGTGGAAGTCCAGGTGATATTGTGGCCGGTCAGCGCCACCCAGTTCTCGCCGCCGTTGGGCGAGGTGACGGTGAGGGTGGGCAGGGCCAGCTGGGCGTTGATGCCGGAGGTTGTTCCGCCCTCGGTTACGGAGACGGTGGCGGCCGCGGCGAACGATGCCGCGTTGTTGTACCACTCGGGGATATACGCCAGGCCGGTGGTGTCGAAGAGGATCTTGTAGTCACCGGGCAGGACCCGGGCGAAGCTGAAGGCGCCGGTGCCGCTTGCCGACAGCGCTTGGGCGCGGACGTACGTGGCGTCCAGGGCCGAGTACAGGGTCACGCGCACGCTGGCGATCCCGGCGCCCAGGCCGTCGCTGACGGCGCCCGAGATCGTGCCGCCGCCGCCCAGCACGGCGTCGATGCCGTTCAGGGTGCCGCCGGGAGTGGTGGGCTGCACGTCGGCCGATCCCAGCGTCGGCTTGTCGTCGTAGAACTCGGAGGCGTAGCCGCTGCGGGAGAAGCGGACGCGGGCGCCCGCCGGCACGCAGTTGAGCGAGTAGTTGCCCGCTGCGTCGGTATACGCCAGTTCGTAGTTGAAGGTGTTGCCCCCGCCGTCGTAGGCGCGCACCTGCACGCTGGCCAGGTTGGCGGCGGCCAGGTTGGTCACGTGGCCGGTGACGATGGCGCCGGTCTCGAGGGGGATGTCGCCCAGGGCCAGGGTCTGGCCGGCGGCGAAGGTGAGCGTGTCGGCCGTGGCCGGGGTCTTCTTGTCGCTGTAGTACTCGGCGACCACGTTGGGCGAGGGGTAGGTGAAGTTGGCGGCGCAGATGTACTTGCCGGCGTTGTTGAACAGCAGCGTGTAGCTGCCGGGCAGGAAGGCCACGCAGAACGTGCCGTCGGTCCCGGAGGTCATGTAGGGCCGGGGTACGCTCCATTCGCTGGCGACGGGGTCCAGGAACAAGAACTCGTTGGCCACTCCCTCGCCGCTGCCGTTGAGCAGGCGGCCGGTGATGTAGCCGATGCCGAAGCCGGTGCCGGTCTCCAGGGTGACGGCGTAGCGTGCATAGTCGGAGGAGTCGGCGTACTCGGTCGTGCAGTAGCCGACATTGACATAATACCAGCCCGAGGCGACGTTGTGCAGGTAGAGCGTTTCGTTGTCGGACCTGCTAATGCTGACGCCCAGGACCCGCAGCGCGCCATCGAGCAGCTCGAAATCGAGATCGCTCGCCCATTCGGGGTAGGGAATCGGGTCAGGGTAGGGAGAAGTCACGCGCACGTTGACGCGCAGGTCCTGCCCGGCCGATTCGGCCGGCACGAAGAACTTGAACCATTCGGGGTTGCTGTTGGCGCCGCCGTCGAAAATCAGGTTTTCCGTCGTGCCGATGGGCAGGATCGCCGCCGAGCCCGGGTCGTCGTTCGGCTCCATGGCGTCGCTGAAGATGCTGAACATGGCATCGCTGGCGTCGAAGACCGCCGCGTTGGTGGCATCGCTCACCCGGACAAGGCACTGGGCCGAAACGGCGTAGGGGAGGGTCCAGGACTCGCTGCCGTCGTTGGCCGTGCCGGCGGCGACCGAAGTCCAATTGCCGCCGTTGTCTTCGGAATAGTCGATGTTGATGCCGGTGATGGCCCCGGTCGTCGTCCAGGTGATGTCCTGGCTTGTCCCCGTCACCCAGATCTCGCCGCCGTTGGGGGAGGTGACGGTGATGGTCGGGCCGGATGCGGGAAGGGTGGTCACGCTGAACGTATCGGAAACGCCGCCGATGGTCAGCGTCGCATCCGTGGTCGTGGAATGGCTTCCGGAGGAGGTTTGCCGCAACGTCACGGTGTCGCCGTAGATCACGGTGCCGCTGGCGCTCGTGTAGGAGCCGCCGTTGATGGCGTAGGAGCCGCCGCTGACGGAGATGGCTGCCGGGGTGTCGATGCCGTCCACCGTGACGGCGTTCGAGGTGACCTCCGTGTTCAGCGCCACGTCGGTCTGGTCGGTGAAAGCGAAGGGCTCGGGCGCGGCGTCCGTCCACGTCCTCTGGATGTTGGACACCCGCAGATCGTCGATCCTCGACGTCGCCCCGGCTGTCGTGCCGAGCAGCATCATTACCTGGCCGCCGTAGCCGGAGGCCGGCATCCCGGTGTTCGTGTCGCTCCCCACCAGTGCCCCGTTCATGTACAGCTTGGCCCCGGTGCCGCCCCAGGTTGCCGCCACATGGGTCCAGGCGTTGAGCGGCATCACTGTTGTCCCCGAGGTCATGCTGAAGGCGTTCCAGGCGGAGGAATAAAGCATGCCGGTCGCGTTCACGCCCATTCCAAACGTCCAGCCAAAGCAGGCCGTATAATATTGGCCTTGATCGACCAGGCTCATGCCGTTGATTCCGTAAGCGGTCAAGAAAAGCCAGAACTCGATCGTGCCATTGGCCTGGCTTAGGAGCTGCCCCCCGGGATAGACGAGATAGGTGCCCGATCCGGCGGGCTGGCCCGCGGGGGGGCTCAGGAAAAGAGCCTGGTCCAGGCCATACAGCCCGGGCGCATAGGAGTAGACGGGGGTGGCGGACGGCTTGGCGCTGCCGCAGGCCGCACCGTTTTCGGAAAAAGCCAGGATGCTGGCACTGGTGCTGCCGTCGAAGTGATCCAGCAGAATGGTGTTGGCATCCGGTACAAGCGGACCCGCGAGCTTCTCCACCTCGCCTGACACCTGGGGCGCCAAGCCGAGAATCACCATCACGCACAGGATTGCCGAGAATCTTTTCATGTTTCCCTCCCTGGGATGAAGCCGATATGATAATTTGCGCTTGGTTTGTTTCTGGAAGAGCAAATTTATGTGTTTCATTTTTTCTCCTTCTCTGGGCCCCGAATCCCGAGAAAAACTGAAACATCCATTTGCCCGACAAATGGGGGATCTATATTTGATGCTTATGCATGAATGTGTCTATGGTAAACCTAATAATCATATTTGCAATACAGCATGGCAAAAATCCGAATCAGGTTATTCCTGATGGCCCGCAACTGGGGGCGGCAGGCGATTTTCGACTTATTTGCCCGCGGGTGAAATTTAAATTCGCGTTCTGCCGCGATGGCGTCGCCGGCTTCGCGGGCTGAAAAACGCGGATTCGTCCCCTCGCGATGCCCTCCTGATCGGCGCGCCGGTCAGGAGCACGACAAAAGATGTCGCCACCTGGGTTTTCACCCGGATCCTTTTATAGTGCCCGCCGCAGGGCAGGAAGAGCGGCCGAGTTGTAAAGTGGTAAAGGGGTAGAGTGATAGAGTGGCAGAGCCATTGGCTTTTTAAGCTATTCAGCCATCTCCGGCTCCGGCCCTGGCCAACCTGACAGCCGCGCCAGCAGCCACCACATGGCAACACCCTGGTCGGCCAGGTTTCCTTGACTCTGCATGCCCTGGCTCATGCGGTTGGCCGGGTGGCGGACCGGCACTTCCTTCACCAGCTTCTGCTCGCCTCCCGACCAGCTCTCGATGTCGGCAACGTCGAGCAGGATCCCCCTGTTCCGCAGCACCGACTCGCGCACCTGGCGGTTGAACTTGGCCAGGATATCGTTCGGCTCGTCCATGCCAACGGTGGCGCAGACCAGTTTTATGCCGGGCAGGCGGTTAGCCAGCTCGCTCATCACCTGGAGATAGCTCTCGGCGTTCAGCTTGCCAGCGAGAAGCGCTTGCTCGTCCGGCCTGGCGATGGCCACCGTCGCCTGGCTTTCCAGGATGGCCTTTTCGATCGCCCACTGCCACTCCTGGAGGTCTAAAGCGGCTCCCTGAGGCAGCCAGCTGCCTTCATTGAGCGCAAGGCCCAGGCTGTTGGAGCTACCTGCGGTCGCCAGCCGGGAGTCCCTGTCGCCCAACAGCCTCAGGCCTAACGTCATGGCGTCATTGCCGCCGGCGCTCAATACCAAAAGTGTCTCCCTGGAGGCCTGGTCCAGCCACTGCGACGGGATGGTGCTCAATGTCGTATGCTGGTGATCGACGATCAGGGCATCGTTTTCAACAAGGGTCAGCGGGCCGTCGCTGTAGTCGTCCTGCGAGCCGTCGCCGGCCAATACACGGATGGAATACAGCATGCCCGCCGGCGCCACCCCCGCCTGGTGCGTGCCAACCGTCCAGGCGTAGCTGCCCTGGTCGGCCGGCAGGCTGCCCACGATCTGCCCGATCTTGGCCGCCTTCTGGAACAGGATCAGCCGCACCGTGCCCGCGTAGCCGTTGGCATTCCAGGTGATGTTCTGCGTCGTGCCCAGTTCCCAGTTCTCGCCGCCGTTGGGCGAGGTCAGCTGCAACTGCGCCGGGTCGATCAGACCCAGCCGGTAGTCGCTGGGATCGATAATGGTGCCGTCGGTGCTGCGCAGGTACAGGCGGTAGTCGGAGCCCTCGGGCGCCATGCCGCTGTCGTAGGTCTGGCCCACGGTCCAGGAGTAGCTGCCTGCCGACGCCGGGACGTTGGCCACGATGTTGCCGAACCTGACGCCGTTCTTGAACAGCACCAGGCGCACCGTGCCGGTGTAGTTGATCGCGTTCCAGGTGATGGTCTTGGTGGAGCCAAGAGTCCAGTGCTCCCAGCCGTTGGGAGCGGTCAGCTGGAGGGCGGGAGCCAGGACGGCCGAGTAGTCCTGGTCGGTCTGGTCGCTGGTGACATTGCTGTAGGAGCGGCTGGCCGGGGTAAACAGGTATCCGGCCAAGGTCGGTGTAACGGTCCCCGACCAGTCGTAATCGACCGCTGAAGTATAAAAACCGGAGCCATCGGTAACCGGGTTGCCCGGCAAACCGCTCATCACCACGCTGGAAAGAGGCGAGGAGTTGAACAGGACGGTGCCGGAGACGATCAGGGAACTAAGCGCGAAGTTGGCGGTGACGGTCATGTCGGCGGTGACATTGGAGATGGTCAGCGGGTTGTCGGTGCTCGTAAGGCTGCCGGTCCAGTTCACGAAGCCGTAGCCGGCCAGGGCATTGGCCGTCACCGGCGAGGAGGATCCGCCACGGAACACTGTCTGCGGAGTGGCCCCGCTGAGCGTTCCCCCGAAGCCCGCGGTGAAGGTGACCTGATAGGCTTCCAGTTCGAAGGCGCCGATGTCGATCCCGGCCCCCTGCGGCCGGCTCACCCCGCGCTGGTCGGTGGCGGGGGCGCCGGTGGCGGTCCCCGCATCCAGGGCGCTGCTGCCAGCGGGCAGGGCATGGGTCTGGGTAGATCCCCCGTTGTCGGCCAGCGGCCCGAGGTCGGGATTGGTGCCGATGTTGCCGGTCCCGCTAAAGCCCCCCTGGACGACGCAATAGGTCACCGTCGGCGTGCCTCCCGAGATCTCCGGAGTGGCGGCGTCCCACAAGATGCAGTTGGTCACCGTCAGGTTACCGATGCCATGATGGTACAGGCCGTTGCCGTTGCTGGCGGCTGTGTTGCCGGAAAACGTGCAGTTGGTCAGTACTGGGCTGCCGTTGATGTTGTACATGCCGCCGCCAAGGTCGGTTGTGTTGCCGGAAAACGTGCAGTTGGCCAGCGTGGGGCTGCCGCCGCCACTGTACATGCCCCCGCCGTTGTTGGTGGCTGTGTTGCCGGAAAACGTGCAGTTTTTCACCATGGGGTTGCCGCTGTCGTTGAACATGCCGCCGCCGTATACGGCGGCCAAGTTGCCGGAAAACGTGCAGTCGGTCGCCGTGAGGTTGCTGAAATCGCTGCGCATGCCGCCGCCGTAGTTGGCTCTGTTGCCGGAAAACGCGCAGCGCGTCAGCGTGGGGCTGCCGTGGTCGTTGAACATGCCGCCGCCGGTGTGGCGGGCCGAGTTGCCGGAAAAAGTACAATCGAGCAGCGTGGGGCTGCTGAAATGGATGTAAATCCCGCCGCCATATCCAGATTCTTGGGCATAACCCGCGGTGACGGTGAACCCGTCCAGGGTGGCGCCGTTCGCGCCGGTGACCACGTGCTCGCTGTTGCTGGCGTTTCCGGTCACGGTCGTGAGGTCGGTGATGACGGGGGTCTGGCTGTCGTTGCTGTCGATGTCCCCGCTCAGGACGGTGAGGTTTGCCGCCGGGTCGCGCTGGTCGCGCGCGCTCTCGCCGCCGACAAAGCCGCCGTAGAGGGCCACGCCGTCTTTTAACTGGAATGTGGCGTCGCGGTCGACTGCATTCATGGTGGGCTTGTAGAGCCCTGCGGCCAGCCAGAACTCGGTGCCGATGCTTGCCAATGGCAGATGGGTGATGAACTCCGCGTTGCCGAAGGCGTTTTCCCAACTCGTGCCGTTCTTCGTCCCTGCCCCGCTCGGGGTGACGTGCCAATATACGGGACTGCGCTCAAATGATCCGATGTCGATCCCGGCCCCCTGAGGCCGGCTCACCCCGCGCTGGTCGGTTGCGGGGGCGCCGGTGCCGGTCCCCGCGTCCAGGGCGCTGCTGCCAGCGGGCAGGGCATGGGTCTGGGTAGCTCCCCCGTTGGCGGCCAGCGGCCCGAGGTCGGGATTGGTGCCGATGTTGCCGGTCCCGGAAAAGCCCCCCTGGACGACGCAATAGGTCACCGTCGGCGTGCCTCCCGAGATCTCCGGAGTGGCAGCGTCCCACAGGATGCAGTTGGTCAGCACGGGGCTGCCGGAATTCGTATAAACGCCGAGGCCCGTTGTGGCCGTATTGCCCGAAAACGTGCAATTGGTCACCGCCGGGCTGCTGCTGGCATCGTTGTACATGCCTCCGCCTTCGTTGACGGCTGCGTTGCCGGAGAATGTGCAGTTGGTCACGATTGGGCTGCTGCCATTGTTCCACATGCCGCCGCCGCCATTTCCCACGCTATTGCTTGAAAAGGTGCAGTGGGTCACCGTTACGCTGCTGCCGCTGCTGTTGTATATGCCGCCGCCTCCTGAGTTGGCTGAGTTGCCAGAAATGGTGCAATGGGTCACCGTAGCTCCGCTGCCGGATTTGTTGAATATGCCGCCGCCGTTTACGGCGGCTTTGTTGCCCGAGAAGGTGCAGTTTGTCACCATGGGAGACATACTGCTGTCGTTGCACATGCCGCCGCCGATGACGGAAGCGGAATTGCCGGTAAACGTGCAGCCCGTCACCGTCGGGTTGCTGCTGTATATGTTGAACATGCCGCCGCCTTGCATCGCATGGTTTCCCGCAAAGGTGCAGTGGGTCACCATGGGGCTGCTGCTGCCGTTAAACATGCCGCCACCCATATAATAGGGATAGCTGCTTCCATTGTCGGCATACCCCGCGGTGATGGTGAACCCGTCCAGGGTGGCGCCGGTCGTGCCCTTGACGACGTTATGGCTGTTGCTGGTGTTGCCGGTCACGGTCGCGATGTCGGTGATGACGGGGGTCTGGCTGTCGTTGCTGTCGATGTCCCCGGAAAGTATGGTCACATTCGCAACCCAGTTGCGCTGGGTCAGGAGCGTCTCGATGCCGGCAAAGCCGCCGTAGAGGGCTACTCCGTCTTTCAGCTGGAAGGCGGCGGTGCGGTCAGTTGTATTCATGGTGGGCTTGTAGACCCCCGCCGCGATCCAGAACTCGTCCCCGCTGGAGGCGAGCGGCAGGTTGGTGATGAACTCCGCGTTGCCGCAGGCGTTCTCCCAGCTGCTGCCGTCTTTTGTCCCGGCCCCGCTCGGGGTGACGTACTTCACCGCCGCCTCGATGTCGGCAAAAAAAACGCAAAACAACACCAGCGGCAGAACGAAATGTGCAAGCTGCGCTGCCAGCAAACTCTTCTTAAATCCTTTCATGGTCCCTCCTTAGGCAACTTGACTACGTTGTTGCTGGTCAACTGCTGATGCTCACTCCTCCCAGCCGGCCAGGCGGGCCAGCAGCCACCACGCGGCAGCACCCTGGCTGGCCAGGTTCCCTTGGCTCTCCATGCCCTGGCTCATCCGGTTGGCCGGGTGGCGGACCGGCACTTCCTTCACCAGCTGCTGATCGCCGCCCGACCAGCTCTCGATGTCGGCGGCGTCCAGCAGCGTGCCCTTGTTCCGTAGCACCGACTCCCGCACCTGGCGGTTGAACTTGGCCGGGATATCGTTCGGCTCGTCCATGCCCACCGTCGAGCAGGCCAGCTTGACACCGGGCAGTCGCCCGGACAGCTCATTCACGACCGACAAGTAGATTTCGGCGTTCAGCCTGTTGGCCAGAAGCGCCCCCTCGTCGGGCCGGATCACCGCCACCGTGGCTTGGCTGTCCAATATGGCCTTCTCCAGGCTCCAGCGCCACTCCTGCGGATCGAGCGCCGCACCTTGCGGCAGCCAGCTCCCTTCCTGCGCCACCAGCCCCGGCTCATTGGGCGATGCAACCGGAGCCAGCCGGGCGTCTTTGCTCCCCAGCAGCCTCAGCCCCAGGGTGACCGGGTCATCGCCCTGGGCGCTCAGCACCAGCAGCCTGTGCCGCTTCGCCTGTTCCAGCCACTCGGCGGGGATGACGTTCATGACCGTGTGGTGATGGTCGACCACCAGGGCGTCAGACTCGATCAGGGTCAGCGGGCCGTCGCTGAAGTCGTCCTGCGAGCCGTCCCCGGCCAGCAGGCGGATGGAGTACAGGATGCCCGCCGGAGCCGTGCCGGCCTGGTGCGTGCCTACGGTCCAGGCGTAGCTGCCCTGATCGGCCGGCAGGTTGGCCGCGATCTGCCCCACCTTGGCCGCCTTCTGGAACAGGATCAGGCGCACGGTGCCGGAGTAGCCGTTGGCGTTCCAGGTGATGTTCTGGGTCGTGCCCAGCTCCCAGCTCTCGCCGCCGTTGGGCGATGTCATCTCCAGCTGCGCCGGCTCGATCAGCCCCAGCCGGTAGTCGCTGGGATCGATAATGGTG
>DCVK01000013.1 GCA_002335385.1 Candidatus Aminicenantes bacterium UBA2190
GTAGTCGCTGGGATCGATAATGGTGCCGTCGGTGCTGCGCAGGTACAGGCGGTAGTCGGAGCCCTCGGGCGCCATGCCGCTGTCGTAGGTCTGGCCCACGGTCCAGGAGTAGCTGCCGGCCGAAGCCGGGAGGTTGGCGACGATGTTGCCGAACCTGACGCCGTTCTTGAACAGCACCAGGCGCACCGTGCCGGTGTAGTTGACGGCGTTCCAGGTGATGGCCTTGGTGGTGCCCAGGGTCCAGTGCTCCCAGCCGTTGGGGCTGGTCAGCTCGAGAGAACTGGCCTGGGCGGCGATGTAGTTTTGCGAGGTCTGGTCCGAGGTTATGCTGATGTACATGCGATTGGCCGGGGTGAACGAATATCCGTCCAGGGTCGGGGTGACCGTGCCCGACCAGTCATAATCGACAGGGGAAGTGTAGAGCCCGGAGTCATCGGTGGCCGGGTTGCCCGGCAGGCCGCTCATGACCACACCGGCCAGCGGAGAGGAGTTGTAAAGGATGGTACCGGAGATGACCGGTGGGATCACGGCAGAAACGATGGTGAAGGCGGCGTCGCTGTAGTCGCCTGGATAGCCGTCGTTCTCCTGCACTCTCAAGAAGCAATGGGTGGATGGCGTGTCGGGGATGGTCCACAGGTGGCTGCCGTCGTTGGCCGTGTCTTCGATGACCGAATGCCAGGTGGAGCCGTTGTCATAGGTATAAATAATGTTGATGTTACCCACACCTCCAGTCGAGGTCCAGGTGATCTCCTGCCCGGTGCCCGCCGTCCAGCTCTCGCCGCCGTTGGGCGCGGTGATGGTGAGGGAATCGCTGTCCCCGACAGCGGCAAGTAGCGCATTAACTGGAGTTATACCGCCAGCCATAATGGTCACAGGGTCGGCCGAGTCGAAACTGAATTTGTCGTTATACCATTCACCGATATAGGCTCCGGAATAGTCGTAAAATTTGACTTTGTAGCTGCCAACCGGCAGGTTATCCGCCATATAACTTCCGTCACTGCCAGTATTCTTCAAATTAACCAGCCCCCCCCCTGACTCATAAATAAGAACATCGACATTCGCCAGCCCAGAGCCACTGATATTTCTGACGCATCCGCCGATGCTGCCGGCATCAGCGAGTTGGGCATCGATGTTGGGTGTATCGCTGCCTGAGGTCACGGAAACCGGATCCGCAAAGCCGAAAGACGCCTTGTTGTCGTACCATTCCTGGGCATAATTTTGGCCCTTTTCCAAATATGGCCAAAAGTTGACATAATAATTTCCGCCCGGAAGGCCGGCAACCTTGTAATCACCATTGACATCAGTGTACGTATAATACCAGCCCCCCAAGTCGAAGCTGCACACATTGACTTCCAAGCCTGCGATGCCCTTGGCTGACATGTCGGTGACTCGCCCCGAGATACTGCCACTGTGTGCCAGCATGGCGTTGATGCCCAGGGTATCGCTGCCGGCATTGACAGTCACAGAATCAGCAGCATCAAAATCAGCCTTGTCGTTGTACCATTCAGAGATGTAGCTTAAACCATTGTTGTGAAAAAGTACGTTGTAGCTTCCCGTCGGCAGGCCGTTGGCCGAATAATTGCCAAAGATATCGGTGGGGGTGTAAGCCAAATTATTGCGATCAAGGTCATATACGTAAACGCCGATGCCCGCGATGCCCGCCACAGAGGCATTGGTCACACGACCGGAAATATTACCGCCCAGGGCCAGCTCGGCATCAATGTCCGGGGTATCGCCACCCGCTGTTACTACCACGAGGTCGGCCGAAGCGAAATCTCCCTTGTCGTTGTACCATTCAGATATGTAGCTTGAACCATTGTTGTAAAAATGTACCTTGTAGCTTCCCGTCGGCAGACCATTGGCCGAATAATTGCCATCGGCATCGGTAGTGGCACTAACTTGGAAAAAGTAATCAAGATTCTCGACATGAACGCTGATGCCCGCGATGCCCGCCGTCGCGGCGTTGGTCACGCGGCCGGAGATGCTACCGCCCAGGGCGAGTTCGGCATTAATATTGGGCGTGTTACTTCCCGCGGTAACCGATACGAGATCGGCTGAGGATCTATTTGCCCTGTCGTTATACCACTCCGTGATATAATTCATGCCGCTGCCGTTGAAGCAGATTCTGTAACTCCCCGAATTCAGTCCCGGAACCAGGTAGTCTCCGTCAGCATTGGTCAATCTGGTGCTGATGAAATCACCGGCACTGCCATATGTCGCCACGCGTATGTTGCCGATGCCGGCGCCCGAGCTGTTGACCACCCGCCCGGAGATGCTGCCTCCTACAGCCAGTTGAGCATTGATGTTTGCCGTTGTGCCGCCGGCCGTCACGACGACCTCATCCGCGTCGGTGAAACCGCTCTTGTTGTTGAACCATTCGTTCAAGAAATTCAGTCCTCCATGGTAAAAGGCAATTTTGTAACTCCTGGCCTCCAGTGGGGAGAGATGATAATTGCCACCCGTGTCGGAATTCACTTTTACAGCAAGTTCTTTACTCATGTCATATGCATAAATCAGAATGCCTTCCAGCCCGTTTCCCGCCTCATCGGTGACCCGGCCCGAGATCATGCTGGGAGTGCCGGCGGTTGTCACCGCGATAGTGTAGATCCCGGCATAGGCGCCATCGAAAGAGGTGATCACGACATAATAGACACCGGCGTCAAAATACCGCCAAATTTTCGCTGCCCTGCCCTCGGCGCTGTCGTCATCCTCCGTGATATAAATGACAGGATCACTGGGTCCGTACAGATACATATAATTGTCTTCCAGGCTGACCAGCCATGTCTCGACCTTGTACCAGCCGGGGGAAGTGACGGCAAATTGATACAGGTCTTGATCATCGGCCGGGTTGATCTCGCCGTTCGTCGGCGGTGCATCGATGGTCAGGGAAATATACTCGGCACCCACGCTGGAGTGCTCCACTCCGGAGGCGGCGGCTTCTCTCCCCCTCTCAGGAAGCGGCCGCCCCTTGCTCATCTCCATTATTTTTTTCAATTCTTCGGGATGGAATCGGCCAAGGGATTCCAGTTCACTTTTTTGAAACAGGTCCCCTTGCGCCTCGCCGGGATATTCTTTCCACTTCTTGTATAAGGATAGCCCGGCGCCGGGCCGGACCCTGCCCGGACCGAACCTTTCCCCCCCCTGTCCCTCCCGCTCCAATCGGATTCTTTCCAGGGCCGCATGGGATGCAGGCATTTTCCCCTGGGTTCCCGCCAAGCCTCGCGGGAGGGAATATTTCTCCAGCCAATAAGCCTCGCGCACCTTTTTTCTCTCGCGTTCGGCCTTGCGCAACCGATCGATTTGTTCCCGTTTTCCCGTCTCCTGGCTCGAGTCTTGGCCATTCCCCGCAACCGTGCTCCCGTCCAACCAGAAAAAAAGCAAGGCCGCTGCCAGGAACAAATTCACCTTTTTCCTGTTCATCGCTCCCCCTCCTTTCACCCAAAATCAAAGCCTTGTTTATTCAACACTTCACAACTTGCCTTTGGTTCCTTTGGCTGCCCTCTCGCCTGACTTCAGCGATTTTTTTGGCCCGGCAGGCGCCGGCTTGCAGGTAAGCGAAACCGGCGCCTGCCGGAGCGAAGACTATTTTTCAGCGGGAGAGACTCGCTCAGCGGACCGTCCATCGCCGTCCGCGATGATGAATCCGTGCGCCGCCATCTGCAGCGCGACCTGGCCGATGGTCGCCTCGATCTCCTGCTGGAAATCGGGCGCACACAGGTCCATGGCGGCGTGGATCAGCTGCGTGACCAGCGAGACGGCGGTCTCCCTGGGAATGGGCAGCGGCGCACCCAGAAAGTCATCCGCCATGTCGGCCATCTGCTCGGCGAACAGCTGCACGGCGACGGCCTCCTCCTGGCACAGGACCTGGCCCATAAGGACGGAGATCCGGCGAAACTCCTCCTCCACCGCCAGGATCGCCTGGGTCGCCTCCGCCGGCCCGCCGAAATAGGCGGCGAACTCCTCCGCGTAGGCCCCGACCAGCAACAAGGGAAACTGCGGATTGCGCCGCAGCGCGGCGAAAGCGATCTTTTCGCCGATGCGCGGATCGACCCGCTTCATGAGCACGTTGACGGCGGTCTCGACAAACTCGTGATAGAGGCTCATGCCCTGCTGCTGCGAGAGAGGCAGCTCCGGAGGCAGCGGCGCCAGCACCAGCAGCGCCTGGGCCTTGGCAATCACGTACCCTTCAGCCGTCCCCTGGGTGATGCCGGCGTGATGGGCCGTGTAGTCGGCACCCCAGGCGTCGTTATGCGTGATGAAGCCAAAGGCCAGCGCCTGGGCGATCCGGTTGCCCGCCTTGTCCCATATCGGCTGGAACTGGTAATGCGTGGCCGCGTACAGGTTCTCCAGATACGGGGAGGAGAACAGGTAGTTGAAGGCGTCGGGCGCCATGCCGCCGTAGCCGGCGTTGAACTTCAATCCCATGGACTTCATGGTCAACTGTTCGTCGATGTAGAAGTGGGTCGCCGATCCCCAGGGATACAGGGCGCCGCTGCACAGCAGCAGCAAGCCCAGGAACACGATGACAAGATGTTTCATCCTTCCCTCCTTGCGCGGGCAAGGGCTTTACGATTGCCCCGGCCACGATCAGCAAGAGAGAAGCAACCGAGTTGCCAGATCGCGGGGAAAAAATTATGCTTTCCTGACGGCGATCGCCGACGGCGGCCTGCCGCCAGATGCCGGACGGGATAACCCGGCGTTTATCCCGCATAAACGGGGGATTACCGACAGCGCCCTAGGAACCGCTCTTTGGATGGATGGCGTACTTGTGGAGGACGGCGACAAATTTTTTGTAATCATTCTCGCAAATCCCCCAGGAAAGCGCGAGCTTCTTCAGGCTGAACTCGCTGGCGGCAAAGCCGCGGCGCAAGAGGCCGCGGACCTGGTCGCGGTTCAGGTCCCGCCCGATGAAGGGCTTCCAGACGACCCGCCAGAAATCCTCCCCCGCCCCGAGCCTGGCTTCGAGGTCGCGGCTGGCCTCCCCGTTTTCCAGGCTGGCCGCCGGCATCGGACTCATGCGGATCAGCCGCCGGATCTCGGCGCCGGTCACCGGGCTGGGAGCATCGATCCCCGCCCGCAGCAGAACGGTGATGAGTTCCCGGGCGTTGCCCGGCCAGTCATGGGCGAGAAGGGCCTGCCAGAAGCCGTCGCCGATCTCCTTTCCCCGCAGGTGCTCCAGGTTCTCCTGGACCAGGGCGCGGATGTCCTCGCGCCTGCACCGCAGGGGCGGGAGTTTGATGGTCAGGATCTGCAATCGAAAAAAGAGGTCCTCACGGAATTGCCTGGCGCGGATCGACGCCGCCAGGTCGCAATTGGATGCGGCGATGATGCGCACGTCCGCCTCGCGCTCCTCGGGATCTCCCAGCACGTGAAATCTCCGCGTCTCCAGAAAACGCAGCAGCTTGGCTTGAAAAGGCAGCGGGATCTCGGAAATCTCGTCGAAGAACAGCGTTCCGCCCCGCGCCTCGTCGACGAATCCCCTCTTGTCGGCGCGAGCATCGGTGAACGCCCCGCGGCGATGGCCGAACACCTCGCTCTCGAACAGGTGTTCCGGGATGCCCGGCGTGTTCACCGTATAGAGCTTGCCCTTGCGTCCCGAGTAGCGGTGGATCAGCTCGGCGATGCGGCTCTTGCCCACGCCGGTCTCCCCCAGCAGCAGCACCGGAGCCTCTTCCAGCGAATAGCGCAGGACCAGGTCACGGACGCGTTCGATCTCCGGACTGCCGCCGCTGAGCCCGCCCACGTCGCTCTCGCTCCTGCGCACCTGCTCGATGGTGCCGGCCAGCAGCCCGCCGATCACCCGAAAGGCTTCGCGGTCGGCGCCGCTGAACGACTCCTTGACCCCGCTGTCGATGTACAGGAAGAACTGGCCGCCGACCGGCAGTATGATCAGGCTCTTGATCTTCAGCACCTGCGCCGACCGGGTCAGTTCGCCCGCCCCGGGGGCGACGAGAACATCCTCGCTTTCGACGGGCCGCGCGCGGCCGCGGAGGGCCGCCTCGATGAAGCCGCGCGGGAATCCCTCGCCTTCGAGGACCGAGCCGCCCAAGATGGAGCGCCCCCGATGCCAGAGGATGCGGCCGTCGCGGCCGTAGAGCATGGCCAGGGAGACATCCTTCTCCCTCAGCTGTTCCCAGATCTTCTCCTTGATGCCTTCAAACACAGCCGTTTCGCTTGCTAGCCGGCTTTGCCGCCGTGGCGCCCGGCGGCCGGACCAGCCTGTCGAAGAGCTTCTGGAAGCGCGGCTGGCCGCGCAACGGATCGAAGTGCGGCGAACTCAGCGCCCAGGGCAGGAATGCGTCCCGCTCGGCGAGGGCCTTCTCCAGGAGAGCGTAAGCCCGGTCCGGGTCCATGCTGAAGAATATTTGTGCCATCTGGGTCTTCGGAACATAGCGCTGCCGGGCAATGGCCTCCAGTTGCCCGTATATGTCCAGCGCCTCGCGCTTCCTTCCCAGGCGCGCATGGGCGCTGCCGGCGGCGGAGAGCGCCCAGGTGATCATGCCCTTTCCGGGATCCGCGATCACCTGCTGGAACTGCTCCAGCGCCGCCTCCGGCTGATCCTGAAAAAGATGCGCTTCGCCCATCCAGAGCCGGGCCAGCAGGAAATTGGCGTCCAGCTCTAGCGTCCGCTTCAGCTGCTCCACGGCCTCGCTGAAGCGGTGCGCGAAGACATCGATCAGACCCTTGACACTGTTGATGATCAGCGACAGCGGATCCAGGTCGAGGGCACGGTGGATGGCGGCCCCGGCCTCCTGGAAGCGCCCGTGCATGGCAAGGAATAGCGCGTGCCATTCATGGCAGGTCGCCGAGCTCGAATCGAGCTGAACGGCGCGCCGGAACTCGGCCTCGGCCGCGTTCCAATCCCAGTCGAAAAAATTGCTGACCCAGGCCAGCGAGCAGTGAGCCTCTCCCAGCTCCGGATCGATCTCCAGGGCGCTGAGCGCCGCCGCCCGCGCGCGCTCGAACGCTGGCTGCGGCGGCAGGAAGCCGTACAGCCCGATGATGCCCAGTGATTCGGCGATCGCCGCGTGGGGCAAGGCATAGTTCTCGTCCCGGGCGATGCACTGCTGATAGAAATCGAGCGATTTCATCAGGCCGCCCTCATAGCGGCGGTTCCAGAAGTATCTCCCGCGCAGGTACAGGTTGTAGGCCTCCAGGTCGACCGTATGCCGTTTGGCCAGCCTGGCCCGGTCCGTGGCCAGGAGCCGGAGCTTCAAGCTGCTGATGACCGCTAAGGCGATTTCCTCCTGCACGCGGAACACATCGCGCATGAGCCCGTTGAACTCCTCGGACCAGACGGTGGCGCTGTCGGCCGCCTGGACCAGCCGGGTCGCGACGCGCAGCCGGTTCCCCGCCCTGCGCACGCTGCCTTCCAGAAGATATTGCACGTTCAACTTCCTGCCTATGCTGCGCAAGTCCACCTGCCTGCCTTTGAACTGGAACGAGGATGTCCGCGAGCATACCCGCAGCCCGTCGATCTTAGCCAGCATGTGCACCAGCTCCTCGGCGATGCCGTCGCAAAAATACTCCTGGTCCTGCCGCAGGCTCAGATCGGCGAAGGGCAGGACGGCGATGCGGATCGCCTCGCGGGAGGCGTCCGCACCGTTGACCGCCGGGGCAGGGCCTTCCTCCAACAAGAGCCGAAGGTCCGCAGCCAGGGGCGCGATGCTCTGGTAGCGCTGGCCGGGGGCCTTGGCCATCGCCTTGTTGAGCAGGCGCTCCAGCAGCGGCCGCCCGGGCACGAGCGGCTCCGGCAGAGGCTCTGGATCGCGGTGGATGATGGCATGGATCACCGCTTCGGGGGTCGGGCCGTGGAAGGGGTGCCGGCCGCCCAAGATTTCATACAGCATCACGCCCAGGGCCCAGATGTCCGACCGGGCATCAGGCTCAGCGCCGTTCAGCAGTTCTGGGGACAGATACAGAAGAGTGCCCTGGATCACGTGGTCAGCGGTCAGGTGCCGGACGCCGAACAGCCGGGCCATGCCGAAATCCAGGATCTTCACCCGCCCGTCGCGGTCAATCATGATGTTCTGCGGCTTGATGTCGCGGTGGACGATCCCGTGCCGGTGCGCATGACTCAAGCCATCACAAACCTGCAGGAGGATGGCGATTCGCTTTCGCGCCGCAAGCTCCGGCGCTTCGCGCTCCAAGTCCCTCGTCACTTCCTGCAGGGTGCGGCCATCTACATATTCCATGGCAATGTACAGCTGCCCCGCGAACTCATTGATCCCGTAGATGGTGACGATGTTGGCATGGTTCACTATGGCGGCGGTCTGGGCCTCGCGCTCGAAACGCGCCCGCAATTCCCCCTCGGCGTCATGGTGCTGGGGGAGGAATTTCAAGGCCACAGTGCGCTTGAGTTTCGTATCCTCGGCCTTGAATACGACACCTCGCCCGCCCTCGCCGATTTTTTCAATGATGCGGTAATGATCGATATTGCGATTGATCATCCCTCACTTCGCGACCTGCGGTCGGTTCACGCTCCTTCGCTGCGGCCATTAAAAAGAAAATAGGAGGAAAAGTCAATAGAAGACCTCTGCTTTGGGCCGTTCGCGCTTGGCAGCCCGGAGGGCCTGAGGCTGAGTTCCCTTCTTGCCCGCGAGCCCCACCTATGGTATGATCGGACCATGACGCAACGGTTCAGTTTCAGCCCGACTCTCCCGCCCCGACCGGGGCGCGGTCTGCGCTGTTCCTGTTGCGGGCTGCCCGCCGCCCGCTAAGAGTCCACCCCCCCTTTTTTCTCATTTTCCAGAGAATTCTCACAAGGAGAGCAAATGAGCAACATTCTGTCCACCATAGGCAATACCCCCCTGGTCGACGTCAGCGGCCTGCTGCCATTGCCGCCGCGCACTCAGGTGCTGGCCAAGGTCGAGGGGAGCAATCCCGGAGGCTCCATCAAGGACCGCCCGGCCCTGCGCATGGTCCGCGAGGCCGAGCGCACCGGGGCGCTGCGCCCGGGCATGACCATCGTGGAGGCGACCTCGGGCAACACGGGCATCGCCCTGGCCATGATCGGCGCCGCCCTGGGTTATCGCCTGCACATCATCATGCCCGCCTGCGTATCCAACGAGCGTCGCTCCATCATCACCGCTTTCGGCGCCGAACTGGAATTATCACCTGCGGCCAAGGGCACCGACGGCGCCATCGACCGCGCCCGCAGCCTGACGGCTTCCCGCCCGCAGGATTACTTCATGCCCGACCAGTTCAACAACGCCGCGAACGTTCGCTCGCACTACGAGACCACCGGCCCCGAAATCTACCAGCAGACCGCGGGACACGTGGACATCGTCGTGGCCGGCATCGGGACAGGCGGGACGCTGATGGGCATCGGCCACTACCTGCGGGAAATCAGGCCGGGGATCAAGATCTTCGGTGTTGAGCCGGGGATTGGCCACAAGATCCAGGGATTGAAAAATATGACAGAGTCGGAAGTGCCCGGGATTTTCGATCGCACCCTGCTGGATGGCATCGTCCGGATTGACGATGAGGAAGCGTTCATGGCCACCCGGCTACTGGCTGTAAAGGCCGGCATCTTCTCGGGAATTTCCAGCGGCGCCGCGCTGGCCGGATCATGGAGGATCGTCCGCGATTTCCCGGGCCGATCCGTGGTGACCATCCTTCCCGACCGCGGCGAACGTTATCTCAGCGCATCCCTGTTTCGCTCCTACTGCGGAAAATGTCCGCCTTGATGATCCGGATGAAATGGAATAGAAGCAAAAGGTGAAATTGAAAAAGATGCCCTGAAAGGGCCCGCTCCCTTTTGCCTAGGTGAGTCTGCGAACTATCCCAGCGCTACGTCCAGGAGCATCATGACGGCGAAACCGAGCATGGCGCCGATGGTCGACAGGTCGGTCTCATCTCCGCGCTGCGCCTCGGGGATGAGTTCTTCCACCACCACGAAGATCATGGCCCCGGCGGCGAAAGAGAGTGCATAGGGCAGCAGCGGCTTGGCCAGCACCACCAGTGCCGCGCCGGCGACACCGGCGACGGGTTCGACCATCCCCGACAGTTGCCCGTAGCCGAAGGCCTTCCAGCGGGAAAATCCCTCGCGGCGCAGCGGCACCGAGACCGCCGCGCCCTCGGGAAAGTTCTGCAGGCCGATGCCGAAGGCCAGGGCCACGGCGCTGCCCAGGGCGGCCGGCGTCCAGTGGTCGGCCAGTGTGCCGAAGGCGACTCCGACGGCCAGTCCCTCGGGGATGTTGTGCAGGGTGATGGCCAGGACCAGCAGGGTGCTGCGTTGCCAGGAGGTCTTGATCCCCTCGGCGTTCTTCATCTCCAATCCCAGGTGCAGGTGGGGCAGGATATGGTCGATAAGCAGCAGGAAGGCGCCTCCGGCCAGGAATCCCGCAACCGCGGGAAGCCAGGGAATGCCGCCCCCCTCCCGCGCCATCTCGATGGCCGGCGCCAGCAGCGACCAATAGCTGGCGGCGATCATCACTCCGGCGGCGAAACCCAGCATGGTATTGAGTAGCCGCCGGTTCAAATCCCTGAAAAAGAAGACCAGGGCGGCACCCAAAGCCGTGAGCGCCCAGGTGAACAGGGTTGCCGCCAGCGCCAACAGGATCGGGCTTGTTCCCCTGGCCCATTCCCATTCCATGTCAGCCTCCGCTGTCCGCTAAAATCCCGCTTGCCAACAGGGTCGGACCTGTTTTTTTAGCACGGTGATAGGGAATTTGCAAGCCAGCCCGGCGTTCTTTTAGGCGCTTTGGGTCAGCAGCACCGGCCGTCCCTGAGCCTGCGCTTTCTCCCAGGCGACGATCCAGCCCAGTTCATCGCGGCCGACGGTGCGCCCTTTTTTGCCGATTGCCTTCACCCGGCGCAGCACCGCCGTGAAAAGCTCAGGGTCCAGGTCACCGACGGCGATGCTCTCCAGAGCATGCAGCAGGGCGGAACAACCCGACATATGGTCAAGGCTGAATTCCGGGCTCAGGCCGAACGGTGCCGGATCGAGGCTCTGATAATGGCGGGGATCACGCAGCGCCGCCTGGCTGTGAACTCCGGCGCAATGGCGGAAAGCATTGCGGCCCATGACCGGGAAATGAACCGGGATCGGAACGCCGGAAAAGCGGCTGACCAGCCGGTACAGTTCGGCCACCTTCTCCAGGCGCCAGCGGCCGTTGCCGGAAAAATCCTGGACCAGGACGGCCAGCAGCGCGGCCAGGTCGACGATGCCGGCCCGCTCGCCCAGGCCGAGCACCGAGACATCGACGAGCGAAGCGCCGGCGCGCAGGCCGTCCAGGGCATTGGCCAGGGCCAGGCCGCGGTCATTGTGGCAATGGACGGCGAGACGCGGCCGGGCATTCCGGCGCTGCAGCTCGTCGCGAAAACGGCTCAGCCAGTCGTAAAGGCTGCGAGGGCCGCCGGGGATCATGCAGCCGGTGGTATCGGCGATGCTGATGATGTCGGCGCCGGCGGCCACTGCCGCGGCAGCCACCGCCGCCACATCCGCCACGGGCGAGCGGACCGCGTCCTCGGGAGTGAAGCGCACGATGAGCCCGGGCCGCCGCTCCTTGGCCAGGGTGATCGCTGCGGTCACCTGGTCGAGCGCGGTTGCCGGCGTCAGTCCGCGCTCGCGCAGCCGCTCGGGGGAAACGCACAGGAATATGCCCAGGAATCCGGCCCCGCTCGCCAGCGCCGCCTCGACATCCTCGCGACGCGCCCGCGCGTGGGCGGCAATGCGGGCGCGGAATCCCCGGCGTGCAAGGCAGTTGACTGCTTCGGCGATCTCATCGTCCACGAACGGATGGCCCGCCTCGATGACCTCGACGCCGATCTCATCCAGCAGGCCGGCGATCGCCGCCTTGACGTACGGCTCGAAATAGACCCCGGGGGCCTGCTCGCCTTCGCGCAGCGTGGCATCCAGGATGCCGACCCCTTCCAGGGCGCCGGCGCCGGGCAGGGTCATACGCCGAAGTCCTCGGCGCAGCGCCGTACCGGCACCACCTGCAGCGGCTGAAGCGACACCAGTTCCAGGACGGCGCCGCAGCCCCGGCACCAGCGCC